>NZ_CP044222.1:0-688205 GCF_008727795.1 Nitrincola iocasae | reverse complement strand
CTGGAGAGAGGGGAGGGGGAGCTATCAAGTATTAGTCCCGGGCGTGTTTAACCAGATCTTCAACCACTTCCTGCTCCACATGCAGATCATCATCGTCCTGACGACTGGCTGGCAGAATCAGATTCAGCAGGATGGCAACAATGCCGCAGAGGCTAACGCCTTTCAGGCTCATGTCCCCATCACCTAACGCCATACCACCAATACCAAACACCAATACGGTTGCCACTATCACCAGATTACGCTGCTCGGCCATATCCACGCGCGCCTTGATCAGTGTGTTCATCCCCACCGCCGCGATAGATCCAAACAGCAGAATCAAGATGCCGCCCATGACAGGGGTTGGTATGGTTTGCAACAGCATGCCAAATTTGGCCACAAATGCCAGCAATATAGCAAAACAGGCAGCCCAGATCATAATTACCGGGTTAAACGCCCGAGTCAGCATTACCGCCCCGGTCACTTCTGAGTAAGTCGTATTCGGTGGGCCACCAAACAGTGCTGCCGCCGATGTCGCCACACCATCACCAAAGAGCGTACGATGCAGACCCGGTTTTTTGACGTAATCTTTACCCGTCACATTACCGATTGCGATCATATCGCCCACATGCTCGATAGCCGGGGCGATAGCAACGGGAATCATGAAGAGTATAGCCTGCAAGTGAAACTCCGGCATGATGAACCCAGGCATAGCCAGCAGCGGCGCATCCCGCACAGCGGCAAGATCCACCATCCCCATTATCCAGGCCGCAATATAACCCACCACCACCCCACAGAGTATCGGCAACAGGCGGAATATACCCTGTGCAAATACAGCTACAGCTCCGGTTGTCACCAATGCAGCCATCGCTACGATCATGGCATCCTGATAAGGATAGATTTCAAATGAACCATCACCCGCCTTACCCATCGCCATATTGACAGCAATGGGCGCCAGACCCAGACCGATAATCATAATCACCGGCCCTGTAACCACGGGCGGCAAAAGGCGGTGCAAAAAGCCAACACCTTTAATACGTACCAGCGCAGCCAAACACATATAGGCAACACCGGCCGCAAACAATGCGCCCATAGTCGCCGGCACTCCCCAGTGTTGTACCGAAAAAACCACCGGCGCAATAAACACAAAAGAAGATGCCAGAAAGATCGGTACACTGGCGCCAGTAATGAGATGGAAAAGCAAGGTACCAATACCTGCGGTAAACAGCGCTACACTTGGATCCAGGCCAGTCAATAACGGCATCAGCACCAACGCGCCAAATGCCACAAACAGCATTTGCGAGCCTGCCAGTGCGGTGCGCCAGTGAAAAGGCTTGTCTGTACCCGCTGTAGATTCACGCATCATTGACTCCTTTATATAATAGAATGTTCAGACAACCCTGGCTCAGCTCTCGCAAGCAACAAGCCGATGACTTTGCGCCACTGCCAAGCTGGAGCACCTTATCGAGTACCAAAAATCTTATCACCGGCATCACCCAGTCCAGGGATGATATAGCCCTGCTCATTCAGATGAGAATCTATAGACGCGGTAAAGATATCCACATCCGGATGTGCTGCGGTGACCTTTTTGATACCTTCAGGTGCAGCCACCAACACCAGTGCACGTATACTGCTGCAACCGGCGTTTTTGAGCATGTCGATAGTGGCAATCATAGAACCACCCGTTGCCAGCATCGGATCCACTATCAACGCCATACGTGAATCGATATCACTCGCCAGTTTTTCAAAATAGGTAACCGGTTCCAGAGTCTCTTCATTGCGGTATACTCCGACCACAGAGATTTTGGCACTGGGCACCAGCTCCAACACGCCATCCAGCATACCCAGACCTGCACGCAAAATCGGCACTACAGTGATTTTTTTCCCCTTGATGCGCTGCACTGTAACCGGACCATTCCAACCCTCTATTTCGTAGGACTCCAACTCCAGATCTTTGGTAGCCTCGTAAGTCAGCAGACAACCCACCTCAGCAGCCAACTGCCTGAACCCACGAGTACTTTTATCAACCGACCGCATTAATCCCAGTTTATGCTGTACCAATGGATGCTTAATTTCATGCAGACTCATGCCAAACTCCTCAATCTTTTCAGTTAATCCTGCCAAGGGCAATTCAATGCCTGCAATTCTTAGGGAAATACCGACGCATTTCAATCAATTTAGTTTTATCTTCTATAAAGACGGTTGCCCTTTGCTGATCAGAACAGTATTGTTCTGCGTTTATTGACCCGGAATGTTCCAGGGTTTTTATCCGACACAAAAGAGCCAAATGCATGACACAGGTTGAATTGGACGAAATCAAACAGATCTATCAGGAAGCCGATCTGCTGTTTAGTAGTGAACAAGTGGACCAGGCCATCAACCATATGGCCGAGGCGATCAGCGCCTCGCTGAGTGAGCAGAACCCAGTAGTTTTCTGCGTAATGAATGGTGGGCTAGTGATAACCGGGCAACTGCTAACTCGGTTGAATTTTCCTCTTGAAGCCAGCTATTTGCATGCCACACGTTACCGTAATACCACGTCAGGTCACTCCCTTGAATGGAAAGTCCCTCCCATGTCCGCGTTTCGTGGCCGCCCGGTACTGATTGTTGATGACATTTTGGATGAAGGCCACACCCTGGTTGAAATCATGGATCACTGCCGACGCGAAGGTGCCAGCGCCGTGTACGCGGCGGTATTAATCGACAAACGCCATGACCGCAAGGCCCAGCCTGGACTGAAGGCCGAATTTACCGGCCTGGAAATTGAAGATCGCTACATCTTCGGTTACGGTATGGATTACAAAGGCTACTGGCGAAACGCCCCCGGCATCTTTGCCGTCAAAGGGTTATAACAAAGGCACAAACAACTCAAGCTCAGCAATGCAACTCTTCATAAAGCGCCAGAAACTCTTGTGTCAATTTATGCGCAGGTGCCATATAAATCAATGGACTGGCCGCATTATGCGATTCTTTCATCTTTACTGATGAAGAAATGCGTGAACGCATGACTGGAACAGTTTCATTTTCTAACTCTTTCACCATACGTTGCGGCAAGGATGCCCGTGGCTGAAACTGATTGACCACTATCCCCTCCACCGTTAACGCCGCATTATGATCAGCGCGGGTTTCGTCAATATTATTCAGCAAACTGTATAGTGCCTGCCGGGCAAACTCATCGCAATCGAACGGAATCAAGCAGCGTTCAGCGCCAGCCAGAGCAGACAGAGTAAAAAAATTGAATGCGGGCGGTGTATCTATATAGATAGCATCAAAGCTTGCACACAGCTCGACCAAGGCATCGCGTAATTTATAAATTTTGTGCTTACTTTCCAACTTTGACTGCAGATCGGTCAAATCGGGGTTGGACGGCAACAGCCAGAGATTCTCAAAGGGTGTTTCATGCACATAATTCATCGGCGGATGTGGCTTAAGCTGAAAGGACAAGGTCTGCTCAAAAAAATCGCGCACATCAGTCTGGGGTAAGTTGGAGTCATCACCGAGCAGGTAATGTGTTGAATTACACTGAGGATCCAGGTCAATCACCAGTGTCCTCAACCCCTTGAATGCACTGATAGCCGCCAGGTTGACCGTAATACTGGACTTACCTACGCCACCTTTCTGATTAAATACCACACGAATCATAGCCTATACTCCGATGCGAAACGCTTTCTGCTTCTGCCCTGAAAAATCTATGGCACTATGCTACGAATAGCCCTTAGTGGTCAACGGTCTGAAAGTCTCAGAGTGAACCTATTGTTACACCTGCCTAGCTAAATGTGCTTAACTTCGGCTAACTGGCAGCTAACAGACAATTCAGTCCGAACAAAATAGACACACTGTCTAATTTCAGGCAAACTACGACTTTTATCGCATCGGGACAGAATACTGCCTGCTTATGGTTAAATTACTGCTTATTAACGGCCCCAATCTAAACCTGCTCGGCACTCGTGAACCGCACCTATACGGAAGTCAGCGCCTTCAGGATATTGAAAGTGCTTTAACCCTTGAAGCACAACAACTGGGTGCTGAATTGCATTGCTTTCAGAGTAATGCTGAGCATGCGTTAATTGAGCGTATACACCAGGCCCGTGATGAGCAAATAGACTTTATCCTGATCAACCCGGCAGCCTATACGCATACCAGCGTTGCACTTCGGGATGCATTAGCTGGCGTTGCGATTCCGTTTATTGAAATACACCTGTCCAATGTTCACGCCCGAGAGCCTTTCCGGCATCATTCCTATCTGTCGGACTTGGCAAAAGGGGTTATTTGCGGACTTGGCACAGATGGGTACCGATTTGCGCTTCAAGCTGCACTTAACAGCCTAAAGCCTTAACTGATTTTTACCGTCACTCCCAACCAGAGAAGCGAAACAGAATGGATATTCGTAAAGTTAAAAAGCTCATTGAGCTACTTGAAGAATCAAACATTAACGAAATTGAAATCAAAGAAGGCGAAGAGTCTGTTCGCATAAGCCGTGGCGCCACAGTCACCTCAGCCCCGGTTTATCAGCAAGCGCCGGTTTATCAACAGCAACCCCAGCCAATGGCACAGCCAGTCGCCGCAGAGTCAGAGAAGGCTGCAGAAGCCACTCCACGAGGCCACGTGGTTCGCTCGCCGATGGTCGGCACTTTCTACTCAGCCCCCTCACCCAGCTCACCGGCGTTTGCTGAAATCGGCAAATCCATCAAAGTGGGTGATGTGATCTGCATCGTTGAAGCGATGAAGATGATGAACCAGATTGAATCCGACAAGGCCGGTGTCATCGAAGCCATACTGGTCGAAGACGGACAGCCGGTTGAGTATGATCAGCCCCTGTTTACAATTGTCTGATCAACTATACTGACGCAAGGATCTTTTCAAGATGCTGGATAAAGTGCTGATTGCAAACCGTGGTGAAATAGCACTACGTATTCTGCGGGCATGCAAGGAGCTGGGTATTCGCACCGTTGCTGTGCATTCGCAGCCTGACCGGGACCTGATGCATGTACGACTGGCTGATGAAGCCGTTTGCATTGGTCCTGCGCCCTCCAACAAAAGCTACCTGAACATTCCTGCACTGATCAGTGCAGCCGAAGTGACTGATAGTATCGGCATTCACCCCGGGTATGGTTTTCTGGCCGAAAGCGCCGCCTTTGCTGAGCAGGTAGAGCGCTCAGGCTTTACCTTTATAGGCCCGACGGCCGAAGTGATCCGCCTGATGGGCGACAAGGTATCCGCCATTGCGGCGATGAAAAAGGCCGGCGTACCCACCGTACCAGGATCTGACGGCCCACTCCCTGATGACAGCACCGAACTTTACGCGATCGCCGAACGTATTGGCTATCCGGTGATTGTCAAAGCGGCTGCCGGTGGCGGTGGGCGCGGAATGCGAGTGGTTCATTCAGAGGCCAGCCTGCTGAACGCCATCCACGTAACCCGCTCTGAAGCCGGTGCGGCCTTTGGTGATGACACCCTGTATATGGAAAAATTTCTGGAAAACCCACGCCATGTGGAAATCCAGGTGCTCGCCGATGGACAGGGCAACGCGGTACATCTGTATGACCGTGACTGCTCCATGCAGCGTCGCCACCAAAAGGTTGTCGAAGAAGCCCCCGCGCCAATGATCGATGAACAAGCCCGTCAAAAGGTCTTTAAGTCCTGCGTTGATGCTTGTTTGCACATTGGCTACCGAGGTGCAGGAACCTTTGAGTTCCTCTACGAAGATGGCAATTTCTATTTCATCGAAATGAATACCCGCGTTCAGGTAGAGCACCCGGTGACGGAGATGGTAACCGGTATCGATATCGTCAAGGAGCAATTGAAAATTGCCTCCGGCATGCCGTTATCTTTCACACAGGAAGATATTCAGCTTCGCGGGCATGCATTCGAATGCCGTATCAATGCAGAGGATCCGAAAACCTTCTTGCCCTGCCCAGGTAAAATTTCGCATTTCCATGCACCGGGCGGCAATGGCATCCGTGTTGATTCTCACCTGTATGACGGCTACACCGTGCCGCCTCACTACGATTCATTGATCGCCAAGCTGATCAGCTACGGGGAAGACCGTGCAATCGCGCTGAAACGCATGCAGAACGCACTGGATGAAACCATGATTGATGGAATACGTACCAATATCCCGCTGCACATGGAAATTGTCCGCGATGCCAACTTTGCTAAGGGTGGCGTAAACATTCATTACTTGGAGAAAAAGCTCGGACTGTAAAGTCCGGTCAACTCTTCTAAAAGCCCGCTATTGCGGGCTTTTGTTTCAGGAACCTACGCTATGTCATGGTTGCAAATTACCATCCCCACCCCGCCCGAGCAAGCCGAACTATTTGAAGACCTGCTGCTGGAAGCCGGTTGTGCCGCCGTAACCTTTCAAGATGCTGAAGACAACCCGATTTTTGAACCCGACCTGGGAACCACGCCACTATGGCAGTCCACCGTAGTGACCGGTCTGTTTTCCGCCGAGCATGATTTGCCATCTACCCTGGCTTTCATTCGTACAGAGCTGGACGCACGTCTGGCGGATGATCAACCCACCCCACAAGTAAGTGCCGAAATCCTTGAAGACAAGGACTGGGAGCGCGCCTGGATGGATACCTACCACCCAATGCGCTTCGGTCAGCGCTTATGGGTTTGCCCCAGTTGGCGCGATGTGCCTGATCCAACTGCAGTAAACCTGCTGCTGGATCCTGGACTTGCTTTCGGCACAGGCACCCACCCAACCACCGCACTGTGTCTTGAATGGCTGGATGCTCAAACGCTAGAGGGACTCCAGGTGACAGATTACGGCTGCGGCTCGGGCATCCTGGGTATCGCCGCACTACTGCTGGGCGCAGAATCTGTTGTCGCTGTCGATATCGATCAACAGGCGCTGACCGCTACCCGTGACAACCTGTCGCGAAACCAGCTTCCAGATAGCAAACTGACGGCCTACCTACCTGAACAGGTTCCGCAGCTACAGACCGACCTGCTAATTGCCAATATACTGGCGGGTCCTCTGGTTCAGCTCGAACCAGTTTTTGCGGCGCTACTCAAACCAGGTGGTAAACTGCTTTTGTCAGGGCTGTTACAGCACCAGGCCAGCGAAATTCAGGCTGCCTATGCCGATAGTTTCATCGTCGATGATCCAGTTGAGAAAGACAACTGGATCCGCATTACAGCCATACGCCGGTAACCTGTTATGAAGAAACTGGTTGCACAATGCCCGTCCTGCCAGACACGCTACAATGTTACTCAAGGACAACTAAAAGTTGCCGATGGACGGGTCCGATGTGGTCAGTGTCTGACAGTATTTCGGGCAGTCAACTCACCTTCCAAGACCGAGACCGCTCCTTCAACAGCCAAGCCCAAAGCATCCAGCCACCCTGACACACAGAAAATACAACCAGATACTCCAAAGCCCAAAACTGACCCTCTGACACTGCTTCGACAGATGCAGCCAGACCCACCGGAACTGAGTCCGGCACCCCCCCGTTCTGCATCCGCACCGACATGGTCTATTGTCGGTTCATTTCTGGCACTAGTGTTACTGGCGGGACAATATCTCTGGTTCGAGCGTGCGAACCTGGCTCAGAAGCCACTACTGGTCCCAGTCTATATCGCACTTTGTGATCAGCTAGACTGTGCGCTACCCAGCTATCAAAGCCTGCTATGGTTGCAAACCTCACATTTGCTGGTACGCAGCCAGGCTGAACAGTCTGATACTCTGGAAGTACTAACCGGACTGGTCAACACCAGCCCTCTACCCGTGCCACTGCCCATCATGCGATTGCAATTTACCGATGCCAGTGGCCGCATAATTGCGGCCACTGATTTTCAACCAGATGCCTACCTTGGCAACAGCGATACAACCCAACTGCAGCCAGGACAACGGCAAGCAGTTCGCCTGCTACTGCAGCGCCCTGCACCTGGCCATCTGGGTTATGAACTGGATTGGTTACCGTCTGCAACTCACTGAAGCACCCAACAGATCAAAAAATCATCAGATTCGACTTGGAGCACCCGCACTTAAGGGGTATCATTGTCCCCCTTCCGAGAAACTACCCTGTTACGGCACACTAGTGTCGGATGTTTTCTGACCCCATTAAGGTATTGCATGTTCCGGATCGGCCCCTACAGTATCAACAGCAAGGTGATCCTGGCTCCCATGGCAGGGATTACTGATCGGCCCTTTCGACAGCTGTGTCGTCGGCTGGGCGCAGGCATGACTGTATCCGAAATGGTCATATCCGATACGACTTTCTGGAAAACCCGCAAATCAGCCTATCGTCTGGACCATACCGGTGAAATTACACCTCGCTCTGTTCAAATTGCCGGAGCAGACCCTGTCATGATGGCTGAAGCTGCCCGGATGAATGCAGCGCGTGGTGCTCAGATTATTGATATCAATATGGGATGCCCAGCGAAGAAGGTTTGTAACCGGGCCGCAGGTTCTGCGCTGATGCGTGAACCTGAACTGGTGAAGGAGATTCTGGAGGCTGTAGTCAAAGCAGTCGACCTGCCGGTGACGCTGAAAATGCGCACAGGCTGGTGCCACGACAGCCGCAATGCAGTTGAACTGGCCAGGATGGCTCAGGCTATAGGCATTCAAGCACTGGCAGTACATGGCCGGACGCGTGCTGATGGTTATCGCGGTGACGCTGAGTACGACACAATCATGCGTATTCGCGACGTCATTGAGATCCCCCTGTTTGCCAATGGTGACATTAACTCTCCAAAGAAAGCCAAACAGGTACTGGATGAAACAGGCGCCGATGCCGTTATGATCGGACGTGCTGCTCAGGGCCGCCCTTGGCTGTTTAGGGAGATTAATCATTATCTGCAAACCGAGCAGATACTGCCATCAGCCAGCCTGAATGAAATCAGTCAGATCATGCAGCAACATCTGCAGGAACTACACCTGTTTTATGGTGAGCTACTGGGTGTGAAAATTTCCCGCAAGCATATTGGCTGGTACATGCAACACTTCGAGCAGGGACAGGCTTTTCGGAAGCATTTTAATACAATCGAATCAGCAGAACTCCAGAGCAGTGCCTTGGCCGAGTTTTTAGCGACCCAGTGTCGCACTGCTGCCTGACATCAGGATAAGCTTATGAACGCAATGGATAACAAAGTTGTGAAAAACGCCGCTCTCACACAGCAGACAACACCGCCTCAGACACTTCGTGACAATGTGCACCAGTCCATGACCAGCTACTTCAAGCAGCTTGACGGACAGCCGGTTACTGATGTGTATCAAATGGTGCTGTCAGAAATTGAAGCACCACTATTTGAAAGTGTGATGAACTATACTAAAGACAATCAGACCAAAGCCTCTGAGTTGCTCGGTCTGAACCGCGGCACCCTGCGAAAGAAACTGAAACAGTACGGTCTCCTGTAATTTCCGAACTCACAATCTGGTCTGAATAACTTATGTCACAGCTCCCTGTCACCCAAGTTCGCCGTGCGCTGATCAGCGTATCCGATAAAACTGGTATTACCGAATTCGCCAAAGCGCTCAGCGATAGAGGCGTAGAAATTCTGTCCACTGGCGGCACCTTCAAACTGCTGCGTGAACATCAAATCCCAGCCATTGAAGTGTCTGATCACACCGGCTTTCCGGAAATGATGGATGGGCGTGTCAAAACCCTGCATCCAAAAATTCACGGTGGCATTTTGGGACGTCGTGGTCAGGACGATGCCATCATGGCCGAGCATGCCATCGCACCGATCGATATGGTTGTCGTGAACCTCTACCCCTTTGCCGAAACCATAGCCCGCCCGGATTGCGATCTGGCCATGGCGATAGAGAATATCGACATTGGTGGTCCAACCATGGTGCGTTCGGCAGCTAAAAACCACAAGGACGTCGCCATAGTTGTTAATGCAGATGACTATGACAGTATCATTCACGAACTGGATGCCTCTCAAGGCCTGACCCACGCCACTCGCTTCGATCTCGCCATCAAAGCCTTCGAGCACACCGCCGCTTACGATGGCATGATCGCCAACTACCTGGGCACCGTCATTGAAGGTGACGAGCTGGAACCCGCCAGTTTTCCGCGCACCTTCAACACCCAGTTCATCAAGGCACAAGAGATGCGTTACGGTGAAAACCCGCATCAGAAAGCGGCCTTCTATGTCGAGGCCAACCCGGCTGAACCTTCGGTTGCTACAGCGCGTCAGGTACAGGGTAAAGCTCTATCTTACAATAATGTGGCCGACACAGATGCCGCACTGGAGTGCGTCAAACCCTTCCGCGAGCCAGCGTGCGTCATTGTCAAACATGCCAACCCCTGTGGTGTGGCGATCGGTGACAATCTGCTGGAAGCCTATAACCGTGCCTTCCAGACCGACCCGACGTCAGCTTTTGGCGGCATCATCGCCTTTAACCGCGAACTGGATGGTAAAACGGCGCAGGCCATTGTGGATCGCCAGTTTGTCGAAGTTATCATTGCCCCGAAAGTCAGTGCAGAAGCCTCAGACATAGTCGCCGCCAAGCCGAATGTTCGCTTGCTTGAGTGTGGTGAATGGAGTGAGCAACGCAGTGCGGCCTTAGACTACAAGCGTGTCAACGGTGGCCTGCTGATTCAGGATCGTGATATCGGCATGATTGATGTATCGCAACTGAAAATTGTCACTGAACGTCAACCCTCCGAGCAGGAAATCCGTGATCTGCTGTTCTGCTGGGAAGTGGCTAAATTCGTCAAATCCAATGCCATCGTCTATGCTCGGGACGGACAAACCATCGGT
Source organism: Nitrincola iocasae (assembly GCF_008727795.1). NCBI lineage: Bacteria > Pseudomonadati > Pseudomonadota > Gammaproteobacteria > Oceanospirillales > Oceanospirillaceae > Nitrincola > Nitrincola iocasae. The sequence continues at coordinate 677,510 of NZ_CP044222.1, read as the reverse complement.
ATAGGTGCTGGCCAGATGAGCCGTGTTTATTCAGCCCGCATCGCCGCCATCAAAGCAGCCGATGAAGGACTCGAAGTCAAAGGCTCAGTCATGGCGTCAGATGCCTTTTTCCCTTTCCGCGATGGTATAGACTCTGCCGCAGATGCAGGCATTACCGCCGTGATACAACCGGGTGGCTCTATGCGTGATCAGGAAGTGATCGATGCTGCCAATGAACATGGCATGGCGATGGTCTTCACCGGCATGCGTCATTTCCGTCATTAATCCGGGTCAGGAGACAAAATGAAGGTATTAATTATAGGTTCAGGCGGGCGCGAACATGCGCTGGCCTGGGCGGTTGCCCAAGACACTAATGTACAGCAGGTTTTTGTAGCGCCTGGCAATGCAGGCAGTGCCACAGAAGCAAAAGTTAGCAATGTAGATCTGCAAGCCATGGATACCCAAGGTCTGATCGATTTTGCTCATGCCAACCAGGTGGACCTGACCATCGTCGGACCAGAAGCACCGCTGGTCGCTGGAGTTGTTGATCAGTTCCTGGCCGAGGGGTTGAAAATTTTCGGCCCCAGTGCCGCCGCGGCTCAACTGGAAGGCTCCAAGGCCTTCACCAAAGACTTCCTGGCGCGACAGCATATTCCGACAGGCACCTACGGCAACTTTACTGAAGTGGAACCTGCGCTGGCTTACCTGCGCCAGCAGGGCGCACCTATTGTCATCAAAGCCGATGGACTGGCGGCAGGCAAAGGAGTCATCGTCGCCATGACTCAGGATGAAGCGGAAGCCGCCGTCAAAGACATGCTGGCAGGCAATGCTTTTGGTGATGCTGGCCACCGGGTGGTGATCGAAGAGTTCCTGGAAGGTGAAGAAGCCTCCTTTATCGTTATGGTCGATGGTGAGCATGTCTTGCCTATGGCCACCAGCCAGGATCACAAACGTGTCGGTGATGCTGACACCGGCCCCAATACCGGCGGCATGGGTGCTTATTCACCGGCACCGGTGGTTTCTGCAGAGATTCACCAGCGCATTATGCGAGAGGTGATTATGCCCACTGTTAAAGGCATGGCCGCTGAAGGCAACCCTTACACGGGCTTTCTTTATGCAGGCTTGATGATCAGCCCAGCTGGCGAGCCCAAGGTCATCGAATACAATTGTCGCTTTGGTGATCCGGAAACCCAACCGATCATGATGCGCCTGAAAACAAGCCTGGCCGAACTCTGCCTGGCGGCGCTGGATCAGCGACTTGATCAGGTCACCGCTGAGTGGGATGACCGCCCAGCCGTGGGTATTGTGATGGCGGCTGGCGGCTACCCGGGCGACTATCGCAAAGGTGACGAAATTGAGCTGCCGGCAAATGCTGCCAGTGACTGTAAAATTTTCCATGCTGGCACCGCATTGAAAGGTGATCAGGTGGTGACGGCAGGTGGTCGAGTGCTCTGCGTTACTGCCCTTGGAGACACTGTTGGTGAAGCGCAACAACGAGCCTATCAGACGGTACATCAAGTCCGCTGGCAAGATGCCTTCTACCGTCATGACATCGGCTATCGTGCCATAGCCCGTGAGCAACAGGACTAACCTTGCAGGAGAAGATGATGGACTGTTTATTTTGTAAAATCGTCAACAACGAAATTCCGGCAGACATTGTCTATCAGGATGACAAGGTCGTAGCCTTTATGGATATCAATCCACAGGCACCCTTCCATGCCCTGATCATACCGCGCAAGCACATTGCCACGCTCAATGACATCACAGTAGCCGACTGTGAAACGGTTGGACACCTGCAATGGGTCGCTGCAAAGCTGGCCGCCGAACAGGGCTTTGCCGAAGACGGCTACCGTACCGTGTTTAACTGCAACAGCCATGCAGGGCAGACAGTCTATCATATTCATCTGCATCTTCTCGGCGGCAAACCACTGGGATGGCCACCCTATCAGGACACGCTGAAAGTTAACCTTAACAACTGAAGTGACTCTTATGCTGCAGTGCGTCATAATAGCTTTAAGTCTGTTATTATGACGCACAGTGACTAACCAAGGAGTCAGACAATGACTGAGAACAACCCATCCGCCAACTTGCGCAAAGAACGCCCACCAGTCCATGACCAGCTAGAATTTTTTATCGAGCAAGCACGCCAGGCAACCCCTATCCGCACGGCCGTTGTCCACCCGGTTGATCACAACAGTCTAATGGGTGCTATAGAAGCGGCTGAGCAGGGCCTGATTGAGCCATTACTGGTCGGCCCAGAGCACAAGATCCGTGCGGCGGCCGAGGCTGAAGGCATTGATCTTTCCCCTTACGAAATCGTCAGTACCGAGCATAGTCATGAAGCGGCTGAACGTGCTTGTGGACTGGTTCGTAGCGCAGAAGCCGTTGCCCTGATGAAAGGCAGTCTGGGCACATCCGAACTGCTTGCCGCTATTATCCACAAAACCAAAGGCATTCGCACTGAACGTCGTCTCAGTCATGTTTGGGTGTTCGACATTCCGAACTATCATAAGCCACTGGTTATCACCGATGCCGCCATTAACGTAGCACCTGACCTGCTGACAAAACGCGATATCGTTCAGAACGCGATTAATTTCTGCCATTCACTGGGTATTCACAAACCCAAAGTAGCTATTCTCGCCGCCGTCGAAAAAGTGAAACCTGCCATGCAGAGCACCATTGATGCCGCCGCGTTGTGCAAAATGGCTGATCGAGGCCAGATTACCGGAGCAATTCTGGATGGCCCCCTGGCGTTTGATAACGCCATATCCCTGCAGGCAGCAATCGATAAACACATAGAGTCCCCTGTATCAGGCGAAGCTGATATTCTGCTGGCACCTGATCTGGAATCCGCCAATATGATTGCCAAACAGCTGATCTATCTGGCTGGCGCTAAATCTGCCGGGCTTGCCGTGGGTGCCAAAGTGCCAATCATACTGACCAGCCGCGCAGAAGGCACGTTGGGACGCCTGGCCTCCTGTGCCATGGCTTCTCATATGGTCCACCATCCAGAAAAGGATAGCTGATATGAAAACGCTGCTGACCGTTAACGGTGGATCGTCCAGTCTGAAATGTGGCCTTTATAAGGTTAGCCTGGAGGGCCTAGAAAATCTGTGTGTAGTTAAGCTCGGCAACTTGCTAGGTGAAGGCGTGCGCTTTGGTGCTACTGATGCTCAGGGCGCACCACTGGAAACTCGTACTCTGGATATGGGCGACTGTGGACGGGAGCAGCGTCATCAGGCGGCACTCAATGAAGTGCTAAACTGGCTGCAGAAACAGTATCCAGGCCATGAGTTGATCGCAACGGGGCACCGAATCGTGCACGGTGGCAATGATTTCAGCAAACCGGTATTGATGACCGATGAAGTCAGCAGTCAACTGTTGCAGTTTATTCCACTCGCTCCGCTGCATCAGCCTTACAACCTGAAGCTGATAGAAGCGATCAAGAATCTGCTGCCGGAGCTACCCGCTGTGGGCTGCTTTGACACCATGTTTCATACCAGCCAATCACACTTAGAACGACTCTATGCCATTCCTAAGCATTTAACCAACGAAGGCGTGATCAAATACGGCTTTCATGGGCTGTCTTATGAGTTTATTCTGCATCAACTGCGTCAAACAGATAGTAGTCAGCTAAAAACCGTTGTATGTCACCTGGGTGCCGGTGCCAGCATGTGCGCTATCAGTAATCAAAAATCTGTGGCATCCAGTATGGGCTTTACTGCTGTAGAAGGCTTACCCATGGGCAGCCGATGCGGCAATATAGATCCAGGTGTCATTCTGTATTTGATGCGCGAATATGCTATGGATGTTGATGCCATTGAAAAGCTACTTTACAAAGAAAGCGGCTGGTTTGGTGTATCCGGTGGCATCAGCTCAGATATGCTGGAACTACACAAGGCAGGTCATCCAGATGCAGAGGAAGCTATCGACCTGTTTTGCCTGAGGATTGCTGAAGAAGCTGGACGCCTTGCCGCGGCAATGGGTGGCATAGAGCAGATCGTCTTTACCGGTGGTGTTGGTGAAAATGATGCTGATGTACGTAGCCGAGTTGTTGAACGCTGCAACTGGCTCGGAGCAGAACTTGACAGCGAGGCCAACCAAAAGAATGCCCTCATCATCAATACCGACAGTTCAACGCTGGCATTGCGTGTCATCCCTACCGATGAAGAGATGATGATCGCCATGCATACGCTCAGTAAGATCAACTAAGTTTCCGCTCATACCTTAGCCAGGTCCGGCGTACGCCGGACCAATTCTTAGATTGCTCAGAGACTGCGTTGACGCACTATCTCGAACAAGCACACCCCTGTCGCCACCGAAACATTCAGACTGCTGATACTACCCAGCATGGGAATCTTGATCAGTTGATCGCAACGCTCCCGAGTCAGACGACGCAGACCTTTACCCTCGGCACCCATCACCAGGGCAGCAGGTCCTTTCAAATTGGCTTCAAATAGCGTCTGCTGCGCTTCCCCAGCTGTACCCGTGATCCATACACCAGCCTGCTGCAATGCCTGCAGGGTGCGAGACAGGTTAGTCACCTGTATGTAAGGCACAATCTCAGCAGCACCACAAGCCACCTTACTGACGGTAGCATTCAGCGGCGCTGATTTGTCTTTCGGTGCAATCACCGCCAGCACACCCGCTGCCTCAGCCGTACGCAGACAAGCACCCAGGTTGTGTGGATCAGTGACGCCATCCAGAATCAGAAACAGTGGATTTTCCAGCTGTTGAGCAAGCAGCTTCTGTAGATCAGACTCATCACCAGCGCTGATCGCTTTACAGTCCGCCACTACACCCTGATGAACCCCATCTACCATTCCATCCAGTCGTTTCCGGGCACTGCGCTGCACGGTAATACCAGCAGCTTCGGCCTGTTCCAACAAACGGTTCAGGCGATCATCGTCACGGCCTTCTTGGACAAACAAAACTTTGATCCGCACCGGATCACGCTGCAACACGGAACTGACGGCATGAAGCCCAAACACTCGCTCTGAGGACATGAAAACCCAACCCTTGAAAATAAATACCGATTTTAGCAGAAATTAGTGCCTAGGTTGCAGTTGTCGCAAGGAACCAGGAATATTGCCGCAACACAAGCTTGAAAAGCCTGCTGCCAACGTCAATACTGAAAGCCCAACACCTTATCACTTGATTAAAGGAGCAGCGCATGGCTTTCGCACTCTCAAGCATCCAATTAACCAGCAACGCTTTCCCAGCCGGCGGCCAGATTCCCAGCAAACATACCGGTGAAGGAGATAACATTTCCCCCGCTCTGGCCTGGGATTCTGTTCCAGAAGGCACCCAAGCCTTTGCCCTGATCTGCCATGATCCAGATGCACCCTTGATTAAGCAGGGCAGCTATGGTTTTGTACATTGGGTGCTGTATAACCTGCCTGCCGATTTACGTAGTCTGGTTGAAGGCAGTACCGAAGGGACGTCTGGTGTTAACGATTATGGAAAAAACGGTTATGCAGGCCCTATGCCTCCCGAAGGGCATGGTCTGCACCACTACTATTTCTGGATCCTGGCACTGGAACGTCCGTTGCAACTACCGGCAGGACTGAGCATGGCTGAGCTGCTGGAAAAAACCGAGCCGTATTTGCTCGGTGTCAACCGGTTAGTGGGTACTTATCAGCGAGACTAAAACACCACTTCAAGCCCTGTAAGGACAAGGATACTAACCTGATTTCAGTCAGACTTGGCTGCTGGACAACTAGGCTAACAGAGCGGGGAGTCGTTTAGCAGCGATGTAAAACAAAATGTCGCCGGGCACTACCCTGAGTGTTAGTGGGGGATTGAGTTCGATCGACTGACCTCCATCCTTCCTAACTCCTATCAGGGTGGCATCATATTCGTGTTTTAGCTTATTAAACAGAGGCTCATACTCGACCTTGTCACCATTATATTTGCTACTGAACTGTGTCATTCCATCACTACTATCCAGCAGTTGTTTATGCAACTGACTTGAACCTGGATCGATAGTCGACTTGGCTAGGAGCTCAACAGATACCGACGGTATGATCTCAATACCAGGACAGTGTGACAGTAACAAATCGCCAATAGATTCATCTTGAAAATAGGCTGTTTTATGGCTGCTGGGGCTGACTTTTTGGCAATATAAGGCTGTAGTTAACGTAACATCGTCCAATGGCGTATCAATAATGATACGATCGGCGGTATCCAGACAGGCTTTAGCCATTGTTTCTTGGTGAGAAAACGACTCTACTTTCACAAACCCAATTTTATTCGGCATCGGGTTTTCAATGTCCTTGGCTACGCACAGGACAACTCGACGGTGGTGTGCATTATGTTTATCTAACAGCAATTCAATGAGTCGTATTGTACGTTGCTCGTTCCAGCCGATAATGACAGTGTGGTTTTGTGTATTCAAATGACGTAGCCCTCTTCTTCCTTTAAATGCTCGTTCAGACAAGGCAAAACTCACGCGAGCAATCAAAAATGCAAATATGCTTAACCCGACGGGAATAACCCATAAACTAACAACAACCTTACCCCAGAAAGTAGTCGGTGACAGGTCACCATAACCGACGGTTGATGCGGTGACGGCAAGCCAGTAGCCAAAGTTCTCCAAGATTATAATGTCTTGTTCACCGGCCAGGTTGAGCAGTAGGTAACTAATCAGAACATACAGCAGGGTTACTGCTAACGTTGAACTCGCGTTCGCTTTAAAAAAAACAGAAAAAACGACATGTTTGACTTTTTCAACTAATAACACCTGAAATATTACTCCTTTAATTACCCCTGAATAACAAGAGACAGGTATCGGCTCATATCTTGTGTGATAGGACTGGCATCCTCTCTAACTGATATCCCTTGCCACTTTATCATTCACTAGCCAGCACGACTTAATCCACCCAGGTTTCAACTATGGCGAACATAAGTGTACGTTAAATCATAAACTATACGCTCGAACCAAATGCGAAACAGCCTGCGCCATCCGATCAACAGGGTCTGCACTAAACCCCAGTATCAGCCCCTGTTGATCGGTCAGTGGATCATAGGCCGATAAAGGGCGAGCACCTATACCGGCATTATTGAGCCGCTGGCACAAAGGTTGATCCAGGTGGTCAGGCGGCAATGCCTGTACCAGGTGCATCCCTCCACCCGCGTCGATCATCGGCAATTCTGATAAGGGAGAAGCTGATATCAACGCCATTAATGCTTCTCGGCGCTGCTGATACAACTGGCGCATCTTTTTCAAATGCCGACTGTAATGCCCTTCAGCCATGAATTGCCCCAGCGCATGCTGAGGTAGGCGTGTCAGCCCCCCATCCTGGTATCCACGTAGCTTAAGCATACCAGGAACCAAAGCCGGTGGAAGTACCAAATACCCCAAGCGCAAGGACGGAAACATGGTGCGACTGAAGGTACCGGTATAAATAACACGCTGTTTCCTACTTAAAGCGTACAAGGCCGTGATTGGCTGTCCAGTCGCAAATTCGCAGTCAAAATCATCTTCAATAATCCAGCAACGTTGCTGTTCAGCCCAGTTAAGCAGCGCTAAACGGGCCGTTAAGGTCAAGGTATGCCCCAACGGAAAGTTACGTGATGGCGTCACGCACAAACATTTTGCCACCAGCCCACTAGGCAGCCCTTGCTGCAAAGACTGCCAGCTAATGGACTCTACCTTGGCTCCGGCGGCACGCATCACCGCTGCCGTACCAGGGTAGCCAGGAGATTCCACTAACGCTTTATCACCTGAACCCAGCAGCAACTCAGCTACAAAATGCAGGGCTTGCTGTGAACCTGAGGTAATCAGCAATTGTGATGCGTCCACCTGAATACCACGGCGCATAGCCAGATGCTTAACCAGTTCGTCCCGCAACAACGGCTCACCTGCCAGCGGGCTGTGCTGCAGCAGAGGCCGGGAAGTAGACTGATTCAAACAGCGCTTCCACTGCGGCAAGGGAAAAGCATCTAAAGCCGGTAGCGCAGGCTGCAAACGCTGAGAAACCCGTGTTTCAGGTATGCGGAAGGCTTGCAGCGCATCCAGACGATGATTCAAGTCAGGTAGAGCCTGTTGCGGATAGACATCAGGATCAGCCACGGGGGCATGACGCAACAGATGGGCAGGCAACTCAACAACGAAACTGCCTGCGCCCTGACGCGCTTCAATATAGCCTTCGGCTTGTAGTAACTCATAGGCCTCCTTCACGGTATTGCGGGACAAACCTAGTTGCCGGGCAAGATCCCGTGTAGCAGGCAACTGTTCACCACTCTTCAGCTCGGCATTGAGTATCGCTTGCTGCAGCCAGGCAAACACCTGGCGATAACGTGGCAGGCTTGGATCAGCCATAGGATTGAAAGGTGTTCGCGGTAGACGCATCAAAATTGGACCTATAAATTTACTATAAATTGGATCTTTTCCAATCCATTTTAGCTCTCTACACTGGCTTTTATCCACAGTGAAGGAAATGACTATGAGCGAATACCCGATCAATGAGCGAAACCGTGTTATCCGTGGTCCCAAGCGGGCCAATTATGATCAGGCCGTTATTCATGCCATTATTGATGAAGCCCTGGTGTGTCATCTTGCCTGTGGCGATGAGCAGACATCTTATCTTCAACCCACCCTGCACTGGCGTATAGGCGAAACTCTGTATGTACACGGCTCTGCTAAAAACGGGCTGTTCCAACGGCTGATGAACGGGGCCGAAGGCAGCATTGCCATTACCTTGTTGGATGGGATAGTGTTTGCGCGCTCAGCCTTTCACCATTCGGTGAACTACCGTAGTGTTATTCTGTATGGTAAAGCCAGATTGGTGACCGATGAGCAGGAGAAATGTGCGGCATTGGATGCGCTGATGGAGAAGTTCCATACAGGCCGCTCAAAAGAAGCACGTCCTGCCAATGCCACTGAACTGAAAGCCACCAGTGTATTGGCGTTTACGCTAAGCAACATTGCAGCTAAAGTCAGAACCGGCGGGCCAGTGGATGATCCAGAGGATATGCAACTTCCAGTTTGGGCGGGTGTTCAACCGATACAGCTGCAACTGGGCGAGATTATCTACGAATAATCAGTTTACTGGCAGGCTTTGGCAGGAGAGACTATACGCCAAGATAGCAACCAGGGTTTTGGCCAGGCCATATCGGTATGACTGAAATAACATTACAGCTGGACGATACACCTATAGTCACCTTATCCGCCCATACGGAAAAGAGTCTCTTTGACACGCTGACCGATGCGGATATTTTGCTGCGCAAAGCCTGTATAAACGGCGCCTGTGGTGTCTGCCGCTGTCGATTGATATCTGGCACTATCGATTATCGGGGGCGTCACCCCTATGGGCTCAATGACGGCGAACAGGCCGATGGCTGGATACTGCCCTGCATCGCCTTCCCGAAAACAGATCTGAAGCTGATGCGGCTAAAACCACAGGCACCCAAATAGTACGCCCCGAACCTTTGAACTTGAACAGTCAACTCGAAACATCTAACGATACCGGTCACGCTCGGCATACCAGCGTTTCTTATCCTCATACATGCGCTCATCGGCACGCTTTAGTACGTCTTCCGGCGGAACCTGATCAGAGTGCGCCAGACCAACGCTGAGTTCAATACGCACATCCATAGCAGCGCCCTGATCGGTTGACAACGACACCTTCTGTCCCTTGACGTGGTGGTCAATACGCTTCACCAATGCTCTGGCGCCTTGACCCGTTTCATCTCTACAGAGGATAACAAACTCATCCCCTCCAAATCGAAACAGACGATCATGCTCTCTACAGGTAGCGCGTAGGGCATTGGCAACGCTACAAATCAACTGATCACCCGCTATGTGCCCGTACTGATCGTTGATCGGTTTGAGGCCAATCAGATCAATCAAAATAACACTAAAGTGAGCATCCATATTGTCACGAAGCCTCGCTTCAGCATCGGCAATTTCTTGTTCCAATCGACCCCGATTATAGATGCCGGTCAGTGCATCCCGTTCAGCTGCTGATTTCAATTCCAGTGAGAGCAACTTATTGGCAATAGTGGTACTGAGTTGCTTTAGTAACAATCTCATCGATTGCCGCTCTTCCTCCGGTAGCTTCCGTCCATGAATCAGTAACAACCCTTGAAAACGATCCACACGCTGCTTCAACGGAAACACAAAACTATTATCATCCTGATCAGCGATGCTGACGAACTGCCCTTTAGGTAAATACTCGCACACGCGCGACAACTGGCAACGCAATAGGGCGCGTTGTTCCTCGTCCAGATCTGAGGTATAGGCGGCAAAGTTCAGGGTATCAGACTCGTCAGGATCCTTGAGTACAAAACCAAAAGATTGATTCGGATAGAGTCCTTGCAACACTTTCAAGGCCTCGTCGACCAAGAGTTCAAGGGTTTCAGACTGATCACCCAGATCAGTCAGTTTGAGCATGGTTAAAAAAATAACATTCTTCTTTTCGGCATCGTTTTTAGTACGAAACAGCCGCTGGTTCTGTATGGAAAGCACCCTGGCAACTACAAAAATATAGACCTGCAGCGCGACCATAGTAATGATTTCGATGCCCAGCGGGGCCTCGGGTGACCAATGTACTCCAAACAACAAGGCACCGACTAACAGGCCCAACCCATAACAGGCGGCGGCTCGTATAAATTGGGGGACGCCCCCAGTCATGGTGTTATTGAGAATGACCGTAGCCAGCAAAGTAAAGCTGACCCAGCCAGAAAACTCGATTGCAACCGTCCATAGCGCCAGCATAAATGCATCGAACAGCATGGCAGAAATTTCGATGCCCTTGGGTGACTCGCGTAAACGATCGAACCAATACACACAATGGGGGTACAGCAGAAAGTAGACAGCCGCAAGGACATAGAGTCCGGCGGACCAGTCGCGAACATAAGTCAGCCAGGAAATGGCAACAAAAATCGCACCGAACCCGAGAACTCGGGGCGTGTAATTGATGCGCGTTAACCGGGGCATGCGTTTACGGCGCAAATCTCTAGCAACCGTAGTCAGCGTTCTATCTCCTGATTATTAATTTTTGGCGTCTTTGGAGCATAATCCGCCTATTTGGAATAGGCAAACCGTCCTCCCGATCAAATAACAAGTGAAATACGCTTTCGCATCACTTTTAAGCCCGTTTTTTAACCGATAGCGTTGCAAATGGGCTTTACACATCCTTTGGCATAACAATGTTCAGCTTTTTAATCCGCCGGTATACGGTGGGACGCGATACGCTCAATTGTTTAGCAACCGCAGATATGTTCCAACGCTGCTGCCGCAGTAGGTTCAGCAGGATTTGTTGTTCAGAAGTTTGTGAGTAGCTGTCGGTAATGTCTGATTGGGAAAGCTCGTAAGGCGTTTGCATTGGGAAAGAAAAAACCGGCCGCTCAGGTTGATGTGTTGTAATTTCTTTAGGCAAGTGGTGTACGGTGATTTCACCAGCTTCACTGATGGCTTCTGCAAAGGTCAACACATTAGCAAGCTGCCTGATATTGCCAGGCCATGCATAAGCGAGTAAGGCGCTCACCGCATCGGCTCTTAGCCGGATATTGGGGTTAATCTGCTGTAGCAAGGCTTGGATAAGGTACTGCTTGTCGGCACGTGCTCTGAGTGTAGGCAGTGTTAGTGTTGCTCCGTTTAAACGATAGAATAAATCTTCGCGAAAGCGGCCCTCTGCAACAAGTTTCTGAATATTACAGTGGGTCGCCGCCAACACTCTAATGTCCAGGTCAATAGGTGTTACTGCGCCCAAGGGTAACACCTGCCCTTCTGCCAAGACGCGCAGCAAACGAGTTTGCAGATGTAAGGGCATATCGCCGATTTCATCTAAAAAGAGTGTGCCACCGTTTGCTTGCTGGATGATCCCTTTTGCACCTTTTGCACGCCCCCCAGTAAAGGCACCCGGTACATATCCAAATAACTCACTTTCGATCAAAGAGTCAGGAATAGCAGCACAATTGACAGCCATAAACGCACTGTCGGCTCGATGGCTCGTGGCATGAATCGCCTGTGCCAACACCTCCTTACCCGTGCCTGTTTCGCCGAGAATAAGCAAGCTCACATTTTTATTACGTAAGCGTTTTGCCAAACTTAGGGTTTGGCGCATGGCGGGATCATCGGCACATAAACGGTCTAATGCAGGAACTGGCTCAGCTTGCTGCGTAACGCTGGGGGCCATGAAGAACCGACTCGCTGTAGGCGACTTCGGCTCAATAAGTGTGCCGTACAAGGTTTGCTGAGTCCCCTCTACCCGGAAAGCGCGCGTGCCATCATGACAAGCATTAATGGATAAAATGTCTTGCCATTGGCACTCAAGCAGCTCAGGTAATGAAAGCTTTTGCAGATCAATTTTGTTGAGTTGCATGAGCAAGTCCCGTGCGGCGGTGTTAGCTGCCAGCACCTCACCTTGTTCATCCAGAGCAAACAACAATTGTCCGCTTACTTGTACAAGTTCTCGGGATTGATCACACTTAAACACTAAATGATGACGATAACGCCTTAAAAAATAGACGTCTTCAATTAAGCGCGCATAGAGCTGGGTCAGGTGCAAGGCAAAATTCTGGCTCTCAGGTGTGCGGGATGAATTTAGGGCAGAGATATCCAGAACCGCAAGCAACTGACCCGACGGGTCTTTTATCGGAGCAGCGGTGCAAGTTAAGCTAATGTGTGAACTATCAAAATGATCAAGCCGATGGCAGGTAAGCGCTTGCTGTTCCTGGATGCACGTACCCACTGCCGAGGTGCCTGCGTATTGCTCATTCCAGTCGGCGCCCAAGTAAAGTCCCGCCTTATGCAAGCGCTCATCACGCTTATCCCCCAGGAACTGAACAGTGATACCACGATAATCACTTAATAACAGGACATAACCCAAGCTGGCGACCTGAGCATATAACTGTTCTACGCCTGCTCGCGCCACGTTCAAGAACTCATCGACTGAATCTTGATGCTCGCGCAAGGTTTGCTGCGTGACAATGCGTGCAGGTCTCGGTTGGCAAGGATCTAAACCATATTCACTCAAACAGCGCTTCCACGAACGGCCAATGAGTTCATGTATGGGCGCATAGCGCCTAGGTGCGGATTGATGCCCACCATAGCTAAGTATTGTGTCTATATGACGACGCTGGCTTAAGTTATGCATGTTTTTCCTTGGTCCGCGACTGTTATTTTTATTGCACGGCACTCCCGAGTTTACTCTGTAAAAGACTGGCTTTCTATCTTTCTATATAGGGCTGATGTGATCGCGTTACACCTGTAAAGCTGAGCTTGGTTTCACGTTACAGTTGTGACTAGAACAGGTTACAGCTGTAAAAAAACCTGTAGCAATTCTTCAGCCCATCGCCGCCACACTCTGCGCAATAAATATAAAATATCATTTTAATTCAATGATATAAAAACTAAAACCATTGAAACACTGCGCTTTGGCACGCTTACTGCTCTATCTCTGTTATCAACATTGCCCTGTGATGCTCCTGCCCCCATGAGCAATGCTGGTGTTAACGCAGTAACAAAAACAATAGTCTGCATTGGAGAGATCTATGACTCGTACCACACTCACCCCAAATCATAAGCCGACACTTGACGCCGTCGCCTGGGTGGAAAAATTAGCGGCTGCATTGAGTTCCGACACACCGACGCAAGCGGCTCAATTATTTGAGAAGGAGGGCTACTGGCGCGACCTGGTCGCCTTTACCTGGAACATAAAAACCCTGGCTGGCCGATCAGCTATCAGTGAAATGATCGCAGCGACTATGGCAACGGTGGCCCCTAGCAACTGGCGCGTGGAACAAGATGCTACCGAAACAGACGGGGTAGTCGAAGCCTGGATTACCTTCGACACCAAGGAAGCCACAGGCCGAGGCTATCTGCGACTTCGCGATGGGCTGGCATGGACCTTCTTAACCACCATGACTGAGTTAAAGAATTACCCCGAAAAACGCAATAAGCTCCGCCCTAAGGGAGCAGAACATGGTGCCAATAAGAACCGCCAGACATGGTTAGAAAAGCGCCAGCATGAGCAAGCCACCCTGGGTTATAGCGAACAACCTTACTGTTTGATCATTGGTGGTGGCCAGGGCGGTATTGGCTTAGGCGCTCGGCTTCGACAGCTTGAAGTACCGACCATTATTATTGATGCACTGCCTAAGCCCGGAGATACCTGGCGTAATCGTTACAAATCACTCTCATTGCACGATCCCATCTGGTATGACCACATGCCCTATATCCCATTTCCCGAAAACTGGCCGGTATTCACCCCCAAGGATAAGATCGGTGATTGGTTAGAAATGTACACCAACGTCATGGAGTTGAACTACTGGGGCTCCACCCGTTGCACCCAGGCAAAATATGACGAAGATAAACAGGAGTGGACAGTTGAAGTCGATCGCAATGGCGAAAAACTGACACTTCACCCCAAGCAGTTGGTTCTGGCAACGGGCATGTCGGGTATCCCTAACATTCCGGATATACCGGGTATGGATGTGTTTGAAGGTGAACAGCATCACTCTAGTAAACACCCTGGAGGTGAAGCTTACAAAGGCAAAAAATGCGTCGTTCTTGGTGCGAATAACTCAGCTCATGATATCTGTTGTGCCCTTTGGGAAAATGAAGCTGACGTTACTATGATTCAGCGCTCCTCTACACATATCATCAAATCCGATTCACTGATGGAGCTGGTGTTAGGTGGGCTCTATTCTGAAGAAGCTGTTGAAAATGGTATGACGACTTACAAGGCCGATCTCACATTTGCATCCATACCTTTTGAAATCATGCCACAGTTCCACATTCCTGCTTACCAAGCCGTAGCGGAAAAGGATGCTGAGTTTTACCAACGCTTAACCGATGCAGGCTTCCTGCTTGATTTCGGTGAGGATGGTTCAGGCCTGTTCATGAAATACCTGCGCCGAGGTTCAGGCTATTATATTGATGTCGGGGCATCGGATTTAGTGGCTAACGGAGAGATCAAACTAAAATCAGGCGTATCGATTGAGCGCATCAAAACTAACTCAGTGGTGCTGACCGACGGTACTGAACTGGACGCAGACTTGATTGTATATGCTACCGGTTTTGGGTCGATGAATGGCTGGGCTGCTCAAATCATCTCTCAAGAAGTTGCTGACAAAGTTGGCAAATGTTGGGGTATGGGTTCGAACACCGCCAAAGATCCCGGTCCATGGGAGGGAGAGCTGCGCAATATGTGGAAACCGACACAGCAGCAAGCGCTGTGGTTCCATGGCGGCAACTTGCATCAGTCCCGGCACTACTCTCAATACCTGTCCTTACAAATAAAAGCGCGCATGGAGGGGATCGAGACGCCGGTGTATGGCATGGAACCGGTGCATCATCTGAGTTAGCAAACTGCACACTAAGCTAACAGAATGAAGACAACTGCAGTTTCTGAAAGCCGGTGAATGGGTGGAAAACCATTGATTCCAACACCGGCTTTGACGAATCCGGCTATGTTGTCTAACCTTAAACTGTTGTATTTACTAACAAGATAATTGGAGCTACCTATGTCAGCAAGCAAAAAGAAACTCAAAAGTGCAATTAAAGCCACCAAGGCCAAAGTAGCCAAGCAAGAAAAGAAAGTGCAGAAGCTGAAGAAAAAACTGAAAAAAGCCTGACTGTTCTTTGCCAAAGAAAGCCCGGCAGTGCCGGGCCGTGTTGATTAAATATCTTTAACCAGTCGCAGCGCATCATAAATTGCGGCGTGGGTATTACGCGCTGATACGGCATCGCCGATACGGTATAAGCGGAACTGTCCTTCAGGGTTAGAAATCAGTGTTTGCGGCGCTCCCGCAATCAAGGTTTCATAATCCACCGCCCCCAGGTTGACTGACTGGGGCTTGAGTTCAAAATACAGATCATCCAGTGGCAGGGTGCCGTGATTGACGACCACCTGATCGACATGACGAGTATTCAACACACCGCCATAGTCGCTGCCCAGCCGAGCCAGCAATCCCCCTTCATGACGCTCTACCGACTCTAATCGGTAGGTCACTGTAAAGGTGACATCATGCTTTTGCAGACTGCGCATATAGGGTACCAGATTCATCGCCATGACTTCTGGGGCGAAGGTTCTGTCAGGGGTCATAATCTCGACCTTGGCACCACTGGCGGCTATAACTTCAGCGGCCTGAAGCGCCGCATGATCCCCGGCATCGTCATAAATCAATACATTCTTACCTGGCCTCACATCACCGGCGATAATATCCCAGGTCGATACCACCAGCTCATTACCCTGTGCCAATACCTCGGTATGCGGCAAGCCACCGGTTGCAATAATTACCACATCGGGCGCTTCGCTCATTACATCATCGACTTCAGCCCAGGTATTGAAGCGAAAATTCACCCCCAGCGTTTCACATTCCGCCATACGCCAATCAATAATACTGATCATCTCGCGCCGCCGTTCATTCTGCGCCGTTAAACGCACCTGACCACCCGGCAAGGCCGCCGCTTCCATCACTGTCACCGCATGGCCGCGTTCAGCCGCCACGCGTGCGGCTTCCAGTCCAGCGGGTCCAGCTCCCACCACCAGAACCTTTTTATGTTCCATCGCTGGCGGAATATCATGTGGCATGGTCAGCTCACGACCTGTGGCTGGATTATGAATGCAGTAGGCATCCCCACCCTGATAAATACGGTCAAGACAGAAGTTAGCGCCAACACAGGGACGGATGCGCTCCTCCTGTCCAGCCAGAATTTTGCGCACAATATGCGGATCGGCCATATGCGCACGGGTAAGGCCCACCATATCCAGTTTGCCGGAATCGATAGCGTAACGTGCGGTAGCGATATCCGGAATTTTGGCCGCATGAAAGGTCGGCATACCGGTACGTTTACGCACCTCACCGGCAAAATCCAGGTGTGGGGCATTGCGCATCCCTTGTACCGGGATCACATCGGTTAAACCGGCATCGGTATCGATATGCCCCCGTATGACATTCAGAAAGTCGACCATACCACTGTCTTTAAAGCGATCTGAAATCAGCAGACCCTCCTCCATAGTCAGGCCACCTTGCAGCTGCTCATCGGCGGTATAACGCACACCGACAATAAACTGCTCACCGACGCGTTTACGGATTTCGCGTAAGACGTCAAACGTAAACTTGAGTCGGTTATCCAGAGAGCCACCATAAGGCCCCTCCAGCGTATTGGTCAGCGGTGACCAGAACTGATCCATCAGATGCCCGTATGCCTGCAACTCGATACCATCCAGACCCGCCGCATACATGCGCTCAGCCGCATCGGCATAATCCTTGATAATCCGTTCGATATCCCAGTCTTCCATTTTTTTCGGAAAGGCACGGTGACTGGCTTCGCGATGATGTGAAGGTGAAACCACATTTAACCAGTCACCCTTGGCCCAATGGGTCCGGCGTCCCAAATGAGTCAACTGCAGCATGATCGCCGTACCATGCTCGTGACAGGCATCCGCCAGGTCGCGCATATAGGGCACCACTTCATCCTTGTAGGCCAAAATATTGTTGAACACTGGCGGGCTGTCTTTAGACACCGTCGCCGAGCCTGCGGTCATGGTCAGGGCAATACCCGCTTTTGCCCGTTCCGCATGATAGGCACGGTATTTGGCTTTAGGCATGCCATCTTCCGGGTAAGCCGGTTCATGCGCGGTGGTCATGATGCGGTTTTTCAGCGTCAAGTGCTTCAGCTGATAGGGTTGCAGCAAAGGATCTTTGGACATGTGAACGGCCTCCGGCGATGGTTACATATAGGTTTTTAAACCCGTATGCATTGAGATTAGTTAAAATGTACACATGTGTCAATTATAAGTACATAAGTGAACATTAGATTGCCATGAACGACCAAAGACCGTATTCTTCGCGACATGAATATGCCTGAAACCGGCTGGCGCGGCTCGCCAGAAATATGGATAGATATTGCCTATGACACGCTGATAACGCGTGGTGTGGAAGCTGTGCGTATACAACCCTTAGCCAAGCAACTGGGGCTATCGCGTACCAGTTTTTACTGGTTTTTCAAGGACCGGGAGGCGCTACTAGAGGCACTGATACAACGCTGGCGAGATAAGAATACCGGCAACCTGATTCAGCAGACTCAAGCCTATGCCGAAAACATCACCGAGGCCGTACTGAATCTGTTTGACTGCTGGCTTGATCAAGCACTGTTTGATGATGCCTTTGAGTTTGCGATGCGTAACTGGGCGTTACAATCAGCCGATGTGGAAGCCGAAATCGAACAGGCAGACCAACGACGACTGCAAGCGATCCGTGAGATGTTTGAACAGTTCGGCTTTGCTAGCCAGGAAGCCGATATTCGCGCGCGTACTATTTATCTGACTCAGATAGGTTATGTTTCCATGCGCACCCATGAAAGCCTGACCGTGCGTATGACACGTATTGAACATTATGTACGGGTATTTACCGGCCAATCTGCTTCAGCAAACCAGCTTAAACGCTTTTATCATCGACATAGTGCTTCACTGGGTTGAAAGCTCAGGTTATGACTGGGATTTTTGGGACTCCTGAGCTTCAACAGTCTGTTTCTGTGCCATCCATAAACGTCGTTGTTGGTAATACACATCCCAGACACAAGGGTCGCAGGATCCGCCGCCACAGCATTCACTGGGTGCGGGTGGTAAAGGCTCATCTATTATTACGGTATCAGTCATCGAAAATCATTAGCGGTATCTGTTAAAAAAGAGGCCAAGCCCTGACTGTGCAGGGCTTGGTTGTTATCAACCTTGTAAGCTGGAAAATACTTTATCGCGGATATCTTCAACACTGCCAACACCAGCTACATATACATAAGTCGGTGCGGTAGCTGCATCCTGTTCGGCCCAGCTTTTATAATAGTTAATCAAAGGCTTGGTTTGATCATGGTAGACATTCAGGCGCTGACGCACGGTGTCTTCCTGATCATCTTCACGCTGCACCAGATCATCACCAGTGACATCATCCTTACCTTCGGTTTTCGGTGGATTAAATGTTACATGGTAGGTCCGACCAGAACCAGGGTGAACACGACGGCCACTCATGCGCTTGATAATTTCCTCATCATCCACATCGATTTCAACCACAGCATCAATTTTAACACCGGCTTCTTTTAGTGCATCCGCCTGCGGAATCGTTCTGGGGAAGCCATCGAACAAGAAGCCATTGGCACAATCTGCTTCGGTGATGCGTTCTTTAACCAACCCAATAATGATGTCATCAGACACCAATCCACCCTCATCCATGACCTTCTTCGCTTGTATACCCAGTGGGGTACCCGCTTTGACCGCCGCGCGCAGCATATCACCTGTAGAGATCTGCGGAATGCCGAACTTTTCAGTAATAAACTGTGCTTGAGTACCTTTACCGGCACCAGGTGCGCCGAGCAGAATAATTCGCATTGAGGGTTTTCTCCTGATTTATTTGTAATAAGTCACTATTCCGGCTTTTTCACCCAAGCCGGACGCAAGTAAAATAGTATCCGAGGGTAACGTCATGAGTTATCCTGCCACAATTCGACATTAGCACTAGCCGGTGTTGCGCATACCTGCCGAAATGCCAGCCATGGTAACCATTAATGCTTGCTCCAGACGCTGGTCCGGCTGGTTACGGTCTCGATACAAAAGCTCGACCTGCAAAAAATGCAATGGATCCAGATAAGGGTTTCGCACCTCAATAGACTGACGAATGATCGGATTTTCTGACAAGAGTTGCGTTTCCTGTTTAATCTGCTTAACCAGTCCAACGCAGTGCTTGAGCCGGTCTCGCAAACTGGCACCCAGTACTCCGAGTTCATCCGAAGTGAGACGTTTTTCATAATAAGCGGCAATGCTGGCATCACTTTTAGCCAGCACCATCTCCAACATATCAATATTGGTGCGGAAGAAGGCCCAATCGCGGTAAAGTTGCTGTAATCGAGACAGCTCACCACGTTCAATCGCCTCTCCCAGTGCTGTATCAGACCCCAACCAGGCTGGCAGCATCAGCCGAATCTGTGTCCAGGCAAAAATCCAGGGAATCGCTCGAAGGCTTTCCACTCCGCCGTCCACACGCCGCTTTGCTGGCCTTGAACCCAATGGTAACTTTGCCAGTTCCTGTTCCGGTGTCGTGGAACGGAAATAAGGCACAAACTGTGGATCTTCTCGGATAACAGAACGGTAACCACGCAAACCGGCGCCAGCTAACCCATCCATATACTGACACCAGGAATCATCGGCTGGTGCACCTGGGCAGAGCGTTGCCTGAAGTACCGCCCCTGTGTAGAGCTCCATATTACGAATAGCAATTTCTGGGACACCGAATTTAAACCGGATCATCTCACCCTGTTCAGTGACTCGTAAAGCGCCAGCGACTGAGCCCGGCGGCTGTGACAGAATAGCGGTATGACTGGGACCACCTCCTCGACCCACGGTACCCCCCCGACCATGGAACAGCGTCAGGTGTACACCCTCCTGCTGACATACTCGGGTCAGGGCTTGCTGGGCGCGATACTGCCCCCAGGCAGCAGCTAACTGCCCCGCATCCTTGGCGGAATCTGAGTAACCAATCATCACTTCCTGACGGTTCTCAGTATAGGCTTTATACCAATCGATATTCAGTAACGCAGCAATACAGTCCGGTCCGCCTTCCAAATCATCCAGGGTCTCAAATAGGGGGACTACACGGATATTCCAACCAATGCCCATCTCTTTCAGCAACAGGATCACGGCCAATACATCCGAGGGTTTGCTGGCCATGGAGATGACATAGGATCCCAGCGAGTCCGGCGCCGTTGCAGCCACCACCTGGCAAGTGTCCAACACCTCTTTAACGGCATCTGATGGCTGCCACTGATGGGGTATCAGCGGGCGGCGGGACTGGAGTTCGCGCAGCAGGAACGCCTGTTTATTATTTTCAGACCAACTGGCATAGCTGCCTAGCTGATAGAAGCGGGTCAGTTCATCAAACACCTCAGTATGACGATCGGCATTCTGGCGTATATCAATTTTTACCAAAGCCAAACCAAAACAGGATACCCGGCGGATAATATCTTCCAACAGCCCGGCAGCAATATTCGCCATACCGCACTCGGTCAGAGAGCGATGACACAGCAGCAGGGGTTGCAGCAACTCCTGGTCACTGGTGATCCACTGGCTGGTATCGGCTGGCAAACCACTCAACTGATCAGCAATACCTCTGCGAGTGGCTTCCAGCCGACTTCGCAACCCACCCAGCAGTGCCCGATATGGCTCGGCGGCTTGTTCACCCACCTGCTCACGTAACTCTGGTGTGGCTTGATGCATCGACAACTCTTTTCTAAGCTCATCAATATCCTGAGCAAACAGATCGGCAGCCATCCAGCGCGACAACTGCAAAACCTCCGCCGTTACCTTGGCAGTGACATTCGGATTACCGTCACGATCACCACCCATCCAGGAGGAAAAGCGTACCGGTGAACTGTCTAACGGAAGTCGATAACCTAGGGTATCCTGCAATGTCTGATCAAGGCGTTTACAAAAACGTGGGATGGCTTTCCACAAGGAATTTTCAATAACAGCAAAGCCCCACTTGGCCTCATCAACCGGTGTCGGACGCTGACGACGAATTTCATCAGTATGCCAGATCTGTGCGATCAATTGATCGAGCCGTTCGTTCACTGGCTCATTTCGATCCAGTCGTTTGAGGCAGTCAGTAATCGCATCGTACTTCTGAATTAGAGTACGCCGATTGACCTCAGTGGGATGAGCCGTAAGCACCAGATCTATTTGCAGTTGCGACAGTGTCTCGGCAATCTGCTGTGCGGATTGACCACAATTGCTATGCAACTGTTGAATCAGTTCAGCCAGATCATCAGGCTCGTTCTGCTCATCTGCATCGAGTTGGCGCCGGACGCGATGATGTTCTTCGGCTATATTGGCCAGGTTGAGAAACTGGGTAAACGCACGCGCCAAGGGTAGCACTTCATCTTTATGCAGGCTTTCTATAGCCGCTAAGAGCTCATCATGCACGGGTTTTTCAGCACTGCGCCCTTCTTTAGCCAAATGGCGTATCTGCTCGACCCGTTCTAAAAAACCTTCACCCATATCCTGCTCAATGGTTCTCCCCAGGCTATCGCCCAGCATACGTACATCATCACGTAAGGCTTCATGCAGGTTAATGCTCATCGGCTGTTTCTCTCTGTTTGGCTTGATTCCAGAACGCATCCAGCTCTTCCAGTGAGTAAGTGGAAAAATCCCCTCGCTGCTGGTTAACCTGGGTTTCAACATAGCGGAAGCGCCGTTCAAATTTACGATTGGTGCTACGCAGAGCCTGCTCAGGATCAAGTTTCAGGTGCCTGCATAGATTGACCTGGGCAAATAGAAGGTCACCGGCTTCATCGAGCACTTCACTGTGACGTCCCCCACGGATAGCCTGTCGCAGTTCGGCAATCTCTTCTTCAATCTTATCCAGCACACCCTCTGTATCAGCCCAGTCAAATCCGACATTAGCGGCACGTTTCTGCAATTTGGCTGCACGATTCAATGCTGGTAGCGCCTGAGGAACTTCGTCCAGTACAGAGTGCTGTTGTCGCTCTCCACGTTCCTGCTGTTTGATCATTTCCCAACGTTGGTTAACCTGAGCGGGATCAATTGATGGCTGTTGCTGATCGGTGTAAAGCTGCCCATCCGGAAATACATGCGGGTGACGCCTGATCAGCTTAGCCACCAACTGATCAATGATATCAGTAAATCTGAACAGTTCGGCTTCGTCTGCCAATTGGGCATAGAAAACTACCTGAAACAACAGATCACCCAGCTCATCTTTCAGATGCGGCCAGTCTTCCCGCTCCAAGGCGTCGATGACCTCATACACTTCTTCCAGGGTATGGGGCACGATTGAACTGAAAGTCTGTAGCTGGTCCCAGGGGCAGCCTTGCGGACTACGCAGTCGCGCCATCAGGAACAGCAGGTCATCCAGCGTATACATCAGTGCTTCCCGTCCCTTTCTCTGTGTACATCGATAACGTTAGGCAACTGATTGAGCTTATCCATCAGCCGCCCCAACATTTCCAGGCGAGAAATCTCTACGGTCATCGACAGACGGGCAATATTGCTGTGCTTATCTGTTTTGGTGTTGGCCGACAGAATATTTAGCTTTTCATTGGCCAGGATCATCATTACATCCCGTAGGAGTCCAGAGCGGTCATACGCTTCAACCATCACATCCACCGGATAGGTATGTTCACCCGCTTCATCCCAGTCGACTGAGACTATCCGACGGGGTTCGGTTTCCCGTAATGACTGTAAATTACTGCAGTTTTCATGATGAATCGAGACACCTCGACCTTGGGTAATAAACCCAACAATCGGGTCTCCCGGTACCGGCTTGCAACAACTGGCCATCACGGTCAACAAGTTACCGACCCCCTGAATACTGACGGCGTCACCGCTGCCCTGGGTATGACTTGTATGACGATGCTGACTCGGCAGTAGCTGCAGGTCCATCTGCTCTTCATGGTTGGGTTCAGTCTGTTTCTGTGCTTCGTTCAGCAGTTGTGACAGACGTAAATCGCCCGCACCAATCGCCGCAAACATGTCATCGACTAACTTAAAACTCAACCCCTGGGCTATCAACTTCAGATTCAGTTGATGAATATCCAGTGCCAGGCGGCGCATTTCACGCTCGACCATGTCTCGGCCAGCTTCAGCATTTTGCTCTTTGGCTTGTTGCTTAAACCAATGAGCCACTTTGGCTCGGGCTCTGGACGTGGTCACAAATCCCAGGTTGATATTCAGCCAGTCACGCCGTGGGCGCTGTTCACTGCTGGTAAGAATCTCTATCTGATCGCCGGTTTTCAGTGCATGGTTCAAGGGTACAATACGTCCGTTGACCTTGGCACCCCGACAACGGTGGCCCACTTCGGTATGCACCCGGTAGGCAAAATCCACTGGCGTTGAAGCAGATGGCATATCGATAACATGGCCATCTGGTGTAAATACATACACACGATCCTGAGTTACGTCACCACGCAGGATTTCACGCAAGCCTTCACTTTCACCCAGATCGTCATGCCATTCCAGCACCTGGCGCAACCAGGATATTTTCTCTTCATAACCGTCTCGACGTGCGCGAACATCGGTACCTTTATATAGGTGATGAGCACAAACACCCAGTTCCGCCTCTTCATGCATCTCAAAGGTACGGATCTGTATTTCCAGCACCTTCCCTTCCGGCCCGAATACAGCCGTATGCAGAGAGCGATAGCCATTGGATTTTGGCGAGGCGATATAGTCGTCAAACTCATTGGGAATATTACGCCACAGACCATGCACTATCCCTAATACGGTATAGCAGTCACGGACTTCCGGCACCAGAATACGCACAGCGCGCACATCAAACACCTGGTTGAACTCAATGTTTTTGCGCTGCATTTTGCGCCAGATACTGTAGATATGTTTGGCACGGCCATGAACATCCCCGGCAATCGCCGCATCCTCCAAACGACTGCGTAGCTGATCGACCACCTCATTGATAAACAGCTGGCGATCCAGGCGCTTTTCATCCAACAAACGGGCTATGTTTTTATAGTCATTCGGCTTGAGGTAGCGAAAAGACAGATCTTCCAGCTCCCACTTGATATGGCCGATACCCAAACGATGTGCCAATGGTGCGTAGATATCAAAGACTTCACGCGCCACCAGGTAACGTTTTTTGCGGGTATCGTCCTTGACCCGGCGAATGGCGCAGGTACGTTCGGCGATCTTGATCAACGCCACTCGGACATCATCAATCATGGCGACCAGCATTTTACGCAGGTTATCTACCTGCCCTTCGCTATCGCCCAATACCGTTGAGTCATGGCGAGGGTTCTTGCGACTGCCGATGGCCGCCATCTGCAACACACCCTGAATCAGGGTTTCTATGCTAGCGCCAAAGTCTCGTTTCACTGTTACCAGACTGAGCTTTTCTTCTCGCACAGCACGATAGAGTACAGCAGCAACAAGCGTTTCCTGATCCTGCTGAAGCTCTGCCAGTATCTGCGCCATTTCGAGGCCGATGCTGTAACAATTTTTGTGTGACTCGGTCCAATCAACATTTCCTGCAAGAGAGGCTTCATGCGCACTTCTGACAGCTTCACAAGCTCGACACAACTGCTCAGCGTCGGCAATATCAGTTTGCATCTGCAGGCGTTGCAGCCACAACTCCAGATCGACAGAGCCATCATCTCTGACAGGATGTTCGTCGCGTACCTTAACCATTAGGGTGGTTACTCCTTCCCTGACAGTTTAACGAGGGTCAAATACACCGGTGGACAGATAACGATCTCCACGGTCACAAATGATACAGACAATCGTGGCGTTCTCCACCTGCTCGGCAAGCTTCAATGCTCCGGCAACGGAACCACCGGAGGATACACCCGCAAAAATACCCTCTTCACGAGCCAGACGACGCATCATAGTTTCGGCCTCTTCCTGGGTGATATCAAACACCTGATCCACACGCGCACGCTCAAATATTTTCGGCAGATAAGCTTCCGGCCAGCGGCGAATACCCGGAATAGCGGAACCCTCAGCCGGTTGCAGTCCGGCAATACGGATAGCGGGGTTTTTCTCTTTCAAAAAGCGCGAGACCCCCATAATGGTACCCGTTGTACCCATGGAACAAACAAAGTGAGTGATCTCACCACAGGTCTGCTGCCAAATTTCTGGGCCAGTAGTTTGAAAGTGAGCTTCCGGGTTATCCATATTGGAAAATTGATCCAATACTTTCCCGAGCCCTTCGGCCTGCATGCTCAAGGCAAGATCGCGAGCGCCTTCCATACCGTCGTCCTTACTCACTTCAATTAGCTCGGCACCATAGGCACTCATAGCCGCTTTGCGCTCACTACTCATGTTAGCGGGCATGATCAGCTTGAGTTTATAGCCTTTTATAGCGGCGGCCATAGCCAGTGCAATACCCGTATTACCAGACGTCGCCTCGATTAAGACATCACCCGGCTGAATCTCACCACGCTGTTCTGCCAACTGAATCATACTCAGAGCCGGGCGGTCTTTAACAGATCCTGCCGGGTTATTGCCTTCCAGCTTGCATAACAAGGTATTATTATTAGGGACCGTAATGCGTTGCAAACGGACCAGCGGTGTGTTGCCGATGCAGTCTGCGATAGTGGGATAGTGGGATAGTGTCATCATTACAATCCTGTGCAAATATAAATGGAGTAGTCGTTAGGTGTTTTGCAAATTACTGATGGTAACGGCTTGCAGGGTTTCGCTCAACTTTCTGCAATAGCCATTGCCACAACATAGGCTTTTTCATCTGTATAGGACAAATGCCAATGACGGATGTTCAACTCGTCTGACATACTCTTGGCATAACCACTAAGTGTCACCAGGGGTTTACCCAATGCCGTTTTATCTATCTGTAACTGCTGCCATCCAACGCCTTGGCCAATCCCAGTTCCCAGCGCTTTCACCACGGCTTCTTTAGCGGCAAAACGCTTAGCCATATAACGCTCAGGATCTCTGGATTGTAAAAATAGTTGGTATTCAGTTTCAGTCAGCACGCGTTTAGCCAAACCTGGAGTACGCGTCAGCGCCTCCGCCATCCGCGAGATCTGAATAATATCAACACCCAGCCCGTAAATCATTTTGAGCCAGACTGTACAGCCTGTTCAGCACGCTGCCGAGCAGACAGAATCAGTGTTTTCATCTCTTTAACCGCATCAGATACCCCCACAAATAATGCATGAGCAATCAATGCATGACCTATATTAAGTTCATTAAGCTCACGTATCTCAGCGATGGCTTCTACATTATGGTAGTGCAATCCATGCCCGGCATTGACCACTAGCCCCTTACTGAAAGCATAGTGGGCTGTTTCACGGATGCGGGCTAACTCTTCCTGCTGTTGCAAAGGCGTGATGGCATCGGCATAGGCACCTGTATGCAATTCAATAGCGGGAGCCCCGCAGCGAATTGCCGCATCGATCTGTGCGTAATCCGGGTCGATAAACAAGGATACTTCGGCGCCTGTTGCACCCAGCATCTGACAAAAATGCTCAACTTGTGCTTCATGCGTGATCACATCCAGGCCCCCTTCTGTCGTCAACTCTTCACGCTTTTCGGGGACAAGACAGATATGTGCTGGTTGAATTTCCATAGCAAATTCAAGCATTTCCGGAGTCAGGGCCATCTCCAGGTTCATTCGGGTTTGTAACACCTCTATCAACAAACGTATATCACGTTCCTGAATATGGCGTCGATCTTCGCGCAAATGCACAGTGATGCCATCAGCACCAGCCGCTTCAGCAAGCATGGCAGCATAGACTGGATCGGGATAGCGAGTACCACGCGCCTGGCGCAAGGTAGCAATATGATCAATATTAACTCCCAGCAATAGCTGCTTTGGGTAGTTCATGCAGTTCTCCTGGTTTTCATAAACAATTCACGACTTTTTAACGGTTTTGCACCTAGCAAAGATGCCAGTGCTTCACGCATCAGGCGCTTGGCCGCACGTTTGACCTCTACCCGTTCATAGCGATCTTCGGCGATAGCTAGCAAACACTCACCAGTATAACTGGCGCTATCGGCTGCGACTTCAATCATTCCTTGCTGAACATCATATTGATAATAATGATCAGGAAGACAATGACTCAAAGCGATACCATAACCCATATTTTCCAGCAACTGCCGTTCGAAGGTTCGTAGCGCCCCTTCCAGATCTGTCGATTGCTGTAGTTCTTGAATCAAGTAGGTGTAGTAAAGGTACAGGTGCGGATGGGGATCTGCTGGCTGCAATAAGCGCTGCAACAGTTCATTTGCATAAAGACCACAAAGCAGCGCTTTGCCCACTGGCTGTGGCATGACCTGAGGTACTTCCGCCTGGCTCAGATTTTTTAATTCATGTCGTCCTGACCAACTGACATGTAGTGACTGAAAAGGCTGCAGGGTAAAACGTCGTGCTGATCCAGAGCGACGTGCTCCACGAGCGACCGCACTGATGCGGCCATATTCGAGGGTAAAGAAATCAACTAACAGACTGGTTTCCCGGTAAGGGCGAGAATGCAGAACAAAGGCTGCAGCCTGTTCAGCATGCTGAGACATTACTCGTGCCTGTATCCCAGACTATGTAGCGCACGCTCATCATCTGACCAGCCTCGGCGAACTTTAACCCATAGATTCAGCATGACTTTACTCTCGAACATTTTCTCTATGTCAAGACGCGCATCACGTCCGATACTTTTTAATACCGCACCCTTATCACCAATCACAATACGCTTTTGCCCTTCGCGCTCAACCAGAATCAGTGCACTGATCGTTAGTAGCGAACCATCGTGCTCAAACGCTTCTATCTCAACGGTGATGCCATAAGGAACTTCTTCACCTAGATTGCGCATCAGCTTTTCACGCACAATCTCAGCCACAACAAATCGCGAACTGCGATCTGTTATCTGATCTTCCGGATAATGGTGAGGGCCTTCGGGTAGATAACGACCCACTAACTGCTCCAGTTCAGCCACATTGTGCCCCTGCTTGGCAGACAGAGGCATGATCGCGGTAAACTCACGCTTATTGGCCAGCACATCAATCTGCGGCAGCAGCGCATGCTTCTCTTTCAACTGATCGATTTTATTTACCGCCAGTATCACCGGGCAAGTCACGTAACGCAGCTTTTCCAAAACAATATCATCTTCTTCTGTCCAACGGGTCCTGTCGACCAGAAACACCACCAGATCGACGTAACGAAGGGCATCAGAGGCTGTCTTATTCATAAAGCGGTTCAACGCCTTGCCCTGCTCATCATTATGCAGCCCTGGCGTATCTACATAGACGATCTGATCTGTACCCTCCGTTTTGATGCCAAGAATCTGGTGGCGGGTGGTCTGTGGCTTGCGTGACGTAATACTCAGTTTCTGACCAAGGATTTTATTCAACAAGGTTGACTTACCCACATTGGGACGGCCAACGATGGCGACAAAGCCGCAACGGGTTACTTCAGTCACGACGATTCTCCTGTTTCAACTGCGCCAGAGCCGCTTTGGCAGCATTCTGTTCGGCTTGACGGCGGCTATTGCCTTGCCCTTCAGTTGGATTGCTTAACAAGGCAATATGGCAATGTATATTGAAAGTTTGTGCATGTGCTTCACCTTCAACACTCACCAATTCATAGTCCGGCAAATCCAGACGACGGGACTGCAAAAACTCCTGCAAGCGTGTTTTCGAGTCCTTGATTGAGCCATCCAGATCCAACTCATCTAAGCGCTTTTCATACCACTGGAGTACATAAGATTCTGCAGTAGCCAGACCCGCATCACGGTAAATAGCACCGATAATAGCCTCCACAGCATCAGCCAGGATGGAGTCACGTCGGAAGCCGCCGCTTTTAAGCTCTCCGGAACCCAAACGCAAATAATCACCTAACCCAAGTTCACGGGCAATTTCAGCCAGAGTTTCTCCTTTCACCATCATTGCGCGAAGACGACTTAACTGTCCTTCGCGAGCCGAAGGAAAGCGCCGATAGAGATCCGCAGCGACGACAAAGTTCAACACTGAGTCTCCCAAAAACTCCAAGCGCTCGTTATTACGCTTTCCACAACTGCGATGAGTCAGCGCTAACTCAAACAAAGACTCGTCAGCAAACTTATGCCCTAAGCGCCGGGCCAGCTCTTCTACAGGTTTTTTCAAGGCTTTCTGGCTTCGTAGTTATCTTGAAACATGACAACCGCATCTACATTACCGAACATCGGCACTCTGACTTCATACTCTAGATCGAAAAAAATCACGCCAGCATCCTCAGTGATGCTAAGCGCATCCGGGCTTGGCAAAGAAACCTGATTGATAAGAAAACGGCGGTTAAGGCTGGAGCGTATCTGTGCAACAGGCTTACCCAGTTCTTCTCGGTCTTCACTGATGGCCTTTACTACAGACGTAATTGTTCGATACTCCCAGTAGGGTGTAAATAGTTTAAATGCCACAGCAAGGAAAATTCCGAGGACGATCAGTACACTCAGAACACCAAAAAAAGACGCACCATGTTGTCTATTGCTCGCATGAAGTTCCATTATCCTGTTCCTATCTGATTTTACGCATCACACTGAGATCAGGCAGGCTAAAGAAGTTGTCCCAATGCATCCAGACAACAACTGCTTTACCCACCAACAGTTTTTCCGATACAAATCCCCAGTACCGACTATCATTACTGTTATCACGATTATCACCGCTGGTAAAGTAATGCCCTTCCGGTACCACCCACTGCCCTGTCATCGAGGGTCGCCCCACATCCTGATAGGTTGTATAGCTATGTTCACCCAACGTTTCATTTAATAACAGTGTTTCAGGATTAACCGGGGGCAATCTGGCAAGTAGATCAGCCTGCACTTCTTCCCCGTTAATATAGAAGGTTTTATTCTGATAGCTAATCACATCACCCGGGAGCCCTATCACCCTCTTAATATAGTTGATGGATGGATTATTCGGGTAGCGGAACACAACAACTTCGCCACGCTGAGGCTCATTAATATCAACCAATTTTGTATGGGTAACCGGCAAACGCAGTCCGTAATGGAATTTATTAACCAGAATAAAATCACCAATCTGTAGCGTAGGCAGCATAGAGCCAGATGGGATCTGGAAAGGTTCAAACAGGAAAGAGCGCAACACCAATACCACAGCCAATACTGGAAACATGGATTTACCCAGATCGGCCCAGCCTGGTTGCTGCAGTATTTTTGTCCGGGCGACCTCGGGCAACTGCCCTTGCTCTGCTTCAGCAGCCGAAAGCTTCCTTTTGCGCGCGGGAGCTAAGAACACAGCATCCAGTAACCATAAAACACCGGAAAGCGCTGTCAGGCTTACCAATATCAGCGAAAAATCAAAATCCATGTAAACCTCAGCTATCAACTTTTAATACGGCAAGGAATGCATCCTGGGGAATTTCGACCCGCCCAACCTGCTTCATGCGCTTTTTACCTTCTTTCTGCTTGGACAGCAGTTTCTTTTTACGACTGACATCGCCGCCATAACACTTGGCAAGGACGTTCTTACGCAAGGCTTTGACTGTGGTACGCGAAATAACCTTTCCCCCAATCGCCGCCTGAATGGCGACATCAAACATCTGCCGGGGAATAAGCTCTTTCATCTTTTCACACAGAACCCGGCCTTTATACAACGCATTATCCTTATGCAGTATGACAGCCAATGCATCAACTTTTTCACCGTTGATCAGAATATCCAGACGGCATAGTTTAGCGGAATCGAAACGAATAAAGTTATATTCCAACGATGCATAGCCGCGGCTAGCTGATTTCAGGCGATCAAAGAAGTCCAGCACCACTTCAGCCATGGGCAATTCATAATGCAACTGTACCTGATTACCAACAAACAACATGTTTTTTTGCACGCCACGTTTTTCAACACATAACCCAATTACCTGTCCCAGGTAGTCCTGCGGCACCAAGATACTAGCCTGTACAATAGGCTCACGCATTTCTTTCATGGCTGCCGGGTCAGGCATCTTAGAGGGACTATCAATGTAAATGATTTCACCGTTGTTTAACTCAACTTCGTACACAACGGTCGGTGCGGTTGTAACCAGATCAAGATCGTACTCTCGCTCTAGGCGCTCTTGAATGATTTCCATATGCAGCATGCCAAGAAAGCCACAGCGGAAACCAAAACCCAACGCATCCGAACTTTCAGGCTCAAAGAACAGAGACGCATCGTTCAATGTCAGCTTATCCAAGGCGTCACGGAAATCTTCATAATCATCAGCACTGGTTGGAAAGAGACCGGCATAGACTTGCGGCTGTACTTTCTTAAAACCTGGCAGGCTATCCACATCAGGGGTCTTTGACAGTGTCAACGTATCGCCAACCGGCGCACCGTGAATATCTTTGATACCCGCAACGATGAAACCTACCTCACCCGCTTTGAGTGAGTCGGTTACCAGGCGCTTGGGTGTAAACACCCCGACACTGTCGACAACATGAACCTGACCGGTGGACTTCACCAGAATTTTGTCTTTTTTACGCAACTGACCATGCTTAACACGGACCAGCGACACCACACCCAGATAATTGTCAAACCACGAGTCGATAATCAATGCTTGCAGCGGTGCATCCAGATCGCCTACGGGCGGAGGAACCAGTCGCACCAACTCTTCCAATACCTCATCCACCCCCATACCACTCTTTGCAGAACAGGCTACAGCATGCGTTGCATCTATGCCGATCACTTCTTCGATTTCCAGCTTAACCCTTTCCGGCTCAGCTTGAGGAAGATCCATTTTATTGAGTACGGGCACCACTTCCAGGCCCTGCTCAATTGCGGTATAACAATTGGCTACTGACTGTGCCTCTACACCCTGAGCCGCATCGACTACCAACAAAGCCCCTTCGCAGGCGGCCAGTGAGCGTGAAACCTCATAAGAAAAGTCAACATGTCCAGGGGTGTCAATAAAATTCAGTTGGTAGACTTTACCATCCTTCGCGGTGTAATTAAGCGTGACACTTTGCGCCTTGATGGTAATACCACGCTCACGCTCAATATCCATAGAATCCAGCACTTGCTCGGCCATTTCACGCTGAGTCAGACCACCGCAGACCTGAATGAAACGGTCAGCCAAGGTAGATTTACCATGGTCAATATGGGCGATAATGGAGAAGTTGCGGATATGGTCCAGATTACTCACGTGTCAGTGTCTCAAATCAGTTTCCGGAAGGGGCAGAAGTGCCCGGACAGGGGCCGTAGTCTACCCTATTCCAGCGATTTCAGCCATCTACACTAATACAATTAACTAACCGCCCGGCAGCGGGCAGCTAGTTAATTAAACAAACACAACAAGTCACTAAGGTGTGAGACGCAGCGGTATAAACATGGCGCTCCCCCGGCGGACAATACGCATGGGCACAGCCTTATCTTGCGGTAGTTCAGATACGACTCGATAGAACTGATCTGGCATTTCGATTTGCTCACCGTTCAGCATAGTGATCACATCACCGTTGATCAAACCAGCAGCGGCACCTGGCCCTTCATTTACCTGTGTAATGACTACGCCAGCATTAATATTCCAGTGTGAGCGTTGCTCTTGCGTCAGCGATGAAACCACCAGCCCAAGAGAGGTATCAGTTGAGGGAGCGGCCGACCCCCGGCCGTTTTGAGCCAGTTGGTTTTCATCGGGCAAAGTGCCAATGGTGGCTGTAATTGTCTCGCGATGGCCATCACGAATAATAGTAATTCGTGCTTTTTCTCCGGGGTTTATGCGTCCAACCTGATGAGGCAGATCAGAAGACAAGGCAATATCATTGCCATTAAACTGCACGATCACATCCCCTTCTTTTAAACCCGCTGCCTGAGCCGGACTGTCCGACATTACATTGACAACCAGCGCGCCTCCCGGTTTATCCAACCCAAAAGATTCAGCTAAATCCCGATTAACTTCTTGAATCACGACACCAAGCCAGCCACGAATTACACTACCCGTTTCTCGTAGCTGATCTGCCACCTCCATAGCCACATCCATTGGAATAGCAAAGGAAAGCCCCATAAAACCACCGGAGCGGGTATAAATTTGGGAATTTATACCTATAACCTCACCATCCAGGTTAAATAGAGGACCTCCTGAGTTACCTGGATTAATCGCCACATCTGTCTGAATAAAAGGCACATAGGTATCGTTAGCCAATGAACGTTCAGTTGCACTAACAATTCCAGCGGTTACGCTATGATCAAAACCAAACGGTGAACCTATAGCCAACACCCACTCTCCGACCTCAACTGCCGAAGATTGTCCCACTTGGACATAAGGCAGATCATTGGCTTCCACTTTGAGCAAGGCCACATCAGAGCGTGCATCAGAGCCAACCACTTCCGCTTCTATCTCGCGACGATCACTTAATCGAACAATCACCTTCTCAGCATCACTGATGACATGATTATTGGTCAGGATATAACCATCGGATGAAATGATGAAACCTGATCCGAGTGAGCGTGGTGCTGGTGTACCGCGACGAGGTGAGGGTTCCATTTCAGGAAAACCACGGAAAAAATGCCGAAAAATATCGGGGACTTCCTCGCCACCCGGGCCACGAAACTGACTGAAAGGATCCTGACTTTCTTCCGGAACCTTCTGGACAGTACTGATATTTACAACGGCAGGGGCCGCCTCTCTAACCAGCGATTTGAAATCAGGCAGCTGCTGCGACCAGGCTTGTACTGGCAACAACCACAAAACCAATAGAAATATGAAAATTGACTGTGCTTTTTTCATAGCGAGACCCTTATCAGCGTTTAGTTGTTCACTCTCAATAAAACTGGGTAATAGCTCGGGTTGGACAACAGCTTGGCAGATATGATTTTTGCCAGCCAAAAACCACCAGCCAACCCGGTAACACCGGCCAAAATCACAGATAACTCTGTGTCAAATAACCATGAAGCCAACAATGATGCGCCTATCAGCGTCAATATAGGCATTAGATACAATAATAAAGAAGACTTGAGTATGGCCCCTTCATGCAATCCAATTACGACAGACTGCCCAGGCTTAATGAGCAGACCTTTAGGATTACCTATTGTCAGAAAAGCAGACCCGTTACCAAATAAACCCGCCAACTTTCGTTGGCCACAATTGTCGTGAGATTGACACGAATGGCATGCACTCAACCGACGCGTTTCTATCACCAAATGATCCGGATGCACCTCACTGACCTGAGCGACTTCTTCTAACACACCGATTTACCGTCCGGAAACAACAGAGGTAGCTATACGCTCAGCCACCATAATAGGCATATCTCCGACAACCGTTACGAAACGATCATCATTTCGCAATCCCAATGCAATATAATCACCAGCATCAGTTACACCCTCAGGTACAGTCTGTTTCCCGAGTTGTTCCACGCTGACAGAAAAGGCTTTATGCCCGTTAGAGAACACCATTACCTCACCAGCCTGGGTCACTTGATGACGAATATTCTGATAGCCTTCCGGCAACCAGGACAAACCCCATTGCAGTGGACGGTCTTCCATCAAAGATAAATGTTGATCTATATAACGCTGCATTCCTTCTGGTGCGCGAATCATATCGTCATCATTGGCCAACATTGAACCTTGATAAGAAGGTGCCGACGGACGTGCACCAAAGGTTACCGGCTGAACTAAACTGTTACGTGGAACATGGTTAGTCACTGTAGTTGCGACCGGCTGAGCCTGCGGCGTTTGCACATCACTCGCAATCCAACCTGGCCCCAGAATAACAACCGTGGTAACAGAAGCAGCGATAGCCATACTGGCAAGGGAACGGTACATACCCGAAAAAGCTCCGCTGGCTTCCTGCTTTTCCTGTACGGATGTCTCTGCAACATTTTCTGAAATAGCAGCCATCACTCGATTACTCAAGTCCTGACCAGACCACTCAGCAGACTCTTTTTTCAGCAACAGTGCGCTGAACTGATAGCGCTGCCATTGCTGCGCCAGTGCGGGATCTCGCTCGACGTGTTTGAGCAACCGCCTCAATTCCAGCTCATTTACTTCACCATCCATGAGCGCGGACAGGGATTCATTATGCTCACTCATGTGTCACCTCAGCTATTGCAGGTCGCTAGTCTCAGTCTGTACTGAGCAGCGGTGCTATCTCGTTGTCTATGGCCTCTCTGGCTCTGAAGATACGAGATCTCACCGTACCGACAGGGCAGTCCATCACCTTAGCTATTTCTTCATAACTCAACCCTTCGAACTCTCGTAGTGTTAATGCCACTCTAAGGTCTTCGGGTAATCGATCCAAAACCTGGTTGATCACACGCTGTAATTCATCTCTATACAAGGCGTTTTCAGGATTTTCGATCTGTCTTAAATCTGAGTCAGCTTCAAAGTACTGCGCGTCATCAGCATCAATATCCGTATCTGGCGGACGTCGCCCTCTTGCAACCAGATAATTCTTTGCCGTATTAATGGCAATTCGATACAACCAAGTATAAAACGCGCTATCGCCACGAAAATTGGGCAAGGCGCGATACGCCTTAATAAAGGCTTCCTGTGCCACATCCATCGCTTCATGGTGGTCGTATATATAACGCGAGATGAGTCCAATAATTTTGTGCTGGTATTTTTTAACCAGCAAATCAAACGCTGTTTTGTCACCTGCCTGAACCCGCTCCACCAACAGCTGATCAGCACTTACCTGGCTATCTTTAGACACTTAGAATCCTTACGAGCCGGTTGATATAACCTATTCATTTCAAAAATCAGTATGTGGTTAAGCCAGCCTTCATTCAACCCCAGCATCTCAGTTTTTAACTCTTCTAGTTCGATTCAACACAGACAGCTTAGTTCCAATAGCAGTTAAATTTTTTACAAACAAGACTAACGTATCAATGCTGGTAACGGCATAATGTTCAGAGCGTTCACAACAGGAGCTGGCTTAAGCTATGACTGAAGCAAAAAACTATGATGTACTGGTAATAGGTAGCGGTGCAGCTGGCCTGACATTGGCATTGCAACTGGCAGACAGTGCTCGCATAGCTGTCCTGAGCAAAAGCACTTTACAAGCGGGCTCTACCTGGTTGGCACAAGGGGGCATTGCCGCTGTACTGGACCCTGAAGATAACTGCGACAGTCATATTCAAGATACTTGGGACGCTGGCGCCCACCTCAGCCGGATACCGGCTATTGAACATACCATTCGTAATGGTCCACAAGCCATTGAATGGCTTATACAGCAAGGTGTTCCGTTTACACGCGACCAGGATGGCTACCACCTTACCCGTGAAGGTGGGCACTCACACCGCCGAATCATACATGCAGCTGATGCCACAGGCCGTGCAGTACATGAAGTTTTGATCCGCAACACACTGACCCACGATAGCATCGATATTTACGAACATCATATCGCTATTGACCTGATTACACGTCGCAAGCTGGGACTTGCCGGAAATCGTTGTATCGGCGCCTATGTTCTCAATCAGACCACTGGCAGAGTAAGTGCTTTTAAGGCACCTATTGTCATTCTGGCAACGGGGGGGGCATCCAAAGCCTACCTTTATACCAGCAATAATGATGGCACTACCGGCGATGGTATCGCCATGGCCTGGCGTGCGGGCTGTCGCATTGCGAACATGGAGTTCAATCAGTTTCATCCCACTTGCCTATACCATCCCAGGGCAAAGTCTTTTCTGATTACCGAAGCCGTTCGGGGTGAGGGTGGTGTATTGAAACTACCAGACGGAAGCCGATTCATGCACAAGTTTGATTCTCGAGAAGAGCTTGCTCCCCGAGACATAGTGGCACGCGCTATTGACCATGAGATGAAACGCCTTGGGTGTGACTGTGTCTATCTGGATATTTCGCACAAACCCGTGGCATTTATCCAAGAGCATTTCCCGACCATCTATGAGCGCTGCCTGGAATATGGCATAGACATTACCCGAGAGCCCATTCCCGTTGTTCCAGCAGCACATTATACCTGTGGGGGCGTGATCAGTAATGAGCATGGCTGCACCGACATACCCGGACTTTATGCTATAGGTGAAACAGCCTTTACCGGCCTGCATGGTGCCAACAGACTGGCATCCAACTCACTGCTTGAATGTGTCGTTTATGGCCGTTCGGCTGCACTGCATATATTAGCCCTCCCGGCTTCCGAGCTGAGTATCTCTGCACTCACAATACCGGACTGGGATGAGTCACAAGTAACTGACTCAGATGAAGATGTTATTATTTCTCATAACTGGGATGAGTTACGCCGATTCATGTGGGATTATGTCGGCATCGTACGCACCACAAAACGTCTTGAGCGAGCCAAACATCGTATAAATCTTCTAAAACAGGAGATTGCAGAATATTATTCAAACTACAAAATTGGTAGAGACCTGATTGAACTGCGCAACCTGGCAACCGTAGCTGAGCTGATTATTCTTTGCGCCATGCAACGTAGAGAAAGCCGCGGGCTTCATTTCACCAAGGATTTTCCCGGACAGACAGTGGAAGCCTCTGATACGATTATCACACCACTGAATTTCAGCTGGCCAGATTCGGTAAGGTGCGATGGTGTATCAAAATCACTTTCAAACGACGAAATTCATTCAAGGTAACCGCATCTCGTGGTACCAGGAACCAGTGTCTATGTCCGCCGGCTACTGTCAGCGACATAACCAGCAAGAAAGGCAGTGAGGCAGAGTGATTCAGCTGCGTGACAGCTAACCTGTCACCTTTGCGATTATAGATGTGTAGCCAGCCCGCATCCGGACAACAGGCCAATGCTGTAATAGTGTGATCGGCGAAAAGCAATTCATGTAAACAACGGAGCAACACCAGCACGCACAACATAACACCGACAACGGTGATAAACACAGGTATAGCCGCAACCAGAACAGCAAGGATGGCGCACAAGTGGACAAAGATCAGTCCAAATGTAAGTGATCTGGAAGAGTTGACTTCTATGCTAAGCTGGCTGAACCCGCTCAAGTATTATCCTCACAATCCTTTGTAGATCCGGGTCTTCAGGCACGTCCCGTTCCATAAACCAAACAAACAAATCCTGATCTTCACAAGCAAGTAGCTTAACAAAACGATCCTGATCATCTTCAGAAAGCTCACTGAAAGCTTCTTTAGCGAAAGGCTCCAGTAGAATATCCAACTCCAGCATGCCACGACGACACTGCCAAGCCAACTTTCTGATGTCAACTTCTGTATACATTATTGAGCGCTTCCATCAAGGTTGAGTAAGGCCAGTATTTAACACCTTCGAATGCGTAAAAGCAAAGTTGATATTGGCTTTTAAATCCAATTGAAAAAGCTTCTGCCTAACCTTGTGAAAATCGACAAGCAATACAAATCATAGAACAGACATTTACAGTTACTGAAACCCAAGCATACCTACGTATTTTGATACATTCTATTTTAGAAACGAAGAAACATGACGGAAATACCTTCCACAATGCCCGGATGAGCATTGTGGTTCAAGATCATCGAGACTCCCTCTTATTCTAGTTCTGCACCACAAACGGATAGTCAGTGTAACCAGCAGCCCCACCACCAAAAAGGCGGCCTGTATCGGGAACGTTGAGCGGCCAACCGTTGCGCAGGCGCTCAGGCAGATCCGGATTGGCAACGAATGGCCGGCCAAAACCAATTAGATCAGCCCAGCCACTGCACAGCGCGATTTCAGCGCGCTCGGCCGTATACTTACCCGCATAGATCAGCGCACCACGATAGATCATACGCAGCGCCTCTTTGAAAGCGGCGGGCATTTCAGGCGCGTCATCCCAATCCGCTTCAGCGATATGAATGTAGGCAACGCCAACCTCATCGAGAACCTTAGCCGCTGCCAAATAGGTTGCCTGCGGCGTATCGTCTACCGCGCCTTGCAATGTGGTCAGAGGAGCCAGTCGCACGCCAACGCGTTCGTGTCCTGTTACTGCTACCACTGCCTCAGTAACTTCGCGCAGAAAACGCAGGCGATTGTGTAATGAACCGCCATAGTCGTCGATTCGTGAATTGGCTTGCGAGTCGATAAACTGGTTAATGAGGTAGCCATTGGCGCCATGGATCTCTACGCCATCGAAATCTGCGTCTAAGGCTTTGCACGCAGCAGTAGCAAACTCCTGGACTACTTGCGCAATTTCAGTTTCAGATAACGCACGTGGAGTTGAATGTTGCACCATCTCACCGACACCGGCCTGCGGCCCCTTTCCCTCGGGATCAATGAAAACCTTGACGCCGTTGGCCACCAGCGGCGAAGACGACACCGGCGCTGCGCGGTGAGGCTGTAGTGCGACATGGGAGATCCGCCCGACATGCCACAACTGGGCAAATATACGACCACCAGCAGCATGCACTGCCTTATTAACACCACGCCAGCCAGCTATTTGTTCATCACTGTGAATCCCTGGCGTCCAGGCGTACCCCTGTCCCTGCTGGCTGATTTGCGTACCTTCAGTAATGATTAGCCCTGCTGATGCGCGCTGGGCGTAATATTCAGCCATCAACGCCGTGGGCACATTTCCGACGCCTGCACGTGAGCGGGTCATCGGCGGCATAATAATGCGATTGGGAAGATCCAGCTGGCCCAGTCGATAGGATGTAAACAGCATAATTCAGAATTCCTTTAATATTATCTGGTCCAGCAAGATATTAAGATCGACGCTCTCGGCCATCGCACGGTTGCCCGCGTCGCTAGGATGTAGCCTGTCACCGGAATCAAACTGTGGCGCAATGCGGCTCGGATGCTCAGGGTCACGGAGTACTGCATCGAAATCGATGACAGCATCAAAAGTATTACTGTGGCGTATCCAATCGTTTAGTTGCTGGCGCAAAACATTCTTATCTGGGTGGTAATAATTATCCAGTGGAGTGCCAGGTAGCGCTCCCTCAAATGGAGTCAGTGTTGTGCCGATAATCCTTAGACCGCGAGCGTGAACTTGCTCTACCAATTGGCGGTAGCCTGCAATCAACTCATCAAGTGTGGGTCTGGTACTATCCGATACGAAAGCCGTTCCCGGCCAGGCGATATCATTTATACCCAGCGCCACGATGATGCTTTGCGCTCCTGGTTGCGTCAGCACATCACGATCCAGCCGTGCTAAGGCACTGTCACCCATCCCATCAGACAGAAGCCGGGCGCCAGATATACCTGCATTAACTACGGCCACCCCATGCGGTACTAAGCGAGCGGCCAGGAAGTCTGGCCAACGGCTATCCTGGTCCAAACTTGCAGCAGCACCATCAGTAATGGAGTCTCCGATAACCACGACCGCTGGTGCAGACTGCTCGACTTCAACCTGAATCCCGGCCAACAGTGGTCTTGCCGTAGTGCTCTGAGCGGAATCATCTGTCATTTTGAGTATCGTGGATGCGGTCTGATCGCCGGGAACCACCCAACCGGTCTGACGTCCATCCCAGTGAAAGGTGTTCATGGGTGTTGCATTCGGCAGATAGAAACTCACAGCCACCTGCGCTAGTGCAGGAATAGGCAAGGCCACAGGATCGCTGATCAGTGATGCACCAGGAAGGATCACTGCCGTGTGATGGCCGCCGTATGTCACTGTGCGCAAACTGTCAGCAACTACGGCACCATCCTTGTTTGGTATGGCAACGGTTGTAGCACCGACTATGATCGGCTGACTGCCATAAGCATTCGATAATAGGATACGCAAACGCGGCCCGCCTAGACTAACACGCGCCACCTGGCGTACGGTCTGGTCATGGAGCTTGTCCGGGATATGAGTTGGAAACATAAAATCCGGACCCCAAACCGGCTGTGGACTAGCCCCCCAAGTCGCCACCCAATACGGTGTGGCGGAAACGCCAGGAACAGCCGTTATGCCAATACCCACTGCAAGTATCATAACGAGCATGAAGGTAGCGGATGTTTTATCAAGCGATTTGGAGAATATATTCATATTAGTGAACTCAATGGCTTATTTGCCATGTATTATGAATTCATAGATCTTTATAGAATAGACTGACTAGTGGAACATCATTTGTGAATTTAAATCATCAGGGAGATACGTATGGCCCGTCTAGAAGCCAACCGGTCAGGCGAATTGGAAGTATTCGTACGAGTCATCGAACTGGGCGGCTTTTCTGCTGCCGCCCGGGCCTGTGGCAAAACACCCTCGGCTGTCAGCAAGCTGGTCACACGTTTGGAACAGCGTTTAGGCACACGATTAGTGAACCGCTCTACCCGCCAATTTCAGCTTACACCCGAGGGGTGTGCCTACTACGAGCGTGGTGTACGCATCCTAGCCGATCTGGACGAAGCAGAGCGCTGTGCTAGTGAACACACCACACCACGCGGCCGGTTGCGGGTGAATGCCAATATTCCCTTTGGTCATCATTTCCTATTGCCGCTAATGCCCAAATTCCTGGAGCGCTACCCTGACATAACACTAGACATCATGCTGACCGATGAAGTTATCGATATCCTGGAGCAGCGTACCGATGTCGCCGTGCGTGCAGGCCCGTTGAAAAGTTCAAACTTGGTCGCACGCAAACTGGGCGGGACGCGCATGGTGATCGTTGGCGCGCCAAGCTATCTGGCTCGTAACGGCATGCCAGCCACGCCCAATCAACTGCTTACACACAATTGCCTGGGCGCAAACTATGTACGGACCCAGTCCGGCTGGCCATTCAGGTGCGCTAATGAAAGCATCGTTAAACCCATAACCGGCAATGCACAAACCAGCGATGGCGAGGCGCTACGCCGACTGACGCTGGCCGGCTTGGGACTGGCGCGCCTGGCAGCTTTTCAGGTGCGCGAGGATATTGAAGCGGGTCGTCTACTACCAGTGCTTGAAGAGTACAATCCGGGTGACATCGAGGAGGTCCACGCTGTGTATGTAGGTCAAGGCGGTTATTTACCGTTGCGTGTGCGAGCCTTCCTAGACTTTCTTGCCGAGCAGGTTGATATCGGTCAGGGCTGAACGCACTGCGCTCTGTTATTAGCATGGCCCTTGGGTACACCTGGACCATGTGCGAGCAGCTCAACAAATAAATATAAAAAAAGGGCCATCCTGCGGATGACCCTTTCTTTAGTATTAAGTGCCTGGCGATGACCTACTCTCACATGGGGAGACCCCACACTACCATCGGCGATGACGCGTTTCACTACTGAGTTCGGGATGGGATCAGGTGGTTCCACGTCTCTATGGTCGCCAGACAAAACTGGAACAACTCGGACTGGTTCGAAATAGATGTATTTAACTCTGTCTTATAGCACTACAAGCAACAACCGTGTATCGATCATGTGGTTCTTTAGAACCTGTGTTACCAGCTCACCAACCAAACGCCTTGGGCGTTATATGGTCAAGCCTCACGAGCCATTAGTACAGGTTAGCTCAACGCCTTACAACGCTTACACACCCTGCCTATCAACGTCCTGGTCTCGGACGACTCTTTAGGGGCCTCAAGGGCCCAGTGAGATCTCATCTTGAAGGGGGCTTCCCGCTTAGATGCTTTCAGCGGTTATCCTGTCCGAACGTAGCTACCCGGCAATGCCACTGGCGTGACAACCGGAACACCAGAGGTTCGTTCACTCCGGTCCTCTCGTACTAGGAGCAACTCTTCTCAAATCTCAAACGCCCACGGCAGATAGGGACCGAACTGTCTCACGACGTTCTAAACCCAGCTCGCGTACCACTTTAAATGGCGAACAGCCATACCCTTGGGACCGGCTTCAGCCCCAGGATGTGATGAGCCGACATCGAGGTGCCAAACACCGCCGTCGATGTGAACTCTTGGGCGGTATCAGCCTGTTATCCCCGGAGTACCTTTTATCCGTTGAGCGATGGCCCTTCCATTCAGAACCACCGGATCACTAGAACCTGCTTTCGCACCTGCTCGACGTGTCTGTCTCGCAGTCAAGCACCCTTCTACTCTTGCGCTCATTGGCTGATTTCCGACCAGCCTGAGGGTACCTTCGTGCTCCTCCGTTACGCTTTGGGAGGAGACCGCCCCAGTCAAACTACCCACCACACAATGTCCTCAATCCGGATAACGGATCTAAGTTAGAACCTCAAAGTTGTCAGGGTGGTATTTCAAGGTTGGCTCCACGCAGACTAGCGTCCACGCTTCTAAGCCTCCCACCTATCCTACACAAACAAATTCAAAGTCCACTGTGAAGCTATAGTAAAGGTTCACGGGGTCTTTCCGTCTAGCCGCGGGGACGCTGCATCTTCACAGCGAGTTCAATTTCACTGAGTCTCGGGTGGAGACAGTGTGGCCATCGTTACGCCATTCGTGCAGGTCGGAACTTACCCGACAAGGAATTTCGCTACCTTAGGACCGTTATAGTTACGGCCGCCGTTTACCGGGGCTTCGATCAAGAGCTTCTCCGAAGATAACCCCATCAATTAACCTTCCGGCACCGGGCAGGCGTCACACCCTATACGTCCACTTTCGTGTTTGCAGAGTGCTGTGTTTTTAATAAACAGTCGCAGCCACCTGGTATCTTCGACCGACAAAAGCTTACGGAGCCAGTCCTTCACCTTCATCGGCGTGCCTTCTCCCGAAGTTACGGCACCATTTTGCCTAGTTCCTTCACCCGAGTTCTCTCAAGCGCCTTGGTATTCTCAACCTGACCACCTGTGTCGGTTTGGGGTACGGTCGTCTGTAACCTGAAGCTTAGAGGATTTTCCTGGAAGCAGGGCATCAACCACTTCAACTCATACGAGTCTCGTCATCAAGTCTCAGCCTTAGCAGAGCGGATTTACCTACTCCACCAGCCTACACCCTTAAACATGGATAACCATCACCATGCTGGCCTAGCCTTCTCCGTCTCCCCATCGCAGTTACAGCCGGTACGGGAATATTAGCCCGTTTCCCATCGACTACGCATTTCTGCCTCGCCTTAGGGGCCGACTCACCCTACCCTGATTAACATTGGATAGGAAACCTTGGTCTTCCGGCGGACGAGTTTTTCACTCGTCTTATCGTTACTTATGTCAGCATTCGCACTTGTGATACCTCCACGATGCCTCCCGGCTTTCGCTTCAACGGC
Organism: Nitrincola iocasae; assembly: GCF_008727795.1. Taxonomy (NCBI): domain Bacteria; kingdom Pseudomonadati; phylum Pseudomonadota; class Gammaproteobacteria; order Oceanospirillales; family Oceanospirillaceae; genus Nitrincola; species Nitrincola iocasae. The sequence goes on along the minus strand of NZ_CP044222.1, from coordinate 633,149 downwards.
TTACACAACGCTCCTCTACCATGCGTGCATTTCCTTAAATACACTTAATTGACACTCCTCACCCGACTCAACGTTCGGGGGGCGCTTGGTCGTGCGCTTCGCGCCCGACAATCGCTTCTGTGTACTTAAGTGAAATGCACGCATCCGCAGCTTCGGTACTAAGTTTGAGCCCCGTTAAATCTTCCGCGCAGGCCGACTCGACTAGTGAGCTATTACGCTTTCTTTAAAGGGTGGCTGCTTCTAAGCCAACCTCCTAGCTGTCTGAGCCTTCCCACATCGTTTCCCACTTAACTTAGATTTTGGGACCTTAGCTGGCGGTCTGGGTTGTTTCCCTTTTCACGACGGACGTTAGCACCCGCCGTGTGTCTCCCATGATTGCACTTCTGGGTATTCGGAGTTTGCATCGGGTTGGTAAGTCGGGATGACCCCCTAGCCGAAACAGTGCTCTACCCCCCAGAGTGAGACATGAGGCGCTACCTAAATAGCTTTCGAGGAGAACCAGCTATCTCCGGGCTTGATTAGCCTTTCACTCCGATCCACAGGTCATCCGCTAACTTTTCAACGGTAGTCGGTTCGGTCCTCCAGTTGATGTTACTCAACCTTCAACCTGCCCATGGATAGATCGCCCGGTTTCGGGTCTACTCCCAGCGACTTGACGCCCTATTAAGACTCGGTTTCCCTACGCCTCCCCTATGCGGTTAAGCTTGCCACTGAAAGTAAGTCGCTGACCCATTATACAAAAGGTACGCAGTCACCGTATTAAAACGGCTCCCACTGCTTGTACGTACACGGTTTCAGGGTCTATTTCACTCCCCTCACAGGGGTTCTTTTCGCCTTTCCCTCACGGTACTGGTTCACTATCGGTCAGTCAGGAGTATTTAGCCTTGGAGGATGGTCCCCCCATCTTCAGACAGGATATCACGTGTCCCGCCTTACTCGTTTTCACTACGTTTAGGTTTTCAAATACGGGGCTTTCACCCTCTACGGCCGCACTTTCCAGAGCGTTCTTTTAACCATAACGCAGCTTAAGGGCTGCTCCCCGTTCGCTCGCCGCTACTTAGGGAATCTCGGTTGATTTCTTTTCCTCCGGGTACTTAGATGTTTCAGTTCCCCGGGTTCGCCTCTCAAGTCCTATGTATTCAGACAAGAGATACCTAATAAATTAGGTGGGTTTCCCCATTCGGACATGTACGGATCAAAGCTCGTTTGCCAGCTCCCCGTACCTTTTCGCAGGCTACAACGTCCTTCATCGCCTCTGACTGCCAAGGCATCCACCGTGCACGCTTATTCACTTGACCATATAACCCGAAGGCGTCTGTTCAATTGATGTTTGCTAGTAACGATCGATTTCGCCGGTTGGCGCTTGTATTTCTACAAGACAATCTATTTCTTTCAGTTCGAATTGTTAAAGAGCGATGTCCATGGATGGACTGAATGTCGCAAGGAGGCATGGATGCCGATGCGACTGTCTAAAATTAGCACAAGGCTTATTTAAACATTTATCCAAGAACACAAAAGTCAATAAAGAGTGCTTTCCAGCTATCTTTATTCACTGCTGTATTCTCAGCCGCTTAACTTTCAATCAGGTAATGCGTGTGGACACTTGAACAGGCCAAGCTATCGTTTAAGGAGGTGATCCAGCCCCAGGTTCCCCTAGGGCTACCTTGTTACGACTTCACCCCAGTCATGAATCACACCGTGGTAACCGTCCCCCTTGCGGTTAGACTAGCTACTTCTGGTGCAACCCACTCCCATGGTGTGACGGGCGGTGTGTACAAGGCCCGGGAACGTATTCACCGCGACATTCTGATTCGCGATTACTAGCGATTCCGACTTCACGCAGTCGAGTTGCAGACTGCGATCCGGACTACGACCGGTTTTCTGAGATTTGCTCCACCTCGCGGTCTTGCGGCCCTCTGTACCGGCCATTGTAGCACGTGTGTAGCCCTACTCGTAAGGGCCATGATGACTTGACGTCGTCCCCACCTTCCTCCGGTTTGTCACCGGCAGTCTCCTTACAGTTCCCGGCATTACCCGCTGGCAAGTAAGGACAAGGGTTGCGCTCGTTACGGGACTTAACCCAACATTTCACAACACGAGCTGACGACAGCCATGCAGCACCTGTCTCAGAGCTCCCGAAGGCACTTCAGCATCTCTGCCAAATTCTCTGGATGTCAAGAGTAGGTAAGGTTCTTCGCGTTGCGTCGAATTAAACCACATGCTCCACCGCTTGTGCGGGCCCCCGTCAATTCATTTGAGTTTTAATCTTGCGACCGTACTCCCCAGGCGGTCAACTTATCGCGTTAGCTGCGCCACTAAGACATCAAGTGTCCCAACGGCTAGTTGACATCGTTTACAGCGTGGACTACCAGGGTATCTAATCCTGTTTGCTCCCCACGCTTTCGCACCTCAGTGTCAGTATCAGTCCAGAGAGTCGCCTTCGCCACTGGTGTTCCTTCCTATATCTACGCATTTCACCGCTACACAGGAAATTCCACTCCCCTCTACTGTACTCTAGCTCAGCAGTATCAGGTGCAATTCCCAGGTTGAGCCCGGGGATTTCACATCTGACTGACTGAACCACCTACGCGCGCTTTACGCCCAGTAATTCCGATTAACGCTTGCACCCTCCGTATTACCGCGGCTGCTGGCACGGAGTTAGCCGGTGCTTCTTCTGTGGCTAACGTCAATGTATAAAGGTATTAACTTTACACCCTTCCTCACCACTGAAAGTGCTTTACAACCCGAAGGCCTTCTTCACACACGCGGCATGGCTGGATCAGGGTTGCCCCCATTGTCCAATATTCCCCACTGCTGCCTCCCGTAGGAGTCTGGGCCGTGTCTCAGTCCCAGTGTGGCTGATCATCCTCTCAGACCAGCTAAGGATCGTCGCCTTGGTAGGCCTTTACCCTACCAACTAGCTAATCCTACGCAGGCTCATCTGATAGCGAAAGGTCCTAAGAGCCCCTCCTTTCCCCCGTAGGGCGTATGCGGTATTAGCGTCCGTTTCCGAACGTTATCCCCCACTACCAGGTAGATTCCCACGCGTTACTCACCCGTCCGCCGCTCTCAAAAGTAGCAAGCTACTTTCTACCGCTCGACTTGCATGTGTTAGGCCTGCCGCCAGCGTTCAATCTGAGCCATGATCAAACTCTTCAGTTTAAATTTCGACAACCAATCACAAAAGCAATCAGCCGTCTAAGTCATGCTCAAAAACGTACATCTAAATGAATTCACAGTTAGGTTGCTTGTTTTTGATTAAGCTTTAATGCCTAACCTGAACAAGCGCCCACACGCATTACCTGATTAATTTGTTAAAGAGCGGCTTGAGCTGCCCGGTGTGTTGGGCTGTTGTCTCAAGCGAGGTGCGTATTCTACCGAATCACACCAGAGAGTCAAGCAATTTGTTTCGAAATTTTTAATTTAAAAACTCAAAAACAGGCTTGAAACCCATCACCTTAAAATTTGATTAATGCTTAAATATCAACCAATTACTAATAAAGTGACGCTTTGTTTCGGCAGCTGATTTGACTGCTTCCGTCCCAAGCGAGGCGCGAATATTACAGAGGTCTTACAAGGAGGTCAACAGGCTTGTACAACTTTTTTTACAAGCCGGTCTTTGACACCCTTAGATATAGAAAAGATGATGCTTTTTCTTACCCAGCTTAACCAGAAAGTAGCGCTCATACCGCGCATTAGCAACTGAGAACAGCGTTTCAGCCGCCATATTCTGCTCTGAGCCACATTCGTTATCATTAATCACCACGGCTTTTCGCTGCAAGGCATCCTTAACCTGCTTGCCATTGGTCGCCACACCGGCATCAACCAGCAAACTCGTCAGTGGTAACTCATTCAGCGAATCAGGTAATTGAGTTGCTGGCAACCCATCTAACTGCAACTGTTCAAAGTCCGCACAGCTTAAGCCCTCCGTATTTCCTGAGAACAATGCCTGGGTAATTCGGCGCGCACCTTCCAATGCCTGCTCACCATGCACCAGACGGGTGACCTCTTCAGCCAGAATACGTTGCGCTTCAGGCCGACCTTCAGCTGCCTTATCTGCTGCCTCTATAGCATCAATCTCAGCCACATCCAGAAAGGTGAAGAATTTCAAAAAGCGGTACACATCCGCATCCGGGGTTTGCAGCCAGAACTGGTAGAAAGCATAAGGCGATGTTTTCTGTGGTGACAACCACACTGCCCCGCCTTCCGTTTTACCAAACTTGGTGCCATCCGACTTAGTAATCAATGGCAGGGTTAAACCATACACCTGTACACCATTCATTCGCCGGGTAAGATCAATACCACCGGTAATATTGCCCCACTGATCTGAACCACCTATTTGCAGGCTGCATCCATAAGTTTTATTCAACACCTGGTAGTCGTAAGACTGCAAAATCTGGTAGGTAAATTCGGTAAAGGAAATGCCCGAATCTTCGCGTTCAATCCGCTGACGCACGGATTCTTTGGCAATCATCTTATTGACAGTGAAATGCTTACCGATATCCCGGAGAAAGCTCAGCACATCAACCGATGCCGTCCAATCATAGTTATTGGCCAGCACCGCACCATCCTCACCGTCAAAGGTGATGAACTGACTGATCTGCGCCTTGAGCTTTTCACTCCACTGCTGCACGATATCGGCCGAGTTTAATTGCCGCTCTTGTGCTTTGAAGCTGGGATCACCGATCATACCGGTGGCGCCACCCACCAGTGCAATAGGACGGTGGCCTGAGTCCTGAAATCGTTTCAGCATCAATAAAGGCACCAGATGCCCAAGATGAAGACTGTCAGCGGTCGGGTCGAAGCCGCAATAAAGCGTCACAGCCTTTTCATTGAGCTGTTCAGCCAGGGCGGCTTCATCCGTCAATTGTGCAATAAGGCCACGGGCTTTCAAATCTTCTATCAAGGGTTGTGTTTTCATTGTCCACTCAGTCCAAAATATAATTTAGAGCCGCGTATTCTAACGCCTGACAGGCAACAATAACACACCCCTTGCTGCATCAACTCCTCGCTTTCTGCTAAGCTCTGAGCCAAAGCTCTAGCTGCCATAAAAACAAGGTTAAAAGAGCCGCCAAGAAATTAATAGCTCAGACAGGAATATCCCACGTGACAAAACCTCAGCTTTATATTGGCCTGATGTCCGGCACCAGCCTGGACAGCATAGATGCAGCACTGGTGTCATTTGAATGTGACGGCCCGTCGCTGCTAGCCACCCACTCTTTGGCGCTTCCCGCTGAGCTCAAGGCACAAATACTGGCGTTAAACTCACCTGGCGCCAATGAAATTGAACAACTGGCCGAGCTGGATCCGCTGCTAGGATGCTATTTTGCTGAAGCCGTCAATCAGCTACTAAACAAATCAGGCACAGATAAACAACAGATCACCGCCTTAGGCAGCCACGGCCAAACCCTCAGGCATCGCCCTGAAAAGGGCTATAGCCTACAAATCGGTGATCCCAATGTCATAGCTGAACGAACCGGGATTACTACCGTCGCCGACTTTAGACGTCGAGATCTGGCCGCAGGAGGTCAGGGTGCACCACTAGTACCCGCATTCCACCGACACTGCTTTCACAGCAAACAACATGACAGAGTCATTGTAAATATCGGTGGCATGGCTAATCTGACGCTATTACCTGCCGACCCTCATGCTGAAGTCATCGGTTACGATACCGGTCCGGGGAATGTATTAATCGATAGTTGGGCTCTGGAGCATACCGGCCAGCCCTTTGATCATGACGGCCAATGGGCCACCTCCGGCATATTACTGCCAACCTTGCTGGATTTTTACCTTGAAGAGCCATTTTTTTCTGCCGCCTACCCCAAAAGCACCGGGCGGGAACTATTCAATGCCGACTGGGTTAACACGCAGATCAAGCGGCTTCACGGTCCAGTGCGACCCAAGGATGTTCAACACACACTGACAGAACTCACCGCCATCACTCTGGCCAATGCCATTAAGCAGCATAGACTCAGCTCAGCTGAAATATTCCTCTGCGGCGGCGGTAGTCATAACCGGTTTTTACGTCAGCGCTTATCTGCACACCTGCAAACTGAAGTTCAAACCACGCAAGCTCTGGGGCTTGATCCAGACTGGGTTGAGGCCTGCGCTTTTGCCTGGCTAGCCTACAGAACACTACAAAAACAGAGTGGCAATCTAGTTGCGGTTACAGGTGCCGCAGGAGAGCGCATCTTAGGGGGAATCTATACGGCCTAAAATCGGCGGTATCAGATGGAAAATGAGGAACCGCAGCCGCAGGTGGTAGCAGCATTCGGATTAGCCACACTGAACTGTGCACCGTGCAAACCCTCTTTATAATCGACCTGAGCGCCAATCAGATACTGAAAGCTCATGGGGTCCACTAGCAGTGTCACCCCATCTGTCGTAATCGCGGTATCATCTTCAGCCTGATCTTCATCAAAGGTAAAGCCATAGGAAAACCCCGCACAACCACCACCGGTGATATACACCCGCAATTTAAGGTTGTCGTTTGCTTCTTCATCCATCAGCGACCTGACTTTTGCCGCCGCTGAGGGTGTAAATTGAACACCGGGATCCTGCATACTTTCTGTCATTATTCATCACCTCTGGAACAGGCAGGCATTCTGCCTTAACCAAGCAAAACAGTCAACTATTGCTAATTGACAATCAAGGCATCAAGGCAATTTGCTGCAAGCCCTCAGCTTCAGGTCGTTCAAACATGATATTCATTACCTGGATCGCTTGGCCAGCCGCCCCTTTAACCAGGTTATCAATCACCGCCAACACCACAACCGTGTCATCATCCTGTGGACGATGCACGCTGATACGACAGAAGTTGGACCCCTTAACACTGCGGGTTTCCGGACAGCTACCTGCGGGCATCACATCCACAAACGGCTCATTGGCATAACGCTCTTCAAACAACTGCTGTAAACCGGGATCAACCGGGTCACGCAATACCGAATAAAGCGTTGTGTGAATACCGCGAATCATCGGCATCAGATGCGGTACAAAGGTCAAGCCAACAGGGCGTCCGGCAAGTTGCGTCAGACCCTGACGAATTTCAGGCAGGTGGCGATGACCCGACACACCATAGGCTTTAACACTCTCACTGGTTTCGCACAACAAGGTGCCGATGCTCGCACCGCGGCCTGCACCACTGACGCCCGATTTACAGTCGGCAATCAGACGGCGGTGATCAATCAGCTGCTTTTCCAGTAGCGGCAGATAACCCAATTGCGCGGCTGTCGGATAACAGCCGGCACAACCGATCAACTGCGCCTCACGAATTTGTTCGCGATTCATCTCCGGCAAGCCGTACACAGCCTTAGCTACCAGATCCGGGCAAGTATGCTCATGGTTGTACCAGGTTTCCCAGAGCGCCACATCCTTGATGCGGAAGTCTGCGCCCAGATCGATCACCTTAACGCCACGTGCAATTAATTCAGGAGACATATTCATGGCGACCCCATGCGGTGTGGCAAAAAACACCACATCACACTGTGCCAGCTTTTCTACATCAGGAACGCTATAAGCCAGATCCAGATGACCACGCAAGCTGGGGAACATATCCGCAACTGGAATACCGTCTTCAGAACGTGAGGTAATCACGTCCACACTCACGCCAGGGTGTGCTGACAATATTCTCAGCAGCTCGACCCCTGTATACCCCGTACCGCCTACTATACCTGCTTTAATCACCCTAACCTCCAATCTGATAGCTCTGCGCATCCCCTACTGTACCAATAATCCCACAACAATAGGTTTAGCTGTATTAAAAGCTATGATACTAACCCTGAGCACCAATAACTATCACTGGCAACACGGAATTTCAAATCTATTCCACTGCCATATCATTAAAGAACGCTGCCTTTTAGCTTATACTAGGCGGCTTAGACACTATTTATCAGTTATTTTGCTTAAACAGCATAAAGGATACCGATACATGTCCAGATCAGAATCACTTTTTCAGGCAGCCCAGGTGCACATCCCTGGTGGCGTAAACTCTCCTGTACGTGCGTTTAAAGGTGTCGGTGGCACCCCGTTGTTTTTCAAAAGCGGTAAAGGGGCTTATATTTTCGACGAGGATGATCGCCGCTATATCGACTACATCGGCTCCTGGGGCCCAATGATTCTGGGGCACGCGTTTCCACCGGTTATTGATGCGGTCAGAAAAACACTGGATAACGGTCTGGGGTTTGGCGCACCAACCGCCATTGAAACCACCATGGCTGATAAAGTCTGTGAACTGGTACCCTCTATGGATATGGTTCGGATGGTCAGCTCGGGTACCGAGGCCACCATGAGCGCCATTCGTCTGGCTCGCGGTTACACCGGACGCGACAAGATCGTTAAATTTGAAGGCTGTTATCACGGCCACTCGGATTCACTACTGGTCAAAGCCGGCTCTGGCGCGCTAACACTGGGCGAACCAAACTCACCCGGCGTTCCGGAAGCGCTAGCGGCCCATACGATCACGTTGACATTCAATGATATCAGCAGTGTTCAAGCGGCTTTTGCAGAGATAGGCGATCAGATTGCCTGCATTATTGTAGAGCCGGTGGCCGGCAATATGAACTGTATCCCACCGGTACCTGGATTCCTCGAAGGCCTGCGTGACATCTGCAATCAATACGGTAGCGTGTTGATTTTTGATGAAGTCATGACCGGTTTCCGTGTTGCCCTGGGAGGTGCCCAGGCACATTACGGAGTCACGCCTGATCTCACCACGCTAGGTAAAGTTATCGGTGGTGGCCTGCCTGTAGGCGCCTTCGGTGGTAAGAAAGCCATCATGTCGCATATTGCGCCCTTGGGGCCTGTGTATCAGGCGGGCACCCTGTCAGGCAACCCCTTAGCCATGGCCGCAGGCCTGGCAATGCTCAATGCCCTGTGCGAACCGGGTATCCATGCACAAATCTCGGCCAAATCAGAATACTTAACTGAAGGCATACAAACTATGGCCGACAGGCACGGCGTCCCGTTTACTACTACCTGTGTCGGTGGCATGTTTGGGCTGTTCTTTACTGATAAAGACGAAATTACCAGCTTTGCCGATGCTACCAGCTGCGATACACAACGCTTTGGTCGCTTTTTCCATGGCATGCTGGAACAGGGCATCTACCTCGCCCCCTCGGCCTTTGAAGCCGGCTTTATTTCCAACGCGCACACTGAAGCAGACCTGGATGCCACGCTTGCTGCCGCGGATACTGTATTCGCCAACCTGAGCTGAGAGTTAGTTAATGCAGGATCTGCTAGCTAGCGCAGCATTACTGGTGAGCAGCCTGACCAGCGCGGTCTGGCTGCTATATGGGCACAAGCAGGACATACCCGAAAGCCACTACAAGGTTAGAGTCTTTGCGTTGAGCTGTTTTTTTATTGGCGCTTATGCACTAACGCGGTTGATATGGAGCAACCCGGGAAGCCACACCAGTACATTGCTGCAAATGACTGATAACCTGTCATTTTTTGTTGCCTTACCGTTTATTGCCACGGTTTTTCTCGCTGCGGGAAAAAACTGGCACTGGTCAATGGCTGGCTGGGGACGCTGGTTATTGGGCCTAATCGCTTTTTTTGAGCTTACCCGACGAACCGATTATGGCGTGATTTACAGCCAGGTTTTGGTGCTACTGCTACTGCTCGCCCTGGTGATTGGCGCCCTGCTGCTAAAAACAAACCAGGCACGACTGTTATCGCTAGGAGGTACTGCGCTAACGGGCATTGCGCTGCTATTCTTTAGCCCCCACCCCTTATTAGCAGCGAGCGGTAACACACCCCTGCTGATGCTGATGCTGGCTGTCAGCTTGCCATTATTAGCTCTAGGGCTGCACAGCCAGTTCGAGCATTCGACACTGAATAAACGCGATAATCAGTGACGAGCGGCCTGTTGACGAGCATCATCAGCACCCGCCAGATCCCCCGCTTCGGTCCGGATCTGGCTAATCAAGGCCCACAAACGTCTCAACATCCCACCCTGACCGCTTGCAACATCGATACCTTTTAAAGCGACCTGTTCAGCATCCATAAACTGCCCCAACTGACGCTTCACATCGGCCAGTTGGTAATAGACCTCCGGCTCTCTTGGCGAAATGCGCTGAGCGCGCTCCAAACGTGTTTGGGCCGCACGCAAGTCGCCCCCGGCGCTTTCCTGTTTAGCGCTATCAAGCAGCGCTAACACAGCGGTATTTTGAGAGGACGGCTGTTGCCCGGCAGGCTCCGATACTGGCTGTTGAGTTGGCTGCCAAACTTCATCTGCTGGCGGCAAAACGTCACGCTGAGCACGTATGACCGGTTCGGACTCAATTGGCCTGACCGAAATACCCGGATCTGACGGCGTCACCACCACACCCGATGAGCCAGGTTGGGTTGACTCACCTGCCTGACCTGAACGATCTTCAACCGGAATATTGCTGAATGGATTCGATGTTGCACAGCCTGTTAATAACAAACCAGCAGCAACCGCCAAGCCAATTTTTTCCCAATTCATTTAATAACCCTCACCGAAACAAATTTCTGAACCAGCCACCAGAATCATTCTCTTCTGACTCACCCGGATCAGACCGAGGCTGAAATTGACCACAATCTACGCTGATGGTCGGCACTGTACCAGTTATAAACGGCAGCTGACGCGAACCTTCACACATAGGATCGGATAATAGTCCGGTTTTTTCATCAATCCAGGCTGATTCAATACCAGCTGGACGACGTGAAATCAATGGCTCAGGTTGATCCTGATGCATAAACTCCGTCCAGATTGGTAAGGCGCCACCGGTTGAGGTGAAGGGTAGTTGCTGATTGTCATCACGCCCTACCCAGACAACAGCCAGACGATTACCGGTAAACCCTGCAAACCAACTATCACGCTGATCGTTACTGGTACCTGTTTTACCAGCAAAGTTTAAGTCTCCAGGCAAACGCTGGTAAGCACTGCGAGCCGTTCCTGTACGCCCGACTTCTTGCATAGCATGACGAATCAGATAAATGGACTTTGCATCCACCTCCTGGCGTAACTGGAAAGGATAACGTGATAGTTCTTCACCCTCAGCGGTTGTTACCATACGGATAGAGCGCAGCGGCATTCTGAAGCCATCCGCTGCCAGCGTTTGATAGACCTCAGCCATCTCCATCGGTGTCATCTCCTGCGATCCCAGAAACAGAGAGGGCAATGCCTGAATATTACGTTCAACCCCCAGACGTTTGAGCACATCGATGACTTTAGGCAAACCTACATCCAGCCCCAGGTGGACTGATGACTGATTCAGTGAGCGCGCCAGTGCCGTAATCAGGATCACATCACCATGGCTTTGCCGGTCAAAGTTCTGTGGTGACCAGACATCCCCGTTTGGCATACGTAAATCTACAGGCTCATCCGTTAACAAACTTGCCAGTGTGTAGCCCTGCTCGATAGCGGCCAGATAAATAGCCGGCTTAATCAACGAGCCAACGGGGCGACGAGCATCCAAACCACGGTTAAATCCTTCAAAGCGAGTATCCTTACTACCGACTAAGGCCAACACTTCACCCGTACGAGGATCGGTAACCACCATCGCCCCTTCCAGGTCACCGGCACGCTCCCCATGACGTTGCTCAAGATCTGCTAACACCTTAGACACCGCCGAATCGGCTCTTGATTGTGCCAAGGGATCCAGTGAGGTGAAAATCAACAGCCCTTCAGTACTCAAGTCTTCGTCACGGTATTCAGTTTGCAACTGGCGCTTGACCAAATCCAGATAAGCCGGATAGCTGCCGGTGTGCAGCCGTCGACTTTCGCGCACACCTAATGGCTCGGCCAATGCCTGATCCCGCTCATCCTCAGAGATATGGCCATGTTCAGCGAGCATATTAATCACCAGATCCCGCCGCGCCTTGGCACGCTCCGGATTACGTCGCGGATCATAAAATGAAGGCCCTTTCACCAAGGCCACCATCAAGGCCACCTGATGTAATTCAAGCTCAGCCGCCGGGCGCCCAAAATAGAACTGACTCGCCAGCCCAACGCCATGCACGGCTCTGACGCCAGACTGCCCTAAATACACCTCATTTAAATATGCCTCCAGGATTTCATCCTTGTCGTATCTGAAATCCATAGCCAGCGCCATAGGCAGCTCCAGCAGCTTACGCGACAGGGTACGATCAGAAGAGAGATAGAAGTTTTTAATCAATTGCTGTGTCAGTGTGCTCCCGCCCTGAACAAAGCGACCAGCACGTACATTGACAACCATTGCCCGTAACATCCCTTTGGGAGATATGCCAAAGTGTTGATAGTATTCACGGTCCTCGACAACAATCAGGGCTTCCTTCAAGTAAGGAGGCGCTTCTTCCAGCCGGATCAAATCACGATCTTCGTTCGAACGCGGATAAATCCCGCCTACCTGCACCGGCTCCAGTCTGGCCAGCGCAACATTTTGCCCCGCACGCTCATCCACAACTCGCTGTAGACGTGAACCGGAAAATTCCAGCAGTAACTGCCTTGAAGGTTCAATCTCATCTGGAAAGGCAAAGCCTCGGGTAAAGATCCGCACACGGGAAGATGCGAACTCAGCGGTGCCTGCACGGCTCGCTGAAGCCACGAAACGGTAGCCCAGCAAACGCAACTCTTCACGCAAAGAATCTATCGACAGGGTTTGACCGGCATAAAGTTCCAGCGGGCGTGAATACACTTTTGCCGGCAGCTCCCAGCGTTTACCTTCAAATTTTTCACGCACCTGTCCATCAACATAAATCAACAGAACTACGCTGAAAATACTGAACAACAGCCCCAGCTTGATCAATAAACCCAGCAGGTAAGCTTTGAATGAACGTCGCTTTTGCGGCTTACGACGACGTGATTGACTTTTTTGGACTCTCTTTTTTGGCATTGGGCAAGTATAATCTCTGATAACTTGGTGCAACAGTAGAAAAGTAATGTTTTATAAACTAATCAGTACTCTACAAAATTCAGCACACTTTCCACATGCGTGCACAAGCATTGAGGTGATTGAAACACACATCTCATGGATCCTGTTGACTGGTGAGTATGCGTATAAATTCAAAAAGCCGGTCAACTTTGGCTTTCTCGATTTCACCACACTGGAACAACGCCGCACCTTTTGTGAAGAGGAACTGCGCCTGAATCAGCGTCTGGCACCGGATATCTATCTGGAAGTGATTCCCGTCAGCGGTACAGAAGATCAACCGCTGATTGGCGACAACTCGGCTCCCTTTGAATATGCCGTTAAAATGGCACAGTTTAATCCACAACTGCGCCTGGATCGCAGACTGGCCGAACAGCTATTCGAAGCACGCTGGATCGATATGCTCGCTGAACAGATTGCTGACTTCCACCAGCGCATTCCAATTGTAGCGCAGGACAGCCCCTGGGGTGAACCGGACACACTCTGGGAATTGATGGCCGACAATTATCGGCACTGTTCCACTGTTGTCGACAACCTGGAAGATGCATCACAACTGCACCGCTTGCTGCAATTAACGGCCGCAAATTTCAGGGAGCTGGAAAAAAACCTGCGCAGACGCAAACGCAAAGGACATGTCCGCGAGTGTCATGGCGATCTACACCTGGGTAACATCACCCTGTTTCATGATGAATTGCGTTTATTTGACTGTATCGAATTCAATCTGCAGTTCCGTTGGATCGATACCTTATCAGACTTAGCCTTTTTGCTGATGGATCTTGAAGCGAATGACCAGCCGCACTGGGCCAATCGCTGTCTGAATTACTACCTTGAAATAACTGGCGACTATCATGGCGTTCCCCTGTTAAACCTTTATAAAGCCTATCGTTCAATGGTAAGAGCTAAGGTTGCACTGATGGGTGAACAACCAGACTTTCAGGCGTTTCGCCACTATTTACAACTGACTAATAACTACTGTACGACACCGCCCCCGGTACTCTACCTAATGCACGGCGTCTCAGGCAGTGGCAAAAGCTATCTCAGCAGCCAACTGGTTGAAGCTATTGGCGGCATACGTTTACGCTCGGACTGCGAGCGCAAACGCTTGCATCGAGAACTCAGTCGCCAGGGTGAAAATCTCGAGCTTTATGGTGCTGATATGAACATGCGAACCTTTCATCACACCTCAGATCTTGCACGTATACTTCTCAAAGCAGGGCAATCGGTCGTCATCGACGCTACGCTGATTCGCAAGCGCACCCGCAGCAACTATATCGCTATGGCAGAAAGCCTGGGTATTCCAGTCAGGATCATCAGTTGCAGTTGCAAACTACATCTGATTGAAGCTCGCCTGGCGCGGCGCATTGCTGATGGAAAAGATCCATCAGATGCTGACATTGAAGTCATGCATCAGCAGCTTGCTTCCGGGCAACCCTTGTCGTCTGAGGAACAGATGCTAACCCTGCCGGTTGACACAGAAAACGATGAGGCTATTGAGCAGCTGCTGGCACAACTGCGCGCGCAAAACCTCTTGATCAACTAGCGGGTCGCCGAAAACCGCTTAGCCATACGCTGTAAGGCTTTTTCTATCTGCACCAGGCCAGTGGTATAAGAAAAGCGCACATAACGAGAAGCTTCAAATTGGCCAAAATCAGCGCCTGGCGTGACGGCAATATGATTTTCTTCCAGCAGCGACCAGCAAAAATTGAAGCTATCATCTGTCAGATGAGAGGCATCGGCATAGACGTAGAAAGCGCCATCTGGCATGGCTGGCACAGCAAAGCCCAGTGATTTCAACCCTTGCACCAAAAAGTTTCGGCGCTCCTCAAAAGCCTGTCGTCGGCCTTCAAAAATAGCCAGGCTATCCGGTTGAAATGCTGCTAAGGCAGCATATTGCGACACAGTCGTCGGAGAAATAAACAGATTCTGCGCCATCTTCTCCATCATTTTTATAGCTTCCGGAGGTGCAATCAGCCAACCCAGACGCCACCCGGTCATACCAAAGTACTTGGAAAAACTGTTGATCACAAATACATCCGGATCAACCTGCAGGGCGGTCATGGCATCAGCGCCATAGGTCAGGCCATGGTACAGTTCATCAACAATTAATTGCCCGCCTAGCTGACGCACTCGCTGTGCAATAGCTTGCATTTGCTCTGGGGGCACCAGCGTACCGGTTGGATTGGATGGTGATGCCAATAGCACACCTGCCGTCTGAGACTGCCAGTGTTCGCTGATCAAGGCTTCGGTTAATTGAAAACGTTCAGCCGGACCGGTGGGTACCAACTGGGCCCCAGCTTGTAAAAATCGCAGAAACTGGCGGTTACAGGGGTAACCCGGATCACTCATCATAAACGTTTGCCCGGTATCGGCGAGTAAGGCGAATGCCAGCAGCAAGGCACCGGATGCGCCCGGTGTGACGAGTACCTGCACTGGATCAACGTTAAGGTCATAACGGGTTTGATAATATCCGGCAATAGCTTCCCGCAACTCAGGAATACCCGCAGCGGGGGTATACTGAGTGCGCCCCGCACGAATGGCGGCAATAGCCGCTTCGGCAACCGGTTCAGCCGTAGCAAAGTCGGGCTCACCCACTTCCAGGTGCACCACATCGCAACCCTGCGATTCTAATTCACGAGCGCGCTTCAATAGATCCATGACCTTAAACGACTCAATATTAGCAGCCCGCTGTGAGCATTTTGTGAACATCTTCACCGTCCTGATATACCTTGTAAAACACGCAATTATACAATAATCGTTGATTATTATCCGCGCCTGCCACTAAAGCATCGGAAAGAATATCTACGTAAAGACTGGTGTATTGCTTCATCATCTGGTAATTTCAGCGCCTTTTAAAATCTCCGAACAGCCAAACCGGAGCCTACAACCCTCTGTCTGATGTGAGGCTATATCATGCCAGCAAATAACGAATCTCAGATTACTCATCCAGCACCTTACCAGGCCAGCGAAGGTGAAGAGTACATGAACGAAACGCAGAAAGAGCATTTCCGCGAGATCCTGCTGGCCTGGAAAAAGGAGTTGATGGAAGAGGTGGACAGCACTATTACCCACCTGAAAGAGGAAGCTACTAACTTTGCCGACCCAACTGATCGCGCCAGCCAGGAAGAAGAGTTCAGCCTTGAACTGCGCACCCGTGACCGTGAACGCAAGCTGATTCGTAAAATCGATGAAGCACTGGACCGCATCGATGACGATGACTATGGCTACTGTGAAGCCTGTGGTGTAGACATTGGCATACGCCGTCTTGAAGCCCGCCCAACGGCCACGCTTTGCATTGACTGCAAGACACTGGCCGAAATTAAGGAAAAACAGCTCGGCGGCTAATCCGGTAAAACTACTGTGAGCTACACGGGCCGCTTCGCTCCATCCCCGACCGGCCCCCTGCACTTCGGATCGTTGCTGGCGGCATTAGCCAGCTATCTGGATGCGAAACACCAGCAGGGGCGCTGGCTGCTTCGCATCGAAAACCCCGACCCACTTCGTGAACAACCCGGCGCAACTGACCAAATCCTCTACACCTTGGATACCTACGGTTTGCACTGGGATGGCGAGGTCATCTACCAGAATCAGCGTCAGGATTATTATCAGCACCTGCTCGAAAAATTGATACAGCAGGATCTCGCCTACCCCTGCGATTGCTCACGAAAACAACTGAAATTACGTAATGCACTGCAGCATTACGACCGTCACTGCCTTAAGCACCCACCTGATAAACAAGCACAAACAGCTATTCGTGCCAGATACACGCTTGAAAACCTGTGTTTCAATGACCGTATTCTCGGTATTCAGCAAGCCAATAATTGTGTGCAAGGTGACTTCATCATTTTCCGACGTGATGGCCTGTTCGCTTACCAACTGGCTGTGGTCGCCGACGATCATGCCCAGAAGATCAACCAGGTGGTACGAGGAGCCGATCTATTGCAGGAGACCTTTGCCCAGATTCAGTTACAACAACATTTAAATTTAACGTCACCTGACTATGCACATATTCCACTGGCGACTACAGCCGATGGCCAAAAACTCAGCAAACAGAATTTAGCGCCAGCCCTTGAAAACCGCAATCCTGCTATCGAACTACTTCAGGCACTACGTATCCTAAACCAGGAACTCCCACCGGAGCCGCTAAGCCAGACAGTGGAAAGCCTGCTACAATGGGCGATCAGCCACTGGCACATTGAACGAGTGCCTGCCATCCAGTCAATTCCGATAGGGGCCTAGTATGCATCAGCACCGGATACTTTTGCTTTTATCCCTACTAGGTCTTGCCCTACTCCCCCCACTAATAAATGCCTGGCTTTATAAGGGTCCGATATGGCTACCCTTTGCCATCTGGGGAATGATGATTCTGCTAACGGCTCTCCATAGCAACGGCGGGGGGCAAGCATGACACTTAATCTTTCACTATTGCTGCTGGTGGGTATAGGCTATCTGCTATTGCTTTTCGCTACAGCCTATTTAACCGAAAGAGGCCTGCTACCAGCCGCCTTAGTGCGCCACCCGATGATTCATGTACTCTCTTTGGCGGTCTATGCCAGTGCCTGGACCTTTTATGGCGCTTTCGGGATTGTCGCCGAATCAGGGTTTACCTTTTTAGCTTCCTACCTCGGCGCTACAGTCACCTTTGTTCTAGCCCCCCTGATCCTGTTACCTTTACTGAGAATTGCTCGCACCCATCAGTTAAGTTCACTTGCTGATCTGTTTGCCTTTCGTTACCGAAGCGCCATGACTGGCAGCTTTATAACCCTGCTGATAGTCATCATCAGCATGCCGCTGATCGCCATACAAATTCAGGCTTTTTCAAACAGCCTGAGTCACTTTGATGAACGCGTATCCAGTGAACATGTCGCACTGATTTTCTGTCTTATCATTTCTGTATTCTCCATGCTTTTCGGGGCTCGTCAGGCATCTATTCGCAGTCGGCACGACGGTCTGATGGTTGCCATCGCACTAGAGTCAGTGGTCAAAATGCTGGCATTATTATCCATGGCCGGCTTTATAATCTTTACCCTGTTCGGTGGAACAACTGAACTCGCCAACTGGCTCAATGAACATCCCGATCAACTGCACCGGCTACAGGCCCTACCCGCTGGAAACAATTGGCAGATTCTACTGGTAGCTTTTTTTGCTGCGGCCTTTATCACACCACACATGTTTCACTTGTTATTTAGTGAAAATGCATCTGAGCGCAGCCTGATGCTTGCCAGTTGGGTAATGCCGCTGCTTTTGCTGGTCATGGCAATCTGTATACCAGTATTACTCTGGGGTGCAGCCAAGCTGCATATCAACACAGATCCAGACTTCCTACTGATTCAATTGGGGCATGTGCTGCAAAAGGACTGGTTTATTGTTGCTGCTTTTGTCGGTGGTTTATCCGCTTCCAGCGGGGTCATTATTGTTGCCAATGTTGCACTGGCTTCAATGCTACAGAATCACTTATTGCTACCAGTGATCAAACTGCCCGATACAGAACGTTTTTACAGCTGGTTGCTATGGTTACGCCGTAGTTTAATCCTGCTGGTCATGGCCGGTAGCTATTTAGTCTATCTTTTAGTCGGCAATCGTTTTCCGTTGGCTCAACTAGGTTTAATTACCTTTATCGGTTTTCTGCAATTTCTACCCGGACTAATGGCAACCTTATACTGGCAAAAAGCCAGTCGCTTTGGCTTTTTGCTGGGCCTGTGTGCTGGCATGCTGATCTGGTTCATAGCCATCCTCGTCCCAATACTGAGCCCGCAGCTAAGTGAAATCACACCAGGACTTCTGGATCAATGGTATTGGTGGGCCATTATTTCACTGGTGATCAATGCACTGCTGCTAATTACTGGCTCCTGGTTAATTAAGCTTTCAGCCGATGAAGAAGAAACAGCAGTCGCCTGTGTGTTGAATGCACTACCCCGGCCCAAGTCCAGCTTTGGACCCGACAATGACTCAATTGAAGATCTGCAGTTCCGTCTAACCAGCCGCTTAGGGGCAACATCCGCACAACGAGAAATTGAAGTTGCCCTGAAGCTTCTGGATCTACCCATGACCAACAAACTCAGGCCCCTGGATCTGCTCAGGCTACGCAACATTCTGGAAAACAACCTATCCGGTCTACTGGGGCCAGCCGAAGCTACTGCTTTACTACGCCCACAAACACTTTCCGGCGGGAACGCCTTCCGTGGCCGAGAAATACATTTACTGGAAGAACAACTGGAAAGCTATAGTGAGCGCTTATCCGGACTGGCGGCTGAGCTGGACAAAATCCGCCGCTACCATCGTTCCACCCTGCAACACCTCCCTATTGGTGTGTGCACCCTGAATGAGCGCCAACATATTCTGTTCTGGAATCAGGCTATGGTGGACTATACTGGCATTGCTCCTGAAGCTGTCCTCGGACTGAAGCCAACTGAACTCCCCTCACCCTGGTCTGAGTTACTAAGTCACTTCTGCCAGCAAAACACTACGTATCAACCAGCACTACGCCTTGAACTGAAACATCAGCAATACTGGTTTAGTCTGCACAAAACCGATATTGAAGGCGGACAACAAGGCTGTATTATTCTGATTGAAGATGAAACTGAACATAAACTACTGGCCAACCGCTTGGTTCATAGCGAGCGCCTGACATCAATAGGTCGGTTTGCAGCAGGTGTAGCACATGAAATTGGCAATCCGGTTACCGGTATCGCCTGCCTGGCACAAAACCTCAAGCTGGAAACTGAACAACCGGAGGTCCTGGACACCGGCGAAGCTATTCTTGAGCAAACACAACGTATCAGCCGTATCGTTCAATCACTGATACGCTTTGCACATACAGGTCAAACTGACCATATCGGCCACCTCTCCGCTGTATCATTAAATGCCTGTATTCAGGAAGCCATTGACCTGATGCGCTTTGATGAAACGCGCCGCTCAGTCAATATACTGACCGACCTGGAGCCTGCGCTCTACTGCACCGGTGACTATCAGTTGCTTTTGCAGGTGCTGGTCAATTTATTGAATAATGCCTGTGATGCGTCTCCCGATTACTCAACCATCCGAGTGACAGCAAAAACTGAAGAGAGCTGGGTCGCCTTGAGCATTATTGATGAAGGCTGCGGCATAAGCCCCGACCTGCAAGAGCGAATTTTCGAACCTTTTTTCACCACCAAGGAACCCGGCAAAGGAACTGGCTTGGGATTAGCACTGGTCTACAATATAATTACTGAACATTGTGGTAATATTGAGTTCATCAGTCCTGCCGACAAAAAACAGAAAAAAGGCACTCAGGTAATTATTCAGCTTCCCGCCTGGACGGAACCAGATTCTCCGACCGGCCAGGGATTAGAGTAACAGGTCCAATTATGAGCCGAATTCTGATTGTTGAGGATGAACTTGTCATCCGCGCCGCACTGAAACGTCTGCTGGAAAAGCACAGCTATACCGTGGACGATGCAGGCAGTGTCGCCGAAGCCCTCCCGCTGACAGCCAAGCATCACTATGATCTGATCATCAGTGATCTGAGACTCCCGGGCGCGCAGGGCACCGACTTAATTGCACACGCAGGAACCACGCCCGTATTGATCATGACTAGCTACGCCAGCATGCGTTCTGCTATTGATGCAATCAAAATGGGTGCAGCGGAATATATAGCAAAACCCTTCAGCCACGAAGAGATGCTGGCGGTTATCGCCAAGCTGATACAACCCGATGAGACTGAAGCACCTGCCCCGAATATAATCAAACCCTTACTGAATGGCTCCTGTGAGCCAATTCAGGACTTAATCCGGCGCATCAATAAAATAGCATCGACCAATGCGACAGTGCTGATTCTAGGTGAGTCCGGGACCGGCAAAGAGCTGGCTGCTAAAAGCATTCATCAACAGAGCTCCAGAGCGGCCTCTCCCATGGTCTGCGTCAACTGCGCGGCAATTCCGGAAACATTGATTGAATCAGAGTTGTTCGGCCATGAGAAAGGTGCGTTCACCGGGGCCGATACCCCCCGTAGTGGTCTGATTGAAGCCGCTGATGGTGGTACTCTGTTCCTGGATGAGATCGGCGAGCTGCCACTTGAAGCTCAGGCGCGCTTGCTGCGCTTCCTGCAGGAGGGAGAAATCCGCCGAGTGGGTTCAGTCCATGCAAAACGTGTTGATGTACGTTTAATTGCAGCAACTCACCGGGATTTAAAAACCCTGGCTCAGGAAGGACGCTTTCGTGAAGACCTCTACTACCGACTCTATGTCATGGAACTGAAGATGCCTCCTCTGCGCGAGCGTGGCGAAGACATTATCGAGCTTTCACAGGTATTTTTAAAAGAGCAGTGCAGCAAACACCATGTTAGCCTGAGCTTCAGTCCAGCAGCTGTTCAGACCATGCTACAGCACACCTGGCCCGGTAATGTCAGGGAGCTACAAAATGCCATTGAACGTGCCGTTATTCTGGCTGACAACCACACGATAACACCGGAGCTACTTGGACTAGACACAACGCAACAGACCTTAACGCCCTCTGAACCCCATACAGCAACACCAGCCCAGCCCAATAAAGCTGAGCACACCCTGGATGATTATTTTCTTAAATTTGTATTGGAAAACCAGCACCTCATGAATGAGACTGACCTGGCGAAAAGCCTAGGCGTGAGCCGCAAATGCCTCTGGGAAAAGCGACAAAAATTGGGCATACCCCGAAAATCCAAAAACACAGCCCAACCCTAATACTAAAGTCTAACTATATGAAATCAGTAGGTTTTTAACTGTTACCTTTCTACACAAGCAGGTAACATATGTTGTGCAGAAGGGTAACAAACTAAGGGCGCGTTCAGATCAAAAAAGCATACATTTTTTAACTAACACAATAAAAACAACAAATTAAAAAAACTGGCACAGTTACTGCTTTATATAAAGCAATAAAAATAAAAAAAGTTTCATACTGACACCAATAAAACTAATAACGTCAGACAGGAAGAGAAAATACTTAAAAACCTCGAATAAAAATAACAACGGGGCTTAGCTGATAGCAGAGTGACAACAACACTCAGGACAGTGCTCAAACAAAAACAAGCTTTGTTGCACTCTGCTTTCAGCACTCCACTCCTTTATACCCACCGCTAAACTAACACCCCTGCGCGCTAAACTGGTATCATCTGCCAAAATTTTCCATTTTAAGTCACCTCTGGAAGAATAACACCTGATGTTTGAAGAACTATCACAAGAGCAATGGCTAATCATCGCTACTGTAATTGCTATAATAATTTTGACTGCTATCGTGCTTTACAGACGATACAAACAACAAGTAGCACCCAACAAGACAGTCGCAGAGTCAAACATCAAAACTCAAAGTGCTCAAGCAGAGGAGCCCACAAGCTACCCACGCTTACCGCTGGGCGAAAAGCGCATTATTCCAGAGAAAGAACACCGTATTCCACGACAGCGCTTAGACGATAACGCCATGAAAGTGGTCTACCGTTTACATGATGCCGGTTATGACTGCTTTTTGGTCGGCGGCTGTATCCGCGACATATTACTGGGACAGAAACCTAAAGATTTTGATGTCGCTACCTCAGCACACCCAGAACAAGCGGTTGAGCTTTTCCACCGCGGCCGCCTCATTGGTCGCCGCTTCAAGCTCCTGCATGTCCGCTTTGGCCGCGAGCTGATCGAAGTGGCAACCTTCAGGGCTGGCCATGACAGTGAAGATAATGATGACGGAGAACAGGGGCGTCAGTCAGCTAGCGGCATGATCCTCAGAGATAATGTCTACGGCAACATTGAAGAAGATGCACTGCGCCGTGACTTTACCGTCAATGCACTCTACTACTGCGCCCGCGATTACAGCATTTATGATTTTGCCAACGGTTATCCGGATCTGCAGCAACGCATCATTCGCATGATTGGCGAACCGGCACAGCGTTACCGTGAAGATCCGGTCAGAATGCTCCGGGCGGCACGCTTTGCTGCCAAACTGAATTTTGACATAGAACCTGCCACAGCCGCACCGATCCACGAACTCTCGCCACTGCTGGGCCGCATAGCGCCGGCACGTTTATTTGATGAAGCGCTGAAGCTGCTTCAGTCAGGCTACGGTGCGGCGGCCTATCGGCAGATGCAACGTTTCGACCTGTTCCGCTACCTGTTTCCGTTAACACAAGAGATACTGGACAATCCGGAATGGCCGACCCCAATACTGATTCAACATGTACTCAAGAATACAGATAGACGCCTGGAGCAGGGAAAAAGTGTAACGCCGGCCTTTATGTTTGCGGCCCTGTTGTGGTACCCGCTTTATCAGCGCTACCTGGAGATTCTCGACGAGGACGATCTCCCGCCACTGCAGGCGTTGCATGAAGCCGCCAACCAGGTACTTTCAGCCCAGGTCAAAGCCACCGCCATCCCTCGGCGTTTTTCAGCACCCATGCGTGAAATATGGGAGCTGCAGCTCCGTCTACCAAGGCATCAAGGCAGAAAGGCTGACCAACTGATGGCACACCCCAGATTCAGAGCTGCTTATGACCTGATTCTGCTGCGGGAATCAGCAGGCGAGGATCTGGACGGACTTGGTCACTGGTGGACAGAGTATCAGAAGGGTAATGAGGTTCAGCGTCGGGAACTTAACACGGACATAGCCGCTGATGAACAACCACGCAAACGTCGCCGCAGACGTCGTAAACCGAGCAGCAAACCCAATGAGTGAGGTACGGTGCTTTATTGGCCTTGGCAGCAATCTGAACAACCCGGTTGAACAGGTTCGAAGTGCGCTGACCGAGTTGAACGACCTTCCCGGGATCCGAGTCACACGGCACTCTGCGTTGTATCGCTCAGAACCTGTAGGTCCTGCCGGCCAACCTGATTATATAAACGCCGTTGCCGAACTGAAAACTTCACTACAGCCCCTTGAACTGTTGGATGCATTGCAACAACTGGAGCAGATGCATCAGCGTAAACGTATTCAACACTGGGGACCCCGTACCCTGGACTTGGACCTGCTACTCTATAACAATGAATCTATTAATAATGAGCGCCTGAAGGTGCCACACCCTTACATGACACAGCGCAACTTTGTATTGCGGCCATTGGCTGACCTTGAGTCGGATCTCACTCTGCCGGACGGTAGCAAATTAATGCCCTACCTAGCAGATTGTCCAATGGGCACTCTTGAACAGTTACCGCTATAATACAGCGCTTACTGACAGATCGAATTAGTCTGGAACCCCTCTATGAGTAACATCACACTTCACACACTAACAAGCCTCAAACAGAAAGGCCGTAAATTTTCGGTACTGACCGCCTATGATGCAACTTTTGCACACTTGGTAAGCTCTGCCGGTATTGAAATGATTCTGGTTGGCGACTCGCTGGGCATGGTATTACAGGGGCACGACAGCACGCTGCCAGTGACCCTGGAGGACATGATCTACCACACCGCCGCAGTAGCCCGGGGCAATCAGGGGTCCATGATTATGGCTGACTTGCCCTTTATGAGCTATGCCACAGTTGAGCAGTGCATGCAAAGTGCCGGAAAACTGATGCAGTCCGGTGCACACCTGGTCAAACTGGAAGGCAGCGCCTGGCTGGCAGAAAGCATCAGTCTACTGTCCGAGCGCGGCATTCCTGTCTGTGCTCACCTGGGTTTGACGCCGCAGGCGGTCAATCGCTTGGGTGGCTATCGCGTTCAGGGTAAAGATCATGCCGCTGCGCAGCAGATGATTGAAGACGCCCGCTTACTCGAAGAAGCGGGTGCCAGCTTATTACTGCTAGAGTGTGTACCGACCTTGCTGGCCGAAGAAATCACTCGCAATGTGGACATTCCCGTAATCGGTATAGGTGCTGGACCGCATACCGATGCACAGGTACTGGTGCTGCATGACATGCTCAACATTACCACCGGACGCAAGCCTCGCTTCACTCGAAATTTCATGGCTAATGCTGACAGCATCGAGACAGCTATACGTCGATATGATGAAGCGGTAAAAGACGGCAGCTTCCCCAATCAGGATGAGAGTTTTTAAGTCACATGCGAACGTTTGATACTATTGCCCGGCTGCGTGATGAGCTGAGAAGCTGCCGCCATTCTGGTAACACTGTCGCCCTGGTCCCCACTATGGGTAACCTGCATGACGGCCACATTCGACTGATTGAAACAGCGGCCGCCGCCGCCGATACCGTGGTTGCCAGCATTTTCGTGAACCCTTTGCAGTTTGGTCGTAATGAAGACCTCAGCAGCTACCCTCGTACGCTGATTGAAGACCAGAACAAACTCCAGGAAGCTGGCTGTGATCTATTGTTTGCACCAACTGAACAGGAAATCTACCCACGTGGCCGTGACAGCCAGACCCGAGTGGAAGTGCCTGTGCTATCTGACCTCTACTGTGGTGAAACACGACCCGGCCACTTCAGCGGTGTGACCACGGTTGTATGTAAATTATTTAATATCGTCCAGCCGGATATCGCCGTATTTGGTGAAAAAGATTATCAACAGCTGCGTATCATCCGTAAAATGGTCAGTGACCTTTGCATAGCCACTGAAATTATCTCAGTACCCGTTGTACGTGCCGATTCGGGTCTGGCTCTCAGCTCCCGTAACGGTTATCTTTCTACTCAGGAGCTTGAACAGGCACCTGCACTGCAACGCATCATTCGCACAACAGCAGAAGCGCTGACACAAGGACGCCGGGATTTCAGCCAACTGGAACACGAAGCCACCCTACGACTAGAAGCCGCCGGCTTTCGCCGCGACTACTTTCGTATTGTCAGACGCAGCGACCTGGCACCAGCAACAGATAGCGATTCAACTCTGGTGATACTGGCAGCTGCCTGGATGGGCCCAGCAAGACTGATCGACAACCTTGAGCTGGAACTCTGAATTGAAACGCCAACAAGACAATGGTCTAAGCTCTATCTGCTTGACAGAAACAAGCCTGTTCACGCAGACTCAAAACCTACTGACACCTTACATCAGGAATTAGTTACACTTGCGTGAATGCGGCTCAGCCGCGCTTGTCCCCCGATGTCATACCCTATTCATCATTACTGGCGTATCATCGGTACAGTATGTCATCAAAGTCACAACAATGAGGAATACCTATGCGTGAAGTTGTTATCGTTGCTGCTGGTCGTACAGCGGTAGGTACATTTAATGGCGCCTTAGCGTCCCAGCCTGCTGCTATATTAGGTGCAACCGTCATCAAAGGTTTACTAGAAAAACATGCTATAGACGCTGCCAACATCGATGAAGTCATCATGGGGCAAGTCCTTACGGCAGGTTGTGGACAAAACCCAGCCCGCCAGGCGCTGATTCATGCAGGCATCCCTCAGGAAGTCCCTGCAATCACTATTAATAAGGTTTGCGGTTCCGGCCTCAAGGCGATCCAGATGGCGGTACAAGCCATACGCTGTGGTGATGCCGATATGATCGTTGCAGGTGGACAGGAGAACATGTCCTCGTCTCCACACCTTCTGCCTAACTCCCGCAACGGCGCCCGTATGGGTGACTGGAAGATGATTGATTCCATGATTACCGATGGCTTGTGGGATGCGTTCAACAATTACCATATGGGCATTACCACCGAAAATATCGTCGATAAGTACGGTTTTACCCGTGAAGAGCAAGATGCATTTGCCAGCGCCTCTCAAAATAAAGCTGAAGCCGCTGTCACCTCCGGGCGCTTTAAAGATGAGATTATTCCCGTCACCATCCCGCAACGTAAAGGCGACCCGGTTGTTTTTGATACCGACGAACAGCCTCGTTTCGGCTGTACGCCAGATGCACTAGCCAAGCTGCGCCCAGCTTTCAAGAAAGATGGCACAGTAACGGCGGGCAACAGCTCAACCATTAACGATGGTGCTGCCGCTGTAATTGTCTGCTCTGCTGAAAAAGCCGCTGAACTGGGCCTGAAACCTCTGGCTCGTATCAAGGCCTATGCATCTGCTGGTGTGGATCCAGCTATTATGGGTACCGGCCCTATCTGCGCCACTCAAAAAGCACTGGAAAAGGCCGGCTGGAATGTCAGCGATCTGGAGCTGGTTGAAGCCAATGAAGCTTTTGCCGCACAAGCCATGTCGGTGAACAAAGACCTGGGCTGGGACACCAACATCGTCAATGTTAACGGTGGCGCCATTGCCTTAGGCCATCCTATTGGAGCGTCCGGCTGCCGCATTTTCGTGTCGCTAGTACACGAAATGAACAAACGTGATGCCAAGAAAGCCCTGGCAACACTTTGCATCGGTGGTGGTATGGGTACGGCGCTGGCAATTGAGCGCGACTGAGTCCAGTAACACTTGAGCTAGCAAACGCCTAGCTACTGATAGTATTAAGCCAGATCCATGCAAGCGGATCTGGCTTTTATGTACAGGATGTACGGACACTGCATACGCGTCGTCCATGGTGCTATATGCCGCGAGGTCATAGGCTATTTTGTAGCAATAGCGCCCTTACCTACCCCTTCATAAGCCCGCACTTCAATCGTCGAATCCGGATATTCTGACTTAATCGCCTGAGCCAGATGATCAGCTATCTGCTCTACCGTCGTTTCTGTTTCCATCATGTAACAACAACGCATCGGCAGTAATAGCTCAAATCGCCCCTGTGGTGCTTCATAGACAAACAGAGCATGATTATCTTCACTGCTAAGCAAGTGCGCTTGGGTACCTAAATAGATATCTTCAAACTGTTGTGACCAATACAACTCAAGATCCTGGCGACGTTTCTGATCAACACGGACCTGCATCCGCGAACGATGACCATGAGCAATGCGCTGACAATTACCTCGATGCTGCTGCAAGCCATGACTGTAGTGATAAAAAGCGCCTTCTATGGCTTCGGCCACGAAGCGCAACTCCAAAGACTCAACCTGCTCAGGGAACAGCGCCAATAGTTGCGTTTCACACCATTTAGCGACCGCTTGCTGCTGTATTTCCATCACAGGAATCAGTGCAATCGCCTGATCCGGCGCCTTGCAAACAAAACGCTCTCCAGTGGGATAGGTCCAGTCGACTTGTGTTTCTCCTGTCGACTGCTGCCAACTTAGTCTACTCATTCCAGTAGCAACCACCAACATATGGTCGACATGCGTATCCAGCCAGGTTTTGATGCGTTTTTTTACCACACCAAAATCACAGATCATCCCCTGCTCATCCAACTTGCCCTCCAGGACCAGTTGCACTTCCCAGGATTCGCCCATCAAGCCCCGCTGCGGGTGCAGGTAGGAAAAATCTACATGGGTCAGGTTATCGACAAATAGCTTCACACACGCCTCTCTGCATTGCTTTAGTAAGATCTGTATTTTAGCCTAAAGCCACCGGGTTTTCATGATACAAACTGTAAGGAATACCTCAGCCCCGGCTTGCGCTATAATGGCGCTTTTAGCAAGAGTTAGCTGTTATGCGTCTGGATAAATACTTGGCACAAGCCACCGGCATGTCGCGAAAAGAGGTTAAAAAGCAACTACATGCAGGCTGGGTACTGGTCAACGATCAACTCGAGCGTGACAGTGGTCGTCATATCAATTCAGATGATCAGGTGGTACTGGATGGGCAGTTACTCTCAGAGCCCCGCCCGCGTTTTTTAATGCTGCATAAACCTGTTGGCTATATCTGCTCTAATGATGATCCCGTCCATGCCACTGCCCTCACATTAATAGATTTACCTGCAGCAGAGAAATTACTCATTGCCGGGCGTCTGGATCTGGACACTAGCGGACTACTGCTGCTCACCGATGATGGCCAGTGGACACACCGCATCACGTCTCCCAAACACAAACTGCCAAAACGTTACCGCACCTGGCTTGCCGAGCCCCTGGAAGCTAACGCCGAAATGCTGTTGCAGCGTGGAATAATGCTCAAGAGCGAAAAACAACGTACTAAACCAGCCCAGCTTGAGCGTATCAGCGATACGGAAGTACTGATCACGCTAACAGAAGGGCGCTATCATCAGGTTAAGCGTATGTTTGCAGCACTTGATAATCGGGTTGTCGCATTGCACCGAGAGCAGATAGGTGAAATTACACTGGATGACGCT
Source organism: Nitrincola iocasae (assembly GCF_008727795.1). NCBI lineage: Bacteria > Pseudomonadati > Pseudomonadota > Gammaproteobacteria > Oceanospirillales > Oceanospirillaceae > Nitrincola > Nitrincola iocasae. The sequence goes on along the minus strand of NZ_CP044222.1, from coordinate 604,287 downwards.
CTGGCACCTGGAGAATACCGGGATTTAACCCAGGCTGAAATCGATTCTGTCTATGCGGGAGCCACACCAACGTGACTAACCGAGCGCACGTAGATCCAGCGTCTTCACTCATGTTCAGGACACTGCAAAACTCGCCTGAAAACAGTCTGTGGTTTGTGGATGAAAATATCAGCCTGCCACTGCCCGCCGCACAGACACAGATTCAGGTTATCACTAACCGATTTGATCTATTCCAGCAGCTGCAACAGGCAGGCTGGCACAGTCGCTTTAGTGATTTTGACACGAGTCACATTACTCCTCGCAGTCTTACGCGAATATTACTACGTATTCCCAAGGAAAAGCCGCTAGCTCACTATTTAATCAACCAGGCCGCTAAGTTGCTGGATGATCAAGGTGAGTTAGTACTGATTGGGGATAAATCAGAAGGCATTCGCAGCTACGGCAAACGCGCCAGGGAACGACTGGGCGGCCAGTTAAATGAAACTAAAATCAATGCGGGCCTGTGGTTCACCAGCATTACCCATGATGCACAGGCAAACACGCCTGAACTGGATGATCAGCAGTACACCCAGTTGCGACAGCTCAGCGATAGAACTGGCTTCAGTTTTATCAGCAAACCCGGTCTGTACGGCTGGCAAAAAGTGGATCAAGGCAGCGCGTTCCTGTGTGATGAGTTAGTGGTACTGCTTGATCAGCCACTGCCACTTTCCGGTCGTGTATTGGACTTGGGTTGCGGCTTTGGCTATCTCAGTCTACGCAGTGCCAGCACGAAGACACTACTCACCTGCACAGATAATAATGCTGCCGCTCTGCGGGCCTGCCAGGCCAATATCGATATGCAAGGCCTAAGGGCCGACGTCATTGCCAGCGATGCTGGCGATACCCTGCAGGGTCCATTTGACACGATCCTGTGCAACCCGCCGTTTCACTCCGGCTTTGCCACCAACAGTGATTTAACCAGTCGCTTCGTTGCCGCTGCGGCACGCCTGCTATCAGCTGAAGGCCATGCCTTCTTTGTGGTCAACAAACATATTGCCCTGGAGCACAAAGCGGCCTCACACTTTGGTAAAATCCACCTGCAGGCTGATAATGGACATTTTAAGCTCATACATTTGAGTCAACCCAGACACTACAGGAACTTGTCATGACGTTCGAATACCTTCGCCAGTCGCTTTTCTTTTTCAGACAACATCTACTGACTCTGGCTGCCATTCAATTGCCTTTTTTGGCCCTGATTGGCCTGTTGAGTTTTTTTCTGCAGGGCGATCTAACCAGCGGTGAAGACGTTGCAAGTGGTAGCTTTTTGTTACTCGGCTTGCTGCAACTATGTCTGCTGCCACTCTACTGGGGTGCCACGATTTTCTACATGCAGTCGGTTCTGGATGGCAAACCCCTGACCGTCATGAGCGCCATCAGCCTGGGCATGACTAGCTGGGGGCGTTTACTTCTGACTTACATACTCAATGGCTTTGCCGTGTTACTAGGCTTAATTATGCTGATCATTCCTGGTGTTTATGTCGGTGTGCGTCTGGCCTTTGCCGATTATGTCTGTGTACTCGAAGGTAAAAGTGCCACTCAGTCACTGAAGCAAAGCTGGTCACAAACGCAGCCCTACTTTTGGATGCTGGTGCAGGGCTTCGTGATTATTTTCCTCTGCTTGTTCCTGCTCCAGATGCTGATTCAGCAGTTATTCGGATCAACGCTTCCAGGCACTCTGCTGTCTTTACTGGTGGACTTCGGTGGGGTCATGCTGACTGTATTTGGCTTTCGCGTGTTCAGTGTGATGCGAGAAGAGCAATAGGGAGAGCAATAGACTGCGCCACTCCTGCGCATCCATGCGCTCGTGGCATACCGTACATCCTGTACATAAAAAAACCCGGGCAGCTTAGCTGCCCGGGTTTTTTTATTATAGTCGCCGGCGCTTAAGCGCTGACAGACTCATCTTCATCCATATCTTTCATGGACAGTTTGATACGTCCACGAACATCTACATCCAGTACTTTAACCTTAATCACATCATCCATTTTGATATAATCAGTAACGGCTTTGACGCGCTCGTTGGCGATCTGTGAAATATGCACCAGACCATCTTTACCTGGCAGAATATTTACAAAGGCACCGAACTCTTCGATACGCACAACTTTACCTTCGTAGATTTTGCCAACTTCGGCTTCAGCGGTGATCGCCAGAATACGCTCTACAGCTGCTTTGGCATTTTCTTTGTTGTCAGCATAGACACGCACAGTGCCATCATCTTCGATATCGATGGAGGCGCCAGTTTCTTCAGTCAGTGCACGGATGGTCGCACCACCTTTACCGATCACGTCACGGATTTTCTCTGGATTAACTTTCAGCTGCGTCATCGCTGGTGCATTATCAGGCAGTTCTGGACGGCTGTAGCCTATCACTTTCGCCATTTCACGCAGGATATGCTTGCGCGCATCCATGGCCTGACCCAGAGCGATCTCCATGATTTCTTCGGTAATACCGGTGATCTTGATATCCATCTGCAGTGCCGTAACACCACTTTCAGTACCAGCTACTTTAAAGTCCATATCACCCAGGTGATCTTCATCACCGAGAATATCGGTCAGAATGGCAAAACGATCGCCTTCTTTAACCAGACCCATGGCAATACCGGCAACAGGTGCTTTCAGAGGCACACCGGCATCCATCAGTGCCAGCGAAGCGCCACAGACAGAAGCCATAGAGCTGGAACCGTTGGATTCAGTAATCTCGGAAACCACACGAATGGTGTAAGGGAATTCTTCCAGTGTCGGCAGCATTGCCTGCACACCACGACGCGCCAGACGACCATGGCCGATTTCACGACGACCTGGGCCCATCATGCGCGAGGTTTCGCCTACTGAGTAGCCTGGGAAATTGTATTGCAACATAAAGTTGTCTTTGCGCTCACCTTCAATGGCGTCGATAATCTGCATGTCACGCGCGGTACCCAGGGTACAGGTGACGATCGCCTGGGTTTCACCACGGGTGAACAGTGAAGAGCCATGCACGCTTTTCAGTACATCGATTTCAACATCAATCGGGCGTACGGTTTTGGTATCACGACCATCAATACGCGGCTGACCATCCAGAATACGACCACGGACAGTGTCTTTTTCGATGCTACCGAAGACTTTTTTAACATCTTCATCAGACGGAGCGTCATCGGCGCCGGTTACAAGTGCAGTAACCACTTCATCACGCAGCGCACGTACAGCGTCCTGGCGCTGAGCTTTATCAGCCACCTGGTAAGCATCACTCAAGCGAGAGCCCAACAGCTGCTCTACCTGTGCAGTCAAAGACTCATCTTTAGCCACTGGCTGCCAATCCCAGGTAGGCTTAGCAGCAACAGCGGCAAATTCATTGATCGCCTGAATAACGACCTGCATCTCCTGGTGCGCATACAACACAGCACCCAGCATTTCATCTTCAGTCAACTCTTTGGCTTCAGATTCAACCATCAGTACCGCATCAGCGGTACCGGCAACCATCATATCCAGCTCAGAGGTAGCTAGCGTGGCGTAGTTCGGGTTAAGAAGATAGCCCTGCTCTTCGTTAAAGCCGACACGCGCGGCGCCAATCGGACCCTGGAAAGGAATACCTGAAATAGCCAGGGCCGCTGAGGTACCAATCATCGCCGCCACATCTGGATCCGTGCCTTTATCAGACGAAACAACCTGACAAATCACCATGACTTCATTCATGAAGCCTTTCGGAAACAGCGGACGAATTGGACGGTCAATCAGACGAGAGGTCAGCGTTTCTTTCTCGGTAGGACGGGCTTCACGCTTGAAGAACCCTCCAGGAATGCGGCCAACCGCATAGTATTTTTCCTGATAGTGCACAGTAAGCGGGAAAAAAGACTGACCAGGTTTGGCCTCTTTCATACCGACAACGGTACACAGAACCTGGGTTTTTTCATCCACAGTAACCATAACGGCACCGGTGGCCTGGCGCGCAATGCGTCCAGTTTCAAGCGTGACGGTCTGCTGACCGAATTGAAAAGTTTTGGTAATCGCTTGCACGATATTCTCCTATTAGGTATTGAGGTATCAGTGCTGCAAACCAATCATACAATTCTTTGAGCCAGTACTCAGCTATACGCTGTATGCAACGTACAGCTGAGTACGGGCTAGATGATTGTCAATGTTCACAGTGCTGAAAAAAACAGGGCCATACAAAGTATGGCCCGGGTAACTCTTAGCTTAGCGACGCAGACCCAGACGGGCGATCAGCTTAAGATAGCGATCAGCGTCTTTGCGCTTCAGGTAATCCAGCAGCTTACGACGCTGGTTTACCATGCGAATCAAACCACGACGTGAGTGGTGATCCTGTTTGTTCGCTTTGAAGTGACTCTGCAGGCCAGTAATGTTAGCTGTCAGCAGGGCTACCTGAACTTCCGGTGATCCGGTATCGCCAGTGCCACGACCGAATTCAGCGACAATCTCGGCTTTCTTTTCTGTTGCTAATGCCATTTTTTTCTCCTTTAACAATATGCACACAGCCAACAGGCTGCTGGTTTATAGACGCGCAGAGCCGGGCATATTTCCAGTACTGCGTCAGTAGTTATAACCCGATGGCTATAACCGTTTAATCATTCAATTGGGTGTCAGTCCGAACCAGACGCTTACCTTTCAGGCGCGCTTCTGAATCCGTTTCTGCCAAACCCAGAAAACGTCCACTGGACTGCTCAAATACCCGCCACTCAGAGGCAGGTATCAAGTCAAGATCAACCAGTGTACGCCCTTGTAATAGCGCAACTGCTTGCTCGTCTGTCAGGTGACAGTCGGGTAAGGATTCTATTGCGCTCCAAGGAGGTAATAATAACGTATCCAGACTATTTTGTATGCAGTGCGGATCATCCGTCTGTAAGGCTTTAATCTGCTCATCCAGTGCCTCAAGAGACAGCATTTGAGATTGATCAAACTGCCCAGTGCGAATGCGGCGCAGTCGACTAACATGTGCGCCACAGCCAAGCAACTCTCCAAGATCCTGCACAATACTACGAATATAGGTGCCTTTAGAGCAATGAATTTCAAGATCCAGCTCCTGATCACGCAACGCCAGCAAACGGATTTTGTCAATCCGCACCTGGCGAGGCTTAACCTCAACCTGAATGCCTTTTCTGGCCAGCTTGTACATCGGCTGCCCTTGCACTTTCAGCGCTGAATAGATCGGTGGTACCTGCTCTATTTCACCCTGAAAATGTGCTTGCAACAAGGCTTCAACCTGTGAGGCTGTCAGATCATCAGGAACGGGACGTGTTTCTGTCACCTCACCATCGGCATCGGCTGTATCTGTTTTTTCGCCTAATCTGGCGGTAGTCAGATACGCTTTGTCAGCATCCAGCAAGTACTGGGAAAACTTGGTCGCTTCTCCCAGACAGATAGGCAGCAGCCCCGTTGCCAGAGGATCCAACGCACCCGTATGGCCAGCCTTGGCAGCACCATAGAGGTGTTTGATTTTCTGCAATACCTTATTCGAGCTCATCCCGGCGGGCTTATCCAGCAAGAACACCCCGTCAACCGCACGACCTTTAGGTTTACGCGCCAAGCCGCCTTACTCCTCAGACTCGGAGCGCTTTTGCTCCCGCTGAAAGGCCTGTTCAATCAGGCTATGCAGACGACGTCCGCGGTCGACGCTTTCATCAAAGTGAAAACGCAGCTGTGGCATGACGCGCAACTTAATACCACGCGATAATTCCTTGCGCAAAAAACCCGCCGCATTATTCAATACAGCGAGAGACTGAGGAACCACGGATTCTTCATCCTGCTCACCTATCGGCATTACGGTAACGTAGGTATCAGCATAGCCAAGGTCTTTACTGACCTTGACATAACTGACCGTGACCATACCCAGGCGGGGATCCCTGATCTCACGCTGAATCAGCATGGATAGATCCCGCTGGATCTGATCCGCTACCCGATCGGTTCGTTTAAACTCGCGAGCCATATCTCTCCATTACAGCGTGCGCTGTACTTCAATGGTGTCAAAGACTTCGATCTGATCGCCGACTTTAACATCGTTATAGTTTTTCACCCCGATGCCGCACTCCATGCCATTACGCACTTCTGCCACGACTTCTTTAAAGCGACGCAGTGATTCCAGCTCACCTTCGTAAATGACCACGTTGTCACGCAGTACACGAATGCGCTTGTTGCGGTGCACTGTACCCTCAGTCACCATACAACCGGCAATCTGACCCAGCTTCGGTGAACGGAACACATCACGCACTTCTGCAACACCGACAATTTCTTCACGATATTCCGGTGACAACAGCCCTACCATCGCCTGTTTAACATCATTGATGATGTCGTAAATGACGCTGTAATAACGCAGTTCCAGCTCTTCACGCTCAACGATAGCTTTCGCCTGGTTATCGGCACGTACGTTAAAGCCGATCATAATGGCAGAAGAAGCCAATGCCAGGTTGGCATCAGTCTCACCGAAGCCGCCAATACCACTGGAAACAATATTCACTTTAACTTCGTCAGTGGACAGATCTTCCAGCGAGCTTGTCAGCGCTTCCAGAGAACCACGAACATCCGCTTTCAGTACAATGTTCAGGGATTTAACCTCACCGGCTTGCATATTCTCAAACAGATTTTCCAGTTTGGATTTTTGCTGACGGGCCAGTTTAATTTCACGGAATTTACCCTGGCGGAACATCGCCACTTCACGGGCTTTCTTCTCAGAAGACACCACAGTGAACTCGTCACCGGCATCCGGTGTACCATCAAGACCCAAAATCTCAACTGGTATCGCCGGGCCAGCAGATTCTACTGGACGTCCAGCTTCATCAAGCATGGCGCGAACTTTACCGTAATGCAGACCAGCCAGGACGATATCACCTTTGCGCAGCGTACCATTCTGTACCAACAAGGTAGATACTGATCCACGGCCTTTATCCAGACGCGATTCAACCACTACCCCTGACGCGGGCATATCCGCAACGGCCTTGAGTTCAAGCACTTCAGCCTGTAGCAACACTGCATCCAGCAGCGCATCAATCCCTTCACCAGTTTTCGCTGAGACATGCACGAATTGCACATCACCGCCCCACTCTTCAGAGATGACATCGCGCTGCGCTAACTCATTACGTACGCGATCCGGATCAGCTTCGGGCTTATCAATTTTATTCACAGCAACAACTAACGGCACACCGGCCGCTTTGGAATGCTGAACCGCTTCTTCCGTCTGCGGCATCACGCCATCATCAGCCGCAACAACCAGAATAACGATATCCGTCAGTTTGGCACCACGTGCACGCATAGCGGTAAAGGCGGCGTGTCCTGGAGTGTCCAGGAAAGTCACCATGCCGTTTTCCGTTTCAACATGGTAAGCACCAATATGCTGGGTAATACCACCCGATTCACCCGCAGCCACTTTGGCTTCACGGATATAGTCCAGCAATGACGTTTTACCATGATCGACATGACCCATGACCGTAACAACTGGCGCACGGGAAGTGCCTTCTCCTTTGTGCTGTTGCAAGCCTTCAAGCAAAGCATCTTCAATGGCATTTTCCTGCAGAGGAACGGCTTTGTGGCCCATCTCCTCAACCACCAGCACGGCGGTGTCCTGATCCAATACCTGATTGATGGTTGCCATAGCGCCCATCTTGAACATCACTTTGATGACTTCAGCGGCCTTGATCGACATTTTTTTAGCCAGATCTGCCACAGTGATGCTTTCAGGAACACTAACTTCATGCACTACAGGTGCAGTCGGCTTTTCAAAACCATGCTGGTTTGCACTGGCGCGTCCGCGTCCCATTGCACGCTTCGGGCTTTTACCCGGACGGCGTGTTCCACGCGGACCTTCTTCATTCAGGCCAGGGCCCTTACGGGTTGCGGCCGGCTTACCACGACGAGGAGAATCATCTTCATCGCGACGGCCACCACCTTTAGGACGATTTTCCTTGGTTTTGGTACGAGCAGGCCCCTTTTTCTCTTCAACCGGCTCAGTCACAACCGCGATATCAGGCACTGTAGTAGCCGCCGCCACTTTCTGGGCCACGGGTGCTGCTTCTGCTTTATCAGCAACACTCGCATCCGCAGCCTCTGCGGCTTTCACCTCAGCAACCGCTTCAACATTTGACACTACCGGCTCAGCTGAGACGCCCGTTTCTGCAACGACATCTGGCTGTGCTATAGCCTCATTAGCAGCAACTTCAATTTCCGGACTGTTACTGGCTTCGTCCAAACCTTCACGCTTCACATAAGTACGTTTTTTACGTACCTCAACATTCACTGTTTTACGTTTGCCTGCAGCACCGGCAACTTTGAGCTGCGATGTAGTCTTGCGTTTCAACGTAATTCGACTGGGTTCAGCCACAGCACCCTCATCACCATGTGATTTTTTCAGGTGAGTAAGTAGTGACTGACGCTCTGTTTCAGAAACCATTGAGGTTTCTGACTTACCTTTGATTCCGGCATCCTGCATCTGATTGAGCAAACGCTCAACGGATACACCAACCACATCGGCAAGTTGTTTAACGGTTACTTCTGCCATAAATGGGTTCCTCTTCTCCGTTGACTGTTACTGACTTTCTGAAAACCATGGAGCGCGCGCAGTCATTATCAGCGCAGCGGCCCGTTCTTCATCCAGCCCCTCAATTTCTGTTAATTCATCGACGGACTGCTCTGCCAGGTCTTCCATAGTAATGACACCAATCGCTGCTAGCTGATAAGCCAGCGCACGATCCATGCCTTCCATGGTCAAAAGATCTTCTGCAGGTTCCGTAGACCCTAATTGTTCTTCATTTGCGATCGCCAGATTGAGCAGTGCATCTTTGGCTCTAGCTCGCAGCGACTCAACGATTTCTTCGTCGAAACCATCAATTTCAAGCATTTCATCAACCGGCACATAAGCCACTTCTTCCAGTGAAGTAAAGCCTTCTTCGACCAGTATCTGCGCCAGCTCATCATCAACATCCAGGTGTACCATAAACAGATCCAGCACACGGCCGACTTCAGACTGATGCTTTTCCTGTGCCTCGGCTTCACTCATCACATTGAGTTTCCAGCCAGTCATTTCACTGGCCAAACGCACATTCTGACCATTACGGCCGATTGCCATTGCCAGCGCCTCTTCTGCCACAGCAACATCCATAGAGTGGCTATCTTCATCAATCACGATAGACGCAACCTCTGCAGGCGCCATGGCATTGATGACCAATTGCGCTGGATTATCATCCCAAAGGACAATATCCACACGTTCACCACCCAGCTCATTGGTCACCGCCTGTACACGTGAACCACGCATACCTACGCAGGCACCGACTGGATCGATACGACCATCATTGGTTTTAACCGCAATTTTGGCACGTGATCCAGGATCGCGTGCAGCTGCTCTGATTTCAATCACTTCTTCAGCAATTTCAGGCACTTCAAGACTGAACAGCTCAACCAACATTGCAGGTGCTGTTCTGCTCAAAATCAATTGTGGACCACGGCCTTCGGCGCGTACTTCTTCAAGCACGGCACGTACCCGATCACCCATGCGAAAGCTTTCACGCGGCAACAGGTGCTCACGGGGCAACAAGGCTTCAGCATTATTACCCAGATCAATAATGACATTGTCACGTGTCACTTTTTTGACGGTGCCAGCAATCAATTCCCCTTGACGATCACGGTATTGATCAACCACTTTAGCCCGTTCAGCTTCACGCACTTTCTGTACGATGACCTGTTTGGCTGTCTGTGCAGCAATACGTCCAAACGCAACGGATTCGACCTGCTCTTCGTATACATCGCCAGGTTTCAGTGCCGGATCAAGTTCTAACGCTTCCTGAAGCGTCAGTTCTGTGCCCAATGTAGGCACGCCCTCATTATCCATAACCAACCAGCGACGGAAGGTATCATAATCACCTGTAGCGCGATCTATCTGCACGTGGATATCGGCTTCTTCGTCGTAACGTTTCTTGGTTGCAGTCGCCAGCGCCACTTCAATCGCTTCAAATATAACTGCCTTTGGCACATCCTTTTCATTGGATACTGCTTCAGCAACCAGCAAAATCTCTTTATTCATTACCCAGCCTCACCTGAACCTTACAAACGCTTAAAATTGCGGAACCAGTCGCGCCCGATCTATAAAATCAAGGGGCAACAAGTATTCATGATCATCCACTACTAGCAGTATCTCATCACCTTCAACGCCATTCAGTACACCTTTGAAGCGCCGACGCCCTTCAAAAGGGACTCGCAGACGAACTTCCAACTGGTGACCCAAATGAGCCTGATACTGCTCCAGTGTGTATAGGGGCCTGTCCATTCCTGGCGAGGAGACTTCCAGCAGATATTGCTCTGCAATCGGATCTTCTACGTCAAGAATACCACTGACCTGATGACTAACCCGGGCACAGTCATCCACCGTGACACCCTCCGGGCCATCTATATAAATTCTCAGAGTGCTCTGTTTTCCTGCTGACCGAAATTCAACCCCCCACAGGTCAAATCCCAGCGCACTGATTGCAGGTCTAATCAAACTTTCCAGCTGCTTAATCTTAGCTGACACGCTACTTACCTCTTACTGACACCGCGACAGGGGCGTCCCATCTACTATCGGTAACAAATCGCATTGACTGCGCTGTTACGAGTTGACCCACGCCAAACAAAAAATGGGTCGCAACCGGACCCATTTCTGAAAGACATAGTGCCATGATTCACCTACGAAAAAGCCCCTATAGAGGGGCTTTTTCCTAATCCAGAACGGGCTGTGTATCAATAACACCGCTGCTCATGGTTTGAAACCTGACCATAGATACCGCTATTCCACAGCAGCACTTACCATCAGCCTACGAAGTTACACAGCACTGTGTTATATCAGAAATGAGCGCCATCTTCGTAAAAAACTGATTTATTATAGCAACTGACGCGGTTTGTCACAATATATAGATCGAATCACAATCAAGTCACCGTCAATTGAGCATATAATTTGAAATTATTTCGTCCATCTGCCTTGGCCGCGTACAGAGCTTTATCCGCCTGAGTCATCATCTCTTCCAGTGAGAGTGTTGACTCTGTTAACTGACTAATACCTATACTCGCTGTAATTGTGTGGTTGGTAAATGGCACAATGACCTTTTCAATACACCCACGCAAGCGTTCAGCGACCACAGCTGACTGTTTGGTATCGGCATCATCCAACAGCAAGACAAATTCCTCGCCACCTAACCGAGCATGCAGATCTGTCTGACGACACGCATTACGACAGCATTCAGCCACTGCCATCAGCACTTGATCGCCACACTTATGGCCCCAGGTATCATTGACGGTTTTGAAATAGTCCAGATCAACCATCAACAGCGCTAAGTCACGCTCATGCCTGCGCGCGCGTTCAAACAAAGCGGTGCCCTGAGTAAAAAATGCTCGTCGATTCATCACCCGCGTCAAAGGATCATGAGCTGCATCAAAACGCGCCTGTTCACGCTCCTCTAATGAAGCACCTAAAATCATTGACATGATAACAGTTACAACAAATAACAGCTGGAAATCCATTACCGGGTAATTATCCAGATCCAGTAGTATATAAGCCGTTACTGCCGATAGATTTACTACTAAAGACGTCAGTAGCGCAAAGCGCATCCCATAGACAGTAGCCGCCCAGGCCACTGGCAGTAATATTAGATAACCCACGCGCCCGACCACATCCGCGACACCTATCACCATAAAATATACGACAACAACTAAGGCGGTTAAAAGCAGCAACATTAACGGCCAAGCCACTCGCCGCTCAAACACATCACCACGATAGACATGATGCCCTTCGTAAAGATCAATAAATAACGTTGCGGCCGCCATAAACATCAGAGCACCACCCAGATCGCCGATCCAGAAATTGAAAAATATCGACGGCATTCCATCGGGCGGCAATGACATAAAATATTTCAGTGAAACAACTGCCATGGCAGAAGATGCCAGTGTAGTGACTGTCAGTACTAAAATCAGCCCACTGACATCATGAATAGTTTTAACCGGCAATGAGAAAACGGTCAAACGACGAGCTACTAGTGCAGCAACGGAGTAAACCAATAACTGCCGTATCGACATGACAAAATTTTCTATTTGCCAATCCCAGAACTGATCATAGGGAAAACCACCCAGCATAATAGCCAAGGCGGCCACAGGGATATAGCGCGCGCCATAATGAAATACAAACAATAAAACGACACCAGCGGCAGGATAAAATGCACTGACATGAGGGGCTATTTCAAACAGACTGGCAAAATGCCACATTAGGTAATAGAGCAGCACGAATACTAGAGAGCGCGAAAAAAATTCCATTTATAACCTGTTAATAGCCTATACCAGAGCTAACATCTCCGAGATTCAATTTAGAATTTCTGAGAAGCACATAACACAGTATCTGCCATTTGAAGATTTCTGTATAGATTAAAACACAGCTCACTTACACCCATGTTTGTAAGTCACAGATAAGACAATCAAAAAAATATTAATATAAAGGAAGGAACCGAACCTCTTGCCACTTCTGCGCAGGAGGTTCGGGCAATCTAGGCTCAAGCTGGCGAAATACCTCTGATTCTTTCAGAACGACGTCGCAACAACTCAACCGTTGTCAGCATCGCTATCGACAGGAGTACCAGAATCGTAGCTACGGCCAGAATAGTTGGACTGATAGATTCCCTGATACCCGACCACATCTGTATCGGCATGGTGGATTGCTGCGGCCCGGAAATGAACAACACCACAACAACTTCATCAAACGAGGTTGCGAAAGCAAACAACGCGCCGGATATTACCCCAGGTAGCACCAGGGGCAATATCACTTTGAAAAAAGTCGTCGTAGGGTTTGCCCCCATCGAAGCTGCCGCCCGGACCAGGCTTTGATCAAAACCGGTCAAGGTGGCGGTAACCGTAATCACCACAAAGGGGATACCCAGTGCCGTATGTGCCAAAATCACCCCGAGGTAGGTTTGCGCCAAGCCTACATCTGAGAAAAAGAAGAACATACCGGCACCGGAAATTATCACCGGTACGATCATTGGCGATATCAGCACCGCCATCACTACCGACCGATAGGGCATAAAGCGACTGGATAAACCCAGCGCCGCAATCGTACCCAATACGGTTGCCAGAATGGTTGAGGCTATGGCAATGAGAATACTGTTCTTGATCGAATGCAACCAGGCCTCTGAGGTAAAGAAGTCCTGATACCAACGCAATGAATAGCCCTCTGGATCCAATGTGAGCATCTTCTGGGTAAAAGAGAAGTAAGGCTCAGCATTAAAACTCAGTGGAATTATCACAAACAATGGACCAATCAAAAAACAGAATATCAAACCACAGATAATTCTGAAGATGTAATACCAAGCCTTTTCAAAAGGCGTTGCATAAGCAGGTACAGCCATAAGTTTTGCTCCTCCTTATCCCAGCTTCAGATTATCTGAACCGACCAATCGGTTGTAGATCAGATACAGGGCGATAACCAGCCCCAACAACAAAGATGCAATCGCTGCCGCCAGCCCCCAGTTGAGGGAAACCTGCATGTGATAAGCGATAAAGTTAGTGATAAAGCGACCTGACTCACCACCCACAAGCGCGGGGGTAATGTAGTAACCTATCGCTAAAATAAACACCAGAATGGCACCCGCACCTATGCCAGGCAAGGTCTGCGGAAAATACACCCGCCGGAAGGCTGTGAAGCCAGTTGCTCCCATCGACCGCGCCGCGCGCATGTATGAAGGCGAAATACTCTTCATCACTGAATAGAGCGGCAAGATCATGAATGGCAGCAGAATATGCGTCATTGCAACGATCGTGCCTATCTCGTTATAGATCATCTGCAAACGCGATTGATCATCGATAATACCCATTGAGACCAGCATATTATTCAATATACCCTGGCTCTGTAATATCGCTATCCAGGTAGTCGTTCGCACCAACAACGATGTCCAGAAAGGCAAAAGCACCAGCATCATCAGCAAGCTGGATGTCCGCATAGGCAAACTGGCCAATAGAAAAGCAACCGGATAACCGAGCAGAAAGCACAAGAAAGTGATCAGCAGACTCATCCAAATTGTCTTGATCATCAAGTCAACATAGACTCGCCGAGACTCTGGCTGACGAACAATACTGCCATCAGCGTCATAACGCATATCCATCGCTGCCAGATAATAGCTTAGGGTATATCCACTGGATTCACGTTTGATTACGCGCCACACATTGGTCTCTTCCCAATTACGGTGTGCATCTATCAGCGTGTCTTTCCAGGAATCAGGGTTCTCGACCCTGGTAATACGCCTGGCTGTGCCGGTAATGGTAGAACGCATACCGGAGTATTCGTAATTCAATCGACTGGCAACCCGCCCCAGATTTCGGTTGCGCTGACCCTCTTTAAGATCATGCGCTAGCGCCGCATAAACGGATTCATCGGGTAATCCTTCACCGTCCCAACTCCGCAAAGCAGAGGACGTAGTCGGCATGATAGTGGCGACTTCATTACTTTCAACACTGCGTGTCAACATGCTGAAAATAGGTAAAATGAAAGCAACCAGCAAAAATATCATTAACGGCGCAACTAATAGGATTGCGCGCAACTTGTTCTTGAACAACGCCCGCCTGAGGCTCGTTTTAAGCGGACGACCATCGGCAGCGACCAACGGTGCCGAAGCACCGTTGTCACCGTTCCCGGATGGATTACTGTGCGAGCCAGGCATCGAAGCGCTCATTCAACTCATCCTGATAGTCAGCCCAGAATTCATCATTCTTCGGCAAAGCCGTAGCGAAGTTGGGTTCATAAGTTGGCATATGAGGAGTCATATCTATACCCGTCGGAATATGATCGCCGACTAAAGCTGCACCACTCTTACGCGCTGGACCATAGGAAATATAACTGGCCTGCGCTGCATTCTGCTCTGACTCAGTAGAAAAACGCAGGAAGTCTTTGGCAGCATCCATTTTCCCTCTTGGCACTACCCAACCATCCAGCTCAAACACCTGAGCATCCCAGATGATTTCGAAAGGCTGCTCTTCATTAACCTGTGCAGAGAAAATACGGCCATTGTAGGCAGAAGCGAATGCAACTTCCTGGTCAGCCAATAGCTGTGGCGGCTGAGCCCCTTCAGACCACCAGATCACTTCATCCTTGATGGTATCCAGCTTGGCCAAAGCACGCTCTACCCCTTCATTAGTTGTCAGCAGATCATAAACCTCTTCATGCGGTACACCATCAGCAATCAACGCCCATTCCAGGTTATTGATCGGACGACGTTGCAGCGAGCGTTTACCAGGGAAGTTTTCCAGATCAAACACATCTGCGATGGTTGAAGGCTTGTTATCTTCCGGGAACATTTCAGTATTGAATGCAACAATATTGGAGTAAACGATAGTCGCTACAAAGCACTCGTCTAGCGCACCTGGAATAAAGTCTTCACTGGGTAGCGTACCATCTGGCGCAGGTGCCAGCAGCTCATCATGATCCAGTATTTCAATCAGACCTTCAGCACAGGCTATTTTGGCATCAGCAGGAAGCATATCCACCAAATCCCAGGTGACATTTCCAGCTTCAACTTGCGCGCGCAGACCTGCCAGGCCAGTTGCAGAACGGTCGATATTAACGATGCGCTGACCGGTTTTTTCTGTCCAGGGTTTAGAGTAGGCCTCCTCCTGGCTCATGGTATAAGCACCACCCCATGACACTACATTAAGATCCTCTTGGGCATGGGCTGTCGAAATAACAGTGGCTGTTGATAGCATCACAGCGGCTGTCAGAGCGGATTTACGAAAAGTTCTAGTCATTTGTAACTCCAGCATTCAGATTTATTAGTGGGCAATAAGCCTGTTGTTATTATTTACGCATCAAGTGCGCGACAATCACTGACGGTCCAGCCTACGGTGATCTTATCGCCAGCCGTATAACGATGGACAGCAGATGAATTTGGTGTTTTTACGATAAACTCGTTGTTACCTGCCACTTCAAACCGGGTTCTGAGATGATCACCCATATAGATAACTTCCCTGACTTTAGCATCAAGGATATTGGGAACAGAGCCAGGTTCCGGATTAATACACACGCGCTCAGGACGCAGAGACAGCGTACTCTGCTTACCCTTGCCTGCAACATTTACAGGCAACGAATGCACGACTTCACCGGTTGGTAAACGCACATCTGCCTGCTCATCCGTCAGTTCCAGCACTTCTCCAACAAACGCATTATTCTCACCAATAAAGCTGGCGACGAATGCATTTTCAGGACTTTCATACAAATCTTCTGGCGTTGCCAGTTGCTGCACAATGCCATCATCAAACACAGCGATACGATCAGACATGGTCAAGGCTTCTGTTTGATCATGCGTCACGTAGATCATACTGATCCCCAGGTCCTCATGCAGGTATTTGATTTCAAACTGCATCTCTTCTCGCAAGTTTTTATCCAGTGCACCCAGAGGCTCATCCATCAAAACCAAAGCTGGCTCAAACACCAGAGAACGCGCCACTGCAACACGCTGCTGCTGCCCACCGGAGAGCTGAGCAGGTCGTCGATCACCAAAGCTTTCCAGCTTAACCATCGCTAGCGCACGTTTAACTTTTTCTTCAACGGTAGATTTGGGAATATTGCGAACTTGTAGCGGAAAGGCGAGATTTTCCGCAACAGTCATGTGGGGAAATAGTGCATAGTTCTGAAACACCATGCCTATACCACGCTTGTGTGGCGGCAGCCGCGTGATGGGCGTGCCATCCAGCAGAATTTGCCCATGCGTAGGAACCTCAAAACCCGCCATCATCATCAAGCAGGTGGTTTTACCCGACCCAGATGGGCCTAACAGCGTGATAAATTCACCCTGATCCATATCGAGGTTAAAATTTTTAACTACCAGCGTTTCACCATCGTAAGTCTTCTGAACACTATCGAAAACTACGAAGGATTTTTTCTTTTCTGAATCAGCGCCAATCGGCTTTTCCATCGGAAATTATCCTCCCGTCAATCAGGCGGGGCAGATGACCTATCTGGGATAACAGCCACCCAACAAGGCCTGTAATTATTTTTCTTGGAATTAGGTATAACCGATTCAGATAAGGATGTAAAACCCGCACACCATTTTTTTTGGGAAAAACAGCTCCAATTCCTAGGGTTACAATGCCCTAAGCCGCGCAGCTTGTGGCAATACGGCTAAGAAAAAAATTCATTGGAAGGATAATTTAAAACGGCGACATGACGAATGATGACTTGCTCTAGGAGCTGTAGCGCATAAGAAATGTGTATAAAAAAACCAGCTGCTACCAACTGGTTTCTTAAATGGTAGCGGGGACAGGATTTGAACCTATGACCTTCGGGTTATGAGCCCGACGAGCTACCAGACTGCTCCACCCCGCATCAAACTGTAAAACATGGTGCCGACGGCCGGACTCGAACCGGCACGAGCATAGCTCACCACCCCCTCAAGATGGCGTGTCTACCAATTTCACCACGTCGGCTAAAACGTTACCCAAGCAGACCGATTTACTCGGCTGTTGGAATATCACTTGAAGAAGCTGCGCCAGATGAACTCGGCACTTCAAGTGCAGGAAGCTCTTCAGCCCGCTCTGCTGCAGATTCAATAACCTGCATTGACGGAATACCTGCATCGTTCACATTAGAGGCACGCTCTTTAGCGAAGTAGGCAAGCGCAAAACTGGTCGCAAACAAAACAGCTGCTACCAGCGCTGTAATCTTGACCATAAATCCAGAATTGCCGGTACTGCCAAACACAGTCTGGGAGGCTCCCGCACCGAAGGAAGCACCCGCTTCTGCGCCTTTGCCCTGCTGCAGTAACACCAAGCCAATAATAGCCGCTGCCAGCAATACGTGAACGATCAGAACCAGTGTTTCCATTATATCAACCATTTATTGTGCTAAGTGCCGCAGCGCGACAAATAGCAGTAAATTCATCAGACTTTAACGACGCACCGCCAATCAGGCCGCCATCTATATCAACCTGCTCAAACAAAACCGCAGCATTGGTAGAGTTAACACTACCACCATACAAGAGCGTAACGCCCTGCGAGAGCTCCTCATCGAATACCGATGTCAGATACTGTCGAATAAATGCATGTACTTCCTGAGCTTGCTCAGGCGTTGCCGTTTTACCCGTACCAATTGCCCAGACAGGCTCGTAGGCAATTACAAGCCTTTCTGCTTCAGATCGCCGCAGAGAACTTATTGCACCCTTAAGCTGCCTACTGATCACATCGGCAACCTGATCAGCTTCACGCTGTTCAAGCGTTTCTCCAACACAAACAATCGGCGTTAATTCAAGGGCTAACGCATTAACCACCTTGGTTGCTACCTGATCATCAGTCTCGTCATGTTCGCTTCGACGTTCAGAGTGACCAACAATCACATAACGAACGCCAAGATCAGCTAACATTTCAGCAGAAGATTCACCAGTATGAGCGCCATCGCTGGAAAATCTGGAAACATCCTGCGAGCCAAGGGCAACACTACTGCCTTTAATCAGGGCCTCTATCTGCGCAAGATATACCAGCGGTGGACAAATCACCACGTCAATATCAGCTTCAGGAAGCCCGGACAACTGAGTTAAAAGCCCATCAAGCAGAAGTTTATTCTGTTCAATTCGCCCGTGCATTTTCCAGTTTCCTGCTACCAGTGCTTTACGCATTGATATCACTCCTGATAAAAGAGGCGCAAATCTTAACTGAGTTGGAATCAGGATACAAGACTAGATAACGCTTTTTCCACCGCCTCTGCCAACGAGCCACAAAGGGCCTTTACCAGGGTCGAATTTTCTCCCTCCACCATCACCCTCACCAAAGGTTCCGTTCCGGATGGACGTAACAGCACACGCCCGGTATCACCCAGCTTAGCCTCGGCCTCAGCAACAGCAGCTTGAACAGCAGCCACACCAAGTGGATCAACCCCCTTCGGCACGGCGACATTAATCATCTTCTGAGGCAACTTAACCACACCTTTTTTCAACTCAGCCAGTGAAGCCCCTGCATCAGACATAGCTTTGAGAACCTGCAAGGCGGCCACTATCCCATCTCCTGTCGAGCTCACTTGCTTGCAGACGATATGCCCTGAACTCTCGCCACCCAGATCCCAACCCCTGGAATGAAGCTGCTCCATAACATAGCGGTCACCGACCTTGGCTCGCACAAAAGGAATTCTTTCACGCTTAAATGCCTGCTCAAGGCCAAAATTTGACATCAGGGTACCTACCACACCACCTGCCAGAATACCCTGATCATGCATAGCCTTGGCAATGATATACAGTAGCTCATCACCATCAACGACCGTGCCATTATGATCCACCATAATCAACCGGTCGCCATCACCATCCAAGGCGATCCCCAGATCAGCCTCTTCAGCCTGAACAACTTTTCTAAGACTAGTAACATCCGTAGCACCGGAGCCCTCATTAATATTCAATCCATCGGGTGCCGACGCGATTTCTATCACCTCCGCACCCAGCTCCTGAAATACACAGGGAGCCACATGATAAGTAGCACCATTGGCACAATCGAGTACAACTCGTAACCCTTTAAGCTTTAAATTTCCATTTACTGTTCCCTTGCAGTATTCAATATAGCGTCCAGATGCATCTTCAACCCGCCGAACTTTACCCAACTGCCCTGAAGGAACGGTTGTCATGGACAAGTCCATCTGAGCCTCGATGGCCAGTTCAACTTCGTCGGGCAACTTGGTACCCTTGGCAGAAAAAAACTTGATACCATTATCCTGGTACGGATTATGTGAGGCACTGATCACAATGCCCGCATCAGCCCTGAAGGTACGGGTTAAATAAGCGATAGCCGGTGTCGGCATAGGGCCCGTCAGCAGCACATCAACGCCTGCTGCAGACAAGCCTGCCTCAAGCGCTGACTCAAACATGTAACCGGAAATACGCGTATCCTTGCCGATTATAATTTTGCTATGTCCTTCACGGGCAAATACACAACCAGCCGCCCAACCCAGCTTAAGCACAAAATCTGGCGTTATCGGAAAAATGCCAACTTCACCCCGGATACCATCAGTTCCAAAATATTTACGTGTCAAACTATATCTCCCAGCTTTCCTGACAAACGGCTTCAAGCACATTCAATGCATCGACAGTTTCTGCAACATCATGTACACGTATCAATGCCGCACCCTTCTGAGCTGCAAGCAGTGCAGTAGCCAAACTCCCGGCTAAACGCTGACCCACATCCCTACCCGTAATCTGGCCCAGCATTGTTTTGCGCGATGTACCACTTAACACCGGAAATCCCAAGTCCACTATTTGGTCCAGCCGATTTAACAAGGTGAGATTATGCCTCAGGCTTTTACCAAAACCAAAGCCTGGATCCAGCAGAATTTGATCTGCGGCAATACCGGCATCCAGGCAACGCGTGACCTGCTGCTGCAGAAAGCCCAACACATCCTTAACAACATTGTCATACTCTGGCTTAAGCTGCATAGTAGCGGGACTCTCCCCCTGCATATGCATCAAACACACAGGCAGCTCAGCCTTAGCGGCCACTTCCAGTGCACCAGGGAGGCTTAAAGAGCGCACGTCATTAATCAGACCAAGGCCAAGCTTGCTCGCCGCCTCTATCACCTGCGGCTGACTGCTATCCAGAGAGATTACTACATCAAATTGTTGATTCAGTTGTTCGATAACCGGTAGCACACGATCCATTTCCTCTGCCACTGTTACTGGGGCGGCACCCGGCCGGGTTGACTCGCCACCCACATCCAGCACACCAGCGCCGGACAACAGCATACTTTCCGCTTGACGCAAAACCACATCAATCGATAACTGGCTCTGTCGATAATATTTACCGCCATCAGAAAAGGAGTCCGGCGTCACATTTAGCACCCCCATAACAACAGGTCGCGAAATATCAAGTGTACGCTGACCACAGCGCAGGGTTTTTACTAACATATCCAAGCCCTAACCTAACTAGTACTGATCACCGCATTTGCACATCCAGGCATCCACGGTATCTATTAAAAAGCCGGCACATGGCCGGCTTATTCTATCTGTAGCACTGACTTAATCAGCGTTGATCGGGGGCATCCTTATCATCGCCACCTGGCTCAACCCAAGGATTAGGATTAGCAGTATCCGAACTACCGCCTTCAGCATCAGTTGATTCACCCTCACCGGCATCAGGCATATCAGCATCGGCTACAGCCGAAGAAGACGCTACTGGTTTGTTTTCAACAGTGTCTTCACCAGGCTCCTGCCAACCTTCAGGAGCACTCACTGGCTGCCGCTCCATCAATTCATCCAACTGCGTGGAACCGATAGTTTCATACTTGATCAGCGCTTCAGTCATTGAATCCAGAATATCACGATTTTCTGTCAGAATTTTATAGGCTTTAGCATAGCAGTCTTCAATAATCTGCTTCACTTCAGCATCAATGGCACGCTGGGTTTCCTCTGACTTGGCTTTCGCACCACCGCCGGCACCACGGCCAAACGGATCATCATCTTCTTCGGCATAGAGCAATGGCCCCAAGGTCTCACTTAAGCCCCACTTGGTAACCATATTACGAGCCAGCATCGTAGCACGCTGAATATCATTAGATGCACCTGTTGTCACACCGTCTTTACCCAGGGTCATTTCCTCGGCAATACGTCCACCATATAGCGAACAGATCTGAGAAATGATCCCCTGACGGCTGTGGCTATAACGATCCTCAGCAGGCAAGAACATGGTCACACCCAACGCCCGTCCACGTGGAATAATAGATACTTTATATACTGGATCATGCTCAGGCATCAAACGACCAACTATCGCATGACCGGACTCATGGTAGGCAGTATTCAGGCGCTCTTTATAAGACATAACCATGGAGCGGCGCTCAGCACCCATCATAATTTTGTCTTTAGCCTTTTCGAACTCGTCCATGCCTACCACGCGCTTACCGAAACGCGCTGCAAACAAAGCGGCTTCATTGACAAGGTTAGCCAGATCGGCACCAGAGAAGCCCGGGGTACCACGTGCAATAAGATCGGAGCGAACATCATCACCCAATGGTACTTTACGCATATGTACTTTAAGGATCTGATCACGACCACGAATATCCGGCAAACCGACATGTACCTGACGGTCAAAGCGACCTGGACGCAACAGCGCTGGATCAAGCACGTCAGGACGGTTAGTCGCCGCGATCACGATAACGCCTTCGGTTCCTTCAAAGCCATCCATCTCAACCAATAATTGGTTCAATGTCTGCTCACGCTCATCATTACCGCCACCCAGTCCAACACCACGACTACGACCGACAGCATCTATTTCATCAATAAAGATAATACAAGGGGCATGTTTTTTTGCCTGATCAAACATATCACGTACGCGGGACGCACCCACACCAACAAACATTTCCACAAAATCAGAACCGGAAATGCTGAAAAATGGCACTTTGGCTTCACCGGCAATAGCCTTCGCCAACAGCGTTTTACCTGTACCAGGCGACCCGGCCATCAGAACACCACGGGGAATATGTCCACCCAGGCGCTGGAACTTCCCTGGATCACGCAAGTAGTCGACCAACTCAGCCACTTCTTCTTTGGCTTCTTCGACACCTGCAACATCATCAAACGTGGTCTTAATCTGATCTTCACTCATCATACGTGCTTTGGATTTACCAAAGGACATAGGACCACCCTTGCCGCCGGTACCACCTTGCATTTGGCGCATGAAGAACATAAAAATAGCAATGATGATGAGAATCGGGAAGGCCGCAACCAGTAACTGACTCCAGATGCTCTGTCCTTCGGGCTGTTTGCCTTCAATCAAAACATTATTGGAGAGCAGATCATCAATCAGCTTAGGATCCTGTACAGCAGGACGGATGGTGGTAAAGCTTTCACCCGTTTGTCGCTGTCCAGTAATCGTGAATCCGTCGATAAGAACTTTGGAGACACGACCTGCCTGCACCTCTTCGACAAATTCGGAATATGACAACTTGCCAAGCTCAGGCTCAGTGTTGAAATTATTGAAAATAGTTAACAGTACTGCCGCTATTACGAGCCACAATACTAAATTTTTTGCCATATCGTTCAAAGGTCCACCCTCAGTTCTACTTAACTTTATGACCGGCCGGTCATGATACCACAGCTAAAGCTCTCTGCCTGAATCTTTACCTATAGATTTATTAATCGCGTTGATAGCCTATAGCTTACAAATATACCCTCATCTAAACTCAGACTTTGTCGCTTCGCTAACATTCAGTCATGTTTTACGCTCTCAATCAGCAGAGCGATCAAACCACCTTCGTTTGATATAGGAATGGCTATAATGTTCCCTGCTATTCACATCAGCACCCATTATCTGAACTCCTTTTACAGCAGATCGCCATTCTTTGCTACTCAGCGCCGGTTCAGTGATGTAAAATCAGCCTAAATCAACAGGCAACATGCCTCCCGAAAACCCACGAGGCACATATTCTAGTATGAGCTTAACAACCGAGCAAAAAAAGCACCTGCGTACTTTGGGCCACCAGCTAAATCCCATCATTATGGTAGCGGGCAATGGTCTAAGCGAAAACATTCAACTGGAAACCGATCGGGCACTCGCAGATCATGAATTGATCAAGGTCAAAGTCACTGTCGGTGATCGCCAACTGAAGCGCGACCTGATCAAAGAACTCTGTCAGATCGTTGAAGCGACCCTGGTCCAGGAGATTGGCAATATCGCACTGCTTTACCGCAAGTCAGATAACCCTAATCCAAAGTTATCCAATCTACAGCGCCTGAAATAACAGACCGGCTGCAACATTTAGTCACTTTTTACCAGGTAACAAATAAGCAAAGGCCACCTTCGCTATCACGGAGGTGGCCTTTTTTCTATCGGGTTCAGCTTGCGTGAAGCACCTCAGTAATTTCGTACTCTGAAACGCCACTCGGCGTATTAACAGCAGCGATATCTCCCTCCTCTTTACCTATCAGGCTTCGGGCGATTGGAGAATTAACCGATATTTTGCGTGCCTTTATATCAGCTTCATCATCACCCACAATCTGATAACGCACAGTTTCATCCGTATCCAGATTAATCAGTTCAACCGTCACACCAAAAATGACCTTACCTGTGTGAGGGATCTTGCTAACATCAATGATCTGCGCTTGTGAAAGTTTGTATTCCAACTCGCGGATACGACCCTCAATAAAGCCTTGCTGCTCACGTGCGGCATGGTATTCAGCATTTTCTTTCAGATCCCCATGGGCGCGTGCTTCAGCAATATCAGCAATCACCTTGGGACGATCTTTGGTTTTCAGCCTTTCCAGCTCTTGTCTCAGGGTCGCTTCACCACCCACAGTCATAGGCACACGGCTCATGAGAAGTCTCCTTTGTGTAAATCCTGTAGACGACGTACTACTTTTTCTTTACCAAACTTGAGTGCTTCGGTAATCGCAACTGCACCCGCCAGCGTGGTTGTGTATGGCACTTTGTGCTGAAGTGCCGTACGACGTATAGCAGCCGAGTCAGCAATAGCTTTTCGTCCTTCAGTGGTATTGATGACATAGGCAATTTCGCCATTTTTCATCACATCGACGATATTCGGACGTCCTTCCATCACTTTATTAATACGCTCAATCTTCAGCCCATTATCTTCGAGTAGCACAGCTGTTCCAGATGTCGCCACGATCGTAAAGCCCAATTCAGCCAGATCACGGGCAACACTAATCACACCGGGTTTATCAACATCACGAACTGAAATAAACGCCTTGCCTTTAGACGGCATTTTTTCACCGGCACCCAGTTGCGCTTTCATGAAGGCTTCGCCAAAGCTCTCACCCACACCCATCACTTCGCCTGTAGACTTCATTTCAGGGCCAAGGATCGGATCAACACCCGGAAACTTGTTGAATGGGAACACAGCTTCTTTAACACTGAAGAATTTTGGAACGATTTCCTCAGTAAAGCCAAGCTCAGTCAAGGACCGGCCAGTCATCACCAATGCGGCAATTTTTGCCAGAGAAACACCGATGCACTTGGAAACGAAGGGTACTGTGCGTGAAGCACGCGGGTTGACTTCGATGACATATATTTCGCCATCCTGATAGGCCAACTGCACATTCATCAAGCCAATAACACCTAATTCCAGTGCCATCTTACGGACCATTTCACGCATCGCATCCTGAACATCAGCCGCAAGACTATAGGGTGGCAATGAACAGGCGGAATCACCCGAGTGAACGCCAGCTTGCTCGATATGCTGCATAATGGCGCCGATTACAACAATTTCACCATCGCATACCGCATCAATATCAACTTCAACCGCCGCGTTCAGGAAGTGATCCAGCAGCACCGGTGCATCATTGGAAACTTTAACGGCAGACTGCATGTACTGACGCAGCTCGGATTCCTTATAGACTATTTCCATAGCCCGACCACCCAGAACATAGGAAGGGCGCACGACCAGCGGATAGCCAATTTTAGCCGCTTCGATAATGGCTTCTTCAAGACTTCTGACAGTCGCATTTTCGGGTTGTTTCAACCCCAGACGCATCAGCATTTGCTGGAACTGCTCACGGTCTTCGGCACGGTCAATCGACTCCGGTGAGGTACCAATAATGGGCACACCCGCCTGCTCCAATGCCACAGCCAGCTTCAGCGGCGTTTGGCCGCCGTACTGAACAATCACCCCTTTGGGCTTTTCAACAGCAACAATTTCCAACACATCTTCGAGTGTAATCGACTCAAAGTAGAGACGATCCGATGTATCATAGTCGGTTGATACGGTTTCCGGGTTACAGTTAACCATGATGGTCTCATAACCATCTTCACGCGCAGCCAGGGCCGCATGTACACAACAATAATCAAACTCGATACCCTGGCCGATACGGTTAGGCCCACCGCCGATAACCATGATTTTTTCACGACTGCTCGGATTAGCCTCGCACTCTTCTTCATAGGTTGAGTACATATACGCCGTATCGGTCGAGAATTCGGCTGCACAGGTATCAACCCGCTTATATACCGGCCGAATATTAAATGCGTGACGCTGTTTGCGCAGCTGCTTTTCGCTTACCCCCAGCAGGGTTGCCAGACGCGCATCCGCAAAGCCTTTGCGCTTCAAGCGATACATCTGCTCAGCAGTCAGATCTGACAAGGCCATCTGCGATACAAGTTGCTCATCCTTGATCAGATCTTCGATCTGCACCAGGAACCAGGGGTCGACACCTGAAAAAGCATAGATCTCATCAACGCTCATACCCATGCGGAAGGCATCGCCTATGTACCAGATACGCTCACTACCCGGCTGCTGAAGTTCACGAATCAGATCTGTGCGTGCATCTTCAGCATTCAAATCGATGATTGGATCAAGTCCGGTTGCACCCACTTCCAGACCACGCAAGGCTTTCTGCAATGACTCCTGCTGAGTACGACCGATTGCCATCACTTCACCCACAGACTTCATCTGGGTGGTCAGGCGATCATTAGCCTGGGGAAACTTCTCAAAGGTGAAGCGAGGTATCTTGGTGACAACATAATCGATGGAGGGCTCAAATGAGGCAGGGGTACGCCCACCGGTAATCTCATTTTGCAACTCATCGAGGGTATAGCCGACGGCCAGCTTGGCCGCTACTTTGGCAATAGGGAAGCCGGTCGCTTTGGATGCCAACGCTGACGAACGAGAAACACGCGGATTCATCTCGATAACAACCATACGGCCCGTTTCGGGATCAACACCGAACTGCACGTTGGAACCACCGGTTTCTACGCCGATCTCACGCAGCACGGCCAACGAGGCATCACGCATAATCTGGTATTCTTTATCTGTCAGTGTCTGTGCCGGTGCCACAGTGATACTGTCGCCGGTATGCACACCCATGGCATCAAAGTTTTCGATAGAGCAGATAATGATACAGTTGTCTTTTTTGTCGCGGACAACCTCCATCTCATACTCTTTCCAGCCGATCAGAGACTCATCAATCAGCAGTTCTTTGGTAGGAGACAGCTCCAGACCACGCTCACAGATCTCAATAAATTCTTCGCGATTATAGGCAATACCGCCGCCGGAGCCACCCATGGTAAAGGAGGGTCGAATGATAGAAGGAAAGCCTATGGAATCAAGAACCTGAAGCGCCTCTTCCATGCTATGCGCCATGGCTGAGCGCGGGCATTCCAGACCGATATTCTTCATCGCCTTATCGAATCGCTCACGGTCTTCGGCTTTATCTATGGCATCCTGGGTAGCACCGATCATCTCGACACCGTATTCAGCCAGCACACCCTCGCGATCAAGATCCAGGGCACAGTTAAGCGCGGTCTGTCCACCCATGGTTGGCAATAGCGCATCCGGGCGCTCTTTTTCGATTATCTTGGCAACCGTTTGCCACTGAATCGGCTCAATATAGGTTGCATCCGCCATTGATGGGTCGGTCATGATAGTCGCTGGGTTGGAGTTCACCAGGATGACCCGGAAACCTTCTTCACGCAGCGCCTTACAAGCCTGAGCACCGGAATAGTCAAACTCACACGCCTGACCGATAACGATAGGGCCGGCTCCGAGGATAAGGATACTTTTAATATCTGTACGTTTTGGCATCAGTAATAACCAGTCTCAATAATTCAGTTCAGGCACGTTTACGGGCTTGCATCATTCCGATGAACTTGTCGAACAAAGGCGCAACATCTCGCGGGCCAGGACTTGCTTCAGGGTGCCCCTGAAAACTAAACGCCGGGCAATCAGTACGCTCAATACCTTGTAGCGATCCATCAAACAGTGACTTATGTGTCGCACGCAAACAGCTCGGCAGCGAGTTTTCAGATACCGCAAAGCCATGGTTCTGGCTGGTAATCATCACCTGACCGCTATCAAGATCCTGCACTGGGTGGTTTGCACCGTGATGGCCAAATTTCATTTTCTCAGTGCTCGCGCCACTGGCCAGGGCCAGCAACTGATGGCCCAGACAGATACCAAAAACCGGCAAGCGGGTTTCCAGTATTTCACCGATAGCCTGGATGGCATAATCGCAAGGCTCTGGATCACCCGGTCCATTGGACAGGAAAACACCATCCGGCTGCAGGGCTAGCACATCGCTCGCAGAGGTTTTAGCCGGAACAACCGTCAATTTACAGCCGCGACTGACCAGCATGCGCAGAATATTGTGTTTTACACCATAATCATAAGCAACGACATGGAATGGTTGCTCAGTTGGTTCAGATGAGGCATAGCCTTCACCCAGGGTCCACTCACCCACTGACCATTCGTAGGTTTCTGCTGCAGTTGCTACCACGGCAAGATCCATACCTTTAAGCCCAGGAAAACCCTTAGCCAACTCTAGAGCACGGGCATCATCAATGTCACCGGCCATAATACAACCGTTTTGCGCACCTTTTTCACGCAGAATACGCGTCAATCGACGTGTATCGATATCCGCAATCCCAACGATGCCTTTTTCGGCCAGGTACTCATCAAGCGCCTGCTCTGAACGGAAATTACTCGCGATGAGCGGTAGATCTCGGATCACTAGCCCTGCTGCCCAAACACTGTCTGATTCCTGATCTTCAGAATTCACGCCAACATTCCCTATATGAGGATAAGTAAGTGTGACGATCTGGCGACAATAGGAGGGATCGGTCAGTATTTCCTGATAGCCGGTCATAGACGTATTAAAAACGACTTCGCCGGTGGTATCTCCGTCAGCGCCAATCGCAATCCCCCTGAATATTGTCCCGTCTTCAAGGGCAAGAATGGCTGGTCGCGTCAATGGAACCTCCCCGCTAATATGCTGCATGATATATGACTTTATATGAAGTGATGAACAGTTGTAAAAAAGCGAGACACAGCCGAAGCCAGTCTCGCTTTAAGAAATCTGTTGGTTTGCGGAAACTTCCGGCAAAACGACCTTATTTTAGTGCAGTTCAGACCAATAGTCCAATACAAGATAACATGGGACCTTAACTATTTGAAAATACAAATAAAAAAAGGGCCACCCTGACGGATGACCCTTTCTTTAGTATTAAGTGCCTGGCGATGACCTACTCTCACATGGGGAGACCCCACACTACCATCGGCGATGACGCGTTTCACTACTGAGTTCGGGATGGGATCAGGTGGTTCCACGTCTCTATGGTCGCCAGACAAAACTGGAACAACTCGGACTGGTTCGAAATAGATGTATTTAACTCTGTCTTATAGCACTACAAGCAACAACCGTGTATCGATCATGTGGTTCTTTAGAACCTGTGTTACCAGCTCACCAACCAAACGCCTTGGGCGTTATATGGTCAAGCCTCACGAGCCATTAGTACAGGTTAGCTCAACGCCTTACAACGCTTACACACCCTGCCTATCAACGTCCTGGTCTCGGACGACTCTTTAGGGGCCTCAAGGGCCCAGTGAGATCTCATCTTGAAGGGGGCTTCCCGCTTAGATGCTTTCAGCGGTTATCCTGTCCGAACGTAGCTACCCGGCAATGCCACTGGCGTGACAACCGGAACACCAGAGGTTCGTTCACTCCGGTCCTCTCGTACTAGGAGCAACTCTTCTCAAATCTCAAACGCCCACGGCAGATAGGGACCGAACTGTCTCACGACGTTCTAAACCCAGCTCGCGTACCACTTTAAATGGCGAACAGCCATACCCTTGGGACCGGCTTCAGCCCCAGGATGTGATGAGCCGACATCGAGGTGCCAAACACCGCCGTCGATGTGAACTCTTGGGCGGTATCAGCCTGTTATCCCCGGAGTACCTTTTATCCGTTGAGCGATGGCCCTTCCATTCAGAACCACCGGATCACTAGAACCTGCTTTCGCACCTGCTCGACGTGTCTGTCTCGCAGTCAAGCACCCTTCTACTCTTGCGCTCATTGGCTGATTTCCGACCAGCCTGAGGGTACCTTCGTGCTCCTCCGTTACGCTTTGGGAGGAGACCGCCCCAGTCAAACTACCCACCACACAATGTCCTCAATCCGGATAACGGATCTAAGTTAGAACCTCAAAGTTGTCAGGGTGGTATTTCAAGGTTGGCTCCACGCAGACTAGCGTCCACGCTTCTAAGCCTCCCACCTATCCTACACAAACAAATTCAAAGTCCACTGTGAAGCTATAGTAAAGGTTCACGGGGTCTTTCCGTCTAGCCGCGGGGACGCTGCATCTTCACAGCGAGTTCAATTTCACTGAGTCTCGGGTGGAGACAGTGTGGCCATCGTTACGCCATTCGTGCAGGTCGGAACTTACCCGACAAGGAATTTCGCTACCTTAGGACCGTTATAGTTACGGCCGCCGTTTACCGGGGCTTCGATCAAGAGCTTCTCCGAAGATAACCCCATCAATTAACCTTCCGGCACCGGGCAGGCGTCACACCCTATACGTCCACTTTCGTGTTTGCAGAGTGCTGTGTTTTTAATAAACAGTCGCAGCCACCTGGTATCTTCGACCGACAAAAGCTTACGGAGCCAGTCCTTCACCTTCATCGGCGTGCCTTCTCCCGAAGTTACGGCACCATTTTGCCTAGTTCCTTCACCCGAGTTCTCTCAAGCGCCTTGGTATTCTCAACCTGACCACCTGTGTCGGTTTGGGGTACGGTCGTCTGTAACCTGAAGCTTAGAGGATTTTCCTGGAAGCAGGGCATCAACCACTTCAACTCATACGAGTCTCGTCATCAAGTCTCAGCCTTAGCAGAGCGGATTTACCTACTCCACCAGCCTACACCCTTAAACATGGATAACCATCACCATGCTGGCCTAGCCTTCTCCGTCTCCCCATCGCAGTTACAGCCGGTACGGGAATATTAGCCCGTTTCCCATCGACTACGCATTTCTGCCTCGCCTTAGGGGCCGACTCACCCTACCCTGATTAACATTGGATAGGAAACCTTGGTCTTCCGGCGGACGAGTTTTTCACTCGTCTTATCGTTACTTATGTCAGCATTCGCACTTGTGATACCTCCACGATGCCTCCCGGCTTTCGCTTCAACGGCTTACACAACGCTCCTCTACCATGCGTGCATTTCCTTAAATACACTTAATTGACACTCCTCACCCGACTCAACGTTCGGGGGGCGCTTGGTCGTGCGCTTCGCGCCCGACAATCGCTTCTGTGTACTTAAGTGAAATGCACGCATCCGCAGCTTCGGTACTAAGTTTGAGCCCCGTTAAATCTTCCGCGCAGGCCGACTCGACTAGTGAGCTATTACGCTTTCTTTAAAGGGTGGCTGCTTCTAAGCCAACCTCCTAGCTGTCTGAGCCTTCCCACATCGTTTCCCACTTAACTTAGATTTTGGGACCTTAGCTGGCGGTCTGGGTTGTTTCCCTTTTCACGACGGACGTTAGCACCCGCCGTGTGTCTCCCATGATTGCACTTCTGGGTATTCGGAGTTTGCATCGGGTTGGTAAGTCGGGATGACCCCCTAGCCGAAACAGTGCTCTACCCCCCAGAGTGAGACATGAGGCGCTACCTAAATAGCTTTCGAGGAGAACCAGCTATCTCCGGGCTTGATTAGCCTTTCACTCCGATCCACAGGTCATCCGCTAACTTTTCAACGGTAGTCGGTTCGGTCCTCCAGTTGATGTTACTCAACCTTCAACCTGCCCATGGATAGATCGCCCGGTTTCGGGTCTACTCCCAGCGACTTGACGCCCTATTAAGACTCGGTTTCCCTACGCCTCCCCTATACGGTTAAGCTTGCCACTGAAAGTAAGTCGCTGACCCATTATACAAAAGGTACGCAGTCACCGTATTAAAACGGCTCCCACTGCTTGTACGTACACGGTTTCAGGGTCTATTTCACTCCCCTCACAGGGGTTCTTTTCGCCTTTCCCTCACGGTACTGGTTCACTATCGGTCAGTCAGGAGTATTTAGCCTTGGAGGATGGTCCCCCCATCTTCAGACAGGATATCACGTGTCCCGCCTTACTCGTTTTCACTACGTTTAGGTTTTCAAATACGGGGCTTTCACCCTCTACGGCCGCACTTTCCAGAGCGTTCTTTTAACCATAACGCAGCTTAAGGGCTGCTCCCCGTTCGCTCGCCGCTACTTAGGGAATCTCGGTTGATTTCTTTTCCTCCGGGTACTTAGATGTTTCAGTTCCCCGGGTTCGCCTCTCAAGTCCTATGTATTCAGACAAGAGATACCTAATAAATTAGGTGGGTTTCCCCATTCGGACATGTACGGATCAAAGCTCGTTTGCCAGCTCCCCGTACCTTTTCGCAGGCTACAACGTCCTTCATCGCCTCTGACTGCCAAGGCATCCACCGTGCACGCTTATTCACTTGACCATATAACCCGAAGGCGTCTGTTCAATTGATGTTTGCTAGTAACGATCGATTTCGCCGGTTGGCGCTTGTATTTCTACAAGACAATCTATTTCTTTCAGTTCGAATTGTTAAAGAGCGAATAACGCCTAAGCGTTAAATTATCGATTCAGTTTCTAAGCCCAGGCTTCAAAACCGATAATTTAAAACTTACTGTTACTATGTCTATGTTTTTGTGTTGCCATCAGGTAATGATGTATTTTTCACCCTCCATTCCAAGCACTGCAAGGAATGGTGGAGCTATGCGGGATCGAACCGCAGACCTCCTGCGTGCAAAGCAGGCGCTCTCCCAGCTGAGCTATAGCCCCATATAGTTTCTCTCACGGCATATGGAACCGCGGTAATTTTAGCGAAGACAAGGCAAAATGTGGCGAAGCATACACTTGTATGCGAATCACATTTTAACGCTGTATTCGTTAAAATTTGGTAGGCCTGAGTGGACTCGAACCACCGACCTCACCCTTATCAGGGGTGCGCTCTAACCACCTGAGCTACAAGCCTATTTCTAACTCCGTAGACTCAACTAGCCCCGGTCGGTGCGACCTCACCCTACTCTTCACCTTAGAATCGTGGGGTGCGCTCTAACCACCTGAGCTACAAGCCTATTTCTAACTCCGTAGACTCAACCAGCCCCGGTCGGTGCGACCTCACCCTACTCTTCACCTTAGAATCGTGGGGTGCGCTCTAACCACCTGAGCTACAAGCCTATACCTTGATGTCTTTTTTGATCAGCACAGCGCTAATCAGAACATCTCGCTCTCTTTACTTATCAACCAGGTAATGCGTGTGGACACTTGAACAGGCCAAGCTATCGTTTAAGGAGGTGATCCAGCCCCAGGTTCCCCTAGGGCTACCTTGTTACGACTTCACCCCAGTCATGAATCACACCGTGGTAACCGTCCCCCTTGCGGTTAGACTAGCTACTTCTGGTGCAACCCACTCCCATGGTGTGACGGGCGGTGTGTACAAGGCCCGGGAACGTATTCACCGCGACATTCTGATTCGCGATTACTAGCGATTCCGACTTCACGCAGTCGAGTTGCAGACTGCGATCCGGACTACGACCGGTTTTCTGAGATTTGCTCCACCTCGCGGTCTTGCGGCCCTCTGTACCGGCCATTGTAGCACGTGTGTAGCCCTACTCGTAAGGGCCATGATGACTTGACGTCGTCCCCACCTTCCTCCGGTTTGTCACCGGCAGTCTCCTTACAGTTCCCGGCATTACCCGCTGGCAAGTAAGGACAAGGGTTGCGCTCGTTACGGGACTTAACCCAACATTTCACAACACGAGCTGACGACAGCCATGCAGCACCTGTCTCAGAGCTCCCGAAGGCACTTCAGCATCTCTGCCAAATTCTCTGGATGTCAAGAGTAGGTAAGGTTCTTCGCGTTGCGTCGAATTAAACCACATGCTCCACCGCTTGTGCGGGCCCCCGTCAATTCATTTGAGTTTTAATCTTGCGACCGTACTCCCCAGGCGGTCAACTTATCGCGTTAGCTGCGCCACTAAGACATCAAGTGTCCCAACGGCTAGTTGACATCGTTTACAGCGTGGACTACCAGGGTATCTAATCCTGTTTGCTCCCCACGCTTTCGCACCTCAGTGTCAGTATCAGTCCAGAGAGTCGCCTTCGCCACTGGTGTTCCTTCCTATATCTACGCATTTCACCGCTACACAGGAAATTCCACTCCCCTCTACTGTACTCTAGCTCAGCAGTATCAGGTGCAATTCCCAGGTTGAGCCCGGGGATTTCACATCTGACTGACTGAACCACCTACGCGCGCTTTACGCCCAGTAATTCCGATTAACGCTTGCACCCTCCGTATTACCGCGGCTGCTGGCACGGAGTTAGCCGGTGCTTCTTCTGTGGCTAACGTCAATGTATAAAGGTATTAACTTTACACCCTTCCTCACCACTGAAAGTGCTTTACAACCCGAAGGCCTTCTTCACACACGCGGCATGGCTGGATCAGGGTTGCCCCCATTGTCCAATATTCCCCACTGCTGCCTCCCGTAGGAGTCTGGGCCGTGTCTCAGTCCCAGTGTGGCTGATCATCCTCTCAGACCAGCTAAGGATCGTCGCCTTGGTAGGCCTTTACCCTACCAACTAGCTAATCCTACGCAGGCTCATCTGATAGCGAAAGGTCCTAAGAGCCCCTCCTTTCCCCCGTAGGGCGTATGCGGTATTAGCGTCCGTTTCCGAACGTTATCCCCCACTACCAGGTAGATTCCCACGCGTTACTCACCCGTCCGCCGCTCTCAAAAGTAGCAAGCTACTTTCTACCGCTCGACTTGCATGTGTTAGGCCTGCCGCCAGCGTTCAATCTGAGCCATGATCAAACTCTTCAGTTTAAATTTCGACAACCAATTACCTAAGCAATCAGCCATCTAAGTCATGCTCAAAAACGTACATCTAAATGAATTCACAGTTAGGTTGCTTGTTTTTGATTAAGCTTTAATGCCTAACCTGAACAAGCGCCCACACGCATTACCTGATTAATTTGTTAAAGAGCGGCTTGAGCTACCCGGTGTGTTGGGCTGTTGTCTCAAGCGAGGTGCGTATAATATAGACCTGATTATGGAGCGTCAACAGTCTTTTTCAATTTTTTTAACAAGCGACAATTATTGGGTATTTTTTAAACAAAATGCTGTATGTCAATTAACTCAACCTGTTCAGCCTCGACCGTTTCACTATAGAAGTGCCGCGCAACACGCGCAAAACGCTCCGGCCCATCGGTAACCAAAAAGCGCACACAACCACGCGAACCTGAATTTAGCAATCCACGCTCAGTCAGTTGTTTGCTCAACACGCTAGCCGTGATCACTGCGGAATCAACCAGCGATACCTTCTCACCCACAACCCGAGCAATAGCTGACTTTAGTGCCGGAAAATGTGTACAGCCCAATACCAGCGTGTCAGGATAGTCTGCACCACTACAATAATGATCAAACAATCCGCTTAGTGATCGTTTCACTATTGCCTCGACCAACTCACCCTCATGCCATCCTTCTTCCGCCAAAGCCACAAAAAGTGAACAGGCGGCCGACTTAACGTTCGCATCAGGCAGTAAGGACAGTATCGCTTTCTGATAAGCTTGATTATTAACAGTGCTTTCAGTGGCGATTACGCCAATTTTACCGGAACGCGTTACCTTAACCGCAGCCTCAGCTCCGGGTGCGACCACCCCGGTAATCTGTAACGCTGGGTAACTGGATTGCAGTGAATCCAGAGCTACGGCGGATGCGGTATTACAAGCCACCACTAGCGCTTTGATATCGTAGCGTAGCAGGGCTTTAAGGGCCTGCTCTGCATATCGTGTAATAGACAAAGGGCTTTTAGTACCATAGGGTACACGCGCTGTATCACCAAGATAAATCAGATTTTCCCCGGGTAGCACTAAGCGCGCGGCATTCAAGACACTCAACCCACCGACACCTGAATCAAAAAACCCTATAGGCCGATTATCTGACGGATTCATTATCTACTTATTCCGTGCACGCTTAACAGCCCGCTTTTTCATATCTTTAATGTGGTCAAGATTGCGCTGTTTTTTAAGTTTCTGTCGCGCCGTCAAAATATTACGCTTGCCCGCAAAGGGGTTATCACCCGTCCTGAATTCGAAACGTATGGGCGTGCCACGAATTTTCAGAACCTTGATAAAGCGGTTCTCAAGATAACGCTTGTAGGAATTTGGCAAGGCATTGGTTTGATTGCCATGCACAACGATAATCGGTGGATTAGAACCACCCTGATGCGCATAGCGAAGCTTAATACGATGATTATTATTACTTGGTGGCTGATGATCGGCAACAACATCTTCGAGTAGGCGGGTCAACTTGTTGGTAGACCATTTAGCCATAGCGGCATCGTAGGCTTCATGCACTGAACCATAGAGGTCACCCACAGCAGTGCCATGTAATGCCGATATAAAGTGCATACGTGCAAACGCTGCAAACTCAAGACGCCGCCGGATTTGCTCACGAACTTTATCTTTCTGTTCTGCGCTCATGCCATCCCACTTATTCAGCGCAACAACCATGGCACGACCCGCATCAATAACAAAACCCAACAAATGCAGATCTTGCTCTGTAACTCCCTCACGCGCGTCTATCACCATGATGACAACGTTGGCATCGCGTATCGCCTGCAGCGTTTTAACAATCGAGAATTTTTCGACAACTTCAGTGATATGTTTGCGACGACGCACACCCGCCGTATCTATCAGAGTGTATTTCTGATCATCACGCTCGTAAGGAATATAGATACTATCACGCGTTGTGCCCGCTTCATCGAACACCACGACACGATCTTCACCCAACATACGGTTTACCAGCGTGGATTTACCCACGTTAGGTCGGCCGATAACAGCGATACGGATACTACCATCATTGCGTGCCCGCTCTTCTGCTTCCAGCTCTTCAAGTGGCTGCAGATAGGGTGCCATCACTTCTTCCATCAGCGACAACACACCTCGGCCATGTGAAGCAGCAATCGGTATTGGCATCCCGATACCTAGGCCATAAAAGTCAGCCATGGCCGTATCAGGATCTATGCCATCGGTTTTATTAACGACTAAATAGTGATGTTTACCACTGCGACGCAGATGATCTGCGATCATTTCATCAGCCGGGTTCAGACCCGCCCGACCATCGACAATAAAGAAAATAATATCAGCTTCTTCGATAGCCATCAGCGACTGCTGCGCCATAGCTCGATCAATACCAATCTCTTCACCCGTGATGCCACCGGTATCTATAACAATATAAGCCTGCTCATCCATCCGGCCTTCGCCATACTTCCGGTCACGCGTAAGCCCCGGCAAATCCGCAACCAGCGCATCCCGAGAACGCGTTAATCTATTAAACAGTGTTGATTTTCCAACATTAGGACGCCCAACAAGCGCGATAACCGGTAGCATAGTGTTTTCCAGAAAAAGGCGGCTAACATGAATGCCCCAGCCGCCACTGACTTAATCAGTTCAGTTAAGTGTAATAGCCGCGAGTCTGCCGCCATTGGTCAGTACATATAATACATTGTCACGCACCAGCATATCGCCCTGTAATCCAGAAGAGTCGACACGGTGTCTGGCCACAAAACGACCATTTACTTGCGACATAAAGTGAAGATAGCCTTCCTGATCACCAACAACCACCGTATTGCCCAGCACCGCTGGCGAAGTTACTAACCGGTTTGTTAAGGCCGACTGAGACCACACACTCGCACCACTAGCGGCATCATAAGCATGGATGTGATCCTGATCATCAGCTACATAAATATTGCCATAACCTGAAGATGGACTGCGATAACTGGAAACAGTCTGCGCCCATTGCACTTGCGCATTAAACGGATTAATTGCCAGCAGCCGTCCTTGATAGCCCACCACAAACAGCATTTTATCAACAATAATGGGGCGTCCGTTGATGTCAGCAATACGCTCCAACTCCGAGCGCCCCTCATTCACAGATACACGCTGATCCCAGATCATGCCACCATCACGGTTATCCAGCGCAACTAGTCGTCCATTCGACATTCCGGCGAAGGTCACATCAGCGGCCAACAATGGAATACCTGTGCCGCGGAGGGTTAAAGCAGGCACCTGCACATCAAATGACCAGCGATGCTCTCCTGTCATTCGGTCTAGTGCGGTAATACGCCCACTGACTTGCTGCATCACCACAAGCTCAGAATTAATCTGAATCTGAGCGGTTACTTCTGAAGCTAGTTTGTAACGCCAAAGTTCTTTACCATCATTACCATTAAGTGCAATCGCTTCTCCTGCTCTAGTTGTCAGCAGCACCTGGCCGAAACCTGCACCCACGCCACCAACAACAGGCTCCTTGAGATTTACACTCCAAACACGCTGACCTGACTGACGCTCAAAGGCTGAGACTACGCCCTGACTGTCTGCCGCATAGATTCGCTCACCATCTATAGAGGGCATCATTTGGTGAAAGCGCTGTCCCGGTCCACTACCCACACTGGCACTCCATTGCACAGAGACATTGTTTTCAGCCGAAAAATCAACCAGCTCAGCGGGCTGCACTTCCTCACCGCCCCCCCAAAAACCGCACCCGGCAAGCAAGCCTGACATCAGCAAAGCGGTTAGTACTTTAATACCCCGGTTCATGAGCCAGCCTCTTCACCCAGATCATCACGCTTCATTTGCAATACAGGTCTTGTGGGAGCATTTCCCGCAGCGGCTAGCGCTTGATCATAAGCATTGACGGCGGCATTCAGATCACCTTTACTGAAGGCGATATCACCCAATAGCTCATAGTAAATTACGCTATAACTTCCTGGCTCAAAACCAGATAACAAACTGCCTGCCTGATCAAACTGATCTGTCGCCAGTAACACACTGGCTTTGCGCAAGGTCGCTAAACGCTTAAGATCATCTACCTGTGTACGGGCAAGCACCCAATCCAATTCTTCAAGTGCAGCAGCATACTCCGCCTGCTGAACTGCAGCACGCGCCAGCATCAAGGCTGCATACTGCGCATAGGTGCTTTTTTCATGCTCATTCTTTAAACGATTACCTAAATGCAAGATAGTCTCGACCTGCGGGTCCGGATTTTCATCCAACTCAGCAGACACAGCTTCAAGCATATTTTGGTAAAGCCATGAAGCCTGTGCTGCCTGATTTTCGGTATAGGACTGCCAGCCTTGCCAACCTAGAACGGCGGCAACAGCGACAACAACACCGATCATCAACGAACGACCATTCTCCTTCCACCAGCTTTTTAACGCTTCTAACTGCTCTTCTTCACTACGAAGTTCTGCCACGTTTACTTACTCCTCGAAATACTCTGTTCCAGTCAGCAAGACCCTTGCCACCTGATCTAAGGGAACCTCTTGCTGCTCAGACTGGCTGCGCAAAGGCTTGAGAGCAACAACTTGTCGCTTCAATTCATTATCACCTAATAATAATGCAACCCGGGCACCACTACGGTCAGCTTTTTTAAGTTTGCTTTTAATATTTCCACCTGAACAATCAAGCGTAACACGCAAGGTTGTTTTGTCTCTTAGCTCTTCGGATAAACGCATCGCTTCCGCAGCGGCCTCATCGCCAAGAGCAGCAACAAACACATCAGTTTCGCGTTTCACATACTCGGGCAAAGATGCCTCGGCTTCCAGCAACAGAATCAGACGTTCAACCCCCATGGCAAAGCCCACCGCAGGTGTTGGGCGGCCACCAAGCTGCTCTACCAAACCGTCATATCGGCCACCAGCACACACTGTGCCCTGAGCTCCAAGCTTATCCGTTACCCATTCAAAAACTGTACGACAATAATAATCCAACCCTCTCACCAGGCGCGGATTAACTTCATAAGCGATACCCGATGCATCCAGGTTAGCTTTCAGCTGTTCGAAATGCTCCAGTGATTCCTGATCCAGACACGCATGGAAATCCGGTGCATCATTAAGTAAAGCCTGCACCTGGGGATTTTTACTGTCGAGGATACGCAACGGATTGGTAGTCAGACGACGACGGCTATCCTCATCCAGCTGATCCTGATGCGCCGTTAGATAATCTACCAATTTAGCTCGATAAGCTGCCCGAGCGGCGCTACTACCTATAGTATTCAACTGCAACGTAACGGCATGACTGATGCCCAACACTTTCCACAACCGTGCCGTAAGCAACAAGAGCTCGGTGTCTATATCCGAATCGGCCATACCAAAGGTTTCAACACCTATCTGATGAAACTGACGGTATCGACCTTTCTGGGGACGCTCATATCGGAACATAGGACCGGCATACCACAGACGCTGTACCTGATTGAAAATCAACCCATGCTCTTCACAGGCTCTGACACAGCTGGCTGTGCCTTCTGGACGCAATGTCAGGCTTTCGCCGTTGCGATCCTCAAAGGTATACATCTCTTTTTCAACAATATCGGTTACTTCACCGATTGAGCGACAAAAAAGCTCCGTCTGCTCAACAATCGGTGTGCGTATTTCACTATAGCCATAGCTGGATAATACAGCACGCGTATTCTGTTCCAGGTACTGCCAAAGTGGTGTCTGCAACGGCAGAATGTCATTCATGCCACGAATGGCTTTAATCTTGGCCAAACCCTTTACCTTATTTATAGCTAAAATTAATTTAACGGAAGACTAAAACGCGCCACGTTACCTGAGGTGAATGACGACAAGCTGATCGCATCACCATTAAAAAGGAGCTCTTCGACTGCATCGCGACGGCCAATCACCAAGGACAGCGGCTCTTCACCTTCCAACTGAAGCTCTGTTCCACCCTGCGCAACACCTGAGTAGATGAGACTATCGGTCGCATCACGTATTTGTATCCAACAGTCATCACTGAAGCGAATGAAGAGCCCCTGTGAAGAAGGTAAAGCAGCGGTTGTATTTTCATCTGACTCGTCGGCAGACACCAGATCATTTTCTTGATCTACCGGCTCTTGCTGACCAGTCGGAGTTTCTAGAGTTTCTGTATCTTCCGACAGCAACTCAGACACTTCCGGTTCATCACCAGCTGTATCGGATACCAAACCCTCATCGCCCGGCGGGGCTACAACTGTCGATATAGGCGGATCAAAGATATCCGGCGAAGGTTCAGTAATATCTGACGATGCTGGGGGGGCTGGCGGAGGCGTCAGTCCATATTGTTCACGAGACCACCAGATAATCACAGCAATAATTGCCAATACAAATACCCAGGTAAACAGTTTCATAAACGGTGATCGCGACGGATCCCGCTCCTGGACACTGGTTGTTGAGCGTATTTCTGTTGGCTTGAGATCAATACCTGGCAAACTGGCGTATAGGTTAGCGTAATAATCTGGATCCAGCTTCAAATGCTTGGCATAGGTACGTATATAGCCACGTAAAAACACCGGATTATGAAAGCTTTGCGGGCTTGCAGATTCGATTACACTCAACACTTTCACAGGCAGGTTCAGCTCAGACGATACCTGTTGAAGGCTCAGATTCTGTCTTTCCCTGGCCGTCACAAACTCATGACCAGGGAAACTGCCCTGTTGATTTTCTGTCTGATCACCACTCAATGCGCAGACTCCTTAAACAGCCTATACTCTTCGCTGTTTGGATAAAGATTTTTCAGCAGCAGTCCATAGGTGGCTGCCAACCCTGCGTTTCTATCAGCTCTTGCAATCCTGACACCCACCCAAAGACTATTGGCATCATGCTCTACGATCCGGGCATCTATTTGTTCACGAAACCGCCCAAACCAGCGAACAGCTTCAGCCGTATTACCCTGTTCAAGCAGCAGGTCGGCCAAGGCAACCTGCGCATAAGGGCGATCACGCTGTATATCCAGAGCCCGTCTTAACGCATGTTCAGCAACATCATCCCGCCCTAACTGACGATAACAACGCCCCATGTTTTCAAATGCCTGTGCTCTGGAAGTATAAAATGGATCTTCGGTTGCTCGCGAAAACTCATGGCAGGCCTCTGCATAACGTTGGCGAGAAAACAAGAATGCGCCATAATTGTTATGGAACATGGCATTCATTGGTTCAAGTTCAATCGCGCGCCGGTAGTAGGTTTCTGCCAACCCAAACTCTCGCTCAGCCTGAAAGACCAAGGCCAGAGCATTTTGCGCGGGCGCATAACGATCGCTGATCGCTATAGCCCGTTGCAATGAACTTTTGGCATTTACAGTATCCCCTGATTGTAAATACTGTACACCCAATTGAGTATAAGCCTGCAGGGCAGCCTCTGGACTGGCTTCAGGATTATCCCGCGTGTCAGACACAGAACAACCTACCAGCAAAACTGAAATAAAAACAATTCCTATCAACCTGTTATTCACTCAGCCTTCCCCTGCTTGAGTTAGCGTCTCTTCGGATGGATCAAGTTGTAGCACAGACAGATATTTTTGACTACGTCTGGTTCTATCAGCAACTTGGCCCACTAGCTGACCACAGGCCGCATCCACATCATCGCCACGCGTTTTTCTGACCGTGGTAATTATGCCGCCATTAACGATAATTTGCTTGAAACGGGCAATGGCTTCTGTAGAAGGCTTTTTGTACCCAGAGTTGGGAAACGGATTAAACGGAATCAGATTCAGCTTGCTAGGCATTTTACGCAACACTTTAAGTAGTTGCGTGGCATGTTCAGGCTGATCATTAATACCATCC
Source organism: Nitrincola iocasae (assembly GCF_008727795.1). Classification (NCBI taxonomy): domain Bacteria; kingdom Pseudomonadati; phylum Pseudomonadota; class Gammaproteobacteria; order Oceanospirillales; family Oceanospirillaceae; genus Nitrincola; species Nitrincola iocasae. The sequence continues at coordinate 561,933 of NZ_CP044222.1, read as the reverse complement.
ATCAAGGTATATTCAACGGTAATAACACGCTTATCATTAAGGTGTTTCAGATAGTTGTTACACGACGCAATCAACTCTTTCAAAGGATAGCGACGGTTTACCGGCACCAGCTGATCACGCAGGGCATCATTAGGTGCATGAATTGAAACAGCCAATGAAACATCACTCAAACCCGCTAGTTTATCTATAGCAGGAACCACACCGGCTGTACTGATGGTAACGCGTCGTTTTGACAGACCATAAGCATTGTCATCCATCATCAGCTCGGTTGCCGCTACGACATTATCAAAATTCAGCAGCGGCTCTCCCATACCCATAAACACTACATTAGTGACACGGCGCTCATCCTTGGGATCAAATGGCCCGAAAGAACGAATCGCAACACGCAACTGCCCGATAATTTCAGCCGCGCTCAAATTCCGATTAAAGCCCTGCTTACCTGTTGAGCAAAAGCTACAATCAAGCGCACAGCCTACCTGCGAAGACACACAGAGCGTTTTACGACTCCCCTCAGGAATCAATACCATTTCGATACTGGAGCCACCATCCATACGAATAACCCACTTGCGAGTACCATCAGTGGATATTTTCTCCAGGACCACTTCCGGTTCACGTATGTCAGCCACTTCAGACAACTTCTGACGCAGTGATTTACTGATATTCGTCATTTCATCAAAGCTACTGGCACCCTGCTGGTGCAGCCACTTCAGAACCTGGGTTGCACGAAAGCGTTTTTCACCGATAGACTCAAAAAAAGTCTCGAGCCCACTGGGTGATAGCCCCAATAAATTGATTCTGTCTGGCTGTGTTGGCATGACCCGGTACCCGCAGTCTGATTATAAGAAGGCCAGCATTGCTGGCCTAGGTAAGGAACCCTCTCAGGCACCAAAGAAGTAATTAATTTCACGCTCGGCTGAAGTCGCAGAGTCTGACCCATGCACCGCGTTGGCATCAATAGACGTGGCAAAATCACGACGAATAGTGCCTTCTGCTGCGTCTTTAGGATTAGTTGCGCCCATTAGTTCACGGTTAAGAAGAATGGCGTTTTCACCTTCCAACACCTGTACCACTACCGGCCCCGAAGTCATAAAAGCCACCAGATCAGCAAAGAAAGGACGCTCTTTATGCTCCGCATAGAAACCCTCGGCTTCAGCCTGGCTCAGCTGTTTCATCTGCATGGCAACCACTTTGAGATTGGCTTTTTCAAACCGGCTGACAATCTCACCAATCACATTCTTGGCAACGGCGTCTGGCTTGATAATGGAAAGTGTACGTTCAACTGACATATTGGTGTATCCCCACATAAAACTAAGGTCGATAAAAGGCCATAATTATACGTGATGAATAAGCAAGAAAATAGTCAATAGAAATGCTTTACTGGTTTAAACATCAATGCTTGTGGGTAAGCGAATGCTCATCCCGCAGCTCTCGATGTAACAGGGCCATCAGTTCAGCTTCCGGGCGGCCGATTCCACAGGAGCGCACTAAATCCTCAACACCAGCCCCCATCTCCATTAAACGCGCCGCTTGATTGTAAGCGAGCACACCCGGATCACGATTTTCCAGTTCATACTGCTTTTCGACAGCAATATTTAATTTTTGTTCAACCGTCATCAAGCGTTTGCCCATACCGATTGAACTACCTGTCATCCCCTGAATTTCATTGCGCAGGACATTTATCAATACTTGATAACGCTTTTCCTGACGCCGAACTCTATGCCAGATAACCAGCGCGATGGAAATGGACACCAGACAGAGCACTGCCATAAGTAGCAGCGCTATCCATAGATAGCTACTGTCGGACCAATTCTCCATCAAACAATCATAACCTCAAACTCTTCAATCAATTGATCGGTATCCAGCACGGCGCAACGCTGCACCAAACAGGTTCCATAGAGCCATGCCCTATGATCTTTATCCTGATTAATATTAATGGTAGAGCGTGGCAGATCAATGGATTTAATAACCTGATTGCAAGCTAATGCCCAACGACGCCCTTTTAGGATCAACACATCTGTGTAGTCTGCCTTATCAACAGAGTATGAACCTGGAATCACCCACAGGCCCGTATCCACCACGGTGACCGGACGGTCATCTTCACCAAAATGGCCAATCATCCAGTCATGACGCATCTCTATACTCATGGTGAGATTATGCACTTCCTGAACACCATCAACATCATCGGTTGGTATAGCCAGCTTTAGACCATGCACATCAACCAGTATACAGCGCAGACTATCTTCCACTCGTGCATTTTCCAATATTGGCTCTGGCTCTGGCTCTGGCTCTGGCTCTGGCTCTGGCTCTGGCTCTGGCTCTGGCTCTGGCTCTGGCTCTGGCTCTGGCTCTGGCTCTGGCTCTGGCTCTGGCTCTGGCTCTGGCTCTGGCTCTGGCTCTGGCTCTGGCTCTGGCTCTGGCTCTGGCTCTGGCTCATTAATAGTGTTATCGACTAGCACTGGAGAGTCCAAACTATTATCTATCACAGTGCTATTTTCAACGTCTGACGTAGAGGTGTCGTCTTGCTCTGCTTCCGGGTCTGACAGCAAGGCTTCCAGATACTCAAATACAACTTTTTTTTGATCAGCCATCAACCTGCCCCTGTTTACGACGTTCAAGCAATCCCCTAAGCAAGCGAGCATATGCATGCACACCCCGGCTACCGGCATCAAGAGATGAGGGTACCAGCCCTTTAATACTGGCATTACGAAACTTGGTATCCACAGGAATAACGGCGTTGGAAACCTGGTCAGCATAGCGCTGATGCAGCTCGCGCAAACTAATTACAGAAGCCTGGGTACGCCGATCATAAAACGTCGGAATGATGGTATAGGTTAATTTATTCTTACGTGCCCGGTTTATCATTTCAATTGTCCGGATCATACGCTCCAAACCTTTTAAGGCCAGGAACTCAGTCTGTACCGGCACCAGAAGATGATCGCAGGCCGCAAGCGCATTCACCATCAACACGCCTAAAACCGGAGGACTATCAATCAATACATAGTCATAGTCTTCGCGAACATAGCGAAGAGACTTAGCCACCTGCAACCCCAACCCCTCTTTACCTACCGCCTTACGCTCCAGTGTTGCCAACGCGGTAGAAGAAGGCACCAAGTCTATACTCTCATGACTGGTTTTTTGAATCAGAGCGCGAAAACGTGTAGCGGAGATTTCAGAGTTTTCAAACAGATCGTAAACACTCTGCTCTATTTCGTCGGGATCGAAGCGAAAATAGCTAGTCAGTGAGCCATGGGGATCCAGATCAATGATCAGCACACGGTATCCTACCTCGGCCAGCAACCCGGCCAACGATACAACAGTGGTCGTTTTACCGACACCACCTTTCTGATTAGCTATTGACCATACCTGCATATTTATTTCCTGCGGCTATTCAACGATCAGGCATACTTGCATTTGGCAAGCATAGAACCTATGTCATCCAGATCCAATATTGCATCAGTAAGACCTGCGTTTACGACAGCTTGAGGCATGCCATAAATGGTGCAGGTATCTTTACTTTGCGCCCACAAGGTACCGCCTGCCTGTTTCAACAAACGCGCACCATCACAACCATCGGCCCCCATGCCAGTCAATGTTACCGCCATAACCTTGGACCCGAATGCTTTGGCAACAGATGCATAAGTAACATCCACACTCGGCTTGTAGGTCATTCTGTCATCACCCGGCAAAATTTTGACGCGGTCATGCTGACGTGGGTCCAACATCATCTGCATCCCTCCTGGACAGAGCAAAGCCAGCCCTGGCTCAAGACGATCACCATCAACGGCCTCTCTGACACGAATTCGAGACTGCTGATTTAAGCGTTCGGCAAATACTTTAGTAAAGGTACCCGGCATATGTTGAACAAGCAAAATAGGGCACGGAAAATCAGCGGGCAAAGACACCAGCACCTTCTGTAAAGCCGCAGGACCACCCGTTGATGCACCGATCACTACTACCCGAGCATCCGGCACCCGGATTCGGGTAAGAGGGTACGTCGCTGCTCCACTCTGGGGATCCACACCACGCTGACCATCTGCGACTTTAGTCTGTGGCCTTTCTGGCGCCGTCCTTGTAGACCGGCCTTGCACATCCGTTGCAGGCTGATTTCTAGGCCCGGGGGTATCGGGCCGGAAAATTCGACTGTTATCACTTTTAGCTGGCGGTGGATTGCGACCAAACGAGGGCGTGCTGCGCAAACGCCGCGATGTTCCCAATGCAACCACACGTTCAATAAGCTCTTGGCGCAATGCACTGGAACGATCCATCCAGGCACGTATATCTTTAGACAGATAATCAGCCGCTCCAGCTTCCAATGCCTCTAGAGTGACGCGTGCTCCTTCATGCGTCAATGAAGAAAGCATCAGCACATTGGTCGGTGACTGACGCATAATTTGCCTCACGGCCTCTATTCCATTCAACTGAGGCATTTCAACATCCATGGTGATTAAATCTGGCTTTAGCTCCTTGGCCTTTACCACGGCTTCACGACCATCAACGGCAGTGCCAATTATCTTGATCCGCGAGTCGCTACTCAGCGCCTCTTGTATCCTGTTGCGAAAAAAACTGGAATCATCAACAACCAAAACCGTCACGGCCATTAGATGCTGTTCCTTTTATAAGTCAGTATCATGAGGCCGCATAACGCTTCAGCAGATTAGGTATATCAATGATCAGTGCGATACGCCCGTCACCAGTAATAGTTGCGCCTGACAAGCCTTGCGTTCCATGCAAGATCGAACCTAACGGCTTGATAACCACTTCTTCCTGACCCACTAGCTGATCAACAACAAAGCCTACTCGGGTTGTGCCAACCGAAACAATCACCACATGCCCCTGGTCTGGTAAGGGTTCATTTTCACAACCTTTCACCATCCAGCGCTTGAGATGAAACAGCGGCAATGCCTGGTCACGAACGATAACTACCTGCTGGCCATCAACTATGTTGGTTTTAGTCAGATCCAGGTTGTAAATTTCATTCACATTCACCAGTGGCAGAGCAAAAGCCTGTGCCTCCAGTGTCACCATCAAGGTCGGCATAATCGCCAAGGTCAACGGCACTTGTATGGCTATCTGGGTGCCTTGCCCAAGAATCGAATCAATGCCCAAGGTACCGTTTAGCTGGGTAATTTTGGTTTTGACTACATCCATGCCCACACCACGACCGGACACATCGGAAATTTCGGTTTTGGTGGAGAAACCTGCATGAAATATCAGGTTAAAACATTCCTGATCTGTCAAACGCGCAGCTGACTCTGCATCCAGCATACCCCGATCAATCGCCAAACGACGCAGTTTTTCCGGATCCATACCGGCACCATCATCGCGGATAATCAGCAGAATATGATCGCCTTCTTGCTCAGCAGAAAGTAACACACTGCCTTCGCGTGGCTTGCCCAGCTTTTCCCTGACATCCGGTGCTTCAATACCATGATCCACCGAGTTTCTAACCAAGTGAATCAAGGGATCTGCAAGCGCTTCAACCAGATTTTTGTCCAGATCAGTTTCTTCACCTCGCAGCTCAAGACGGATCTCTTTTTTCAGGCTACGGGATAGATCACGGATCAGCCTTGGGAAGCGCCCAAATACTTTTTTCACCGGCTGCATGCGCGTTTTCATAACCGAGGTTTGCAGGTCAGCTGTAACCATATCCAGCGTTCCCAGCGCCTTGGCCATCTCTTCGTCCTCGCGCGCTCCACCCAGCCTTACCAGACGATTTCTAACCAACACTAACTCACCGACCATATTCATGATCTTGTCCAGCAACGCCGTATCCACCCTGACGTTACTTTCCTGAACAGGTTTCTGCTGAGCTGGCACGGCGCGAGCTGCCGACGAATCAACAGGTTTCGTTTGTGTCTCTACTGGCGTAGCCAATTCCTCAGCTACAACAGCTGGTGTTGATTTGTTTACTACGGATTTAGATGCATCAGTACTGGCACCGGCCTGTGCAGCTACAAATGCACCCTGGCCTTTTGACTGTAACTCATCCAGCAAGGCTTCAAATTCATCCTCGGTGATTTCATCGCTGTTCGTGGCAGCTGCGTGTGCAGGCTCATCATGCTTACCTGGTCCTTTGCCAGCACCATGCAGCTCATCCAGCAGGGCATCAAACTCATCTTCTGTGATCAAATCATCAGAACCCGCTGCCGTCCCAGCGGCACCATCTCCAACGAGGTCACCCAGCAGTTGATCAAACTCATCATTGGGGGTATTGGGATTAGCGGGTGCTGCAGACTTGGCCTTTGGTGCCACAGCAGCGGCTGCAGGCGTCGATTTTATTGACGCTGCGGCCTGCTCCTCCGGGACCTGCCCCTTAGTATAAGCATCCAATGTATCGAGCAGAGATTGTGGCGCCGCTTCTGGCTCTTTGCCACCACGCACCTGCTCGAACATCAAATTGACCGAATCCAAAGCCTGGAGTACCACATCCATAAGTGACGGGGAAATAGTCAGTTCGCCGTTACGCAGCTGGTCGAAAAGGTTTTCAGCTTTGTGGCAACAATCCACCATGGTATCAAGCTGTAAAAAACCGGCCCCCCCCTTGACCGTATGAAAGCCGCGAAAGATCGCATTCAGCAAGTCCCGATCATCAGGACGCTGCTCTAGTTCGACCAACTGCTCTGACAGAAGCTCAAGTATCTCTCCTGCCTCTACTAGGAAATCTTCAAGAATTTCCTGATCAACATCCAAACTCATAGAGATCTCCTAATCAAAACCCAAGGCTCGAGAGCAGTTCATCCACATCATCCTGACTACTGACTGCACCGGCTTCTTTCTTTTTAAGCTGCGGTCCCTGAGCACGTATCGCATCCTGATCCTCACTGGAATCATCTCCATGAGGCATCTCGATACCGGTTAGACGCTCAACCTTGGCAGCCATATCCATTAGTTTAACCAGCTGTGATTCAACCTGCGTCATCAAGGTGATAACGCGTCGAATCAACTGACCGGTTATATCCTGAACGCTCTGGGAAACCAGAATGTCAGTCAGGGTAGCGCGCAGTTCTGCAATTGTTTTTTCGGACTCATTTTTGACATCACAGGTACGATCATAGACCCCATCCAGGGCTTTGAAATCACCCTCTAACTGGCCTACCAACATCAGCAAATCACGAAAGCGCTCAGACTGCCCATCCAGGCGATCCACCAGACTCAGCGAACGATCTACTCGATCCATGGTTTCATGTGAGCTTTTATCTGTCAGCTCTATAACATAAGCGAGACGATCAGATGCATCTGTCATGGCTGGCAGATTACTCACATCTGTTGATGGAATTTTGTCATCAATATCGGAAGAGAAGGCTTTAATAGCCTCATGAAGCCCACGTGTCAGATGGCCAACTTCATTATAAAAAACCTGATGCCGAGCTTCCTGGAGATCATTTATCAGCTCCATAGCATGGCTGAGATCACCCTGCTCAATCGTCTCAACCAACTCTCGGGCCATCTGCCCAAGCAGGTCCTCGAGACCATCGTATTCCAGTGTGGCTATCTTTTTTTTCATTATTCCATCTCTTGCCAGCGACTTCAGGTGATACGTTCAAATATTTTTTCGATTTTTTCTTTGAGAACGACAGCCGTAAAGGGCTTGATCACATAACCATTCACACCTGCTTGAGCAGCGGCGATGATCTGCTCACGTTTAGCCTCGGCCGTAACCATAAGCACAGGTATATGTGAGAGTTCTGGATCAGCACGAACCTCTTTCAGCAGATCGATACCAGTCATGCCTGGCATATTCCAGTCAGTGATCAGAAACTCGATACGGCCTTGCTTAAGAATCGGCAAAGCTGTTTTGCCATCATCAGCCTCTTCCACATTGGTAAAGCCTAGATCTCGCAGCAAGTTTTTGATTATTCGCCTCATAGTGGAAAAATCATCCACAACAAGAATCCTGATGTCTTTTTTCACAAGACACTGCCCCCCCGGCTTTCTACAGTAAAAGATAAGCGTGCTAAACCTATACTAGACAGGCCCGACACGGATAACAAACAAAAATCACTGCCAATCACGTAACCGCCCCCTTAACCGCAGTGCGGCTTGGGTATGTATCTGACTGACCCTTGACTCACTGACACCCAGAACACTACCAATCTCTTTCAAATTAAGTTCTTCATCATAGTAGAGCGCCATGACCAGTTTTTCACGTTCAGGCAATGTACCGATAGCGTCGGCAAGTGCCTGACGAAATGACGCACTCTGAAATGACTCATCCGGTCCAGGATCATCACCTTCAAACTGCATCCCCACTGAATCGTCTTCATCATGACTCAGCTCATCAATACTAAAAAGTCGACTATCCAGTGAATCCTGCAATAAAGCATGATAAGCAGCAACGGTTATATCCAGCTCTGCTGCCACATCAGCATCCGATGCGTCCCGCCCGGTTCGTAACTCTACAACCCGAATAGCCTCACTGACACGGCGTCCGTTGCGATGAACCGATCGCGGCGTCCAGTCACCACGACGAACCTCATCAATAATAGATCCTCGAATGCGGATACCGGCATAGGTTTCAAAACTCGCCCCTTTACCCGGATCAAATTTTCTTGAGGCTTCCAGCAAACCGATCATACCAGCCTGCACCAAATCATCCAGCACAACACTGGATGGCAACCTGGCCAGAAGATGCTGGGCAATGCGCTTCACCAACGGGCTATATTGTTCCAGCAGCTCATTACTGGTTTTAAATTGAAGCTGGTTATACATACAGCTCAGGTTTCCGGTATTCAGTTAATGTCGCTTGACCAACTGCTCAACAAAAAATTCCAAGTGGCCACGCGGCGTTTTTAAAACCGGCCAGTTTTCTACTTTATTGGCTAACTGCCGATAAGCTGCAGATGCTTTACTTCCTGAAAATGCTTTTAAAACAGGTGTTTGCTTCTGCACTGCTTTACGAACTGCATCATCATAAGGTATTGATCCAACGTATTGAAGCGTTACATCCAAAAACCTGTCAGTTACTGTGAGTATTTTATTAAACATATTACGCCCCTCGGTTTCAGAATGGACCATATTGGCCAGTATCCGAAAGTGCGTCATCTTATGATCACGGTTCAACATCTTAATTAAAGCATACGCATCGGTAATTGACGTAGGCTCATCACAAACAACCACCAACACTTCCTGAGCCGCCTTAACAAAACTAACCACCGACTCTGATATACCAGCAGCTGTATCTATAATCAGAATATCCATCAGCTCAGCGATATCATTAAATGCATGTATTAGCTCAGCATGCTGATGCTCTGACAAAGCCGTCATAGCTTGAGTACCTGAAGATGCTGGTACGATAGACATGTTCTTATCCACCTTAACTAATACATCAGCGAGTGAGCAACGCCCCTCAAGTACATCGGTAATATTCTTTTTAACTCGCAGCCCCAACAGCACATCCACATTAGCGAGCCCCAGGTCGGCATCCATCAACACAACACGCTGCCCCATTTCGCTCAACGCAGCAGACAGATTCACAGAAACGTTAGTTTTACCGACCCCGCCTTTACCGCCAGTCACGGCAATCACTTTTACTGGATGTGGTGCTTGCTTCATGAGTGCCTAGCCCGCCCTGAACATTTGACTGTCACTTTCACTGCCGGTCTCGGAACCCGTATATTGTGCTGCAAGCACCGCTCGACTGACCAGATCCTGACGCTGTGCCACAATCAAATCATCCGGTATTTTCTGCCCATCAGTCACATAGGCCACCGGCAACTGCCGCTCCACGGCCAGCGTCAAAGCATCTCCGATACTTCCCGATTCATCCAGCTTGGTCAGCACACAAGCATTGAGCTCAAGCTCCTGATAATTGGCCCAGGCTCTCTCTAATAATTGGCGCTGGCTAGAGCAGGACAGAACCAGTAGTTTTTTCAGCCGAACCGACACGGATGCCAGCATCTGCTTTTGCTGCACGCCTTCCGCATCCCCTGCATTCATACCCGCCGTATCGATTAGCACCAAACGCTTACCTCGCAAAGATAACAGCACTTCATCGAGATTATGGTTCTCATCCACCACACGTACAGGCACGTCCAAAATACGCCCAAATGTTTTCAACTGCTCGTGAGCGGCAATTCGATAACAATCGGTCGTTACCAGTGCTAAACCTGAACTACCATGCTGTAGCACATAGCGCGCCGCCAGCTTACCGATTGTAGTAGTTTTGCCTACCCCGGTTGCGCCTACAAAGGCAATCATTCCACCACGAGCAATATACTCCTCTCCAATTACCGGCACAGAATCGGCTAACCGTGACAGAGTGTTTTTCCACGCCATCTCGGCGCTCAGATCTGGCTCAATACTGGCCGTCAACTGACGGATCAATCCCTCACCAAGGCCTAAGGAGTGTAATCGAGCTTGTAAAGGAGTGTCCTTGGCACGCTCAGGTACAGCCGATGGAGCTGCTAGCGAATGCTGCCCTTGACTTAATTGCTGTTCCATCATGCTTCGGAGCTGCTGTATCTCCTGCTGCATACTTTTAACCAGCTGATTCGGCTCTTCATCAGCATGAGATGGCGCTGACGATGTAGTGGCAGAGCCCCAAAGGTTGTCTGGTTCAGGATTACGTTCATGCGAAACCTCTTTACGCGCCTGCTCTTCCTGCCGCGTCTTTAATGACTGCAAAATAAAACGTAAGTCTTCATCTTCTTCAGCATCTATCTGCCGGTTAATGGTCTGATTGACCTGAGGTTCAGGCTGCTCTGCGCGACGACGAGCCTCAGATATACGTACTTGAGCACGACGAAGCTCTGACGCCAAGGCATCATCAGTGGGATCGGTAGGAGCAGCAACCATTGGGCGGCTTTTGGGCTGATTACGCTGCTGATTACGTCGAAGCTCTGCCTGCGCCAACTCATAATCTTCCTCTCGAGCAGCGACTACCTCAACACCACCGGCAACACGATGATTGGAGATAATCACCGCATCCGCTCCGATCTCATCCCTGACCCGCCGCATTGCCTGACGCATATCCGGCGCAAAAATGCGCTTAACTTTCATAACAGTTCCTTATTAGCCAGCAGCTAAAAGCCTGTATACCCTTAGGCATTACCACCTCCGACTGTTGCCACGATCGTCACACGCTTGTTCTCTGGTATTTCCTGATATGACAACACATGTACCTGATGCTCACCATAACGCACAAACCGCGCCATCAATGGGCGGATCGGCGCTGCCACCAGCAGCACTGAAGGCTTACCCATCATTTCCTGTTGCTGCGCCGCTTGCCCCAGCGACGTTTGCAAGCGTTCAGCCATACCGGGTTCTAACACCAGTGTTTCATCATTTGGTCCGCCCTGCTGCATCGAACCCAATAACATTTGTTCCAGCGATGGATCCAGGGTAATAACTGGCAATTCAGGATCAGAACCATTGATACTCTGCACGATCAGCCTGGACAAGGCAATCCGAACAGCCGCCGTTAGCGAAAGTGGATCCTGTGTCCGGTCCACCGCCTCAGCCAGTGCCTCGGCCACAGAACGAAAATCTTTTAGAGACACCTGTTCCATCAGCAGATTCTGCAACACTTTAAGCAATACACTGATCGATAGCTTTTTCGGTACCAGCTCCTCAACCAGCTTAGGCGAAGACTTGGTCAGCATATCCAGCAATTGCTGCACCTCTTCATGGCCTAACAAAGCATGCGCATTACTCTGCAAAATTTGATTCAGGTGTGTAGCGACCACTGTACTGGCGTCCACCACAGTATAACCCAGAGTCTGAGCATGCTCCTTTTGACCTTTTTCTATCCATACTGCATCCAGACCAAATGCAGGGTCTTTTACCGAAACACCCTTCAAACTTCCAAACACCTGCCCTGGATTGATGGCTAATTCACGATCAGGATATACATCACCTTCACCACTGATAACCCCCATCAGCGTAATCCTATAGGCTCCCGGCATTAAATCCAGATTGTCACGAATATGCACTGAGGGCACCAGAAAGCCCAGATCCTGGGACAGTTTTTTTCGCACTCCTTTTATCCGACTCAACAACTGCCCGCCCTGCATTTTATCGACCATAGGGATCAGGCGATAACCTACCTCTAAACCAACCATATCAACCGGCATTACGTCATCCCAGTCCAGATCACGACGTTCTTCAGCCTGCTCTGGCTCAGCCTCTTCACTGTCATCTACGGGTAATTGAGAGGCCAATTGCTGCTGACGCCGCACAATGAAAAAGCCAGCAGTTCCAGCTGCTGCCGCAAGCGATATGAATGCAAAATGCGGCATGCCAGGAACAATACCCATCAAAAAGATCACGCCGGCAGCAACAAAAAGTGCTCTGGGCGAGCCAAACATCTGACTGAAGACCTGACTACCCATCGCTTCAGAGGAATTTGCCCGAGTAACCATAACAGCAGCAGCAGTAGACAGCAGCAAGGAAGGCAACTGCGCGACAAGACCATCACCAATTGTCAGCAGTGAATAGTTACGCATGGCGGTTTCGAAATCCAGGCTGTGCTGTATCATACCGATGCCCAGACCACCCAACAGGTTGATGATCAGAATCAAAATACCCGCAACAGCATCACCGCGCACAAATTTTGATGCGCCGTCCATAGCGCCGTAGAAATCAGCTTCTTGCGTGACCTCTTGCCGACGTACACGTGCATCTTCCTGCGAAATCAAACCGGCGTTTACATCAGCATCTATAGCCATCTGCTTACCCGGCATCGCATCCAGAGTAAAACGCGCACTGACTTCAGAGATACGCCCAGCACCCTTGGTCACAACGACAAAATTGATAATAACCAGAATCATAAATACGACGAAACCAACAACGTAGTTACCGCCAACAACCACTTCACCAAAGGCCTGTATCACCTGCCCTGCTGCCGCACCACCTTCATGGCCGTTTAGCAATACAACACGGGTTGAAGCCACATTTAACGCCAACCGAAGCAGCGTAGCAGCCAGCAAAATGGTAGGGAAAACAGCAAAGTCCAGTGGCCTTAGGGCATATATACATACCAGCAGAACCACGATGGAAAGTGCGATATTGAAGGTAAAGAACACATCCAACAGAAAAGTCGGCATCGGCAAAGTAACCATCGCCAGTACCACAAGCAACAGCAACGGAATACCCAGGTTTCCCCGACTGATGCTTCTAGCACTCTGCAGAATGGCTGCTCTATCCACGTCACCTACCGTCAAATAAATGTCAAATAACCGCTTGCCAATCAAACATATCAGCAAACATGTGTGTATTGTACAGAACGCGTCAACTTAATGACACAATTATACACCTCTGTATTTACTGCAAAAAATACGCCAGTTATTCATCACGACGAAGGGCTTCTGGTATTTCCAGTTGATGGTCTTTTGGAGGCGAGCCGATAGCGTTTGCTTGTCCAGCATCTCGAAGCTGAAAAACGTAGGCCAACACCTGAGCAACCGCTGTATAAAGACCTGATGGAACTTCCTCATCAATTTCAGCTGCATAGTACAATGCTCTCGCCAAAGAAGGCGCCTCAAGCACAGTGACATCATACTCCTGTGCCACTTCCCGGATTTTCAGTGCGGCAAAGTCAACCCCTTTGGCAACAACAATCGGGGCATCACTCTGGCTCTGATCATACCGTATCGCAACGGCATAATGGGTAGGGTTGGTAATAACGACATCGGCGGTTGGCACTTCTTTCATCATTTTACGCTGCGACATTTCATACTGTAGCTGCCGAATCTTACTTTTAACCTCAGGTTTCCCTTCAGTACTCTTCATCTCATCCTTGACTTCCTGCATGGTCATTTTCAGCTTTTTGTTATAATCATAAAGTTGAAAAGGAACATCCATTAATACAATGGAGATCATCGCAGCACTGATTACCAGAAATGCCCATGCCAATATTTTGACGGCATGTTCCATAGCCGGGTTAACAGCCTCTGCCGTAAGACCTATCAATTCGGGACGCAATAAATACACTGCGAGAATAGCGATAGCGCCCACGATCACCACTTTGGCCACAGCCTTAAACAATTCAACCAGTGATTTTAGCGAAAACATGCGCTTGATGCCGGCAATTGGATCCAGACGACTACCCTTTGGCTGCAAAGCTTCACTACTAAAATTCCACCCCCCCAATGCCGCGGCCGAAAAAAGGGTTGCCAATAGCACTAACAGGAAAAAGCCCCATAAGCTGAAAAAAGCGCTGGACAAGGAAGTATACAGATGCTGAATCATATAAGCCGGATCAGAAACAGCCTCCCCACGCACAGAAAAATTAAATTTGAACACTTCCAGCATGGCGGCGGCAACACTCGGCCCAAATAGCAATGCGGATGCAGCCGAGGCCATTAATAAAGCCAGGGTACTCAATTCTTTTGAACGTGCTATATCACCCTTTTTACGCGCATCTTGAACACGTTTTTGCGTGGGCTCCTGTGACTTTTCCTGACCTGTTTCTTCAGCCATGATTTACCCGCTTATCGGAGGTAACATACTTTGTAAAAAATCAAGTACATAGTGAGTTGTCCGTATATAGTGATCGTAAAAAGTCGGCAAGTAAATCCAATGCATAATCAAGCCCATCAGCATGGTAAACGGAAAGCCAATGGCAAAAACATTCAACTGTGGAGCCGCCTTAGTCATCACCCCAAATGCCAGGTTAATGATCAATAGAGCTGTAATTGCAGGTAGCGCCATCAACAGCGCAGCTGCAAACAACCAACTGACTGACAACACTACTCGCATGAGTACCCCTTCATCAAATCCTCCCATACCAACAGGCAGAGCAAAGAAGCTTCGCGCCATAACTTCCATCATTACCAGATGGCCGTTCATAGCCAGAAACAATAAAATGGCCATCATCGAGTACATTTGTGCTACAACCACAACTTGCACACCCGTACTTGGATCAGTCATCGACGCAAAACCTAACCCTGATTGCATAGCAATCAACTGAGCACCTGCGATGAAACTCTGAAACAAAAATTGCAATGCAAAGCCCATCAGCGCACCAATAAGAATTTGATGCAAGATCACCAGCCAGGTATTCAATGACAAAGGATCATAAAGCGGCATCTCCGGCAACACCGGGACGAGAAGAAAAGTAACCGCCAGCGCCAGTCCCAGGCGCACGCGAACGGGCACCATCTGAGTGCCTATTATAGGCACTGCCATAAAAAAAGAACCAACACGAAAAAGAGGCAATAGTAAGGCGGCTACCCAATATTCCAATTCAGCCAGAGAAATAAACACAGCATTAACCTATCAGAATCGGTATATTCATAAATAGGTAGTTAAACTCGTCTAGAATCTGAGTAACCATCCATGGTCCAAAATACATTAATGCCAGCAAACTGACGATAAGACGCGGAAGAAAGCTGAGGGTCTGTTCATTGATCTGTGTTGCGGCCTGAAACACTGAAATAATCAGACCTACAATTAATGCGGGCCCAACTATGACAGTCACAAATTTGATAATCAACCAGAAGGCACTACCATAAAGAGCTAACGTGTTTTCAATCAACATATCGCGCTCTCCATTAGACTCCGAAGCTTGCAGCTAGTGTACCGACTACCATAGCCCAACCATCGGCCAGAACAAACAGCATGATTTTAAAAGGCAGAGACACTATCACCGGCGACAGCATCATCATACCCATCGCCATCAACACACTCGCCACCACCAGATCAATCACCAGAAAAGGAATAAATAACATAAAGCCTATCTGAAAAGCTGTTTTCAACTCACTGATCACAAATGCAGGCACAAGTATACGCATTGGCACATCTTCAGGACTTTCAACACGCGGTGTATCTGAAATACGCATAAACATATCCAGGTCACTCTCTCGCGTATTACCTAGCATAAACTTATGAAACGGCCGAGAAGCCGCTTCCAATGCTTCCATACTCGTCAGCTCTTCTGCCATATAGGGCTGAACTGCCACTTCATTTATACGGTCAAAAACTGGAGCCATAATAAAAAAAGTCAGGAACAGGGCCAGCCCTACCATGACCTGATTGGAGGGTGTTTGCTGCAAACCCAGCGCTTGCCTTAAAATAGCAAATACAATAATGATGCGGGTAAATGAGGTCATCATCATCAACATGGCTGGCAGGAATGTCAGCAATGTCATCAGAGCCAATATCTGAATGGTTACCGAATACTCAGCATCACCATTTTCATCAACACTGAGTGTAAAGGCAGAGATACCTGTTTCTGCATAAACCAGAGAGGGCAAAAAGAAAAGCAGCAGAGGCAGCAGCCAGAGGTAGCGTGCCATTATTCACTCCGCTTCTGTAAGTATTGGCTGAGCTTTTTGGAAAATGCCGAGTTCTGACCACTTTCCAGTTCAATTACCGGCTGATCAAAGCTTTTTAGCAAGCTGACCTGACCCTGAGCCACGCCTAGCAATAGCTGCTCATCGCCCACCTGCACTAACACCGCACGCTCACGATTACCCAAAGACAAAGCAGCAACAACACGTAGCTTTCTATGCTGACCCGGTAGTAACGTCACCTTTCGCAACAACCAGGCAATTAAAAAAATAGTTCCTAAAACCAGAGCAAGCCCCAGTACTAGCTGCAACACAGAGGTAATACTCATCGGATCACCGCCCGAATAAGCAAAAGTGGGTGCAGACTGGAGCCCGCTCTCAGCGAAAGCCGCCGGGCTAACAAACAACAAACACAGTACTAAACGATTCATCGTTATTTAAGACGCCAGATGCGTTCCTGTGGACTGATAACATCAGTAAGCCTAATGCCATAATGGTCATTTACAACAACCACTTCACCATGAGCAATCAAGGTCCCATTAACCTTCACATCCAGAGGCTCCCCTGCTACACGACTGAGTTCAAGAACTGAGCCCTGATTCAACTGCAACAGGTTTCTGATAGCAATTTCAGTTCCACCAACTTCAACCGTTAATTTAACCGGTATATCGAGTATGACGTCCAGCTTGGCATCATTAACCGGGGAGGACTCATCTTTCAGCTCAGACAACTCAACAGCTTTTACAGCAGCCTGATCCGCTGTATCGCCAGAATCAGCATCACCACCTACCTGCTCTTCCATAGCAGCTGCCCACTCATCCGCAAGGGCCTGTTGATCTACATTTTTATCGTCTTCACTCACGCACTCTATCTCCGGATTTGTACATCAGTCATTATCATGCTGGATTGTTTCAACTATTTTCACTGCAAGATTACCACGTGATGCACCGAGTTGGCAGGTATACATAGGCAAGCCATTGGCACTCAAGGTGAGATGATCGGATATATCCAATGGAATCACATCACCCTGCTCAAGCGCAACAACATCCCTCAGCGTCATTTCACGCTCAGCCACCAATAAATCCAGATTGAGTCGCGCACAAACAATATCTTTACGCAGGGAGTTCAGCCAACGCTCATCTGTTTCATGCTCGCTACTTTGATAAGATGACATCAGTTGATCGCGAATCGGCTCTACCATTGAATAAGGTAGAGTGACATGAAAGTCACCATTCCCACCTTCGAGATCCACCTGAAAGGTATTCACTATGACCACTTCGCTTGGACCCACCACATTGGCCATAGCCGGGTTGAGCTCATGTGATACCTGCTCAAAAGCCACCTCAGCTACCGGCAACCAAGCCTCACGAAGATCATGCAATAGTTGCATCACAGTTTTATGCACCAGGCGCGTTTCCGTTGGGGTAAAATCACGACCCTCAATTTTTGCATGCCGCCCGTCACCACCAAAATACTGGTCAACCAGTTTAAAAACCAGCTTAGCGTCAATAATAAATAACCCTGTACCACGCCAGGGGTGAACCTTCATTAACGACATACTGGTGGGCACATAAAGCGTATGTATATAGTCGCCATACTTCATCACCTGCACACCACCCACAGTCACATCGGCTGAGCGTCTGAGCAAATTGAAGAGTGTCACCCTGGCCAATCGAGCAAAACGCTCATTGACCATCTCCAACGTAGGCATCCGCCCACGCACAATGCGTTCTTGACTGGCTAGATCATAGGGGCGAACACCACTACCATCATCATCTTCGTCCTCGTCGGCGGTTTCCACATCGCCGTCATCAACGCCATGCAACAAGGCATCAATTTCATCCTGCGAAAGTAGATCTTTGACCGACATAATTACAGCTCCATCACTGCATTACAAAATTGGTAAATAGTACAATTTCCACACCTGCGACACCGCCGCGATCTTCAACCAGACGATTCACCAATGCAGTCGCATCATTTTGCAAGACGCGCACACCCTCTACGCTACGTAGCGCTTTGGGGTCTGATGTAGTAAATAAAGTATTTAGCCGGGCAACAACCAGCGGCATATGCTGACTCAGCAGTTGCTCCACAGCAGGATCACGGGTTTTAGCTTCTGCATAAATTTGCATAAAATGACGATTACCATCCGGGTTTTCCAGCGAAGCCACAAACATCGGGCGCCCCTCCAACGTACGCAACTTGATATAAATTGCTTCGGTTGGCACGTTCTCAGCGGCCACCTCAGTTTCATCTTCGCCCCCGGAGAGCAGAAAAAAAGCGGCGCCACCCACTAGCAAAACCAGCAGCAAGCTGGCCGCAAGGATAATAATCAGCTTTTTCTTACCACTCTTCGGCACTGGCGCAGCATCAGCCTGAGCGTCTTTATCAGCCATTAAGTCCCCCTGTTATCCAGACATACATCACTGAGGCTAATATACCACAGTGTGTTTATCTCAGGGGAACAGCTTCAGGCATAATAATCAATAAGTCCTATTTTACGCCCCCCAACACGTGAGGCTGGCGCATCACCAAAATCATCACCAAAATCGTCACCGCCACTCCCGGCAAACCCCTTGGCGACAGCATCACGCGGATCTTTGTCTGCCCGATCCTGAGTCGATTGATCCCCGACAGAAGCATCAGCCAGATTAAGCCCCTGCTCAGCAAACATCTCGCGTAAACGCGGCATACTTTGCTCAAGCACTTCACGTACAGCCGCATTTGGCGCATTAAAGGATAGCGATACCTGATCCGAACCATGTATCTGTACACGAATACGCAAAGAACCCAGCTCCGGCGGATCCAATCTGACCTCAGCCATACGTGGCCCTTGTTGCGCCATCATTACAGCACGCTCTCCGAGCGCTTTGCTCCAGGCAGGATTCAGCATTTTCTGCATTAGCGCATCCTGAGCATTCTGGGCCTGCTGAATAGGCACCTGAGGAGACGCACTGCTTGGCATGGCCATACGCTGCGCTTCAGCTGACTGCAAATTACTGCTTTCAGTACGCGCAGCAACTGTCGTGCTACGCTCTTCAGACATAGCAACTTTTAACCTATCACTCAGCACTTGCTCAATTGAAGCAGAACGACCTTCCGGCGTACTAGAGTCCAAAACAGCTACAGCTGGATCAACCCGAGGTACTTCTGACACAGGGCGCATGGGCATAGCCGATTCACGCGACGTTCCTGTCACAGGTTCAAAGCGTCTTTCTCGCTCTTTTTCTGCTTCACGCGACTGCGCGGGCCGCTCCAATGGAACCACCAAGCGATCTGCTTTATCATCAGACCCTGTCATTTGACTCTCACCAGCCAACGTTTGTGCAGTCTTAGCAATCGGATTATCTGACTGACGTATGACACCGTCCAGATCAGAAGACGGAGGATTTGCTTCAGAAGTAACCGCAGGAGTGACATCACTACCACGCCCTGCGCCACCCTCACCTTGGGGTATACCACGAGACTCAGTAGTCTTTTCTAATGACATACCGGTTCGTTGAAGATCGTCAGCGGCGGCTTCCGCCGCTTGCAACTTAGCAGTTTCTGCATCAACTTCTGCGCTTAACGCAACACGCGCCTGACGAGCCGACTCAAGCTCGGTCCACAGCTGGCGAACCACTCGCTCTGCTTCTGCCATTTCTTCTGTTGATAATCCATCTGACAAAGAGTGGGGCGTAGATGTAGAATTCTGAGCGGCTGGCAGCTCTAGCTTTTGTTCCAGATAGCTGACCAGCTTCTCCTTTGCACCGTCACTCAAAGGCAAAGAGCTATCTGATAAGGTGGTGCTGCCTGCCTCAGTATTTGCAGATGGAGTTGCAAGCAAGGCCTTTAAATACGCCAGCAGTTCAGCATCACTGACCTCTGACTCCGATAGTTCAATCGAGTCAGCCTGAACTATTTGCCCATCCGGCGCAGTCTGTTGCAAACCCAGCCGTAGCAAATCAACCGCTGACTCAAGCAAATCAGTCTCGCCCTCATCAACTTGCTGCAACAACTGGTCTAGTTTTTGTAATAACTGCTCAGCCGTCTCGGGCGGCAACTCCATGCCGTTAGAGAAGCCCCCCGTGACAGGGTTTTGCCGCAGGGAGCCAGCATCGGATGTTGCCATCTGACCTTGAGCAGTTATTCCCATCCACAGAGTATAAAAGCTGCCCGAATCACCGGACACCGCCGCTGTTAGGCTCGCTCCTGCCTGAGGTACGACCCCGCTGGCACCAGGAGACAGCGATAGTAAACCACCAGATATTTGAGAGGTAGAAGTTGAGGATGACATGTTCAGCTCCAGAAAGTCGTTATCCAACTGAACATATGCAAAAAATGCGCCACATTACTTTATATACCCAAAGTACGGCTACGCTGGGAACGTTCGTCTATGTCTTGCTGCTCACGTTTATCACGTACATATTGCTCGTCAGTGCGGGCTTTATCGGTTAATTTCTCTATACCTTTAAAACGCGCATAAACGCTCTGCCAGTAGTCTTTAACCTGCGCCAATTGCTGCCGCGAAACTCTGATGGTGTCGTGCTGCTGGCGCAGTGCATGTTCCAGACGGCCAATAAACGCCTGATGTTGTTGCAAGGCATTGGTCGTCATACCCTGCTGACCCGCTTGGGTAAATTGCTGCTGATATTCCAACATATAGTTCTGTAGTTGAATCAGCTGCGCTTCCGCCTGCTGAACCCGCTGCTGAGCATCTGCCAGATAACGGTCAGCCGCTTCTCGTTGGCGCCGCGAAAGATCCAGCACCACACCCAAGCGTTCAGAGCGGGCTTTACTCATCGCCTATCACCCTGAGAAACGCCACCACGCATCCCCTGGGATGTGTTTGTTGATGCAGCTGGTATACTCATCGACATAATTAACTCCTGCTTGGAGCGTTCAAGATCAAACGACTCAGTCATACCTTGTTGCAAGTAGGCCTGTAGTACCGGCAACATCTCTATCGCACGATCCGTTTGCGGATCACTGCCTCGCACATACGCTCCCACGGCGATCAGATCAGCATTTTGCTGATAGCGCGAAAACAGTCGTTTGAACTCAAGCGCTTTGGCAAGATGATCAGCCGGCACCACCTGAGGCATAACACGACTAATAGATGCCTCAATATCTATAGCTGGATAATGTCCTTGTTCAGCCAAACGCCGGGACAATACAATATGTCCATCCAAAATTGCCCGCGCGGCATCAGCAATGGGATCTTGCTGATCATCACCCTCAGTCAGCACGGTATAGAAGGCGGTAATAGAGCCCTCGCCAGCCTGCGAATTTCCGGCACGTTCGACAAGTCGCGGTAAGCGCGCAAAAACCGAAGGAGGGTAGCCTTTAGTTGCTGGAGGCTCCCCAACGGCCAACGCAATCTCTCTCTGAGCCTGCGCGTAGCGTGTCAGCGAATCCATCAGTAGCAGCACTCGCTTGCCTTGAGCACGAAAGTATTCGGCAATTCGCGTGGTAAGTTCAGCCGCCCTCAGGCGCATCAAGGGCGAATCGTCTGCTGGTGAAGCCACGACTACAGATCGGGCCATACCTTCAGCCCCCAGGCTGTGATCGATAAACTCACGCACCTCACGTCCACGTTCGCCAATTAAGCCTACCACAGTAATATCGGCCGCAGTGTAACGCGTCATCATGCCCAGCAAGACCGATTTACCCACGCCACTTCCCGCAAATAAACCTAGGCGCTGACCACAACCCACTGTCAACAAGCCATTAATGGAACGAATACCCACATCCAAAGAGGTATCTATTGGATGACGTGACAAGGGATTAATAACTTCTCCCTGCATAGGTACATAACGCTCAGCATCCAGCTCACCCTTACCGTCAATAGGCTGACCTATGCCATTAATGACCCGCCCTAGCAAGCCAAACCCCACCGGCACCAGACTACCGCTGCGTTGTGGAATCACTCTGGCGCCGGGCTGCAAGCCATCAACACTATGCAAAGGCATCAGATAGATTCGATCACCGGAAAAACCGACTACTTCAGCTTCAGAATACTGGCCTTTTAGCACTTCAATTTTGCAGTAATCACCCAGCGCAACTTTCAAGCCGACGGCCTCCAGCGTCAAGCCAATCAGACGCGTAATCCGCCCACTCACCTCGGGGTAAGCCGGCGCAAATAAGCCAGGGTCCTGCAGATGCGGTTGATTATGAAAGAGTGCCATAGACAGCCTCCGTTATTGCGGAGCAGATGAGGTGTATTTTCCCAGCGCAGCAGACAACTGCTCAGCCACCTGTTGAAAACGGGTCTCTACGGTATGGTCCACACGACTGTTTTCAGTCATCAAACGGCAACCACCCGCGGTAATAGTTTCATCTGATATGAGTGTAAAACCTTCACGCTGAGCCAGCCGCTCCAGCGCATCCAGATCAACGGGGTTGACCTGGACCTGACAATTTAGTGTTGTCGAGGGCAGCTCTTCTAAAGCCGACATTACTGCCTTCACAATGTGTGCTTCGCTGGACTGAAGTTCAGCATTCACCACGGCTTCAGCAAAACGTAGAATCAGATCAGCTAACAAGCCCTCCAGTGCTTTTTCCTGTTCAGCAATAGGCTGCCTGAAAGAGACTTGTAGACTATCAAGCAATGCTAATTGCCGTTTTATTTCAGTTTCGCCTGAGGCTAAACCCTGCTCATAGCCCTGCCTGTACCCATCCGCCTTTCCCTGCTCGAAGCCTTCTTCACGCCCCTGGGCAAAACCTTCTTTAAAGGCATCTTCGCGAATTTGCTCTATTTCAGCCAAGGTCAGTTTTTCAGCAACCACTTCTTCATCCGTCACCGTTACCGTCTCTTCATGATAGACGGTATTAAAAGCTGAACCCTGCTGCAGATCACCCTCCATCATTGGGAGTTCCCAAGTATTCAAACGGCGGGCTTCTGCAGCCGGTATTCTGACAGGAAAAAGATTATCTGCTTTCATAAGATTAAATCATATCATCACCGCCACCCAGCGTAATCTCACCTTCATCGGCAAGCCGTCGGGCAACGTTGAGAATTTCTTTCTGCGCAGACTCCACTTCGCTGATACGCACAGGACCTTTTGCTTCCAAATCATCACGCAGCAGCTCAGCAGCGCGCTTGGACATATTTTTAAAGATTTTTTCCTGTAATTGCGAGTCAGCACCTTTGAGCGCAACAACCAACTGATCTGTCTGAATTTCTCGTAGAATAACCTGTATGCCACGGTCTTCAACATCCAGTAAATTATCAAATACAAACATCAGATCAGAGATCTGGTTGGCCAACCCTTCATCGGACTCCTTAATCGCATCCATTAGCTCAGCTTCTATCTGCGTATCTATGAAGTTCATAATATTTGCCGCAGATTTCACCCCACCCAAACGCGTCAACTGCGTTGAACGAGGACCACTGAACTGACTTTCCAGCATATCATTCAGCTCCTGCAGGGCTTGTGGCTGAATCTGATCTAATGCAGCAACCCTCATAACAATATCCAGACGCACTTTATCATCAAAGAAGCTTAAGACATTAGCTGCCTGATCCGGCTCCAGATAGGATACTATGACGGCCTGAATCTGCGGGTGCTCAAAGCGGATAATTTCAGCGACCTGACGGGCATCCATCCAGCGCAGCGTATCCAGCCCCGAAGTATTAGTACTGAAGAGTATTCTGTCGATCAGAGTTTTAGCCTTATCTTCACCCAAAGCCTGATTTAACATTGCCCGAATGTAACGGTCATTGTTGATACCAATACCCGTCTGATCACCGACCACATCCAGAAAATCTGACACAACGGACTCGACACGTGATTGAGGTACATTATCCAGGCGAGACATAGCCTCACCTATCCGCTGTACTTCTTTCGGGCCAAGGTGTTTCAGTATTTCAGCGGCGTCGCTTTCACCCAGGCTAATCAGCAACACAGCTGCTTTTTCAATATCCGTCAGCCCATCACTCACGCTCTATCACCCACTGTTTAATCGCTTGGGCCACCCGGGCCGGGTCCTCTGCTACCATACTGCGAATTTCATTCAACTGATAATCAAAACTTTCATTAGGCGTAACCATAGCAGCGGACTCTACACCACCAAAAGTCACCTTGTCATCGGCTATATCCGAACCATTCAGCGAGTCCAACTCAGCCGAGATCTGGCCCGCTGGCCCTAGCTCATTTACAGGTCGACTGCCACCTGCGGTAGATAAGTGCTTCAATACAGGACGCAGAATACCCAGAACCAGCACCAGCACAAACAGACCAGCCCCCAACTGTTTAAGCAAATCCCAGAACCAGTCCTGCTGCCAGAAAGGTGTATCCACTACCTCAAACTCTTCAGGCGGCACAAAGGATGAATTAATCACATTAACACTATCCCCTCGTAGCGCTGAAAAGCCCACGGCATTCTGCACCAACAGGCGCAAGCGGTCCAAATCTTCTTCGGACCATGACGTTCTGCTCAACTCCCCTGTCTCTGCATCAACATTGCTCAGATCATCAACGACCACCGCAACCGACAAACGTTTGACACCCCCCATTTGCTGACGGGTATAACTGATGCTACGGTCCAACTCAAAATTACGTGTCGCTTGATTACGACTGGTTCCGGAACTTCCCGCGCCAGCCATCGTTCCATCCGCTCCGGCGACTTCCGGCACAGCTACCGGTCCTGGCGGCTGATTTGCTAAAGCACCAGGGACACCCGCAGCCACATCGCCAGCTTCTCGGTGCTCTTCCATGACCTGTTCACTACGCAAAGCCGGCAAATCAGGATTATAGACCTCGCTGGCTTGTTCAATTTCGGTGAAGTCTATATCAGCGGATACTTCGGCTCGGAAATTACCCAAGCCGACAACCGGCTGCAGAATACTGTTTACCCGGTTAACCAATGTGTCTTCCACCTGACGCACATATTCCAACTGACGTGCAGCCAGTACCACATCCGAATCAGCATCACGAATATTCAGTAGACGACCACGCTGATCAACAATGGTGACATCTTTGACATCCAGCTCTGGAATACTGGAAGCAACCAGATTGGCTATCGCAGCCACCTGGTCTCGTTCTAACTGACGTCCGGATAGCAGCTCGAGGAATACCGATGCCCGAGGCTTGCTCTGATCCCGAATAAAAACCGTATCTTTAGGAATCGCCAAGTGAATACGTGCAGACCTGACAGCCATCATATTAGAAATAGTTCTGGCCAGTTCACCTTCCAGGCCACGACGGTAACGTGTAGTCTCCATAAACTGACTGCTACCCATGCCATGGTCCTGATCCAGCAACTCGAAGCCTATGGTTTTATCAGTGGAAAATCCATCTGCAGCCAATTGCAAACGAGCCCTATGCACATGGGATTCAGGCACCAAAATAGCACGACCGTCCGCGTCAAAGCGGTAAGGAATTTGATTAGTTCGCAGCTGTTCTATAACTTCATTAGCATCAGAAAAACTTAAGTTGGCATAGAGAACTCGATAGTCTGGTTGTTGAGACCAAAGCACTACAGCAAAGCCAATTGCAACACTTGCAGCCAACCCAACCATTAAACCCAATTGACGTAATATCCCCAGGCTGTTGAACCCAGCCATGAGACCGCCTCTTGCATTTAATGGACCCGCTGTATTTTCCATTTACACCAACTCAGTTAGATGGGCATCTTAGAGATATCTTCATAAGCCCTAACCAGGCGATTACGCACCTGGGTTAAGGCCTCGAAAGAGATAGACGCTTTCTGCGCCTGAATCATCACCTGAGGCAAGTCAACACCCGGATCGCCACGCTCATAGGATTCACGCATCTGATTTGACATTTTTTGATTTGAATTCACCTGATCCACAGCCGTTCTCAGCAAGTCGGTAAATCCAGTACGCTCAGAATCTTTAATAGTATTTCCGGGCGCCTCAGGCCGTAAGCCCGGCATGTCGATCTGGCGCGCAGCCTGCTGCATATCAGACCGCATGGATCGCATTTGCGCCAGAACACTATTGATATCAGACCGCTCAATCATGTTCAGACCTCATTGGATAGTGGCATTTTTTTGACATTATAGCGTCATTATTTAGCAACAAGAAGTCGACAAGCAACTTAATGACAATTTTTTGTCATATCTAATCGTAAACCTGATGCAATGAGTACTGAAATGCAAAAAGCAGGCCAATGCCTGCTTTTTTGAAGTATAGCTTTCTGTTTACACGAAATGGGCGCTGCTAATCAGCTAAGGGGGCGCCAAATTTCAACCGAACATACATCAAAGCAACCGTTATAGCATCACCCAATGCGGTGTGCCGCTGAATAATCGGAATATCCAATTTTTTGGAAATAGTATCGAAGCGTAAATCTACATCACCACCGACTGTCTTCCATTTAATGATGTCGTGATACACATGGGACAATTCAATCGCTTTATTCGGCAAGCCAAAGCCATATTTTGGCCGAATATATTTATCCAGCATGCGCACATCATAATTCACATAGTAGCCCAGAATCGGACGATTACCGACAAATTCCAATACCTGTTCCAGTGCATCATCAAGCTCTATGCCATCCACCAGATCACTGGCACGAATTTTATGTATCTTGATAGAGTCACCTGTCAGGGAAGCCGGCGGCTTAAGCTTAATATCCAGACGCTCACTGGTAATTACTCGCCTACCGCGAATACGAACAGCACCTATAGACAGAATTTCGCCTTTCTTGACATCCAGACTGGTAGTTTCACAATCGAGCGATACCACCTCGTCACCTTTGTAGGGTTCAAATAGATGGGCATAGGGGCTGTCCCGAAACTCTCTACGCTCTTTAAAGCGTCGGATTGTTCTTGGAATAATCATTTTGTCATGAGCCTATATGGTAACGCGAAGCCAAGAGCTTCTTGAAATCCTTGACAATTCTTAACGCATCTCTGAGTAGATCTCTCTCCAGCTTATTCAATCGCTGCAGATCTATGGCATTGGGCGTTTTATCAATACCATCTGCACTCTCCTCCACCCGCTGAATTTGATGCTTCAGCCGAATTTGCACAAACAGCGACAAAGCTTCAGCCAGATTCTCGCCCACAGATTTGCGCAACTCCTCCATTTCCACCAGCATTTCGATACGCTTAAAAGTATTGGTTTCCAGTATCCTATGTTCCAGCGCCATAGTACGCACACCGTGCACTATTGGAAAAATTCCACCCTTCTTGATATCCAGCATCCCTTTATCTTTCAGATTACCAAAAAAGGTCAGCGGCGTATCAAAATTAAGTGCTGCCTTAGCAAAATGCGAAAAGAAAATATCGTTATTTTTTATACTCCGAAGAAAAGCATTCCTCGCCACCTTAAACATAGCAGCATTACCGGCAAGTGGCTTGCCATCAACAGCAATAGCCAATTTCATTACCGACTCACCGTCAAATTTCTGACTCCAACCACTTAACTTTGCAGCCCACTGGTTGGTGGAATTAACCCACTCCGGATTTGACACCATGATATTACCTGGACAGGGCGGAAAACCAAATGAGATCAAAGTCTCACTGAACTTCTGCATCACCTTGTGCATTTCTGGCCATTCCAGACCGTCCCGAAATAGCAGACCATTGTCCTGATCCGTTTTCATTATCTGTTCGCCACGACCTTCTGAACCCATCACGATCAAACAAACATGTGGACGCATATCGTTAGGAATCACCAGATCAAATAGCTTGGAAATAATGCGGCCATTCATTGCCGCTAGTAATTCCATAGTAAAGCGAATTTTGACGCCCGTTGAAATCAGCGCTTTAATCAGGTCGGTCAAACCCTGTGCGGCCTCTCTCAGGTCATCAAGCGTTTGGGCACGCTCAACACGCAGGCCTATAACATGAGAGTGGCTGGAGAAATGACTCAACACATCTGTCAGCTCAACAATACCGAAGAGCTCAGCACCACGCATCACCACCACTCGCTCGATTTGCTGCTGCGTCATCATGATCAGTGCATTAAACAGATAGTCCTGCGGGTCTGTGGTGATCAGTCGATAGCTGGCGATCTCTGACACATCTGAATCCAACGGCAGACTCTTGATGATGACCGCATCAAGAAGATCTGTGCCGGTAACCATACCGTAGCGATTACCTTTCTTGGCAAGTACACAATCTGCCTTCATTTCACGCATCATGCGGGTTGCTTCAACGATTGAAGTACCCTCAAGCACAATCAGAGGTTCACGGATAGTGCCATCTTCAATGCGAGCAAGCATAAACTCGGCCATATCCTGATTCTGACCATGCTGCGCTACAATTTCACGCTTGGCTGTCAGATTTTGCTGGAAATAATCAGCGAACAACGCATTGCTGGCAATCAAATCCATCAGCGTGCGGGTGGGTAACACATGACAAATGGTTTCTTCTACGGCAATAAAATTATGAATCGCCTTACCATTCAAAACTGACCATCCACCAAAATAATCTTCATCCTGGTAATGTACAAACACACTGGCAGCCGCATCGTTATCGACCAACTCAGAACCGTCGCTTTCACCCACTTTTCCCTTAAGCACAATAAAAACGCCTTCAGGGACCTCACCGGCCGTAATAATGGTTTCACCTTTCTGGAAATAAGCAATATCCAGATGGCTATTAAGCATTGCCTGCTCTTTCTGACTCAGCAGACTGAAGGGCAGGTTATCCATATTAAACGATTCTGACATAGTGACTCCTGTTATTATTATTCAGAGCATTGAACTCACTGCCTGACATGTGAGGCAGTGCTTTTGAAAAATACCGCCAGCAACAGTGTAACGCCTAGATTAAGCACTAGAGCGCACGCTCCAAATGCTTCTGGTGAGAGCGACAACGGCAAAGCCGCCAAGCCTGGTAACGCCCAACTCAGCTCAAACCAGAGAGTATATGCCAAGTAGCTGGAAAAACCGGTTAACATGCCCGCAAACACAGCATAAGGATGCAATCCCGGCATAAAAATTAGCAATAAGGTTGGTGTGAATAAAGCCGCGGCGGCCAGGGCAATAATCCAGTTCATCAACTCAATCAATGAACCCGGTAGCAACAGTGCCAGAACACCGGCTAGCAGCAACATTATCACCGCCACAAATCGCGCCAGCTTGAGTTCAGCCTGCTGGGTCAAACGTCTTGAAAGCAGTTGATTTGCCGCAGAGTGTGCCGCAGAAACCATCAATATCGAAGCGCTGGATAAAATAGCCGCAACAATCCCCACACTAAGTATACCAATCACCCAGACAGGCATAGCAGAGACCTCTGGTATTAGAAATAAGTGCAGTTCCTCTGCGACATACAACTCAGATGGAAATCGCTGCAGCAGCGGCTCATAGACACCAGCAGCCGGATTAAGCATAAGCGGCTCTCCGGACAAACCAGTTTCACCGCTGTATAAAGGTACCAAACCTTCAAAGGGTTGGCCCGCTGCATACTGCACCTTGCCATCCTGCGTATGATCATACCAAGCAAGGCGCTTATTTTGCTCCCAACCGTAAAACCAATCCGGCATACGACTATAAGCTGTGCCCTCATTCGACTCACCATTGACAGCTTTAATCAGGCGCAACTCCCCCATGCTGGCAATAAGAGGCATAGAAGAATAAATTAATCCGAGAAATACCAACATCCATACTGTGCTATAGCTTATATCAGCAGTTTTTTTGACTGACTGATAACGTAACAACAGATGTGGAAGAACGGCAACGCCTGCCATCAATGACACCAATAGCAATACAATATCCATAGTGTCACGTGAAGACGCATGTGGCGTAAAACCTAACTGCTGCCTTAGATTGTCTAGCGACACTTGAAAGTCAAAGCCGGAACCAGAATAAAAGCTACTGCTAAACAGTACACCAAAGCGCTCATCAAACTCGGCCGCAAGATAGATGGAAGGTACCATCAATGCACAGAAGAGAACACAATATTGCAACATTTGCACTTGTGTCATCGCTTTCATAGAGCCAAGCACAACATAAAAGAGCAACAATAGCATGCTGATCATGATACCAGCCTGACTGGACAGCTGCAGATGCCGGGAAAAAATCAAACTCATCCCGCGCAGTTGCAACGCCAACAGCAGTGTACTAATCAACACAACGATCAGTAATGCAAGGTGCCTGACAAGACGTGAGTTATAGCCCGCACCAAGGTAACCGGACAGACACAAGTGCCCGGAATGAAATTGAGCCGGTGCGACCCAAAGCCCCATCAAAACCAGCCCAGCCAGCCAGCCCGTCAGTATTAGCTGACTATCCAATGGATTAACTGAGAACAGACCAAACAAACCCAGAAATGTTGCCGCACAGAGCCAGTCAGCCGCCGAAGCCATGCCACAGGCAAGAGGTGATGGGCTAGCACTCGATGTATAAAAATCCCGTCCTGATCCGCTACGACCTGAAGCCATGACTAACAGATAGAATATCGCTACTGCGCCGACTAGCAGAAATATAAACAGATCTGTTCGCATCAGATCATCCCTTAGGCATTAACCAGCATTCACAGACCAATCTAACAAAGCTCACTCAGCATCGATAGCCGGACTTTAGTCTCAGCGGTACTCAGCTTTGACACACCGCTTTATAGAGTTTATCTGAAGGCTCAAGCGTGCGTAACTGAGCTAGATCGGCTTGCCGGTCTTCTGTCAGAGGTACCACTTCAGCCGTATCACAATTGAGCACATGTGCCCGATGGGTAACATAATCAATATGTTTTTTTTCAAACCGGTAGAGCATAAATTCAACCAGTGTAGCGTCTTCCGTGTCATGCGTAATGAGGTTATTGGTATCTACAACTGTAAAAGCGACCGTCATTGGATAGTAATAGGTCCAGGGGCGCCAGAACACTTCATCACGTTCGGAGGAAATCACCACACTACCTTCCGGTTGGCGACTTTGCTGATGATCAAACCAGGAATATTCATAGTAGATCTGATACCCCAGCATAGCCAAACCTGCGAAGACGGGGATGATCCATTTAGGTAGCCTACGCCCACTTAGCTTACGCAAAAGCAGGGCAATACCCGCTGCAGCCAGACCTGCAAAAACTGCTGCAATCAAATGCCAAATCATATATTGCTTTCCTTAAAATAAGTCGGGCTTCCCTAAGGAAGCCCGACCGAGCCCAACCTGTTACAGACTTTAGCTGCTTTACAAGCTGATTACTACTTAGTGATCCAGAGCCGTACCAGCACCCTTAGGATAGCGAACATTCTCGACCATCTCACGGATTTCAGCAGGTGCAGGACCTGTTGCCTTACATACTGCAAAGGCGACTGCAAAGTTGATTAGAGCACCTAGCGCACCAAAGGACAGTGGCGAAACACCCATCAGCCAGAACTCAACCGTATCCGGTAACATATTTGTTCCAGGAATGAAGAACCAACCTTTGAAGGTAAAGATATAGACCAAGGTTGTCACCAGACCCGCCAACATGCCGGCAATTGCCCCCTTGCTGTTCATAGTGATGGAGAAAATACCCATCATCAGAACAGGGAACAGCGATGCAGCCGCAATACCGAAGGCCAAGGCCACGGTTTGAGCAGCAAAGCCCGGAGGATTAAGACCCAGAAAGGTTGCAACCAAAATAGCGGCGGCCATAGAGATACGCGCAGCCAGCATTTCACCTTTTTCGGTGATATTCGGGTTGATTGTTTTCTTGATCAAGTCATGACTGATTGCAGAGGAGATGGCCAGCAGCAGACCTGCCGCAGTAGACAGCGCAGCCGCAATACCGCCAGCAGCGATAAGCCCGATAACCCAAGGTGGCAGGTTGGCAATTTCCGGGTTTGCCAGAACCAGGATATCGTTATTTACAACCAACTCATTACCATTCCAACCACGGGCTTCTGCTGTATCAGCAAACGCTTCGTTTTTGTCGTTGTAGAACTGGACCAGACCATCACCATTTTTATCTTCATAAGTGATCAAACCAGTTACTTCCCAGGTTTTAATCCACTCTGGACGCTCATCATATACCAAGGCATTGCTCATGGCATCTTCATAGCTTTCAACCTGGCCAGCGGCATCAGGGAAGACAGTAGTGACCAGATTCAAACGCGCCATAGAACCGACAGCAGGAGCTGTCAGATACAGCAACGCGATGAAGACCAGCGCCCAACCAGCGGACCAGCGAGCATCTGCAACTTTAGGCACAGTGAAGAAGCGAATGATAACGTGAGGCAGACCCGCCGTACCAAACATCAGTGACAAGGTGAACAAGAACATATTCAGCTTGTTATCAATGTCAGCCGTGTATTCACTGAAACCAATTTCAGTTACTACCTGGTTGAGCTTAACAAGCAACGGCAGACCTGATTCAGTATGCGTGCTAAACAACCCAAACATTGGAATTGTTGCATCAGTCAATTGCAAGGTAATAAAGACTGCTGGAATAGTGTAAGCAACGATCAGAACCACATACTGAGCAACCTGAGTATAGGTAATGCCCTTCATGCCACCAAATACGGCGTAAAGGAACACGATCAAAGCAGCAATCCAGATACCTGCCGAGTTAGACACTTCCAGGAAGCGTGAGAAAGCCACACCCGCACCCGCCATCTGACCGATAACATAGGTAACTGAGGCAACAATCAGACACACGACTGCGATAGTACGCGCCGTACCGCTGTAGAAGCGATCACCGATAAAGTCAGGCACAGTAAACTTGCCAAACTTACGCAGATAAGGTGCCAGCAGCAAAGCCAGCAGTACGTAGCCACCCGTCCAACCCATCAGGAAAGAGGAAGCAAAGTAACCGCCGGATGCCAAGAGACCCGCCATAGAGATAAAGGATGCTGCTGACATCCAGTCAGCCGCTGTAGCCATACCATTGGTCACTGGGTGAACACCCCCGCCAGCGACATAGAATTCTTTGGTAGACCCTGCACGGGCCCAAATTGCGATGCCAATGTAGAGCGCGAACGAGCCGCCTACAAAAAGCAGGTTAATTGCATATTGACTCATACCGGCTTACTCCTCGAGACCAAATTCTTTATCCAGCTTGTTCATTCTCCACGCATAGTGGAAAATGATCGCGATGAATACGATGATCGAACCTTGTTGAGCAAACCAGAAACCCAAGTCCGTGCCGCCGATGGGGATACCCGCCAAGAGAGGACGTAATAGGATTGCAAAGCCATAAGAAACAAGAGCCCAGACAAACAGACTCCCGAAGATCAGGCGAAGATTCGCTGACCAGTACGCGCCGGCATTAGATTTTTCATCTGCCATAGTTACTCTCCATTTTTTTGTTATTGGAGTTGAGAAATTACCAAGGACAATCTTGCAAAATTAATCAGTGGAATAGAAGCCCCGACTTTAGTATGAACATGACATAGCAGCAAGCTATTTTTAAAATTTTATTGTTTTATATCAATGCATTGATCACAAAACTAACCGTTTAGCTAACGCCACTATCTTTTGCTTTACAGGACAATAGTATAAGAACAAACCTGCAAAGAATGTGCTGCGATGTACAAGACGTTACACTAGTCCAAATTGATTGAATTTACAGGTAACCCTATGCTGTCCGGCTGGATCATCATTTTAATCTCTATTGCCTACTTGATGCTGTTGTTTGCAATTGCTTACTACGGTGATAAAAGCGCCACCGGACAACGCTGGGCCAGCCACCCTGTAGTCTATTCCTTGTCATTGGCCGTTTACTGCTCATCCTGGACCTTTTACGGCGCCGTGGGCAGGGCATCAACGACTGGCTGGGAGTTTATGGCCACTTATATCGGCCCGGTCATCGTGTTCATTCTTGGCTGGCACATGATTGAAAAAATCATTCTGGTCAGCAAGCAACAAAATATCACCACCATTGCCGACTTTATCTCTTCCCGCTATGGAAAAAGCCAAAGCCTCGCGGTCATGGTCACAGTTATTGCTGTACTCGGCACCATGCCCTATATTGCCTTGCAACTGAAGGCGGTAGCCATCAGTTACAACGCTATAGCCCCGGGTGCAACTGAAGCACTCAGCAAAGGCAGTGATACGGCGTTGTTTGTTGCCATACTGATGGCCACTTTCAGCATTCTATTCGGCACACGTCATATCGATGCTACAGAGCATCACCCAGGCCTGGTGCTCGCTGTCGCTTTTGAATCCGTCATCAAGCTCACCGCATTTCTGGCGGTCGGTTTTTTTGTCGTATTTTATATCTTCGAAGGGCCAGCTAATGCTCTGTCTGCGGTTTCAGAACAGCTGCACGTCAATACAAATTTTCAAACACCTTTTTCCGGCAGCTTTTTAACAGAAATATTATTGGCCTGCGCAGCAGTCATCTGCTTGCCTCGACAATTCCATGTTACCGTGGTTGAAAACACCAACCCCCGCAGCTTATTGACCGCCCGATGGCTGTTCCCTCTCTACCTGATACTGCTGGGTCTGTTTGTGCTGCCCATTGCTGTTGCTGGATTGGATATTTTTGCCGGTAGCAATACCGATGCGGATGCTTTCGTACTAATGTTACCCAGTGCGGCTGGCTGGGAATACCTCACCATGTTTGCTTTTATAGGTGGACTGTCGGCCGCAACCAGTATGGTTATTGTCGCCAGTATCACTCTATCTACCATGGTATGTAATGACATCATCATGCCGCTACTACTGCGTATTCGTTGGCTGAAGCTGTCAGAGTCCAAAGATCTTGGTGCACTCCTGCTGCGCGTCAGACGCATCACCATTCTTGGACTGATGCTACTGGCCTATTTCTACTACCGCGTATTCGGTGATCACGGTCCCCTAGCTTCTTTTGGCTTACTGGCATTTGTTGCCGCCATTCAGTTTTTACCCGCTATTGTAGGGGGTATTTACTGGAAAAATGCTACCCGTCACGGCGTACTGGCGGGCATGAGTGCCGGCATGTTTCTTTGGTGCTACACGTTGGTGTTGCCCACCATGCGTGATGCCAATGTCATTCCCTCCGTACTGGACACCTTACTCCCCTCTACACTGATGAATGACTCAGAATGGCTCCATCCCACGGCGCTGTTCGGTTTTTCGGGTATGGACCCACTCACACACGGGGTATTTTGGAGTCTATCAGTCAACCTGATTCTCTATATTCTTATTTCCCGGCTATCCTCTGGACGACTGGTTGATCGTATCCAGGCCAGTGCATTTATCAATGCCTACAACAAAGACCTGTCAGATCAATCACGTCTGCTCGGACAGGTCACTGTCGGTGATCTGCAAACACTGACAGAACGTTTTCTCGGTTCACAGCGCACCGAGCATGCCTTTACCGGTTTTTCATTACAGCGGGGTGAGTCCTACCCCCTCAGTGGAGACAAGGCGACTTCGGAGCTGATTCAATATACCGAACGCCTGCTTGCCGGTGTTATCGGTGCATCTTCGGCACGCATTGTTATGGATTCAACCCTGCGCGGCAAAGAGATGCAGATTGGTGATGTCGTTGCGATAGTTGACGAAGCGTCACAAGCACTGCGATTTAACCGCTCATTGCTGCAGTCCACCATCGAAAATATCGGTATGGGGATCAGCGTGGTTGACCAGCATCTGCGGCTGGTAGCCTGGAACAAGCGTTATGTGGAAATGTTTGATTACCCCGACGGCCTAGTTTGTATTGGACGGCCGATCATAGATATTTTCCGACATAATGCTAGCCGAGGAGAGTACGGCGGCGGTGACACTGAGGTTCATGTGCAGATGCGATTGCGTCTACTACAAGATCGGGAGCCGCACTCCTACGAACGCCTGCGGCCCGATGGAACAGTACTTGAGGTACGCGGCAATCCCATGCCCAATGGTGGCTATGTCAATACCTACATGGATATCACCGAGCATAAACGCATCGAAGAAGCCTTGCGGGAAAGCGAGCAGAACATTCGTGTGTATACTGACAATGTACCCGTGCTGATCGCCTATCTTGATCCACAGTTACAATACCTGTTCGTCAATAAAGCCTATGCCGATACCTTCGGCCTTGATCGCCACTCGATTGCCGGGGTGCCCTGTTATAAAGTACTGTCAGCAGAGGAATATGAATACCGACGCCATTATATCGATCAGGCGCTTGCGGGCGAGCGACAACGCTTTGAAACCCGGCTGCCCACGCGAGATGGCAGCGACCGCTTTGCAGAAGTAACCTACATTCCTCACAAAGGCGAGCATGGTGATCTATTGGGCTACTTTACCCTTTATCAGGATATTACCGAGCGTCGGCATGCTGAAATTGCCCTGCAGGAAACCAATGAAAATCTGGAGAATCGTGTACGTGAGCGCACCCTGGCTCTTTCGGTAGCCAACAAGGATCTGCGCAAGGAAAACACTATACGAGCACTGATGGAAGATGAACTACGCCAAGCCAAATCAGAAGCCGAAGCCGCAAACCTGGGTAAAACACGCTTTCTGGCTGCCGCCAGTCATGACTTACTACAACCCTTGAATGCCGCCCGCCTTTTCACCTCAGCGCTGGCACAGCAAAGCTATGAACCGGAAGTCAATCAATTGGTAGAAAACCTCGATGGCTCACTCCGGGCCGCCGAAGAACTCATCACCACCCTACTGGATATATCCAAACTCGATGCCGGCGCTCTGGAGGCCAACCCCAGACACTTCGCATTAACGACCTTGATGAGTAATTTGTCGGCTGAGTTTGCCGCTCTGGCCAGCGAGCGCCAATTAAACTTTCGCCATGTGAACTGTAACCAGGTTATTTATTCAGATCCTACATTGCTGCGTCGTATCCTGCAGAACTTTCTCTCCAACGCCATGCGCTACACTCAGACAGGCAAGGTGCTGCTAGGAGCTCGCCGCGCCGGCCGATCTCTGAGGTTAGAAGTCTGGGATACAGGGGTTGGTATCCCAGATGACAAAATCAATGAGGTATTTGAAGAATTCAAACGCATTGATAACCCACGCCATAGTCAGGTAAAAGGCCTTGGTCTTGGACTGGCAATTACCGAGCGTATTGCCAGAATGCTCGGGCATGAAATAACGGTGCGTTCATGGCAAGGCAAAGGGTCCGTATTCAGTGTCACGGTACCACTAGGACAGGCTGATCTGGCTGTGCGCAACAAGCCTGAACAACGCGGCTGGATTCGCAGCAAAGGTTTAAACGGTATTCACATCCTGGTAATCGATAATGAACCGAAAATCCTTGAGGGCATGCAGGCCTTGCTCAAAGGCTGGTCCTGCGAAGTACTCACGGCTCTGAGTGCGGATGAAGCAGAAATGCAGATACGGGAGCGAAGTTTCACTCCAGACATCATCCTGGCGGACTATCATTTAAGTGATATCCATACCGGACTGATGGCACTGGAGCAGCTGCAGCCTCTGTGGCGGCATCCCGTACCGAGCATTGTGATTACTGCAGACCGAACTGAAGCGGTCAAAACAGAAATTGAGATGGCAGCAGTTCAGCTGTTAACCAAGCCGGTCAGACCGGCTGCCCTGCGTGCCATGATCAACCGGGTGATTGCTCAGGCACGAGAGTAAGCAAAGGCTCAGACATCGGTTTTGGGCGGTTCAACGCCCAGACGCTGGGCTGCTATAACAGCCTGAGTTCGGCTGTGCACGCCCAGTTTGCGCAAAATAGCGGTAACATGCGCCTTGATAGTGGCCTCAGAAACATTTAATTCGTAAGCAATTTGCTTGTTCAGCAACCCCTCTGTCAGCATCGTCAGAACACGAAACTGCTGCGGTGTCAGTGAAGCAATTGCATTAGCAAACTTATAATCTTCCTGTGGCAACTCATCCATGCTGTCACTGATGTCTTGTGGTAACCATTCTTCACCTTGAAGAACCTGAGAAATGGCTTCTGATATGGTTTCAAGTGGTGAGGATTTCGGGATGAAGCCAGACGCACCATAATCCATTGCACGCTTCATCACGTGCACTTCTTCACTGCCGGAAACGACGATGACAGGTACCGAAGGGTGCTGACCACGCAAGAATACTAATCCTGAGAAGCCCTGCGCACCAGGCATATGAATATCCAGCAGAATCAGATCAGCATCTGCGTGCTGCTCTGCTGCTGTCTGCACTGCAGTTAATGAATCGGCTTCCACAATTTCAACGCCCGGAACCGCCTGCAGGACAGCCTGCTTCAATGCAGCGCGAAATAGCGGATGATCATCAGCGATTATAACCTTCTGTGCCAGTTGCATAGTGTGTCTCCCCCGACCCCAGTTTTTTTCAGAACCGCATAATAGCATCTCTTTAAATGCAAAACTCCCCCCTGACTTGAGTCAGGGGGGAGTTTTCAGGACAAAAACACCTAATCAGGTATTTTTTCAGCTTGTTTTGCGGTTCATACGATGTTCAATCAGATCATCCACTACAGATGGATCGGCCAGTGTAGAAGTATCACCCAAGGCACTGAAATCATCCTCTGCAATTTTGCGCAAAATACGGCGCATGATTTTACCAGAGCGGGTTTTCGGCATACCTGGCGAAAACTGAATCAGGTCAGGTGATGCGATCGGTCCGATCTCAGTACGAACCCAGTTTCGCAATTCCTTCATTAACTCTTCGGACTCTTCAAAGCCAGACTGCAGGGTGACATACACATAAATTCCCTGCCCCTTCAGCTCATGCGGATAGCCGACAACAGCCGCTTCAGCAACAGCCGGGTGAGCAACCAGCGCTGATTCAACCTCAGCCGTACCCATACGGTGACCGGACACGTTGATCACATCATCTACACGACCGGTAATCCAGTAGTAACCATCTTCATCACGACGGGCACCATCACCCGTGGTGTAGTAGCCTTTAAAAGTGGAGAAGTAAGTCTGCACATAACGCTCATGGTCACCAAAGATAGTCCGGCTCTGGCCTGGCCATGAGTCAGCAATAACCAGGTTACCATCACCAGCGCCCTCAATAGCATTACCTTCATTGTCAACCAGGGCGGGCTGTACACCAAAGAACGGACGGCTTGCCGACCCAGGTTTCAAATCGGTGGCACCGGGCAGAGGTACTATCATAATGCCGCCGGTTTCTGTCTGCCACCAGCTATCGACAATCGGGCACTTGCCTTGACCAAAGATACGATGGTACCAAGTCCAGGCCTCAGGATTGATCGGCTCACCCACAGACCCCAACAGTTTCAAGCTCGACAGATCGGCATCGCCCAAAACATCTTCACCCTGCTGCATCAGTGAACGTATGGCGGTGGGTGCGGTATAGAACTGATTAACTTTGTGCTTTTCAATAACACGACCAAAACGACTGAAATCAGGATAGTTTGGCACCCCTTCAAACATCAGCGTTGTTGCACCATTAGCCAGTGGGCCATAAACAATATAGGAATGACCCGTTACCCAGCCGACATCGGCGGTACACCAGTAAACATCTCCGTCATGGTAATCAAACACATACTCATGGGTCATGGCCGCGTAAACCAAATATCCACCCGTAGTATGCTGCAGACCTTTTGGCTGGCCGGTTGAACCGGAGGTATAAAGAATGAACATCGGATCTTCGGCATTCATCTCTTCAGGGGCACACTCAGTTGATGCCGCCGCACAGACTTCGTGATACCAAACGTCGCGATCACTATGCCAGGCGACATCTTTAGTGGTGCGCTGAACAACCACCACTGATTTAGCATATTCACTAGCACCATGCTTATCGATGGCCACATCAACATTGGCTTTCAATGGAACCTGTTTGCCACCGCGTAGCGAGTAGTTAGACGTGACCACCAACTTGGATTTGGCACCAATAATACGACTTGCCAGCGCTTCCGGTGAAAAACCACCAAAAACAATAGAATGAATTGCACCGATACGGGTACAGGCCAGCATGGCCACAGCCGCTTCCGGGATCATCGGCAGATACAGCGTAACCACATCACCTTTTCCAACCCCCTGGGCTTTCAGAGCATTGGCAAAACGGCAAACACGCTCATGCAAATCACGATAGGTTATCTTTTCGTCTTCGTCAGGGCTATCACCTTCCCAGATGATTGCGACCTGATCACCACGTGTCTCTAGGTGACGATCAAGACAGTTGGCAGACACGTTGAGAGTACCGTCTTCATACCATTTGATAGAAACATTGTGTGGATCAAATGAGGTATTTTTAACTTTAGTGTAAGGTTTGATCCAGTCCAGGCGCTTACCCTGCTCTCCCCAGAAGGCTTCTGGATCACTGATGGACTGCTCATACATAGCCAGATACTTGGCATTATCTATGTGTGCGTTGGCAGCAAATTCCGGATTGACCGGAAAAAGATTTTCTTGACTCATGGGTTGTCGTCCTTCGCTTAGGATTTGTTGTTATTGATACTCACGCCGGATTATTACGCGAGGTAACGATACATTCAGGCATTTCTTATTATGGATACTACGTTTATACAGAAGCCTTGAATGCCTCTTAATTAGACATTGGTCTGATCAAGGGGGCTACGTTAGTTCTATAGATCAACAAGAGCGAGCACTCACTTACTAGCCAGCACCTGTTCCAGATCAATTCCCTGCTCCCTGATTTTTGCCAGTTTATAGCGCAGAGTACGGGGACTGATTCCCAAGTGCTCGGCGGCAAGCTTGCGACTCCCCTTAAAGCTTACCAGCGCCTCAACAATAATCTGATATTCATGCTGACGCAGATCCTGATCCAACACGCCGGCACCTGACTCTTGTTTAAGAGGCTCCGACCATTGCGACTCAATCACTGCAGACTCCTGCAGTTTGATAGAGGAATCTAAAAGATGCAAATCGGTTGGCTGAATGCGTGTGCCTGATTGCAGAATTAATGCTCGTTGCATAACGTTGTCCAGCTCTCTGACATTACCAGGCCATGGATGTGAGGTTAAAGCGGTTGCAACCGTCTCCGACAAACTCACCAGATTGCGGCGCATTTTGTGGCAATGATAGTGCAGTAATCGCTGAGCCAAAGGTACGATATCTTCAGGCCGTTCGCGTAAAGGCAACCATTGCAGTGGAAAAACATTCAAACGATAATATAAATCTTCACGGAAACTGCGGTCGGCCACACACTGCACCAAATCACGATTGCTGGTGGCCAACACTCTAACGTCCAACTTAATCAACTTACGGCTACCAATGCGCTCAACTTCCTGCTCCTGAAGCACCCGTAATAATTTCGCCTGTAGCCCAAGATCCATTTCGCTGATTTCATCCAACAGCAACGTCCCACCGTTGGCTTGTTCAAACTTACCAGGTACAGCTTGAAGTGCGCCGGTAAAGGCCCCTTTTTCATGGCCGAACAAGGTGGCTTCCAACATACTTTCCGGAATAGCGGCGCAATTAATAGCCACGAAGGGGCGATCCACACGACCTGAGTGAGTGTGAATATAGCGCGCCAGCACCTCCTTACCCGTTCCGGACTCACCGGTAATCAACACAGTCGAATCTGTTACCGCCACCCGACGAGCCAACTGCAATAGTTGCTGACTCGATGGAGCAACCGCAACCGGATCTACCTCAGTGCCAGCGTCTAAAACGCCACCGGCATAGCGCAAAATCAGCTCGATAAGCTGCGAAGGCTCAAAGGGTTTCATCAAATAATCGACAGCCCCTTGACGTATCGCATCCACGGCTCGCTCTACCTGACCATAAGCGGTGATCAGCGCAACCGGAAGCATCGGATAGGTCTGGCGTATCTGTGCCAACAATGCATGACCATCCATACCGGGCATATTAACGTCAGAAATAACCATATCAACCACCTGGCTTTTCAACAATTGCAACGCCTCTTCACCTGATCCCGCCTCCACATAGGCGATACCTTCAAGTGCCAGAGTGTCAGTCAAGGCTTCACGCAATCCCAGATCATCTTCTACGATCAGTACCTTAGTTGTCATAGCTTAATCCTGTGTTGACGACTTGAGTAAGGGTAGCCGAAACACGGCTCGTGTGCCCTGACCTGGGGCTGAAATCAGTTCAAATTGACCGTGATGAGCACGAGCGATCACCTGCGCAATAGCCAGCCCCAAGCCGGTACCGTGTGATTTGGTGGTATAAAAAGGCTCCAGCGCTTTACTGATAGCCTCAGCATCCATCCCTGGACCGTTGTCAGTTACGCTCAACTGCAACCCACCACCCTCCTCTGCATCCAGGCGGATTAGCAGCTCAGCACCTTCCCCGGTCGCCTGAAGCGCATTATTTACCAGATTCAGCACCGCACCCAGCAGCGCCTCGAGGTTACACTGCAGGCTGACGTCCCCTACAGCATTGATAAAGTCACATTCGGCATTATACTGAGCCAGCGGCTGATCCAGCAGATCTTCAATCCGAGCCAACAGCTCATCCGCTGATACGCGGTTTTCCAGACGCGTCTCCCCCCGAGCAAAAATCAGCATATCACGTACCTGCTGCTCCAGATGCGTTAGGTGCACCCGCACCTTACCGGCAAAGCGTAGACGTTGATTATCTGACAGTTCAGCGGCGGTCAGATGTGAAGCATAAATCAACGCAGCTGACAGGGGTGTTCTGACCTGATGGGCCAGCGATGCCATCATCCGCCCCATTTCTGACAGGCGCTGATAGTGGTGTAACTTGGATTGCAGGTCACGAGTCTGGGTCTGATCCGTCATGAACACCAACTGTCCTGGCTCATCAGGCAGGGCCTGGGTTGACAACAAAATCCGGCGGCCATTCTTAAGAGAAACCTCATGACCATCGTCCGGACGCGGTGCAAAACACTGCTGAATCACTTCAAGCCAGGCGCGCTCACGCAGGTTAACACCCAGCAGACTTTCAGCTGCGGGATTCGTTTCGCTGATGCGCCCACGATTATCGATCACCAGGAATCCGGTGGGCATCAGATTGACCAGTTTACGCAAACGCGTCAGGGCCAGTTGCTCTGACTTTAATGCAGAAACCTCGGCTT
The DNA here is from genome assembly GCF_008727795.1 of Nitrincola iocasae. NCBI lineage: Bacteria > Pseudomonadati > Pseudomonadota > Gammaproteobacteria > Oceanospirillales > Oceanospirillaceae > Nitrincola > Nitrincola iocasae. The sequence goes on along the minus strand of NZ_CP044222.1, from coordinate 518,951 downwards.
CCAGTTCTGCAATGCGTGCGGTGACAGCCTGATTACTCTCTTGATTCATAAGCGCACGATTCCATATTTACGCATTTTCTCTACGAGCGTAGTACGGCGTATACCTAATACCCGGGCGGCTCGGGCAACCACCTGAGCGGATTGATCCAGTGCCTGCTCAATCAACTGCTGTTCCATGCTTTCGAGATACTGCTTAAGATCCATACCCTGTTCCCAAGAGCGCAGGCCTGTATCCATTCTTGCAGCAGACTGACTCAAGGCCTGAGTGTCAGATTCACTATGTAGGGGAGCATTAGAAACGTCATAACGTGCAGGATCTGGCTCATCTACATGGCGAAACTTCGGCGGCAATTCGGACACACCGATAACCCCGACAGGATGAATAATGGCAAGGCGTTCAAGTAAGTTGGACAGTTCCCGAACGTTGCCAGGCCAGGGATGACGCCGTAAGGACTCCAGTGCATCGGGAAGAAACTGTAATCCGCCCAATCCCTGAGACTCAAGGCGCTTGGAAAACTCAGCAATTAACAAAGGCAGATCCACCACACGTTCTCTCAATGGTGGCATTTCGATCGGAAATACATTCAGCCGATAGTACAAGTCTTCGCGAAATTCGCCGGTAATAATCATCTCTTCCAGATTTTTATGCGTGGCGGTAATGATACGCACATCCACCTCCAGTGTGCGGCTACCACCCACCCGCTCAAACTGGCGTTCCTGCAACACTCGCAAGAGCTTTACCTGCATCGGCAAGGGCATATCGCCAATTTCATCCAGAAACAACGTACCACCATCGGCCAATTCAAAACGCCCGGCACGACTGCTGATGGCACCAGTAAACGCACCTTTTTCATGCCCGAACAGCTCGCTCTCTAATAATTCTGAAGGAATAGCACCACAATTCACCGGCACAAAGGGCTTATCACAACGGGGGGAATGCTGATGCAGTCCGCGCGCCACCACTTCTTTACCGGTTCCCGACTCACCGGTAATTAATACACTGACATCTCGACAGGCCACTTGCGCGATCAGGTTACGAATAGCGCAGATACGTTCACTTTGACCGACGAAGCCCTCGCAGTCGACTGCGGGCTGGTGCTCAGCACCTTCACGGTTAAAAAACACATGACAACGATGCAACAGATCAATAAAGGTGTTGTAACGATAGGGAGGCAGAAAGCTACCCAGAATACCCAGTTGCTGAAGATCGCTGGAGTTAAGCTCGGACCACTCACACAACAGCAACTTGGGTAAAGGACGCTGACCAACACGCAGCTCTGTGATCAGTTTATCTAAGGCAATAGGCAAACTACTATGACCTATCATCACCAATCCAATTTTGGATAAATCAAAATTCCGACTCTGCTGTAGCCAGGTAACAAAGTCAAAAATATGACAGTTCAGTCCCATAAACTCCAGTGAAGTTTGCAGGGCCTGCTGGCGTTCTGGCTCATCATCCAGGACTAAAACGTCAGAAAATTTACTATTCATGCGTGCAACCGGCTAATATGTCTGCGGCAACACTACCTTGGACGGCCATTTACGTCAATAGTTTGACTATTTAATCACCTAATTCATTACAATCAGGTTGATTTTTTGGGTGGCATTACTGGAAACTGGGTAATTGTTCCCTTGGCATCACTGATTTTTGCCACACCACTCTGACGCACCTCATCGATGCGAATAACGGCATGCACAGGCACATAAGTTCGCTTCACTTCACCAAACTGCTGACGTAGTTTTTCCTCAGAGGGGTCCACGACTAATTCGGAACGTGAACCAAACACAAAGCCTTCCAGCTCAAGAAAGCCCCAGAGATCGCTCTGAAACACATGCCGCACATACAACTCATACACCTTATCCTGATTCACAAAGGCGACTCGGTAGATAGGTTCTTCAGCAGCCATAAAATTCTCTTCACTCCGGTTTAAAATAAATAGCGTATTAGTCATAAATCGGGGCGATACTGGTCAGTTTCAAGCCGATGATAAAAACTGTTCATAAAATAGACAGCGTGTAGCGAGTCAGCGACTCGTCAGCTATAATTACCGCCCTATTTAAAAACCCAAGTCCGGATTGCAGGTAACACATGAGCAAAAAACTGTTTATCAAGACGCATGGTTGTCAGATGAACGAATATGATTCTTCCCGTATGGCCGATCTGCTGGGCGATAGTCACGCGCTGGAGCTAACGGACAACGCTGATGAAGCCGATATACTGCTACTCAACACCTGCTCTATTCGTGAAAAGGCTCAGGAAAAAGTATTCCATCAGCTTGGGCGCTGGCGCAAGCTAAAAGAACAGCGTCCAGAGCTGATTATTGGCGTGGGTGGCTGCGTTGCCAGTCAGGAAGGTAATGCAATTCGTGACCGGGCACCCTATGTCGATATGATTTTTGGCCCACAAACCTTGCACCGCTTACCGGAGATGATCAACGAAAGCCGCAAAGGCAGCGTTGGTATCGTCGATATCAGCTTTCCGGAAATCGAAAAATTCGACAGGCTTCCCGCACCACGTGCAGAAGGCGCTGAAGCGTTCGTCTCCATTATGGAAGGCTGCAGCAAATACTGTACCTTCTGTGTAGTGCCATACACCCGTGGTGAAGAAGTCAGTCGCCCACTACAGGATGTGCTGAATGAATGCCAGGAACTGGCTGATCAGGGTGTCCGCGAAGTCAACCTGCTGGGGCAGAACGTCAATGCTTATCGAGGTGATACACCTCAAGGCGATGAAGTTGACCTGGCCGAACTCATTCGGCGTGTTGCCACGATTGACGGTATCGACCGGATACGTTTCACCACCTCGCATCCGGTAGAGTTCAGCGATAGCCTGATTGATGTTTATGGCGAGGTTCCCGAGCTGGTCAATCATTTGCACCTACCGGTACAGAGTGGTTCAGATCGGATACTGATGGCGATGAAGCGTGGTCATACCGCACTGGAATACAAGTCCAAGCTACGCCGTATCCGCAAACTGCGCCCTGAGATCAGTTTCTCATCAGATTTTATTATCGGCTTTCCCAATGAAACAGAGGCTGATTTTGAAGCCACGATGAAGTTGATTGATGACATCGGCTTTGATGCTTCATTCAGCTTCATCTACAGTCGCAGACCAGGCACACCGGCTGCCGACCTGCCCGACAATGTCGATGATGAGGTGAAAAAACAGCGCCTCAGCCTGCTGCAGCATCGTATCACCCAGCAGGCCATGGCGATCAGCCGCCGCATGGTGGGTAAGGTTGAGCGTATTCTGGTCAATGGCTACTCAAAAAAAGACCCGGGCCAACTCTCAGGCCGCACCGAAAACAACCGTGTAGTCAATTTTCGTAGTGACAACCCCGACCTGATCGGCCATTTTGCCGATGTGAAAATTGTTCAGGCCTACGCTAACTCACTGATCGGCGAACTAGTCAGCTCCGAACTCGACACAACCCACTAATCCGGCATGCCGGCTTCAGGATATTGATTTGGCTAACCCCACTACACTCAGTTTTTTACTCGAACCAGACAATCCCGCTGCGCTGGCCAACCTATGCGGCCAGCTCAACGAGCATATACTGCTGATGGAAGAACGGCTGGGAATAGAAGTATTGCACCGTGGCAATCACGTTCAGTTGATAGGTGATCCTGAAACCTGCCAGACGTTCAAGCCAATTTTACTACAGTTGTATCAGGAAGCCTGCCAGGGCATAGATTTGACACCCGCCCAGATCCACTTGGCATTGAAACAAACAGGTGCCGAAATGCGCCTGCCTGCCAGCACCATCACAGACCGCGACCTGACTATCCGTACTCGAAAAATGCAGATTCGTCCTCGCAGTGACAATCAGAAAAAATATGTGCAATCTGTACAGACTCTTGATATCAACTTCGGTATAGGACCAGCCGGTACCGGCAAAACATACCTGGCTGTTGCCTGTGCTGTCGAAGCGCTGGAACGGGAAGAAGTCAGCCGCATCCTGCTGGTCAGGCCTGCCGTAGAAGCCGGAGAAAAATTAGGCTTCCTGCCAGGCGACTTGTCACAGAAGGTCGATCCTTACCTGCGTCCACTTTATGATGCACTTTATGAAATGATCGGTATTGAAAAAGTCGCCCGCCTGATTGAAAAAAACGTCATTGAAATCGCGCCTTTAGCCTATATGCGTGGCCGAACGCTGAACGGCTCTTTCGTGATTCTGGATGAAAGCCAAAACACCACCCGCGAACAGATGAAAATGTTCCTGACACGCATAGGCTTTGGCTCGACAGCGGTCATTACCGGCGATGTTACCCAGATAGACCTGCCCAAAGGTGTGCGCTCGGGCCTGGTGCATGCGATCGAAGTACTCAAGGGGGTAGAGGGCATAGGCTTCACTCACTTCAGCGCCAAGGATGTCGTCAGACACCCACTGGTACAACACATCGTTCTGGCTTATGATCGCTATGAAAAACTGGAAGCCGGACAAAACAACCCTCAAAACAACCATCGCAGAGATCAGCACTGATGCCGTTTGATGTCGATATACAGATTGCCGTGGAAGACCAGGTCTTACCAGATGAAGCCGCCTTTCAACGCTGGGTAAACACTGCCCTGTCTGGCCGACTAGAGCAAGCCGAAGTCTGCATCCGCATCGTCTCTCCGGAAGAAAGCCGTGAGCTCAATCTCACTTGGCGCGGCCAGGATAAACCTACCAACGTGCTATCCTTTCCGTTCGAAGCCCCACCGGGTATAGAGACCCATCTGATCGGTGATCTGGCCATCTGCGCAAAGGTAGTTGCCGCTGAGGCTGAGGAGCAACAGAAGCAACTGGCGGCTCATTGGGCTCACATGGTGATCCACGGAGTCTTGCATCTGATCGGATTCGATCATATAAATGACGATGATGCCGAAGCCATGGAAGCACTTGAAGTGTCTTTACTGGCTCAACTGGACATATCTAACCCTTATTTATCCGCTTAGAGGACATCATGAGCGAAGACCGATCGGGCGCCGTCAGTAAAGGCTGGCTAGGAAAATTAGCTCAAGCCTTCTCAGACGAGCCACCCACACGTGAAGATCTGATCAGCGGCCTGTACGAAGCGGCTGAAGCCGGAGTGCTTGATAATGACGCCCTGAGTATCATTGAAGGCGCCATGCAGGTTTCTGACATGAAAGTGCGCGATGCGATGATTCCGCGCTCGCAAGTCACCATGGTCCAGATCAACCAGTGTCCAGCAGATTTTCTGCCCGTCATTATTGAAACGGCCCATTCGCGCTTTCCGGTCTGCGGTGAAAACCCGGATGAAGTCGTTGGCATACTGCTGGCCAAAGACCTGTTGACCTATATGCTGGAAGGTAATCTGGAAAACTTCAGCCTGGCCAACTGCCTGCGTCCAGCCGTATTCATTCCCGAAGGCAAGCGCCTGAACGTGCTGCTACGGGAGTTTCGAGGAACACGCAACCACATGGCCATCGTGGTTGATGAGTATGGCGGCATATCTGGTCTGATCACCATTGAAGATGTACTGGAGCAAATCGTCGGCGAGATTGAAGACGAGCATGATGAGGATGAAAACGAAGGCAATATCAAAGCTTTGGATGACAAAGGTTATCTGGTCAAGGCGCTGACACCGATTGATGATTTCAACGAATTTTTCAATAGTGAATTTTCAGATGAAGAATTCGATACCATTGGTGGCATCATTACCCAGAGCTTCGGGCGCCTGCCTTGCAAAGGCGAAGCTGTTTCGCTTGAAGGTCTCGCCTTCAGTGTCATCTCTGCCGACAATCGCCGCATCCGCTTATTACAGGTTACCCCTGAGGAAGTCTGATTGATGATCCGGACTGCAGGGGCATTGCTGAGCGGTGCTTTGGCTGTATTTGCATTCGCGCCGTTCAGCCTGCCCCTGTTTGCACTGATTAGCCCAGCGGCTCTTTTTCTACTACTAAAAGATATCCAACCACTCAAAGCAGCCTGGATTGGCTGGTGTTACGGCTGCGGATTCTTCGGAGCCGGGGTCTCCTGGGTCTGGGTTAGCATCCATGTCTATGGCGGCGCTTCAGTGCTACTGGCGACACTCGCCACCAGTCTCTTTGTTATGGCACTGGCACTGTTGTTCGCCTTACAAGCCTGGCTTTTAGTGCGTATCTTCCACAGTAAAACGACCTCATGGCTAGGTTTTATTGCTGTATGGATAGGATTTGAGTGGTTGCGCAGCTGGTTTCTCACCGGTTTTCCCTGGCTGCTACTCGGCTACACCTGGCTGGATACTCCGCTTAAATCACTGGCTGGATTATCGGGAGTGTGGGGCTTATCGCTGATGACGCTTTGCCTGGCGATCGGTAGCGTCCAGGCTATCACCCAACGCTCTTCCAAGCCGTTATTTCTGGCACTGGCACTCCCCTTACTGAGCTTAAGTCTTCCAAGCAGTTGGACCAGCGAAAAACCTGTACCCCACCTGCAAGTTGCCCTGGTGCAACCCAATATTTCCCAGCATGAAAAATGGGATTCCAGCCAGTTGGAGGCAATATTGCAACAGCATATTGACCTCAGTAAGCCCTACCAAGACCATGATCTGATTGTATGGCCGGAAACGGCCATACCAAGCCTCTACTATCAGGCAGCACCTTACACTGAGGACTTTTTCAGTCATTTGAATACCATTGGCACCACACTGATCAGCGGGTTTCCGTTTATGACCTATGACACTGACAACCCTGACATCAGACGCTTTCATAACAGCCTGGGTATTTTCAGCCAGGGCAATGGCGTCTACCATAAGCAGCGTCTGGTTCCGTTTGGTGAATATGTGCCGCTGGAGCAGCAGCTGCGCGGACTGATCGATTTCTTTGACCTGCCGATGTCCGAATTCAGCCTGCCAGAGCACACCGATCTGATGCTGCAAGTAGGACAAACCCAACTAGCGACCCTTATCTGCTATGAAATTGCCTATCCAGAACTGACCCGACGCTCGGCGATGAATAGCGACTTGATTTTAACGGTATCCAATGATGCCTGGTTTGGTGACTCACTTGCCGCCGAACAACACCTGCAAATAGCCCGCATGCGCGCACTGGAGAACGGGCGCTGGGTAATTCGCGGCACCAACGACGGCATCACCGCCGTCATTGCCCCGGATGGAGGCCTCAACCAACGACTCAGCCGAAAACAGCCCGGTGTACTCAGTGCAAGCATCCCGTCCATGCAGGGTCAGACACCTTATCAAAAAGTAGGCGTCTGGCCAGTACTGGGAATCAGCCTGCTACTGTTGTTGCTCGGTTTGTGGCCAAGGCCCTGGCGAGCGTTCAAAGATCACGCCATGACAGGCTGAGCAGGCATCAATAACGCTGGTTTTGATTAACAATTGCGGCTCACCACAACTGACACATTGCAAACGTCCCGGCAAGGTAATTTCGCCCGCCAGATATTGCTGATCAGCATGCGTTAACTGTTCACGTAACAGCTCATGCTGCACGCGGGTTTTATCCGCCAACTCCCACAACCGGTTCATCACTGTCTGCTCCAGCGCATTCAGATCAAAATTCAGCCAGGCCGCAATCCCTTCGCCTGTTTCATGTGCATAATAACCTATCTGCTTAAGATCTCGTTCTATATAGGCCCTGAGAAGGTCCATTTCATCCCGAGTCATCTCTTCAGCGGCCATCTCCAGCTCGATAGCCTCCTGGATGGTCTCTTGCAGGGATTCCCAAGTCGATTCACCGGCTTCATCAATGTTCCGACGCAACCTGTCCAGAATACGATCATAGACTTCAGGTGCCACTTCGGAATGCTTTACCGGTTTTTTATCTGAATCTTGCATAACTACTCCTTAATCACCGTCAGGGTGATGAGATTAAGCTCTGTTTGCAGGCTTGTATATATTGTATGCTATGCCGCATCTATAAATCTTTCCAATAAATTACGAGCTGTTGCAGAAGTTACCTTCTCCCCAGCCCATGAATAAGAGTTTTAACCAGATACGATGAACGAGCACTATCAGCCGCAGGAAATAGAACCCCTTGCCCAGCGCTTCTGGGAAGAAAAGGGAAGCTTCAAAGCCATTAATGACCCGCAGAAAGAAAAATTCTACTGCCTGTCTATGTTCCCCTACCCCAGCGGGCGGTTGCACATGGGCCACGTACGTAATTACACCATTGGCGACGTGATCTCGCGCTATCAGCGCATGCAGGGTAAAAGTGTACTGCAACCTATGGGCTGGGACGCGTTTGGCCTGCCAGCCGAGAATGCTGCAATCAACAACAACGTAGCACCCGCCAAGTGGACCTACGAAAATATTGACTACATGCGCAATCAACTCTGTCGCATGGGGTTTGGTTACGACTGGTCGCGGGAACTGGCCACCTGCCACCCGGAGTACTATCGCTGGGAACAATGGTTTTTCACCAAGCTGATGAAAAAAGGCCTGGTTTACAAGCGTGATGCTGAAGTGAACTGGGACCCGGTCGATCAGACCGTGCTTGCCAACGAACAGGTTATTGATGGCCGCGGCTGGCGCTCGGGCGCTTTAGTAGAGCGCAAAAAAATTCCGCAATGGTTTCTTAAGATCACAGATTATGCTGATCAACTCCTGGATGATCTGGATAAATTGGAGCACTGGCCTGAACAGGTCAAGACCATGCAACGCAACTGGATAGGTCGTTCAAAAGGGGCTGAGATCAGCTTCCATGTACCCGATTATGGTGATCTGGAAGTCTTTACCACTCGCCCGGATACCCTGATGGGCGTCACCTATATGGCCGTAGCACCACAGCATCCACTGGCGCTCAAAGCGGCTGAAAACAATTCAGAAATCGCTAACTTTATTGCTGACTGCCGCAACATGAAAGTGGCTGAAGCCGATATAGCGGTTATGGAAAAGAAAGGCGTGGCCTTGGGCATTGAAGCCTTACATCCGCTAACGGGTGAACTGATCCCTGTCTGGACAGCCAACTTCGTATTAATGGATTACGGTTCAGGTGCGGTCATGTCTGTACCCGCTCATGATCAGCGCGACTGGGAGTTTGCACGCAAATACAACCTGCCACTCAAGCAAGTGATCACCAGCTTGAACAACCAGGTTGAAATCGACCTGGACAAGGAAGCTTTTACCGAAAAAGGCCCGTTAATCAACTCCGGTGACTATGATGATCTGGAGTTCGATATGGCTTTCAAGGCCATTACCAAGGAGTTGTCTAAGCGTAAACGCGGCAAAGTCACTATCCATTACCGCCTGCGTGACTGGGGTGTTTCGCGTCAGCGTTACTGGGGCGCACCGATTCCGGTCATCAATTGTCCTGACTGCGGTCCGGTCGCTGTTCCGGAAGATCAGTTGCCCGTAGTGCTACCAGAAGATGTCGAGTTTGATGGCGTTGGTTCGCCACTTAAAAAAATGGACAGTTTCATCCAGACGACCTGCCCTGAATGTGGCAGCGCTGCCGAGCGTGAAACTGATACCTTTGATACCTTTATGGAATCCAGCTGGTATGCCGCTCGCTTTGCCAGCCGCTCGTCAACTAATGCCATGCTTGATCCGGCTCAGTCCAGTTATTGGCTGCCAGTGGACCAGTATATTGGTGGTATAGAGCATGCTATTTTGCATCTGCTCTACTCGCGTTTTTATCACAAACTCCTGCGTGATGAAGGCCTGGTGGACTCTGACGAGCCGTTTACACGCTTGCTCTGTCAGGGCATGGTACTGGCCGAAACCTATTACCGTGAAGATGAGCGGGGTGGTCAGACCTGGATTGCGCCAGCCGATGTTATTACTGAAACCGATGAGAAAGGCCGCATTATTAGTGCTCGCCATAAATTAGACGGTGAGCCGGTGATCGTGTCAGGTATGGCGAAAATGTCTAAATCTAAAAACAACGGTATTGACCCCCAGCTGATGATAGATCGCTATGGTGCCGATACAGTGCGTTTGTTTATGATGTTTGCTGCACCGCCTGAGCAATCGCTGGAATGGTCTGATTCAGCCGTTGAAGGTGCACATCGCTTCCTGCGCCGCTTGTGGAAGCAGGTGCACGATCATCTTCAGCATGGCCTTCCGGTAAATTCACTGAAAGCCTCAGATCTGAGTGATGAGCAAACCGAGTTACGTCGCAAAGTACATGAAACGATTCAAAAAGTATCGGATGATACCGAACGGCGCCAGACTTTTAATACAGCTATTGCTGCCATTATGGAACTGTCCAATGCCATTGGTCGATTTCATGATGTCAGTCCACAGGGACGTGCCGTTATGCACGAAGCCCTGGAAACGGCTGTACTATTGCTGTCGCCCATCGTCCCGCACATCTGCCATCAACTCTGGCAGCACCTGGGCCATGAACAGGCAGTAATCGAGGCGACCTGGCCGCTGGTGGATGAAGCCGCGTTAACCCGCTCAACCGTGGAGATTGTTGTACAGGTGAATGGCAAGGTACGAGCCCGTATAGAAGTCGCAGCAGATGCCGATGAGGATACCCTGCTGCATTTGGCACTGGCGGAAGAAAATGTGCAAAAGCACATGCAGGGCAAAACGCTGCGCAAGAAAATCGCCGTTCCCAATAAACTGCTAAACATCGTGGTAGGCTAGGAGATCCCTATGGTCCATCTAACCGGCTCTCAATCCTCCTTGCAGCGAACACTGGTGCAAGCTCTACTACTGACACTGCTATTACTAGTAATCAGTGGCTGTGGTTTCAAATTGCGCGGGCTATACGACATTCCTGAATCTCTGAAACAGGTGACTCTACTGAGTGATTCAAATGATCCACAACTGGAGCGGACGTTAGAGCAAGCTCTGGAAGCCAATGGTGTTGAAATCACCAGCGAGGCACCTTATCGAATCGAGCTGCTGGAGCAACGCTTTGACCGCCGCACCCTATCATTGGATAGCAGCGCAAGAGCATCGGAATACGAGTTGCGCGGCGAAGTCACCTTCAGAGTGACTGATCAGGAAGGTGAGGAATTACTCCCACCACGCACACTGACGTCTGAGCGCTCCTACAACGTTGATAGCGCCAACATTACCGCCAGCAATTCGCAGGAACCAGTATTGCGTCAGCAGATGCATCAGGATTTGGCCCAGCAGATTATGCGTCAATATATTCGCCTGCGTCCACCAGCATCCGCTAACTGACCATGAAACTTCGGGCCGAGCAATTACACGGGGCTTTGCAGCGATTCACTGCCAGCCCCGTTTTTCTGGTAATCGGTGATGAACCCTTGCAATCCCAAGAGGCGGCCGACCAGATTCGTGCTTATCTGAGACAACAGGGTTTCAGTGAACGTGACGTGCATCAGTCAGACAGCCATTTCAGCTGGGAAACCACACTGTTAGGTACCAATGAACTGTCCCTGTTTGCTGACCGAAAGATCGTCGAGATCCGCTTGGGTAGCCATAAAATCAATAAAGGCGACGGTCAGCTACTGCTTGGTTGGCTCAGAGACCCTCCCCCTGATACAGCATTATTGCTGATTATGGAGAAAGCCGATGCGGCCAGCCGCAAATCAGCCTGGTTCAAGCACCTGGAAACAGATGGGCTGCTGATTGAAGTGCATGCACCTGACGCGGCACAACTACCGCAATGGTTGTCTCAGCGTGCAGCCAGCCAGGGAATGCAACTCAATGATGAAGCCTTGCAGGTACTGGCAGAACGCATTGAGGGCAACCTCTTGGCAGCACACCAGGAGCTGGCTAAGCTGCAACTCTTGTTTCCGGATACCCAAATCACTGCTGAGCAAGTTATTGCCTCGGTTTCAGATAGTTCACGCTACGATGTATTTGCCTTAACCGAAGCCGCGCTAAGCCGACAACCAGAACGCTGCGAAAAAATCCTCACGGCACTAATCCAGGAAGGACTTGAAGCACCCGTGGTGCTCTGGGCACTAACCCGGGAAATCCGCACGCTGTATAATGTTCAGCTGGCACTGCAACAGGGCCAACAATACGATAGCCTGTGTCAAAAAGAGCGCATCTGGGGTAAACGCAAAGCTCTGGTACGTAAGGCTAGCCAGACCCAGGCGTCCACAACACTGGAGTCATTGCTGAAATCAGCGGCTTTGGCCGACCATGCCATCAAGGGGATGCATGACCAAAGCCCCTGGTTGATCATCCGTCAAATTGCACTCAAGCTTGCAGGAGTTTCCCTACTACCGGCACTGGAGGATCGATGAAGTCCATCCTACCCTTACTGCTTTTCATGCTGTTTTTGACTGCCTGTGACGCAGATATCCCGCCAGCCAAAATGACCAGCGGGGAACAGCTTTATGGCTACTACTGCCGGGAATGTCACACTTATCGGGGCCTTGGAGATGAGTTACAAAACCTGCCAGTTGGTATCAGCCAACTGCAAGTGCATGATGTTGTCCTAATTATTAAACATGGCTACCAGTTTGGTCATCCCATGGGGCACTTTCCCGACCTGAGCGACGAACAAGCAAACACTGTCGCCCGCTACGCTGTAGATCTGCGTCGGCGTCAACGCGAGCAACGCTTACATGAAAACACACAGACTGTAGACTGAGTCCCCATCAGCTGCCCCATATACAGGCAGCGAGCATATTACTGGACGATTTTGATGCATTTTTCTGTCAATCCTTAGTCACAAAAATACCTTACCAAACACCACGTGCCCCGAATGCTCTTGCTTCCAGCCTTAAATACCTACTTAAAAGCAACTTGGCACGGACCCTGCTTACATTCCTTAGAGGAACATTATATAACCATAAATAAATAATTGGCAGACCTTTCAGTCTGTCTATGACTGTGTTTTTAGCCGCCCCAACAACCTTTCTGAGGATTGACCTATGGATGAGCTTCAAACTCCTTCCCTTGCCGAGCTACATGCTCTGATCGATATGACCAACACCCTGAACATGGAGATTTTTTACTGGTGGTGCACCGCCCTGATGATACTGATACATGCCGGATTTCTCTCTTATGAAATTGGCGCATCTCGACTGAAAAATGCCCTGGCTGCCGGGGTAAAAAACATCCTCGCCTTCGCGCTGATCATTCCAGCTGTGTACCTTATCGGCTGGGCAATTTACAACGCATTTCCGGATGGGTTAGTGCCAAGGATGGACGCATTCATGGCATCTATGCCCTGGAGTGAATCAATGGGACCCAACATCCAGGATAATGCTACCGGCATTTTCTGGGGTGCTTTCGCGCTTTTTGCCGCCACGACCGGCTCTATTTTTTCTGGCGCAATCATTGAACGCGCTCGTGTCAGCGCCTTCCTGATACTGACGTTATTGCTCGGGGGCGTACTCTGGCTATTCGCAGCAGCTTGGGGCTGGCATCCAGAAGGCTGGCTGACGGTAAAATGGGGTTACCATGATGTAGGCGCTGCAGGCGTAGTACACATGGTTGCTGGCTTTTTTGCACTAGCCGTGGTGATTAACCTGGGGCCGCGTATCGGACGCTTTAACACCGATGGCTCGGTCAATCCCATTGCTGGCCATAGCATGCCAATGAGTGTTGTTGGACTGATGCTGATTATTGTTGGTTTTTTTGGCTTTCTCGGTGGCTGCATCATTTATAACGGAGGAGCTCAGTGGATCAACATATATGGCCAACCGACCACACTCTCGGCTTTTTCCTTTAATACCTTGATGGGTTTTGCCGGCGGTGTTGTCGGTGCATACCTGATCAGCCGCGAGCCTTTCTGGATGATGTCTGGCGGACTGGTCGGTATTATTTCGATTGCACCAGGACTTGACCTCTATCACCCAGGACTTGCTTACCTAATCGCACTCGGGGTTGGTTGCTTAGCCCCAATGATGAATCAGCTACTACTGCGCCTCCGCATTGATGATGCCGTAGGTGCTTTTGCGGTACACGGATTTGCCGGTTTCGCCGGATTACTGATCAGCGGCATTTTTCTTAGTGGCTATCCAAACATGGAAGGCATGGCCGATATCAGCTTTACTGGCCAACTTGTCGGTGCGATCGTGATGGCTTCACTGGGATTCATTCCAGGCTACATGCTCTCTTACCTGCTAAAACAGGTGGGCATGCTGCGAGTTCCCAGACAGGCTGAAGAGCGCGGACTGGATCTGACCGAAGTACCAGCACAAGCCTATCCGGAATGGGATGCAATGCATGGACAAGCAGCAGTTACTCGTTTCGAAAACAGCAGCCCGGCAACCTCAATACCTTTAGAAAACAAGCTTGCTTAAGCCGCTGGCTAAAACATATTAATTAAGAGGATCAACCATGAGTCTAACTACATTTGAAGGTGCCAGCGCGGTGTTCACCTTCTTCGACAAACCCGTAATATTGAGTCTGATTACACTCGGTGTTGCTGCCGCGGTCATCTTGGTGGTAGTCGCTAGTGCGAAGCACGAAAAACACAGCTTCAGCAGTCCAATGGATCCTTTGAAAAATCGCTGAGGATCGTGGTTGACTGGCAGCTCTCTTAGCAGAGCTGCCAGCACCAGACACTTAATAGCCATACCGGCTAATAATGATCACTAACTCTCATCATCATCCTCATCAGCCTCCATTCCCAATTCTTTGATCTTGCGCGTTAAGGTATTTCGGCCCCAACCCAACAACTCGGCTGCATCCCGTTTGCGCCCCGCGGTATGCTTCAGCGCGATCTCTATCATTGCCTGCTCAAACATTGGCAAGGCTTCATTGAGAATAGACTTGCGTCCACGACTCAACTGCTGATCCGCCCAGTTACGCAACAACTGGTCCCAACTGCCCCCAGCAGGCTGGCTAATTTCCGGTCGGTCGAGCAACTCTGGGGGTAAATCAGAGATCAGTACTTCCCGACCTGAAGCCATCACTGTTAACCAGCGGCAGGTATTCTCCAGTTGCCTGACATTACCCGGCCAGGGTAGATCACAAATAAACTCTTCTGTCTCGGCTTTAAGGGTTTTTGGCTCTACACTCAGCTCTTCGGCTGAACGTGCCAGGAAATAGCGAGCCAACCTCGGGATATCTTCACGCCTTTGTGACAATCTGGGAATATGAATGCGGATAACATTCAGACGATGGAATAAATCTTCGCGAAAGCGCCCTTCCTGAACCAGGGTTTCCAGGTTCTGATGGGTCGCCGCAATAATGCGAACATCCACTTTAACCGGGGTATGACCACCCACTCGATAAAACTCACCATCAGCCAACACACGTAGTAGACGCGTCTGCGTATCAGCGGGCATATCACCAATTTCATCCAGAAACAGCGTACCGCCATCGGCCTGCTCAAAGCGACCTCGACGGGCAGCAGCTGCACCGGTAAACGCGCCTTTTTCATGACCAAATAGTTCAGACTCAATCAGATCTTTAGGAATTGCTGCCATATTAAGTGGAATAAACGGATGCGCGACCCGTGGACTGTGTCGATGCAGTGCATGTGCCACCAACTCTTTGCCCGTACCTGAATCACCATTGATCAACACGGTTATATTGGATTGTGACAAACGTCCGATAGCGCGAAATACTTCCTGCATTGCCGGTGCTTCACCAATAATTTCAGCGGTATCAGTCTCAATAAGATCGGGAGCTTTTTCTCGCCGTTCATGCGCATGCTCTACTGCTCTGGCGACCAGCGCAACGGCATCATCCACATCAAAGGGTTTGGGCAGGTACTCGAAGGCGCCACCACGATAAGACGCCACAGCACTATCCAGATCGGAATGTGCGGTCATAATAATGATGGGCAGGTCAGGATAGTCAACATGGATACGCTCCAGCATTTCCAGTCCATCCATTCCCGGCATACGGATATCACTGATAATGGCATCCGGTTGTTCCAGTGACAGCTTTTTCAGCAACTGGTCCGCACTTTCAAAAATAGCGGTTTTCAATCCAGCGGAACTTAAGGCCTTATCCAACACCCAGCGTATCGAACGGTCATCATCAACCACCCAGACATTACCGCTTGTATTCATGATTCTGCTCCAGTGGTATTAGTAAGTGAAATCGTGTCTGGCCCGGCTCTGTAGTGCACTCTATCAGTCCACGATGTCGATTGATGATAGCTTGTGCAATGGATAAGCCCAGGCCGGAGCCTTCGGCACGCCCGGTCACCATCGGGTAAAAGATACTAGATGCCAGCTCTTCTGGAATACCCGGACCGTTATCGATTATTTCAATTGAACACACCAACCGGTGTCTTTCGGTACCCAGCGTCATCTGGCGCAACGCACGAGTTTTAATGGTGATAGAGGGTTCTTCAGTGGCTGATTCATGCAGCGCTTGCATGGCATTACGGACAATATTCAGAATAGCCTGAATCAACTGCTCTTTATCCCCGGAAAACTCCGGAATACTTGGATCATAATCGCGAGTCAGACTGATTTTCTCTTCAGATTCAGCCCTGACCAAGTGGCAGACACGCTCCAGGATGGCATGAATATTAACCATTTCCAGATGGGGCAACTTATGAGGACCCAACAAACGGTCCACCAGGTTGCGCAAACGATCCGCCTCATCAATGATCACACGAGTATAATCGTGTAGATCAACATCCGTCAGTTCACGCTCAAGCAACTGGGCCGCCCCACGAATTCCACCTAATGGATTTTTAATTTCATGTGCTAAACCTCTGACCAATGAACGCGCTGTTGCATGACGGGATAATAGCTCCTCTTCACGCTCAATACGCAGCAAACGGTCTCTTGCCTGAACTTCCAGGAGCAACCCCAGCGAGGGAGATAAATTGACACTATAGTCAATCAGTAACTCTTGCCCCATGGCATTCATCAGACGGGCTTCACGTTTACTGTAAGGATGCAGCGATGTTAAGGCATCACGCATCAAATCCAGATCTTCTTCACTAAACACCAGCCATTCATAAATAGCCTTACCTTTTAAGCGGCGTATGGATGCTTGCAACAGCATTTCTGCCGCTGGGTTCATATAGGTTATAAACAGCTGATTATCGAGCAGAATCACTGACGTTGTCAGGTTATCCAGTATCTGCTGATGAATCGATTTTATTGGCATTAAACATCTCCTCTTGCATTGTTATAGCAAGAAAGGTGCCACTTAAATAACCCCTTACGATCCAAATAAGTGCAGTGGATACGGGTTTTACGGTCATATTAGCCTTAAGCAACTCACACCTAGTGCACCAATTCTGTGCGCTTGCTATTTATTAGTACAGTGATTTGCGTTAAGAGGGAGCAGCGCCGCTCCTGCGCATCCATGCACCCGCGACATATCGCGCCATGGACGGCGCTTATGCAGAAAATGCAGGAGCAATTTTCTGCCCGTACATCCTTTACATAAAAAAGCCTCCGTCAGGAGGCTTCTCAGCGATCGGGTTAAACCTTGCTCATCTTAAACAGAGTAGTAAAGGTCAAACTCAACAGGGTGCGTTGTCATATTCACGCGCTCAACTTCAGCACGTTTCAGCTTGATGTAGGCATCGAGCATATCTTTGGAGAACACGCCGCCTTTAGTCAGGAACTCATGATCAGCTTCCAGACTATCCAGGGCTTCAGTCAAGCTGGATACCACGGTAGGAATCTGCTTGGCTTCTTCTGGTGGCAGGTCATACAGATCTTTATCTGCAGGATCGCCAGGATGGATTTTGTTCTGTATACCATCAATACCCGCCATCAACAAGGCGGCAAAGCACAAGTAGGGGTTGGCAGCTGGGTCAGGGAAGCGAGCTTCCACACGACGTGCCTTAGGTGTAGTAGTATAAGGAATACGCAAAGAGGCAGAGCGGTTACGTGCTGAGTAAGCCAACATAACAGGTGCTTCAAAACCTGGTACCAGACGCTTATAAGAGTTAGTAGACGGGTTACATAGTGCATTCAACGCTTTAGCATGTTTGATAATACCACCGATGTAATACAGTGCGTATTCGCTCAAGCCACCGTAGCCGTCACCTGCGAAGATGTTTTTGCCATCTTTGGACATGGACAGATGTACGTGCATGCCTGAACCATTATCACCAACCAGAGGCTTAGGCATAAAGGTCGCCGTTTTGCCGTAAGCATGTGCAACGTTGTGTACACAATACTTCAGGATCTGCACTTCGTCGGCTTTCTTAACCAGTGTATTACCGCGCACACCGATTTCACACTGGCCAGCCGTCGCCACTTCATGGTGGTGCACTTCAATGGTTAGACCCATGGCTTCCATGGCATCACACATTGCAGCACGCAAGTCATGCAGAGAGTCGATCGGTGGCACTGGGAAGTAACCGCCTTTCACGCGTGGACGGTGACCGGTGTTACCACCTTCAATTTTATGGCTGGATGCCCAGGACGCTTCTTCAGAGCTGATGGTATAGCCACAGCCACCGATATCGGCATGCCAGTTCACTTCATCAAATACGAAAAATTCAGGTTCCGGACCAAGCATCGCAGAATCAGCAATACCGGTAGACGCCAGATACTGTTCAGCACGCAGCGCTACAGAGCGTGGATCACGGTCATAACCCTGACCGGTTGCTGGCTCGACGATATTACAGCGAACAATAATAGTTGGTGCTTCAGTAAAAGGATCCAGAACAGATGCAGCATCATCCGGCATCAGAATCATGTCAGATTCATTAATACCCTTCCAGCCAGCGATGGAGGAGCCATCAAACATTTTGCCTTCTTCGAAGAAGGAATCACCCATATCAGAAACGGGGATGGTTACGTGCTGTTCTTTACCTTTGAAATCAGTAAAGCGCATATCAACCCATTTCGCATTGTGTTCTTTAATCAGATTCAGAGTATGCTCTGACATAGGACTCTCCTACCTTTTTTTGATCTACATGAATTTGCCGAAAGCCGGATCTACCGGAGTTCTATCCGGCACGACTGCTTGATATTTCTAAAGCAATCCTCGTGCCATTTCGTCAGAGCCACCCATTTACCGCCTGACTGGCGAATTGCACTCTCACACCCAAAACTTTTATGCACATAAATAGTGCACAATGTCATTAAGCAGCACCATAGTAGTGCATGACAGCATTAAGGGTTCTGATAGCGTGCACTGACTTGCTTATACTACGCCAAAGCGTGAAATCTTGCGCTATCGCAGTGCACCATTTTGAAAATAAACACTGAACAAACTTTCATCGATTGTTCGGCGTTACTGGCGTATAATAATGCGCTTTACCAAGAAACCTGGAACACACCTGTGATCGAAGACCTCAGAAACATTGCCATTATCGCGCACGTCGACCATGGCAAAACCACACTAGTGGACAAGCTAATGCAGCAGTCAGGTACCCTGACTCGTCGCGATGAAAGTGCAGAACGCATCATGGACTCCAATGATCAGGAGCGTGAGCGTGGCATTACCATTCTGGCCAAAAACACGGCCATCAAGTGGAATGACTACCGTATCAACATAGTTGACACACCGGGGCACGCCGACTTCGGTGGTGAAGTAGAACGTGTACTCTCTATGGTAGACTCAGTTCTACTGCTGGTAGATGCAGTTGACGGCCCCATGCCTCAGACCCGCTTCGTAACTCAGAAAGCCTTTGCTCAAGGCCTGCATCCGATTGTTGTCATCAATAAAGTTGACCGTCCTGGCGCCCGACCTGATTGGGTTATGGATCAGGTGTTTGATCTGTTTGATAACCTCGGTGCAACCGATGAACAACTCGACTTCCCGGTTGTTTATGCTTCAGCCCTGAATGGCATCGCCGGTCTTGACCATGAAAATATGGCCGACGATATGACGCCGTTGTTTGAAGCCATCATCAAGCATGTACACCCACCTCGCGTCGATCCTGATGGACCGCTGCAGATGCAGATCTCCGCACTCGACTACAACAGCTACGTTGGCGTTATCGGTGTTGGACGCATCACCCGCGGTCGTCTGAAAACCAATACCCAGGTCAAAGTCATTGATAGTCACGCCGGGCTACGTTCCGGCCGTGTACTGCAGATTATGGGTTACCATGGTCTTGAGCGAGTTGAAATATCTGAAGCTGAAGCGGGTGATATCGTTTGTATCACCGGCCTGGAGCAGCTGAATATTTCTGATACCCTGTGTGATCCAAACTGTGTTGAAGCCCTGCCAGCCTTATCTGTTGATGAGCCGACAGTCTCCATGACCTTCCAGGTCAATGACTCACCCTTTGCTGGCCAGGAAGGTAAGTTTGTCACCAGCCGTAATATCAAAGAACGCCTGGAACGCGAGCTCATTCATAACGTTGCCTTACGTGTTGAACCTGGTGAAACGCCCGAGAAGTTCAAGGTATCTGGGCGTGGCGAACTGCACCTCTCAGTACTGATTGAATCCATGCGCCGTGAAGGTTTCGAGCTGGGAGTATCCCGCCCGGAAGTTATTCAGAAATTAATTGATGGCGAAATCCGTGAGCCCTATGAGCTGGTCATGCTGGACGTTGAAGAGCAGCATCAGGGATCTGTGATTGAAGAACTGGGTAAACGTAAAGGTGACATGACCAATATGGAAGTGGATGGTAAAGGCCGCATACGTGTGACCTTTATGATCCCGTCCCGTGGTCTGATTGGTTTCCGCAGCCAGTTTATGACCATGACCTCCGGCACCGGTATCATGACCTCTGTATTTGATCATTATGGCCGTGTTAAAGACGGCGATATGGGTGAGCGCCAAAACGGTGTGCTGGTCTCCATGGTCAATGGCAAGGTACTTGGTTTTGCCCTGTTCAACCTGCAGGAGCGTGGCCGTCTGTTCTTGCCACCTAACGTTGAAGTCTATGAAGGCATGGTCATAGGCATTCACAGCCGCTCCAACGACCTGGTGGTCAACCCCACCAAAGGCAAGCAGCTGACCAACGTGCGCGCGTCAGGTACGGATGAAAACATTGTTCTCACACCACCGGTTAAATTTTCACTGGAACAAGCGCTCGACTTTATTGAAGATGATGAATTGGTAGAAGTAACACCAAACAGCATCCGTATACGCAAAAAACTCTTGAAAGAGAACGAACGTAAGCGCAATAAAAAGTAAGGCTTGCTAAACTAAGGGCAGCCTCCGGGCTGCCTTTTTTTTGTTTGAAAGTACCCTCAGGAGCCGTCGAGCATGCGCACCCTCTACCCTGACATTGCCCCTTACGCCGAACATCGACTCGATATGGACACGATCCACCAGATTTACGTGGAAGAGAGTGGCAACCCGCAAGGCATTCCGGTGGTATTTATCCATGGTGGACCAGGTGGCGCAACCTCACCGACACACCGCTGTTTTTTTAACCCTAACCACTACCGCATTATCCTGTTTGATCAACGCGGTTGCGGGCGCTCAGCACCTCATGCCTGCCTGGACAATAACACTACAACTGACCTGATTAACGATATGGAAGCCATTCGCACCCACCTTGGCATTGAGCAATGGCTGTTATTTGGTGGGTCCTGGGGCTCAACCCTGGCCCTGGCTTATGCACAGGTGCATGCTGATCGGGTAAGCGGCATGATTCTGCGCGGTATATTCTTGTGCCGCCAGCAGGATATCCACTGGTTTTACCAACAGGGTGCCAGTGCCATTTTTCCCGATTACTGGGCCGATTTTCTGCAGCTTATTCCTGTCGCAGAACAGGGTGACCTGCTCACAGCCTATTATCAGCGCCTCACAGCTGATAATGAGATCGCCCGCATGGCGGCAGCCAAGGCCTGGTCTATCTGGGAAGGACGTTGCTCCACCCTGCATCCTAATGCCGATATTGCTACACACTTTGGTGAGCCCCACGTTGCTCTGGCTATGGCTCGCATAGAAGCCCATTACTTTATTAACGGTTGTTTTATGCGTCCCGGACAACTTCTGAATGAGGCGCATAAACTGCAGGATATCCCCATAACCCTGGTGCATGGCCGCTATGATGTTGTTTGCCCAATCGAGCAGGCCTTTGCCCTCTACCAAAAACTCCCCCATGCCGAATTGAATATAATCCGCGACGCTGGCCACTCAGCCTTTGAACCGGGTATTACCGACAACTTGATTCGCGCAACTGATCGTTTCGCTAACCAAAGGGCCTGAGCATGAAGGGCTTAATACAGCGTGTTACGCAGGCAAGAGTTGATATAGCAGGCCAATGCAGCGGCGAGATCGGGCCGGGAATCCTGCTACTACTGGGCGTGGAAAAACAGGACGGCCATGAAAATGCAGATAAGCTGCTACACAAAGTACTGAACTACCGTATTTTTTCCGATCAGGATGGCAAGATGAATCTCAGCCTGAAGCACACCGGCCATGGCCTGATGATTGTGTCTCAGTTCACCCTGGTCGCCGATACTCGCAAGGGGCTTAGGCCTGGCTTTTCTCAAGGAGCGACACCGGCATGGGGCGAGCAACTGTATGACTATTTTGTTCAGCAGGCGACAGCTATGCACAGCCCGGTAGCCACGGGTCAATTTGGCGCTGAGATGCAGGTCAGTCTGTGTAATGACGGCCCGGTTACCTTTCTGCTGCAAAGTTGACATTGATGCGTATCAACCACCTGACTAGCCAGTCAGTTTCCTGTAGAATTCGCGCCCAGATTTAGCCTTTAGTCTAATTAACTCTTTTATCTAATTAACCCTGGAATTCACATCTATGAGTTCACCTAAAATCTGGACCCATAAAGGGACCTTTCTGCTGGCAGCCGTTGGTTCTGCTGTTGGCCTTGGAAACCTCTGGCGCTTTCCCTACCTGACAGGTGAAAACGGTGGCGGTGCTTTTATTCTGATTTATGCACTGACCATCACCCTGGTAGGGATACCCATTCTGATTGCCGAATCACTGCTAGGTCGCGCCAGCCGTAAAAGCCCGATCATGGGCATGCAGTATCTTACCAAATCACATAATACCAGTCGCGGCTGGCGAGCCATCGGCTGGATGGGTGCTTTTGCCGCCTTCATTATCCTAAGCTTTTACTCCGTTATTGCCGGCTGGGCGATTCATTATGCTGGCTTGATGTTTTCCGGTTCCATGGTGGGGGCCGATGCTGACACGATTAGTCAGTCATTTGGAGCATTGCTGGCATCACCTGGTTTACTGTTGATCTACCATACCCTGTTTATCCTGGCGTCTGGCCTGATCGTTGGCCTGGGCATCCACAAGGGTATTGAAAGCGGTCTGAGATTTATGATGCCAGCCTTGTTCGTCATTCTGATGATTGTATTGGGCTATGGCATTATTGCCGGTGACGCAGGCGCAGCCATGCGCTTCCTGTTCACCTTTAACCTCAGTGACTTGAGCCTGGAAGGCTGGCTACAGGCTATGGGACAGTCCTTCTTTACCCTGAGCCTTGGCATGGGTGCCATCATGGCTTATGGGGCCTACATGTCCAGTGAAGCCTCACTGACACGCACAGCCATCTCCATCGCTTTTGTCGATACCGCCATCGCGTTGCTAGCGGGCATAGCTATCTTCTCTTTGGTATTCGGCAGTGGATTGGAAGCCAGTCAGGGTCCGGGGCTGATGTTTGTAACCCTGCCAATTGCCTTTTCTGAACTGCCTGCTGGTTGGCTGATTGGTGGTGTATTTTTCATTCTGGTAATCGGTGCTGCACTAACCTCTGCTATCTCACTGGTTGAGCCAGTAGCGGCTTACCTGGTTGAACGCTTTGGTATGAGTCGCCCGGTTGCCGTGGGCATTATGATTGTTCTCTGCTGGCTGCTGGGGCTATTGACTGTATTCAGCTTCAATATCTGGTCAGAAGATAGCTTCAGCCACCAACTCTTTGGACGTTCTCCTTTTGATGTATTGGAGTTCATTACTAATATTATGATGCCACTGGGCGGTCTGTTGATTGCACTTTTCGCTGGCTGGGCACTAAGCCGAAAAGAAGTGATGCGGGAAATGTCAACCAACGAAAACTGGTTCCATATCTGGCAGTTCCTGGTGCGTTTTGTCGCACCTACTGCTGTAGCCTTTGTCTTCCTGAGAACAATTCCGCAAATTGATGGCTACCTGGTCCCAGCTCTGGGATCCATCCTGTTAATTGCTGCATTTACCGCAGGAAGAACATTTATTCAGCGGCGTTGATCATTGAAAACAAAAAGCAGGCCTCGGCCTGCTTTTTTCTTTACTATTTTCAATAAATTAGCTTGTTTGTAACTGTGTGAGTTTAGCCAGCACCCGGCTTTCCTCAACCAAACGAAACCAGGTGTCCGCTATTTGATTATGCAACTGGCTGATATCGACCTGAATATCATCAATAAATGCATGCAAACTCTCAGGTTCAGACGCCAGCAAAGAAACATCGGCCTGGGTAAGGTGCTGCAAACAGTGCTCTGCTGCTGCAATGGCATTAGCACCACCTGGCAAAGTATCCAACTCACGACTGATACGAGTGAAGCAACACGCCACCGCTCGAGGGAAGCGCTGATCCTGTAGCAGAAAGCGCAACACATCCGGTCCGCGCACTCGCAGACGCACATGCTGCCGGTACATCTGGAAGCCGGTCAACGACTTCAGCACACTAACCCACTGCAGGGTCTCAAACGGGGTAAAATCATCCGAATTGCGCGGCAACAAGTTAGCGGAGCGTACATCGATTATTCTCGTTGTCATATCGGCGCGTTCGATCTGCCGACCCAACATCAGAAAAGTGCGTGTCTGGGTATAGCTGAGTGTTCCCGCGATCATGCCATTGACCGCTTCACAACTGCGAATGACACGATTCAAAAAGGTATCACGATTACGCGAAGTGATGCCGGACTCCACCTGACTACTGATCGTTAAATAAAGCTGATTGACTTCCTCCCAGATACGCCGGGGCATGACATCCCGCGTAGTTCTGAGATTTTCCCGCGCCGCAGCCAGCGATGAAATAATTGATCCGCTGTAGCGGCGATCACCACACAAAAAGCTCAATACACTGGCTTCATCCTGCTCCGAATAATACTTTTCAAATATGTCTTCACTGCCAGTAATGGTCACCAAGGTAGCCCATCCCAGACGATTAGCACGGGGGAAATCCAACAACAAATGGCTATTAACACTGATCAGACGCGCCGTATCTTCTGCACGCTCAAGATAGCGGGCCAACCAATACACATTTTCAGCAACTCTAGATAACATGACCTAGCCCTCCCTCACATCGACAATCCAGGTGTCTTTACTACCCCCGCCTTGCGACGAATTCACCACCAGCGACCCTTTGGTCATGGCCACACGAGTCAACCCCCCCATGGTCACATAAGTCGAATCACCGCCAGACAAGATAAAGGGACGCAAATCGATATGGCGAGGCTCCATGGCATTACCGCAGAGTGTCGGTGCCGTTGATAGTTTCAATGTGGGCTGCGCCATATAGTTACGCGGATCGGCCTTGATCAATTCAGCAAAGGCTTTGCGTTCGCGTTTGCTGGCATGTGGACCGATCAGCATGCCATAACCACCCGACTCATTGGCAGGTTTCACCACCAGTTTATCCAGATTATTAAGGACATACTCCCGGTCTTTTTCTAGCATGCATAGATAGCTAGGCACGTTAGGCAACAACGGCTCCTGATCCAGATAGTAACGAATGATCTGAGGCACGAAGGCATAGACGATTTTATCATCAGCCACCCCCGCCCCCGGGGCGTTAGCCAACGCCACCTTACCTGCCCGCCAGGCTCGCATCAGCCCAGGTACTCCCAAGGTAGATTCAGGATTGAACACCTCAGGGTCCAGGAACATATCATCGATACGCCGGTAAATAACATCCACCTGCTGCAGGCCATCAACCGTTTTCATGTAAACATAGTCATCATCACTGACCAGAAGATCAGAGCCTTCGACCAGCTCGACCCCCATCTGCTGTGCCAGGTAGGAGTGCTCATAGTAGGCCGAGTTGTAGATACCAGGTGTCAAAATCACTATCTGCGGCTCATCACCGGGGCGCGGCGACATCGCCGCCAACATATCAAATAGTTGATCGGTATAATCATCTACTGGCTGGATACGGCCTGTGGCAAACATTTCAGGTAATACCCGTTTAATAACGTTGCGGTTTTCCAGCATATAAGACACGCCCGAAGGCACCCGCAGGTTGTCTTCCAGAACATAGAGCGTACCGTCGCTGTCCCGGACCAGATCTGAGCCACAGATATGTGCCCAGATATTATGCGGTGGCGAAACACCCACACACTGGGGCCTGAAATTCACTGACTGAGCCAATACTTCGGCTGGGAGAACACCATCCTTGATAATGCGCTGGTCATGATAAAGATCATCAATAAACAGATTCAGCGCCTCAACACGCTGACGCAGACCAGCAGCTGTTTTCTCCCATTCTGTGCGGGGAATAATGCGTGGCACCGGATCAAAAGGCCAGGCACGATCTATCATGCTGCCTTCGGTATACACCGTAAAGGTGATCCCCATGGTTTGAATAGCCACATCAACAGCGTGTCGGTGTTCGGTCAATTCGGCGGATGCCAGTTTCTCAAAGTAATCACACAACATCCGTGCTTCGACCCTAGGCTGTCCCGGTGCTGCAATCAACTCATCGTAAAAATCTTTGCACGCATATTCTTGCCAGTTCACTTTTGTCATAGCGTGTTATCCATTGTTGTCATCATACCGATAGAGTTTTATCTGCAATTGCTGTACCAGCTCTGTGGTATCAGGCTTTTTACTCTGAAGTGAACAGATCCTGCTAAACAGTTATGCACTTAAAAGGCGCCAATTGCACTTAAATAGTGCGTAAAATGCCATCAAATAGAGCATCTATAGTGCTGTGTTTAGGTATACCCGCTCCCGCCGAAGCTCTACAGTCACTTAGGTATAGCTTATTAATCCGCAGGCAGGTTATATCTGGCATATCTGTTGCTGATGAACCATCATAGATTCTGAAAACCTATCTTTTCAGCAGGGTAAAAGATCATGACGATTCGCGTTGCACTGAAGCACACCACCCGATATGACTTTGATAAACCGGTGCACCTATCACCTCATATGATCCGCCTGCGCCCTGCACCTCATTGCCGCACCCCGATTGATGCCTATTCACTTAAGGTTTCAGGGGGAGAATATTTTCTTAACTGGCAACAGGACCCCTTCGGCAACCATGCAGCCAGGCTGGTATTTCCAGAGAAAGTGCGTCACCTTCAAGTGGATATAGAACTGATTGCGCCCATGACAGTGATCAATCCATTCGATTTTTTTCTGGAAGATTATGCCAACTTATTTCCGTTCAGTTATCCTGAGGAATTGCGTAAGGAACTCAGTCCTTACCTCGAAATCGGCGAATCAGGCCCCCTGTTAACCCAATGGGTAAAACAGATTTCAACCGAACCTACTGCGGTAGTGGATTTTTTGGTTGGACTGAATCAGAAGCTGGCAACGGATATTGAATACACTATCCGTATGGAACCGGGGGTACAAACGGCTGAAGAAACCTTGCAGAAAGCACTGGGATCCTGTCGTGATTCAGCTTGGCTAATGGCCCAGGTATTACGCCACCTTGGACTTGCGGCACGCTTTGTGTCCGGCTACTTAATTCAGTTAAAAGCCGACCTCAAAGCGCTGGATGGCCCATCAGGAACAGAAACTGACTTCACCGACCTGCACGCCTGGACCGAAGTGTACATCCCCGGTGCCGGATGGATAGGCCTTGATCCAACCTCTGGCATGCTGGCCGGCGAAGGGCATATTCCACTGGCCGCCACCCCCACACCTTCCAGTGCAGCCCCCATCACTGGTACATCTGAGCCCTGCAAAGTCACCTTTGACTTTGCTATGACAGTGACTCGTATCCATGAAGATCCTCGCGTCACCAAACCCTATACAGATGAGCAATGGCAAGCGATAGATCAGCTAGGTGAGCGCGTGGACCGGGTGCTGGAACAGGAAGATCTGCGCCTAACCATGGGAGGAGAACCCACCTTTGTCTCCGTCGATGATATGGATGCAGAAGAGTGGACCATTGCCGCACAAGGGCCGAATAAACGTCGTTTAGCCGAAGTATTATTGCAGCGATTACGCCCCCACTTTGCACCCAGCAGCCTGATCCACTACCAACAAGGTAAATGGTACCCTGGAGAATCTTTGCCACGCTGGGCACTGGCCTGCTACTGGCGCCGGGATGGCAAGCCCATTTGGAAAGATGATCGCTGGTTGGCCGATATCAACAAAGACTATCGACTGGATGCTCAGGATGCCCGACAATTTGCCACCCTGCTGACAATGCGCCTCGGGTTGAAGGCGCAGCATTTGATCCCCTGCTATGAAGATGCTTACTATTATCTGTGGCTGGAACGCAAACAGCCCGTGGATATTGATCTCAGCAAAGAAGACCTGAATAGTGATGAAAATCGCCGTCGGTTGGCCACACTTCTTGAGCAGGGCGTAGGTAAAATCACCGGCTTCACCCTACCCCTTGGACGTGACCTTAAACAGAATCGCTGGCGTTCAGGTGACTGGCCGGTCAGACGCCGTCAGCTTTATCTGATCCCCGGGGATTCCCCGATGGGCTATCGCCTGCCGCTAAGCGAGTTGCCACTGGCCGGGCAGGAAGAACAGCACCACCCCGCCTCTTTATTTGAGGTCAAACCGCCACTGCCTGACCTGCATGGTGAAATTGCCAGCCGCTACAGTGCCTGGCTGCACCAGGAACCCACCTTGGAGCGCCCTGAGGCGCAATTACGCCAAGAGCAGCACCCTGATGCTGACGAGAGCCGAATCATCCATACAGCACTCTGTGTTGAGCCTCGTGAAGGCAAATTATTTGTGTTTATGCCGCCACTGGCGGAGTTGGAACACTACTTGGAACTACTGGTACAGATAGAACATACTGCCGCTGAACTGGAGCTGCCTGTCTGCCTGGAAGGCTATCCACCACCAGCTGACCCACGCATGGAAAAATTTATGATCACACCCGATCCAGGAGTGATCGAAGTGAATATCATGCCTTCCCGCACCTGGCGTGAACTGGTCAACTCAACCCACCGACTTTACGAAGAGGCCCGCCTGGCCCGTCTGGGTACTGAAAAGTTCATGCTGGATGGGCGTCATACCGGCACTGGCGGTGGCAACCATGTCACCCTGGGCGGGGCCACACCGGCAGACTCTCCCTTTTTGCGCCGCCCGGCGCTGCTGACCAGTATGATTACCTACTGGCAACATCATCCCAGCCTGTCTTTTCTGTTTGCCGGTATGTTTCTGGGCCCCACCAGTCAGGCCCCCAGAATTGATGAAGCACGCCATGAAGCACTCTACGAGCTGGAAATTGCTTTTCAGCAAATGCCGCCAGGTGAAGTACCTCAACCCTGGATAGTCGACCGTTTACTACGTAATCTGCTGACGGACATTACCGGTAACACTCACCGTGCCGAATTCTGTATCGACAAACTCTATTCGCCTGACAGTCCTACCGGCCGACTCGGGCTACTGGAACTGCGCGGCTTTGAAATGCCCCCTCATGCACGCATGAGCCTGATGCAGCAACTGTTGATCCGGGCACTCGTGGCCCGCTTTACCCGTGAACCCTACCGCAAAAAACTGGTACGCTGGGGAACGGAACTACATGATCGCTGGATGCTGCCACACCACCTCTGGACCGACCTTCTCGATGTGCTGGATGATTTGCGTAGCCACGGATTTGATTTTAACCCAGAATGGTTTGCTGCTTTCCTGGAGTTCCGCTTCCCACAATACGGTGAAGTGAACTACGATCAGGTCAGAATCGAGCTACGCCAGGCTATTGAACCCTGGCATGTCCTCGGAGAAGAGGTCAGTGGCGGTGGCACCGCACGCTACGTTGACTCATCGGTTGAGCGCCTGCAGGTAAAAGTCTTCGGTTTTAATCCGGCACGCCACATTCTGACCTGTAACGGCAGGCGTGTTCCGCTACAACCCACCGGTGTTAACTCAGAAGCCGTAGCCGGTGTACGTTACCGCGCCTGGCAACCCCCTTCGGCCCTGCACCCGATGATACCCGTTCATGCCCCCTTGGTATTTGACCTGATCGACAGTTGGAATCAACACTCCCTGGGAGGGTGTACCTATCATGTGTCTCATCCGGCCGGGCGTAATTATGAAAGCTTCCCGGTGAATGCCAATGAAGCCGAAGCCAGACGCTTAGCCCGCTTCTGGGCACAGGGACATACCCAGGGCAAGGTGAACATCCCCCCTGAAGCCATTACCGGTGAGCATCCGCACACCTTGGATCTACGCTATAATCACAGCAAACCCGGTGCAACTAATATATGATAAGCCGCTTTTCAGCCAAGTAGTGATGCAATGTCAGACCTGAACTCACTCAACACAGACATGCAGCAACGCCTGAAGGCTTATCTGCAGCAGCGAATCCAGGGCGGCCACGCCTTAGCCGGATATGATGAACTGCTGAATGCCGACCAGCGTATTCGTGCACACTGGCAACCCGTGCTGGACGAATTATCCAAATTTGACCGCGAAGGGCTGCGCAGCCGCTGTGATGAGGCGCAGAATCTACTGCATGAGAACGGGGTGACTTTTAATACCTATGAAGATGAACCCGGTCAACTGCGTTCCTGGCAACTGGACAGCCTGCCCTATGTCATCAGCACTGAAACCTGGGATCATCTTGAGCGAGGCCTGATGCAACGCTCGCGTCTGCTGGAAGCCATCGCACAGGATCTTTACGGCCCACGCACACTGATCAATACGGGACTGCTCCCTCCTGAACTGATCCACAGTTTTCCCAGCTATTTGTTACCGGCCGTAAATGTCACTGGAAATCAGGCGCGCCCTATGCTGATTTTTCATGGCACCGACCTGATCCGAAATGCCGAGGGTGAATGGCAGGTGCTGTGTGACTGGACACAATCACCCTCGGGGGCCGGCTACGCACTGGAGAATCGCATCACGTTGGCGCGCGCACTCCCCAGCCTGTACCGGGAAGCTCCCCTGAAACGTCTGGCTGGCTTTTTACAGGCACAACACCGAACCTTGGCATCGCTTTGTACCACGCAACGTGAACAACCCAATATCGTACTCTTGTCACCTGGCCCAGGCAGTCCCGGCTACTTTGAGCATGCCTGGCTCGCTAACTATATGAATTTCTCGCTGGTCGAAGGTGCTGACCTGGTTGTCAGAGATGGCCATGTATCTATGCGTACCCTGGGTGGATTACGTCAGGTGGATGTGATTGTCCGACAGATTAACGACCCCTGGTGCGATCCATTGGAACTGCGCAGCGACTCTCTGCTGGGAGTACCGGGTCTGATGCAGGCCGCTCGTGATGGTGATGTTGAAATAGCTAATGCACTGGGTAGCGGCATACTGGAACATCCCGCATTGGCCGCCTATATGGAAGAGATCTGCCAACGGTTGCTGGGCGAATCACTGCTACTGCAAAACCGGCTAACACTCTGGGCGGGTGATGCCGCGCATTTATCCAGATTACTGACATCACCACAGCAGTGGCTTTACCGTGACATTACCGAGCCAGCCAAACTCATTCGCCCGGATAAACTCTCAGCCGGTGCTTTTTCTCAACTGCTAGTGGCGATCCAGGCCAATCCACACCGCTATGTAGCCCAGGCTAAACTGCAGGCGGCGACCTCTCCCGTTTATAACACCCGCTCAGATCAATTCGAAGCACACAATATCAACTTGCGTTTTTTCAGCCTGATCGAACCTGATCACCTGTTTTCTTCTCCTGACAAACGGCTCTACCGCATCATGCCGGGGGGGCTGGCCTGGGTAGGTGAGCCCGGCACCCTGCTGATGGAAAGTCACATGGTTAAAGACATCTGGGTCATGGCCCCAGTACCCCAACCACATATCAGTATGCTGAGACAGGCTAATGGCCCAATTGTTGTTACCCGCGATGGTAACGATTTGCCCTGCAGAGTGGCTGACAGTCTGTTCTGGTTGGGGCGTTATGGAGAACGTCTGGATATACGTTCACGGTTGCTACGTGAAACGCTCGGTCGTTTCTTGCAAGAAGACCAGTCAGCCGAAGATTCCGGATTACTACCCGACCTGTTCACAGCGCTGGAAGTAGAACTAACTGAAGATCTAGACACTCCTGAAAATCTGACAGAAGCACCGCCAGGCTATAAGCACACCTATCTAATCTATCGTAACCGACTACTGGAACTGTTTGAAGAGCACCACTCGGATGGGATGCCCTGGCTGTTCAGTCACTTTCTGCGCAACTGCAGAGCCGTCAGAGACCATTTGGGTGATGATGCCTGGCGCACAGTTAATGGACTGCGCCAGCGCTTTAATGATATGCCACGCACGCAAGGCATTATCGTAGGACAGCGGCAGCTGGAAGGCGTGGTAACTGACCTGGCGGCTTTTTTTGGGCTATGCAATGAGACCATGCCACATCACTATGGCTGGCGATTCCTGGATATTGGCCGCTTCATAGAACGGGTACTCTGCACCCTGGAACTTCTTAAACTGGCACTACTCAGTGCACGACAACCGGGCATTCCTTTATGCGAAGTGGTGCTGGCCACTACCGACAACTTCACCGTATACCGGCGCCGATACCGCTCACAACTGCATCCGTCTGCCATTCTGGACCTGCTGCTGTTTGACGAAACCAATCCACGCTCAGTAGGCTATATGCTCAAGCGCCTGGAACGACAGATCCAGCGTTTACCCCAACCCGGTTCCACGCCTTATCGTAATCAAGAAACACGGCTGGTAATCCAAGCCACCAGCGCACTTCACTTAGTGGATATTGATCAGCTTAGTGATGTTGAGAACAGCGAAGCCTCTCGAGCGGCACTCGAATCACTACTGGATAGCCTGATTGCGCCACTGTCAGAACTGACCAATGCTATTTCACACAGTCATTTCAGTCATGTTGAGGCGCCTATTCAGCTAGTGACGATGCAATCTTAGGTTTACTATAATCATAACTACGATTTTCTGGCCACCGCCCCTATGAAATATCAATTACGCCATACCACCCGGTATGACTATACCAGCGATGCAACACTGAGCCATAACGAGGCGCGTATACTGCCCCGTGATCTCCCTTGGCAAAAAGTAACCGATACCCGGCTGGATATCAGCCCGCAGCCGATCAGAATCAGAGAACGTCTGGATTTCTTTGGTAATCGTGTTAGCTACTTTACCATTCAGGAACTTCACTCCAGTCTGGAGGTAACACTGACCAGTCAGATCACCACACTACCGCGCCAACTCCCTCCAGTGGATACGGCCATGCCTTGGACTGATGCGATACAAGCATTACGCTCAGCCGACAGCAACGCAGCCAGAAAGCTGCTGATGCCAGATGCTCGCTTAATGATGCTGGATTCGGACTTTGTCCGCTGCCATGAGCTGCTTGCCGACTATGCCCGACAAGCATTTACCCCTGGGGCATCCCTGGTAGACGCTGTTTATGCCTTTAACCAACAGATCTTCACTGAGTTCACCTATGACCCTGAACATACCACCATCGCCACACCAGTGTTGGAGGTACTTGAAAGCCGCCGTGGGGTCTGTCAGGATTTTGCTCATCTGGCGATTGCCTGCCTGAGATCACTGGGTCTGCCTGCTCGCTATGTCAGCGGTTATATGGAAACACTCCCGGCACCCGGACAACCCAAACTGCAAGGCGCTGATGCCACGCACGCTTGGCTGGCCGTGGGCATTCCCGGCTGGGGTTGGCTTGAAATAGATCCCACTAACGGTACCCTGGCAGATGAGCGCTACATTACCTTAGCCTGGGGGCGTGATTTTGCTGATGTCACCCCACTAAAAGGGGTGATGAGTGGTGGGGGGAAACATCAACTTTCCGTCGCTGTTGATGTCACACCTCTGACCGACAAACACCTGCTGGAACTCTTTTAAACCTCGATCTCAAGAGGCCTCTTAGCCAGAGAGGTCATGCCAACACGGGATATTATGCCTAAGTTCCACAGATGTTTAGTCTGTTAAACGTTTAAAAAAATCCGGCATATCGTAGCCTGACTTCTGCAAGATCGCCACCAACTTATCACCGGCTAGACTGTGTCGCTGACTCAACGCCCAGAGCATGCCACAACGAGCACCGGAGCGGCAAAAAGCCACTACTGGCACACTGGCTTGATCGAGTATACGACCAAAATCATCACCCTGTTCATCCATAACCTGACCGGAAACCACCGGTTGATAAAACCACTGCATGCCCAGACTTTCAGCCAATGCCTGTAATTCAGCCGTACTTGGCTGTCCCGCCTCTTCCTGATCAGGACGATTGCATATCAGCGTTTTCACCCCAGCATCGGCAAGTGCCTTAACATCCTCAGCCGTCAATTGCCCAGCAGCTTTAAGTGACTCAGTCAATTGACGCATAGGCGGTAAGGGGTGGGACATTAACAACCTCCGGCGGAAAAATAATAATTCAATATCAATACACTATAGTTCAAGATAAGGCTCCAGGCGATCACCTAGTTCAGCCAGCCACTTTTGCAACCAGACCTGCCCAGCCGCAGCCAGCCCCTGGGCACTGACGTCTGGCAAGGCTTCAGATTGCTGCCACTGCCAACTGACTACAGGCTGCCCATCAGCGCGAAGAAGATCCGCATGAATAACGACCAGCAGGCGCTGGGATGTTTGATCCAGATGCCACTGCTGCAAGTTGATTCTCAGGCGATGATTGCCATCAACACCCGGCTGGTCGACAAGCACATTTACGCCGTCAAGCCGGCCACTGAGATAATCAGAAGCAATCCGCTCAATCTGTTCAGGCAGCGGCTCTGTCCAAATATGATCACGAAAAGGAGTCAGTTGATGCTGCCCAGTCTGATACCACAGCGCGCGACTACTCAAAGCCGTAGTAGCCTGAGGCATTTCCAGGATCAAGGTACCTTTTTGCGCTGACCAGACCGTCTCTGTTGCATGTTCAGTTGCGTTCACCGGCATTAGTTGTAACTGCACCGGCGCAGGACCTTTTTCCGGCAACACAGAGCAACCAGCCAATGACGCCAGTAACAACAGTAGAGTTATTTTAAGTAGTTTCATTTTTGCTCTCCAGGTCCTGCAGGAATTTGTCCGGGACCTCTAATCAGTATATCGCCATCACGCACCAATGTTTCCGTCAATACCCGGGTTTCTCTCAACACCGGCACCAATTCACGTGCCAGTACCTGACCGTCACGGGACATAGCACCCAGTTGCCGATTAGTTTCGCCCAGGGTATCAGCAAAGAGTTCACGAAAAGCCTCTAACTCATCAGGGAAAGATTGGCTCTGCTGCGCAAGTGATTCAGATAATCGGGTCATGGAACGAATCAATTCATCCCAGGCTTGGGGATCCAACTGGCTCAACTGCTGCTCAGCCGTCTGCGACAAACTCGCGATCGAAACCATCATATCACTGAGTTGTGCACGCATATGCTCATCACTCAATTGTTTCAATTGATCGCTCAATTGATTTAGGTTTTCAGACAGCTTATTAAACCGATCCAGGGTTTCATTTAATGCCTCAGTAATTTGCAACAGTCTGGATGACTGACTTTGAATGACGGCCGGCTCTTTATCAGAGGTCTCCAATAAAGGAGAGTCAATAACCCCGCTTCGTATCTCCACATACAGCAATCCGGTTATGCCCTGATTCTGCAGCGACGCAACGGAGCCTTCCCGTATGGGCACATCCGGATCAATGCGCAATTCAAGACGCACACGCCCCTCCTGCGCTCTATCCAGGGCTATATGTTCAACCACACCGACAGGTACCCCCAGAAAACGCACACTGGCGCGTTCATTAAGACCTGCAACCGACTCAGAAAAATAGGTGATATACGTCTGTCTTTGAGTCTGACGGTCATCTCGGGTCATCAAAGCCAGCATCGCAACTCCCGCCAACACTAACAGCAATACAAACGCCCCCACCAGCGTATAGTTTATGCGTGGATTCATGCTGTAGACTCCAGTTTTATCGCCGCACGCTTAGCGCGGTTGTTGGCAAAATAGGCTTTAATCACCGGATGTTCATCCTTCACCATCATTTCTATCGGCTGTTTGGCCAGCACGCGTTGATCACCCAGAAACGCCACTTGGTCGGTAACACGCCAAATGGAATCGAGGTCATGTGTAACCAAGATCAATGTCAGGTTTAGCGAGGCATGCAACTCCAGCAACATATCATCAAAAGCTGAGGCACCCGCCGGATCCAGTCCCGCCGTTGGCTCATCTAACAGTAACAAAGCAGGATCTAAAGCCAAGGCTCGTGCTACTGCAGCGCGCTTGAGCATACCACCACTCAGTGACTGCGGGTACAGATGTGCGGCCTGCTCTGGCAACCCCGTCAGGCGTAGCTTTAGCATCGCCAGTTCTTCCAGTAAAGACTGGGATAACCGTTGGTGCTCCTGCAAGGGCAAAATGATATTTTCTAATACTGTCAGACTAGAAAATAGTGCGCCCTGCTGAAACATCATGCCGATTTGCTTACGCAGTCCCGCCAATCCCTGACCGCTAAGCTGAGTCACCGGCTGGCCAAAAAGCATAATCTCTCCGGCATCAGGCTCCCGCAACAGCGCGATTTCGCTCAGCAACACTGATTTACCCGTACCACTTCCTCCTACCAATGCCACCCGCTCACCCTGGTAGATCGTCAGATCAAGCTGATGATGGACAACATGGTCCGCAAACTGAGTAGCTATGGCCTGTAATTCAACAATTTTATTGCGCTCAAGCATAGCCATTACCAACCCAATTGCGCAAACAGAATGGAAAACAGTGCATCCACAATGATTACCAGGAAGATACTCTGAACAACACTGCGCGTGGTACGGTGGCCTACAGCCTCGGCCCCACCTTTAGCAAGAAAACCCTGCATACAGCCCACATTGACAATTAATAGTGCAAAAACTGGCGCTTTGATCAGCCCGACCCAGAAATGAACCGGGTCAACGGTAGAAGCAAATCGCTGAATAAACTCAACCGCACCTAAATCCAATTGTATTGATGCCACCAACATCCCACCACCAATCCCCGCCAGCATCGACAGCACAGTCAGCAATGGCATCACCAGCATCAAGCCCAGCAGCTTGGGCAAGACCAGCCAAACAAAAGGGTCTTGACCCAGGCTTTTCAACGCCACCACTTCCTGATTCATCTGCATCGTCGCCAGTTGCGCTGCATAGGCTGACCCAGAGCGCCCTGCCACAATAATGGCACAGATCAGAGGTGCAAGTTCACGCAGCATAGTCAGCGAAATCAACTCGACAACAAAAATATTTGCACCATAAGTAGCCAGTTGCAGACCACCCTGAAAAGCAATAACAGCACCCAGCAAAAATGCCAACAACGCGATAATAGGCACAGCATTTAGCCCATCCCGTTGCACCACATCCAATAGTAATTTCACCTTTAGCTGACGTGGGTGCTTAACCAGGCTGAGCAGTAATACGCTCAGTTGACCAGCAAAATCCAACAACTGCCGCGCATGTACAACACTATGCAGCGTTTGCCGTCCCAACTCAGCCAGAGGATTCAGGCGTTTTTCACTGGTCGGCACATCCGTCAGGCGCCCTTTCACAAACGTCAGTAGATAGATTTGTTCCTGCGTTAGCCCTTGTGGCCAACGTTCAGGGTCAGAACCTAATAGCTGCAGCAGAACTACCGCACCATTGGTATCCAATACATGAATATCAGCTTCTGTCGGGGCTGATTGACGCCAGGCGTCCAATAATTGTTGTTGCTGCTGCAAAAATCGCGTATCCCAGCACCCCCCCACTAGAATTGATTCTTGTGTACGGCTTACTGTCGGTAGTTCAGCTTGTTCACTCATTTCCGAAGCTCCTTAACTGCTCGCATACTACCAGAAGTACACATTTTCAGTGAGTACTGCTGTTACAGCCCTTGTGTATGCTATCTGCTTTGCCATAATGCACACATTATCATTCTCGGGAGCAACAAATGCAGGTGTCACAGTCTTCAAGCATAATAACCTTAGTATGTACCCTGTCACTGGCGCTACTGAGTTTTCCAGCAACAGCAGAATTACCAGAAAGCCTCAATCAAGTGATTAACGATCAGCACTTGCCTGCAGATGCTATGGGCATCTGGGTACAGCAAACCGGTAGCGACACCGCCTTAGTGTCACACAATGCTGACCGGCTGTTTAACCCAGCATCGACAATCAAACTGGCTACCTCCCTGGCGGTGCTGCTGGAACTCGGGCCGGCCTATACCTGGAGAACCGACCTCCGCGCAACGGCCGCGGTGGAAAACGGCGTGCTTAAAGGGGATCTGATTATCCGGGGTACAGGAGATCCTGGTGCCGTCAGCGAAGAGCACTGGCGCATGCTGAGGGACCTGCAGCGCATGACTGGCCTAAAGCGTATTGAAGGTAACGTCATTCTGGATGCCGGCTACTTTATGCTGCCACCTGATGATGATCCAGGTGCGTTTGATGGCCAGCCCTTCAGAGCCTATAACCAGCTTCCCTATGCCCTTCATGTCAACTCCAACGCTATTCGTTTTCACATATTACCAGATCAGAATACTATTCGTATAGAAGCCGAACCACCGTTACCGGGCTTGCATATAGAAAATAATCTGACACCCACAAATAATGGTAACTGCAATGCATGGCAACGAGGAGTGCGTTATGACGTAGGCGACAACCGGGTGACGTTCAGTGGTAACTATCCTGTTAATTGCGGCAATTACGAATTGCTACGTACAGCCGTGGCGCCCGACTTCAATGCAGCGGAACTTTTTCGACTGCATTGGGCACAATGGGGAGGGGAACTCACCGGGGATGTTCTGAGTCATTACGGCCCACCTTTGCCCTATGAGACATCACTGATGACACATATCTCCAGACCCTTGGCTGATTTGATTCGTGTCTCAAACAAATGGAGCCACAATGTCATGACCCGCCACATGGCATTAACTCTGGGCGCACACAGAATGGGTGAGCCAGCGACACTGGAAAAAGCGCGCGTCGCGCTGATTGATGTACTGTCATCCGCAGGTGTCGAAACTAACGGTATGTTTATTGATAATGGCTCCGGTCTGAGCCGTCACGCGCGTATCACACCAAAACAGCTGGGGCAGATACTTCAGGTGGGTTGGGAGAGTCCCAGGCGCCCTGAATTTTTATCCTCCTTATCAATATCCGGCATAGATGGAACCACCCGACGCCAATACCGCAATGAAGACAAAACGGGCCAGATGCATCTTAAAACCGGACTACTTAATCAGGTTTCAGGCATTGCTGGTTATGTCCGAAACCAGTGTAATGAGGATGTTATGGTTGTACTCTTGATCAATCATCCGGAAGCGCACCAGGGTCATGGCACACGTATGCAGCAGAACTTACTGGACTGGGTATACAAAACCGGGCAGTGTCATGAATAAATTGGCATAATAAAGAAAATATAAACTGATTCTGATACCAGCCCGGTTATGAGCGAAGATTCATTAATGCCCCATCATAAGGTTAACAAGCTAGCTTTACTCCTGACCGGACTAACGAGCTTCCTCTATGCCGCAGTGGTGTTTGCTGACATATCACATCTGGATGAATCTGCATTCCTGATCGATATTCCCATGGTCACCTCAGCAACACGCCTGTCTCAGCATCAAAGTGATGCACCGGTATCCATGACGGTTATAGACCGCGCAACTATTACAGCATCCGGAGCTCAGACAGTTCCTGATCTGTTACGCCTGGTCCCGGGGTTTCAGGTAGCCCATGTTAACAGCAATAAATATGCGGCTACGTATCATGGATACAGTGATGACTTTCCTAACCGCCTTGAGGTCATGATAGACGGTCGTTCAGTCTATATGCCATTGATATCCTCACCTGACTGGACATCGCTGGCACTGCATTTAGACGATATCGAACGTATAGAAGTCATTCGTGGCTCTAATACAGCCACACAGGGATCCAATGCATTTCTAGGCGCCATTAATATCATCACGCGGCACCCAGCGGCTGAAGCGAAAGCCTCTGCATCTGTGACGCTAGGATCATTAGATACCGCCAATAGCAATCTGCGCTTCAGTGGCAATACCTCTATGGGGCATTACCGCCTATCAGCCGCTCATGAAGAAAACACGGGAAGCAAGCTGTTTAGTGACGGTGCCAGACGAAGCTATTTGAATTTCAGTGGTAGCTTTGCACCAACATTACGAGATCAAATCGATCTCAGAGCAGGCATAGATCGTGGACATATTACAATTGGCTCTTTAAAAGCACCTGAAACTTTTAATAGCGTAGTTACACAAGAACGAGAATACCATTCTAGCTTTCAGCATATATCCTGGGAACATATTATTAATCCAAACACAACCTTTGAACTAACTGGGTATAGGAATCAATTAACCTTATCTGAAGCGCCTCCGACTTTAGATGATATTTTCAGATCTGAACTTGACTATGATGATTATAATGATTGGCTGGAAAATCCTGCAGCTTTCGCTCTTGAAGAAGCTTTATTCCAACAACTTCTTGATAGCAATCCTAGTCTGAGAGTCTTGAGTGAAAATGGTTCGACACGTCAAGAAGACCTACAATTTTCAATTGTTCACCAACAAAGCCAAACATCAACATCAACTGGTCTCGGTTATCGAAGAGATACCGGCAAGGGAGATACGCTCTTTGACCAGGGCGATGTGCACTCAACCCGGTTCAGACTGTTTGCTAACAGCGTTATCAGCCCTAGCCAAGCGTATACAATCAATTTGGGCGCTATGCACGAGAAAGAGGAATCAGGCCCTGCAGCGACATCTGGTCGTGCGGCACTAAGCTTACATATCACTCCAGATGTCACACTTCGCTTTGGTTTAAGCAGCAGCGAACGCTTACCCTCGCTACATGAGCGCTACAGTCAATCTACTATTTATTTCACGCCCGATAAAAATCAAATATTTGATGCCATTCGCAGACCCAACCCAGACCTGGAGCCCGAACACATATTGAGTCGTGAAGCTGGATTGTTGTATAAATTCAGCTCGATGCCTGGTTATTTAGACCTACGTATTTTCAATGAGCACATCACTAAGGGCATAGCCACTTATAGAGAAGCTTTTACCGATGAATTAAACCCAAGTGACCAAACGATTCGGGTCAGTAAAAACATTGCGGACTGGCAGAACCAAGGCGCTGAATTTCAATTAAGACTTCAACCTACCAATAGCTTCTGGTTTTTACTTAATTATGCCTACATCAATAATACAGCAAAAACGTTTGCGCTATCTGCAGACAAACCATTCACCCGAACTCAGCTCGCACCTCGCCATAGCGCGTCGCTGCTGCTGAATTGGCAACCACGTCCTGATATCAACTTGAGTGCTAGCCACTATTTCGTCGATCAGATGCACTGGCTTGAAGGTGATGACCGCGACACCTACAACCGCACAGACCTTCGCGCCGCAAAACACTGGACACTGGGCCCTCAAACTCAAGCTGAGCTATCTTTAACGGTTCAGAATGCCTTGGGCCCTAGCTATCAAGAGTTCTACGATTATCACAATTTTGATCGTCGTTTTTTCATACAATTTCGTTTAAAATATCACTAGTGTTTTGATAAAACCGGAACCTATTGTGGATGGACCCGCATGCTACAGACCCTGAAAGCATCTGAACCAACGCAGCTAACTCAAGACGGCTGCCAGACTAAACATCCAAGCAGCTCATTTTCTGCCAATATTATTCTGATCTATTTGTTAGGGTCAGGTAATCTGGCATTTGCGGGTAATCACCCCCTATTAAATGAAGCTGATTTCCTGGCTGACATCCCAGTTGTCAGTGTGGCCAGTCGGCTAAAACAGAACCTCCATAACACCCCCGCCTCAGTGACAGTACTGGATCGCGCTACTATTTCGGCTTCCGGTGCACAAACACTACCTGACCTGCTGAGGCTGGTACCGGGGTTTCAGGTGTTCCATGTCAACGCTAATAAGCTGGGAGCCAGCTATCACGGCATGAATGACGAGTTCCCCAACCAATTGGAGGTAATGGTCAATGGCCGGTCAGTCTATCTACCACTGTTATCCACCGTGATTTGGACATCCTTGGGGCTGCACCCTGACGATATTGAACGTGTAGAGGTTGTTCGGGGTTCAAATGCAGCCACTTATGGCTCCAATGCATTCATGGGAGCCGTCAATTTTATAACTCGACATCCCGCAACAGAAGCCCGATTCAGCGCATCAGGTACCCTGGGGTCAAAGCAGACTCAAAACGGACATCTACGTTATAGTGGTGAGTCACAAGGTGCGTTTTACAGAATAAGTGCAAGCCATGAGTCTAACGCCGGCAGCACACGATTTAATGATAGCGCCCAAAGACAATTCCTAAGTGCCGACCTCAGTTTTGCCCCCAGTCTATATGACACACTCAACCTGCATGTCGGTATGGATCAAGGCTATACGCATTTAGGCTATCTATATCCTTACCATCGATTTCCTGATAATCAGCACTATATCAGTCGCTCTGATTACCGAGCCAATTATCAACAAATTAACTGGTCACACTTGCTAACCCCAGATACCACACTACATATCAGTGCTTACCGCAATGCCCTCGTGCTAAATGAATCACGTCCGACGGTGGAGGATATACTGACCTACTATCTTCCAGAAGGGCTGCAAACCCAAGCCATGGCAGACAGTCTGCAACAGTTAAATCCAGAATTCAGAGGCTATCGAGAGCACGGTAAAACTCACGTTCTCGACACTGAAGTTGCATTGGAAACTCACAGTCATAACCTTAGCAGTTTTACCGGTCTGGGATTACGTCGAGATGCAGCCAGTAGCCCTGTACTGTTACAGCAGATAGATATCCGCGACCAGCGTTATCGCCTGTTTCACAGTAGTGAGTTTCAACTCACTACTAAAACACTGGCCAACTTGGGTGTAATTCATGAAGTGCAATCCGGAGGTTCTAAAGCGACATCGACCCGCGCGGCTGTTAGCCGACAATTATCAGATGATACCAGTATACGTATAGGTTATAGCCACAGTGAGCGCCTGGCTTCAATATTGGAGCGCCAGGGAAATTACCGGATTGAATTACCTCCTGATCAGTTCCATTACATTGACCGCCCTAATACAGAACTGGAGCCTGAGCGTATACAAAGCTGGGAAGTAGGGCTATTACACAGTCTGACTCCATTAAATGGTTATATTGACCTGAGAATTTTTCACGAACGCATTTCTGATGCCATCGTCAACGTCAAGCAAGCTGATGAGGCAGGCATGAGAATGAACCGTGGCTACTGGCGAAATCAAGGCCTTGAGGCACAGCTAAAATTACAACCTAACGATAGCTTCTGGCTAATTTTTAACTATAGTTACCTTGATAATCAGGCTGGTCATTGGCACCAAGGACATCAACCGGATGAGTTCACGCATTTTCCTGGCGGACAACTTGCACCGAAACATACGCTTTCAGCTTTGCTGAACTGGCAGCTGACAAATGATGTTAACCTTAGCAGCACTTATTATTTCATGGATGAGGTGCGATGGCGTGGTAGTTATGGGACACTGGCCCAACAAGAGCATTATCAGCGACTGGACCTGAAACTGACACGGCAATGGCGTACTGCTTCGCAGAAAATTGAATTATCTGCCATCGTCCAGAATGCTCTTCACGGTAGCTATCAATCCTTTTATCAGGATAACGAGTTTGATCCCAGGGCTTTTCTGCAATTCAGACTGACAATGGATTAATGGCGAACAGGATGTGTAGGGAAAGACTAAAAATCATACCATGCAGATTAGCCAGCCGCTTAGCAGGCTGTACCATACTACTGTGTTTTTTGTCTTTAATCTCATTACATGCTCATTCGAAAACACTAGTTATACTATTAAGTGACCGCCATCACATCTATCAAGATCTGGCAAACGCCATAAAAACCGAAGGCTTTACGGATTATCAAACCTTTTTTTTGGAAGAACTGGACAGAAACAGAACACCCATACCTGACCTAGTCCTAGCCATAGGCACACGTGCTTGCGAAACTGCGGTGCAGCTTTCCTGGCAAAATACTGGAGTTGTCTGTACATTTTTGCCATCACAAACTTTTCTACAACTCCTTGTCAAATATCGAACAGAACCCACTATAGCCACTTCAGGTGTTACCGCTGTATTTATGGATCAACCATTACAGCGCCAAATACACCTGGCCCGCTTAATTGCACCTAGAGCACAATCGATCGGTACAGTATTTGGCAGTAGTTCTATCTATCAGCAACAAGACTTTAATACACTCAGCAGAGCCGCCGGTTTTGAAGCACAACACGCCTTTCTGGATGAACAACAGAATCCAGTTCAAGTGCTCACCCCCTTAATACAGCGTAGTGATATATTTCTATCCTTACCGGACAGCGCCAGTTTCAATCGAAATGTAACGCGCTGGTCGCTCTACATTACCCTGCGAAACCGCGTTCCGTTAATTGGATTCTCAGCCAGCTATGCTGAGGCCGGCGCTGTTGTGTCATTGTATACAACACCACAACAACTGGCTCAACAAACCAGTCAAGTACTGAATCAGCTAAGCAGGACTGACACAATGCCAGAACCGTCTTATCCGCTAGAGTTCACATTAGACATCAATCGATCAGCCGCCAGAACCCTTAGACTTGATTTACCTGCAGTAGAAATCCTGAGCCAACAGCTGACTGAGGTACGCCCCTGATGCCACAGTTCAATTCTGATATCCGACA
The DNA here is from genome assembly GCF_008727795.1 of Nitrincola iocasae. Lineage (NCBI taxonomy): Bacteria > Pseudomonadati > Pseudomonadota > Gammaproteobacteria > Oceanospirillales > Oceanospirillaceae > Nitrincola > Nitrincola iocasae. The sequence goes on along the minus strand of NZ_CP044222.1, from coordinate 474,519 downwards.
ACGCGTACTGTTTCTATCACTAATTCCAATGTTAGTGATTACCTGCATACTTGGATTTTTCTTCACCTATACGCAACTCAACTATGCTCGAACCGGTCTGCTAGAAAAGGGACAAGAACTAAGTGAGTTACTCTCAGCGGCCGCTGAATTCGGCATTCTGAGTAACAATGCAGCAGAACTTAAACCTTTGAGCCACCAGTTGATGCAAAACCCGCTGGTGATCGACGTGTTGTTCATGGATCAAGATATGAACATCATATACAGAGAAGACACTTTTGAACTGTCCCTCAGCACCCCGCCTGAGTCCTCGGCCTTGATTAATGATCATTGGTATTTTAGTCACCCGGTTATCCCAACGCCCATACGCACTGAAACCGTACCCGAACTGTTTGCCGAACAAACGTCTATTGAAACCGTTGGTTGGGTAACGCTAATATTTTCCGATGAGCCAATACGTCAGCAACAACTGCTCATTATTCGCAACAGTCTATTTATTATATTCAGTGGCTTTCTGATCACCTTTTCCCTATCAAGTTACTTTGGCAGAAAGATTAGCCAACCCGTAAAACAACTATCCAGCATCATTTCACAGCTCAGGAGGGGAAACCTGGGTGTCAGAGCACCAACAAGCCAGACAGATGAGTTTCATCAGCTCGGTGAAGGGATTAATGAGCTGGCAAAGTCACTGGAACAGTCCAATCGACATATGGAAACCCGCATAACCCAGGCTACTCAGGCTTTATCTGTAAGCCTGCAGGAACTTGAACGAAAGAATCAACAATTAATGCGGGCACATGAAAAAGCCGACTCAGCAAATCGTGCTAAAGATGCTTTTCTTGCGCGTATGAGTCACGAGCTACGTACTCCGTTAACCTCGGTGATAGGCTTTACACGAATGATCCAAGAGGGCAGCGGTGAGCAGGAACGTGCGCATTATCTCAAAATCGTTGACCACACATCGCAGATGCTCTTAACACTGATAGACGATCTGTTAGATTTCACGCGACTGGAGTCCGATGCGCTTGAACTTGAAACCATCGAGTTTCATCCGCAACAATTGATTCATCAGGCATTAGAGATGCAAGCACCCGCTGCACATGCCAAAGGTATCGAACTAATCTTCAGTGGTGGCTTCAATCTGCCTATACACTTGTCTGGTGATCCAACACGCATTCGTCAGATAATAACCAACCTGATCGGCAATGCCATCAAGTTTACAGAAACAGGACACATTGTATTACATACCCACTATCAACCGGAGGAACAGCTACTGGCACTCAGCGTATCGGATACCGGCATAGGAATTTCTCCAGAATACAAAAGCAAGATGTTCGAGTCCTTTACCCAGGCGGATAACAGTATCAGCCGTAAATACGGTGGATCAGGACTAGGCTTGGCCATAGTATACCGCCTGGTGAAGCTCATGCGAGGTCATATTGAAGTTCACAGCGAGCCTGATAAAGGAACAACATTTGATATTCAGCTACCACTCACAACTGAAACTGAACTTTTCAGCATTGACTTGATTGATGATTTTTCGATCAAGACAGCAACAGAAAACTATTGCATTGCTGTTGTAGAAAAAAATGCAGCCTCACGAAAAAGTCTTTTAGAAATGTTTGAACACTATGGTTATCACTGCCGCGTTAGTGAACGTCTTGAAGACATCCTCAGTTCAGAAGAACCTGTTAGCCATATTTTACTCAGTCACTCCGCATCTGAAGCAGACACTGAATTGTTATTACGTCAAACGGAATCACTGCGACAACGCTTTCCAGGCGTAAAGTTGGTTCTATTACTACCAGCCAATTTTCGTTGGGATTGCCTGAAAAAAATCAAAGCCAGCATACTCAACAAGCCTGTATCGCCCACTCAGGTTCTCTCTGCACTGGAATATCCTGAACAACAAGAGCAGGGAAAGAATTATACAAATTACCAACTCAACAAGCTGGAAATTCTAATTGCTGAAGATAATGACTACAATCGATTGCTGATCAAGCGCATTCTCAAACAGGCAGGCATCAGCAGTCGTGAAGTAGTGACGGGCGCACAAGCCATCGAAGCAGTCACCGAAAAAATGCCTGACATAGTGCTTATGGATATCAACATGCCCGATATGGATGGCATTGAAGCCTCGCGCCAGATACTCAATCAGCACCCAAATACTAATATTATCGCCTTGACTGCAAATATTTCTTCGCGTGAGCAACAACTACTCAATCAGCTTGGAATCAATAAAATACTGATCAAACCTCTTAATATTGAGAAACTTTATGCACTGCTGAGCACTCTGGATATTAAAAAACCCAACAATACAGTAGAAGCATCAACTAACTCCTGGCATAAGCTTGAGTTTGAAGAGGAAATAGACCGTCAACTGAAAGAGATTCAGTCAAGGATTTATGCGAAAGACTATGCAGCTATAGGTCGTAACGCACATCAGTTACATGGTTTTGCAGGTTTATTCGATCATCCGGAAATTGAAAATATAGCCCATCAATTACGTAAAGCCGTTATTAGTCAGGACATACGTAAAATATGGAGTGCTTACAACCAACTTGCGCGAATTGTAAAGGGGATGCGCAAACTCTGAAATAATCAAAATTCGCGTATAACTGGGGATTCCTCAATCAACCGTTCCAACTGAACAATTATCTTTTGTAACCGCTGACGACTTTCACGATCATAAATATAGCCGTTAATACCCTGACGCGCCGCTGGAACACCTGCATGACCTTCATGTATATCAACAAGCTGTCGGCGAATAGCTTCAAGCTCCGGGTCATGGTTGATTGGGTAACCTATCAACATATCCCAAGCCTGATCAGTTGTTGTACGATCTTCTACCCCTTTCATTAGCTTCAATACATAGTGTCGATCTGGTCTGTAACTGGGTGACTTACCAAATGACATGGCGACACCGATAAGCAACAGAAAAAAGGCACTGACTATAAAAACAATCAAAAACTCCATCAATGTGCCATTTGCTCAAATGGATAGTCACGCAACAATTTTGCGGCAGCTCGTATCGCTTCGGCATGCTGCTGTTCTACCGCCTCCAACTCTTGCTGATACTTGCGCTTTTGTTCAGATGAAAGAGATTTCCAATCATCCAGCATGGGAATATGCTCTGTTTTACCATAAACCAGCTCAATAACAGCAAGTGAATCCTGCTGATGCATTTGTGGTGACAAGTTATCGAGGAGAACCTTTATACGAATACAACCCTCTGCTAGCGGGCACTGTTCTTCAAGGATCCCGCGCGAAATAATCCGAATACTGTCTATAAGATAAGAGCGCTGCTTCAGTGCGGAGGCTGCGTAAGCTTCAGATATATTAGTGTTTTTCCGTTGCCTCTGCTTATTTTGTCGCAGCAGGTAAACAATATAAACACCAAGACCGACGCAGAGCACAGCAAATACTGAAATTAATAAATAGGTAATAGTCATAACAACTCTTCATTTCAGAGGGAGACACACTATATTACAGCTTTTGTGTAATCATATCATTGAAGCGGAATTGCTGACATTTATAGACTCTATGTACATGGCTGCTCCTACGTCCCCATGGGTGCGGTGAGCATAAAAAAAGGGCCACCCTGACGGATGACCCTTTCTTTAGTATTAAGTGCCTGGCGATGACCTACTTTATTCGGGCTACGCCCTCACCCACTCAGCGCGCTGCGCTTCGGGGCCGTCGTCGCAGGCTCCGACGTTCAACGCGCTACGCGCTTTTGTCACATGGCCATGTGCGAGTAGCTCAACGAGCTAATATTAAAAAACCCCTGCCACGAAGTGACAGGGGTTTTTTAAGTATTAAGTGCCTGGCGATGACCTACTCTCACATGGGGAGACCCCACACTACCATCGGCGATGACGCGTTTCACTACTGAGTTCGGGATGGGATCAGGTGGTTCCACGTCTCTATGGTCGCCAGACAAAACTGGAACAACTCGGACTGGTTCGAAATAGATGTATTTAACTCTGTCTTATAGCACTACAAGCAACAACCGTGTATCGATCATGTGGTTCTTTAGAACCTGTGTTACCAGCTCACCAACCAAACGCCTTGGGCGTTATATGGTCAAGCCTCACGAGCCATTAGTACAGGTTAGCTCAACGCCTTACAACGCTTACACACCCTGCCTATCAACGTCCTGGTCTCGGACGACTCTTTAGGGGCCTCAAGGGCCCAGTGAGATCTCATCTTGAAGGGGGCTTCCCGCTTAGATGCTTTCAGCGGTTATCCTGTCCGAACGTAGCTACCCGGCAATGCCACTGGCGTGACAACCGGAACACCAGAGGTTCGTTCACTCCGGTCCTCTCGTACTAGGAGCAACTCTTCTCAAATCTCAAACGCCCACGGCAGATAGGGACCGAACTGTCTCACGACGTTCTAAACCCAGCTCGCGTACCACTTTAAATGGCGAACAGCCATACCCTTGGGACCGGCTTCAGCCCCAGGATGTGATGAGCCGACATCGAGGTGCCAAACACCGCCGTCGATGTGAACTCTTGGGCGGTATCAGCCTGTTATCCCCGGAGTACCTTTTATCCGTTGAGCGATGGCCCTTCCATTCAGAACCACCGGATCACTAGAACCTGCTTTCGCACCTGCTCGACGTGTCTGTCTCGCAGTCAAGCACCCTTCTACTCTTGCGCTCATTGGCTGATTTCCGACCAGCCTGAGGGTACCTTCGTGCTCCTCCGTTACGCTTTGGGAGGAGACCGCCCCAGTCAAACTACCCACCACACAATGTCCTCAATCCGGATAACGGATCTAAGTTAGAACCTCAAAGTTGTCAGGGTGGTATTTCAAGGTTGGCTCCACGCAGACTAGCGTCCACGCTTCTAAGCCTCCCACCTATCCTACACAAACAAATTCAAAGTCCACTGTGAAGCTATAGTAAAGGTTCACGGGGTCTTTCCGTCTAGCCGCGGGGACGCTGCATCTTCACAGCGAGTTCAATTTCACTGAGTCTCGGGTGGAGACAGTGTGGCCATCGTTACGCCATTCGTGCAGGTCGGAACTTACCCGACAAGGAATTTCGCTACCTTAGGACCGTTATAGTTACGGCCGCCGTTTACCGGGGCTTCGATCAAGAGCTTCTCCGAAGATAACCCCATCAATTAACCTTCCGGCACCGGGCAGGCGTCACACCCTATACGTCCACTTTCGTGTTTGCAGAGTGCTGTGTTTTTAATAAACAGTCGCAGCCACCTGGTATCTTCGACCGACAAAAGCTTACGGAGCCAGTCCTTCACCTTCATCGGCGTGCCTTCTCCCGAAGTTACGGCACCATTTTGCCTAGTTCCTTCACCCGAGTTCTCTCAAGCGCCTTGGTATTCTCAACCTGACCACCTGTGTCGGTTTGGGGTACGGTCGTCTGTAACCTGAAGCTTAGAGGATTTTCCTGGAAGCAGGGCATCAACCACTTCAACTCATACGAGTCTCGTCATCAAGTCTCAGCCTTAGCAGAGCGGATTTACCTACTCCACCAGCCTACACCCTTAAACATGGATAACCATCACCATGCTGGCCTAGCCTTCTCCGTCTCCCCATCGCAGTTACAGCCGGTACGGGAATATTAGCCCGTTTCCCATCGACTACGCATTTCTGCCTCGCCTTAGGGGCCGACTCACCCTACCCTGATTAACATTGGATAGGAAACCTTGGTCTTCCGGCGGACGAGTTTTTCACTCGTCTTATCGTTACTTATGTCAGCATTCGCACTTGTGATACCTCCACGATGCCTCCCGGCTTTCGCTTCAACGGCTTACACAACGCTCCTCTACCATGCGTGCATTTCCTTAAATACACTTAATTGACACTCCTCACCCGACTCAACGTTCGGGGGGCGCTTGGTCGTGCGCTTCGCGCCCGACAATCGCTTCTGTGTACTTAAGTGAAATGCACGCATCCGCAGCTTCGGTACTAAGTTTGAGCCCCGTTAAATCTTCCGCGCAGGCCGACTCGACTAGTGAGCTATTACGCTTTCTTTAAAGGGTGGCTGCTTCTAAGCCAACCTCCTAGCTGTCTGAGCCTTCCCACATCGTTTCCCACTTAACTTAGATTTTGGGACCTTAGCTGGCGGTCTGGGTTGTTTCCCTTTTCACGACGGACGTTAGCACCCGCCGTGTGTCTCCCATGATTGCACTTCTGGGTATTCGGAGTTTGCATCGGGTTGGTAAGTCGGGATGACCCCCTAGCCGAAACAGTGCTCTACCCCCCAGAGTGAGACATGAGGCGCTACCTAAATAGCTTTCGAGGAGAACCAGCTATCTCCGGGCTTGATTAGCCTTTCACTCCGATCCACAGGTCATCCGCTAACTTTTCAACGGTAGTCGGTTCGGTCCTCCAGTTGATGTTACTCAACCTTCAACCTGCCCATGGATAGATCGCCCGGTTTCGGGTCTACTCCCAGCGACTTGACGCCCTATTAAGACTCGGTTTCCCTACGCCTCCCCTATGCGGTTAAGCTTGCCACTGAAAGTAAGTCGCTGACCCATTATACAAAAGGTACGCAGTCACCGTATTAAAACGGCTCCCACTGCTTGTACGTACACGGTTTCAGGGTCTATTTCACTCCCCTCACAGGGGTTCTTTTCGCCTTTCCCTCACGGTACTGGTTCACTATCGGTCAGTCAGGAGTATTTAGCCTTGGAGGATGGTCCCCCCATCTTCAGACAGGATATCACGTGTCCCGCCTTACTCGTTTTCACTACGTTTAGGTTTTCAAATACGGGGCTTTCACCCTCTACGGCCGCACTTTCCAGAGCGTTCTTTTAACCATAACGCAGCTTAAGGGCTGCTCCCCGTTCGCTCGCCGCTACTTAGGGAATCTCGGTTGATTTCTTTTCCTCCGGGTACTTAGATGTTTCAGTTCCCCGGGTTCGCCTCTCAAAGCCTATGTATTCAGCTAAGAGATACCTGACACTTTAATGACTCTACCTCTCTCCACCTCCTCACGTTTGCGCAAGGGGGCTTTGACCTGCGCTTCGCGCAGTTAAAACCATTAAAGTGTCAGGTGGGTTTCCCCATTCGGACATGTACGGATCAAAGCTCGTTTGCCAGCTCCCCGTACCTTTTCGCAGGCTACAACGTCCTTCATCGCCTCTGACTGCCAAGGCATCCACCGTGCACGCTTATTCACTTGACCATATAACCCGAAGGCGTCTGTTCAATTGATGTTTGCTAGTAACGATCGATTTCGCCGGTTGGCGCTTGTATTGCTACAAGACAATCTATTTCTTTCAGTTCGAATTGTTAAAGAGCGTTTAATGCATAAGCATTAAATTATCGATTCAGTTTCTAAGCCCAGGCTTCAAAACCGATAATTTAAAACTTACTGTTACTATTCTATGTTTTTGTGTTGCCATCAGGTAATGATGTACTTATCTATTCCCATCCCAAGGGATGGTGGAGCTATGCGGGATCGAACGGGGCGGCCGTCCGTCGCAGACCTCCTGCGTATTTCCCTACCCATCCTCAAGGAATGGTGGAGCTATGCGGGATCGAACCGCAGACCTCCTGCGTGCAAAGCAGGCGCTCTCCCAGCTGAGCTATAGCCCCATATTTTCTTCTTACGGTATATGGAACCGCGGTAATTTTAGCGAAGACAAGGCAAAATGTGGCGAAGCATACACTTGTATGCGAGTCACATTTTAACGCTGTATTCGTTAAAATTTGGTAGGCCTGAGTGGACTCGAACCACCGACCTCACCCTTATCAGGGGTGCGCTCTAACCACCTGAGCTACAAGCCTATTGTGCTCTCTTTACTTATCAACCAGGTAATGCGTGTGGACACTTGAACAGGCCAAGCTATCGTTTAAGGAGGTGATCCAGCCCCAGGTTCCCCTAGGGCTACCTTGTTACGACTTCACCCCAGTCATGAATCACACCGTGGTAACCGTCCCCCTTGCGGTTAGACTAGCTACTTCTGGTGCAACCCACTCCCATGGTGTGACGGGCGGTGTGTACAAGGCCCGGGAACGTATTCACCGCGACATTCTGATTCGCGATTACTAGCGATTCCGACTTCACGCAGTCGAGTTGCAGACTGCGATCCGGACTACGACCGGTTTTCTGAGATTTGCTCCACCTCGCGGTCTTGCGGCCCTCTGTACCGGCCATTGTAGCACGTGTGTAGCCCTACTCGTAAGGGCCATGATGACTTGACGTCGTCCCCACCTTCCTCCGGTTTGTCACCGGCAGTCTCCTTACAGTTCCCGGCATCACCCGCTGGCAAGTAAGGACAAGGGTTGCGCTCGTTACGGGACTTAACCCAACATTTCACAACACGAGCTGACGACAGCCATGCAGCACCTGTCTCAGAGCTCCCGAAGGCACTTCAGCATCTCTGCCAAATTCTCTGGATGTCAAGAGTAGGTAAGGTTCTTCGCGTTGCGTCGAATTAAACCACATGCTCCACCGCTTGTGCGGGCCCCCGTCAATTCATTTGAGTTTTAATCTTGCGACCGTACTCCCCAGGCGGTCAACTTATCGCGTTAGCTGCGCCACTAAGACATCAAGTGTCCCAACGGCTAGTTGACATCGTTTACAGCGTGGACTACCAGGGTATCTAATCCTGTTTGCTCCCCACGCTTTCGCACCTCAGTGTCAGTATCAGTCCAGAGAGTCGCCTTCGCCACTGGTGTTCCTTCCTATATCTACGCATTTCACCGCTACACAGGAAATTCCACTCCCCTCTACTGTACTCTAGCTCAGCAGTATCAGGTGCAATTCCCAGGTTGAGCCCGGGGATTTCACATCTGACTGACTGAACCACCTACGCGCGCTTTACGCCCAGTAATTCCGATTAACGCTTGCACCCTCCGTATTACCGCGGCTGCTGGCACGGAGTTAGCCGGTGCTTCTTCTGTGGCTAACGTCAATGTATAAAGGTATTAACTTTACACCCTTCCTCACCACTGAAAGTGCTTTACAACCCGAAGGCCTTCTTCACACACGCGGCATGGCTGGATCAGGGTTGCCCCCATTGTCCAATATTCCCCACTGCTGCCTCCCGTAGGAGTCTGGGCCGTGTCTCAGTCCCAGTGTGGCTGATCATCCTCTCAGACCAGCTAAGGATCGTCGCCTTGGTAGGCCTTTACCCTACCAACTAGCTAATCCTACGCAGGCTCATCTGATAGCGAAAGGTCCTAAGAGCCCCTCCTTTCCCCCGTAGGGCGTATGCGGTATTAGCGTCCGTTTCCGAACGTTATCCCCCACTACCAGGTAGATTCCCACGCGTTACTCACCCGTCCGCCGCTCTCAAAAGTAGCAAGCTACTTTCTACCGCTCGACTTGCATGTGTTAGGCCTGCCGCCAGCGTTCAATCTGAGCCATGATCAAACTCTTCAGTTTAAATTTCGACAACCAATCACAAAAGCAATCAGCCGTCTAAGTCATGCTCAAAAACGTACATCTAAATGAATTCACAGTTAGGTTGCTTGTTTTTGATTAAGCTTTAATGCCTAACCTGAACAAGCGCCCACACGCATTACCTGATTAATTTGTTAAAGAGCGGCTTGAGCTGCCCGGTGTGTTGGGCTGTTGTCTCAAGCGAGGTGCGTATAATATAGACCTGATTATGGAGCGTCAACAGTCTTTTTTCGTTTTCGTTTAAAAAGTTATTACGCCACTTAACATCCATACTTCAGCGTGCGTAATATCCATACTTCAGCGTGCGTAGCACACTGCACAAAAGATGATCAGCGCAACCCGCCTTCAGCCACCCAGGTAGAGCGGCGGGTCAACACCAGTGTTACACCTGAGCTAATACAAGGCTTCGATAGCAAGACACACTGCTTATTTTGCCAGGTGTTTCTTTTTACGGACTAACCAGAGTACCGGGCCAGATAGGGCATAAATAACAAACAGTAACCAAAGAAATAAAGCTGGGCTGATTGAAATAATGGCAATACCAAGTACGATGGCAGACAAGATCAGAAATGGGACCTTATCCTTCAGATCCACATCTTTAAAACTGTAATAGAGAATATTACTCACCATCAGCACACCTGCCAATGCCACGTACAGCGCCACAAAATAGGCTATATCCTCTGCAGCGAATTCAAACTTAGTAGACATCCAGATAAGACCTGCCACAGCGGCCGCAGCAGCCGGACTGGGCAGCCCGACAAAAAAGCGCTTATCGACAGAACCTATTTGCGTATTGAAACGCGCCAGACGCAATGCCGTACCAGCTACATACAAAAAAGCTGCAAACCAACCAATCTTGCCAAGATCATCCAGCGCCCAGGTAAAAGCTACAATAGCTGGTGCCACACCGAAAGATACCATATCAGCCAGCGAATCATATTCAGCGCCAAACGGGCTTTGAGTGTTGGTCATCCGTGCCACACGACCATCCAATCCATCAAACAGCATGGAAACAAAAATAGCGATGGCAGCCGCTTCAAACTGTCCGTTCATTGAAGCAATAACAGCATAAAAGCCTGAAAAAAGTGCGCCCGTTGTAAATAAATTGGGTAACAGATAAACCCCCTTGTGTGGCTTTACTCTATCAACCTCAGGCGCTCCAGCACTTTGCTCTTCTGATTCAGTGTCATGCGAATTTTTATCTATCATAAAATGCCAATTGATCAGTGAATGTATTTGCCATTCTACTTGAGAATAACGCCAGCGCCCAACTCATCGACGAAACAGTGTCTTAAGCTCCCAGGTTGCAGTCTGGCCCAGTTGGTTTTTTGTCTGATCAAACCATAGCTCAGCCTGTGTTCGACCCAGCTCCCGCAAGGATTCCAGAAAGCGTTTTCGGGTATCAAACTTAGTGGCTGACTTCAATGATGCGAGGTGATCATCCGGTTCAATCAAGTGCATACGCAGCTTACGCCAACGGGACTCTTCTTGCCCAACCAGCCAAGGCCTGCTCAGTAGATGTTCTCGACGCTGATTGATTTCAGCCAACTCACGCATAAAAGCGGTCTGAAATGACAACTCCGTCATACGCTCCGAAATTGCCTCCGCACGGGTTGGAAGATCCTTGCGCCGTAATGGTTGTAGCAGCACACATAACAGATCGTTACTTTTACAATCCGTAACCAGCGGCCTGACCACAGGGTTACCGGAAAATCCGCCATCCCAATAGTGACATCCGTCAATTTCAACCGCTTTGTGCAGCGTTGGCAAGCACGCGCTGGCCAGGAGGTGCTCTACATCCAGCTCATTTTCACGAAATAAGCGCAACACCCCGGTTTCAACCTCAGTGGCGGCAATATAGAGCTTAATTTGAGATGCCTGACGTAAGGCCTCAAAATCAATAAGCTCAATAAGTAATTGCTTCAAGGGATTATAATCAAATGGATTGAGATCATAGGGTGATAAATGACGGGTCAGTCTGCGCCACCACTCACCCGACTCGTTATGAGCGAGTCCTTCAGGCAACGACAGCTTCTGCCAGAAGCAATCCAGCATTTCTCTGGCACCATCCTCGCCATCTCGACGCCATCCCTCTGCCAACAAAACCGCATTCATGGTGCCAGCACTGGTGCCACTAATTGCTTCAGGTGTGATTCCCGCCTCCAGCAATTTATCCAGCACGCCCCAGGTAAACGCACCGTGCGCGCCACCCCCTTGCAAGGCAAGATTCAGCTTCATACCTGACACCTCCTGTTAGCCAGTCAGCAACTACCCTGATCATACCTGAGTTTCTAGGCCAGGTGCGAATAGCAGAACGCCCGAAGCGGCAAACCGGTTCGGGCGTCTTTAGCTTGACTGGCCTAAGGACCAGGCATGGATCAGTTTTTAGATTTATCGACCAACTGGTTAGCCGTAATCCAAGGCATCATTTCACGCAGCTTACCACCGACCTGCTCAATCTGGTGCGCGGCATTGTTACGACGACGTGCAGTCATTGAAGGATAGTTAGTAGCACCTTCGGCAATGAACATCTTGGCATATTCGCCACTCTGAATACGTTTCAGTGCGTTACGCATGGCTTCGCGTGACTGGTCGTTGATCACTTCAGGGCCAGTCACATACTCACCATACTCGGCATTGTTAGAGATGGAGTAGTTCATGTTAGCGATGCCGCCTTCGTACATCAGGTCAACGATCAGCTTCAGCTCATGCAGACATTCGAAGTAAGCCATTTCCGGGGCATAGCCACCTTCAACCAGGGTTTCAAAGCCCATTTTCACCAGCTCAACGCAACCACCACACAGAACAGCCTGCTCACCGAACAGATCGGTTTCAGTTTCATCTTTAAAGGTTGTTTCGATGATACCGGTACGACCACCACCCACACCAGACGCGTATGACAGGGCTACATTTTTAGCATTACCTGACGCATCCTGGAAAATAGCGATCAGGTCAGGGATACCACCGCCTTTAACAAATTCAGAACGCACGGTATGACCTGGCGCTTTTGGCGCGATCATGATCACGTCCAGATCCTTACGTGGCTCGACCTGGTTATAGTGAATAGAGAAACCGTGAGCAAACGCCAGGGTAGCACCCTGTTTGATGTTAGGCTCGATTTCGGCTTTGTAAAGTTGTCCCTGGAATTCGTCAGGCGTCAGGATCATAACCAGGTCAGCTGATTTAACTGCATCGGCAACATCAGCCACTTTCAGACCAGCCGCTTCAGCTTTGGCACGTGAAGAAGAACCTGTACGCAAACCAACCGTCACATCAACACCCGAATCATTCAGGTTGCACGCATGAGCATGGCCCTGCGAACCGTATCCAATGATAGATACTTTTTTGCCACGGATGATCGACAGATCACAATCTTTATCGTAATAAACTTGCATGTTATTTATCCTTTACTAGGGGTCAAAAGAGGTCACACCTGTTGTGCAATGCCGCTACTCTAAGGGATTAGCATCATTGCGTAAAATGATATATTTGCAATATTATATTTCATATACTAGAACATCATTCTAAATAGTAATATTGGACATCAATATTGGATAGCAAAAGCCTGCAGCATTTTCTGATGCTAGCCGATACCCTGCACTTCAGCCGCGCCAGTGCCGCTTGCCACATCAGCCCATCAACCTTGAGCCGAACCATCAAACAACTTGAAGATGAGCTGGGAGTCTCGCTGTTTATCCGTGATAACCGCTCTGTCAGCCTGACAGCGGAAGGCCGACGTCTGCAAACCTATGCACGTGAAACCTTGCAGCAATGGCAGACCCTGCGCAGCACTCTTCAAGCTGATCAGCAAGAGCTGCAGGGCGAGCTGAGTATGTACTGCTCGGTTACCGCCAGCTACAGTTTTTTATATGAAATTCTCAGCCGCTTTCGCCAGGACTATCCACGTATCGAAATCAAATTACATACCGGCGATCCCGCTGAAGCCATTCAACGCGTACAGAATGGCACTGAAGACATTGCCATTGGCGCCCGCCCTGATCATCTGCCACAGGATATAGCCTTTCGCTCTATTACCCGCTCCCCACTCGTCTTCATCACTCCTGCAGATCAACCGGATTTGCAACAACGCCTTAGCGGTGTGGCCAGCAAAGCAAACTGGCAAGATGTGCCGATGATCCTGTCAGAAGCAGGTCTGGCGAGAAAACGCTCGGACCATTGGTTCCGCTCACTTGGCATTAAACCGCTAATTTATGCGCAGGTTTCTGGAAACGAAGCTATCGTTAGCATGGTCAGCTTAGGATTCGGTGTAGGGTTAGTGCCGCAAATCGTATTGGATAACAGCCCTCTAGCATCTCGCGTCACCGCACTGAAGGTATCGCCTGAACTCACGCCGTTTGAGGTAGGTATCTTTGCATTGGAAAATAAATTACGCCATCCACTCATTCATGCTTTCTGGACACAACATGAAAAACGTCCTCAGAAAGATTGAGAAAGCCCGCGCTAACCGTCATCATTGCCCCTTTGTTGTTTAGGTAACGGGCCACGCGCTTTATGACTCATGAAATGCTGTTTGTGTTCGGCTTACTGGCCGCCACTGTTGTACTGTTCATTATTGATAAACTGCGCATGGATCTGGTCGCACTCCTGGTCGTAGTCGTATTAGCAGCCTCCGGGATTATCACTCCGACTGAAGCCGTTTCAGGCTTTGGCAACAGCGTTGTCATCATGATTGCCGGACTATTCGTGGTCGGGGAAGGCTTGTTCCGCACTGGCATTGCCGCCGCCGCAGGTAACTGGCTATTGCGGGTCGGCGGCCGCAGCGAAGTTCGGTTATTGCTGTTTTTGTTGCCGGTCGTTGCACTTCTCTCAGCCTTTATGAGTTCTACTGGCGCGGTAGCCCTGCTGATACCGGTGGTTTTGAGCATGGCCAGAAAATCTGGCATGCATCCCTCACGGCTACTCATGCCGCTGGCCTTTGCCGCGCTGATTGGCGGCATGCTCACCCTGATTGGTACTCCACCGAATATTATTGTTAGCGGTCAAATGCGTGTTGCGGGCGAACCCTTCAGTTTTTTTGACTTCACCCCTATCGGCCTGGTGATGCTGGTTGTAGGCTGCGTATATCTGGTTTTTGTTGGACGCTTTCTGTTACCCAAAAGCGAAGCGCGTGATCCGGAAGACAGTCACCCTACGCTCAGTGAATTTGCAGAGCGCTATGGCATTCGCGATCAGCTACACAAACTATTGATACAACCCGATAGCCCACTGGCCGGTAAAACCCTGGCTGAAATGGGACTACGAACCGAATATGAGACCACCGTGTTTGCCATTCAACGCCGGAGCAGCTCAGCTTCATCAATGATGCCGGTGCTCGCCAATACACGAATGCAACACCTGGATACCTTAATGGTGTATGGCTCGGAAAGCGCAGTTGAACACCTCTGCCAGACATTGCAACTAAGACGCCAAGGCTTTCCCGAGCGCGACATAATGAAAGTACAGCAGCAATTTGGCTTTGCTGAAGTACTCCTGCCACCCAATTCCAGCCTGGTTAATCAATCGCTTAAACAAGGCCGTTTTCGTGAGCGTTTTAACCTGAGTGTTATCGGTGTAAGGCGCAACCGCGAGCCGTTAACTACCGAGTTTGGCGTGACACGCATGGAAGCGGGTGACACCCTGCTGCTGACTGGCAGTTGGGAGTATATTCGTAAGCTGGAAAATCGTCGGGATCTAGTCGTTATAGAAACCCCTGCTGAAATGCATGAAATCGCCGCCAACGCCAACAAAGCACCAGTGGCTCTGGGGGTTATGCTAGCTATGCTGGTAAGTATGACTTTCGGGCTATTACCTAACCTCACAGCGGTACTGCTTGCCGCCCTGGCTATGGTTCTGACTGGCTGCATGAACATGAATGAAGCTTACCAGTCATTGAATGCTAAAAGCCTGGTTCTGATAGCGGGCATGCTCCCCCTGGCCTTGGCCATGGAAACCAGTGGTGCACTCAGCTATGTGGTCAGCAACCTGGTGGAGAACTTTGGTGACACCAGTCCACTAGTACTCTGTGCAGGCCTATTCATACTAACCTCATCACTCAGCCAGTTCATTTCCAACACCGCCACCACCGTTCTGGTAGCACCCATTGCACTGACGACCTCTCAATTACTGGGGCTCAATCCGGAACCCTTTATGATGACGGTAGCCATCGCCGCCTCCACGGCCTTTGCCACCCCCATAGCGTCTCCGGTCAACACACTGGTACTAGCACCGGGTAATTACCGCTTTGTTGATTTCGCCAAAGTCGGCATACCGCTGCAGCTACTGGCAATGATCGTTACACTGGTGATGACGCCTCTACTCTTTCCGTTTCAATAGTTGCCGGCCCACCCAGTGACTGGCAAACTGGTGGGCAACCCGGCCATTTCTAACCCCCCTGCCTTGCGCAAAACGCACAGCTTCCAGCTCCAGTTGCTCATCCCAACGAACGCTCAAGCCATAGCGTGTTGCCAAGACCTCTGTCCAATGCTGAGCCGCTCGCACATAGGTGGGTTGATCGAAGGCATAAAACCCAACCCACTCGCCAAAGCGATCCGAGAGTGAAATTTTCTCTTCTATCGCATCGCCCGGATGCAACTCACCCTCGACCCACTTTGCCTGCAGATTATCAGCCGCCGCTTCCGGCAGCAGGTGGCGACGATTGGAGGTTGCATAGAGCAACACATTGTCCGGCGTCAGGGACAAAGCGCCATCCAGTGCGCTTTTCAGTCGTTTGTAACTGACATCATCTTCCTCAAACGAAAGGTCATCACAATAGATAATAAAGCGCCAGGGCTGTCCGGCCAGCGAATCCAGAATTTGTGGCATCTGGATCAGATCTTCACGATCCACCTGTAACAGGCGTAATCCCTCAGACGCATAGGCCGTCAATAACGCCCGCACCAATGAAGATTTACCGGTTCCACGCGCACCCCACATCAGTACAT
Source organism: Nitrincola iocasae (assembly GCF_008727795.1). Classification (NCBI taxonomy): domain Bacteria; kingdom Pseudomonadati; phylum Pseudomonadota; class Gammaproteobacteria; order Oceanospirillales; family Oceanospirillaceae; genus Nitrincola; species Nitrincola iocasae. The sequence goes on along the minus strand of NZ_CP044222.1, from coordinate 458,193 downwards.
TATTGGCAGGTAGCCCCTGTAAAAACTGCAGAGTATTGGTCACCACCCTATCCCGTTGAGACTCGATACCGACCAGATCATCGAGTACAACCGGGCTGCTCGAAGAGACCGGAGCCAAATACCCTCGCCCTTGCTCAACCCGCCAGACGGCCGCGGTGTGTTCTGACCAATTCAGAGGCTCGACACTAGGCGGGAGCCGCGCTTCCAGTGCCTGGGCAATGCGACCCAGAAGTTGCTGTAGTGTTTTCATTGAAGCTGCCTTTGCTAATGTGCACCTGCGGCATATAGCGCCAGGGACGGCGCCTATGTAGAAAATGCAGGAGCAGTTTTCTGCCCGTAAAAAACAAAGGCCATTCGCGAGGAATGGCCTTTTTGAGTATAACCGATAGGATTATCTTACTCAGATAGTCAGAACTTTTTCACCACGAGCGATACCCGACACACCGGAGCGGACCACTTCCATGATGCTGGTATTACCCAGTGAGGCAATGAATGCATCCAGCTTGTCACTCGAGCCGACCAGCTGCACGGTGTAAGTGTTCGGGGTGATGTCGATAATCTGACCGCGAAAGATATCCGCCGTACGCTTGATCTCGGCACGCATCTGTCCGTTAGCCTTGAACTTGATCATCATCAGTTCACGTTCAATATGCTCACCTTCAGACAGATCCACCACTTTGACTACATCAATCAACTTGTTCAGTTGTTTGGTGATCTGTTCGATGACACGATCATCACCGGTGGTCATTACCGTCATACGTGACAGGGTTTCATCATCTGTCGGCGCAACTGTCAGCGATTCGATGTTGAAGTTACGCTGCGAGAACAGACCCACCACGCGAGACAGGGCACCCGGTTCGTTTTCCATCAGAACTGAAATTATATGTCTCATGATCAGGTCCTCTCCGTCTTGCTCAACCACATATCCCGCATGGAACCACGCGGCACCTGCATCGGATAAACATGCTCAAAGGGATCTACCATAATGTCCATAAACACCAGACGATCCTTCATAGCAAAGGCTTCGCGCATTGCAGCTTCCAGTTCGGAGTATTTGGTCACTTTTATACCCACATGACCATAAGACTCAGCCAGCTTGACGAAATCCGGCAGGGAGTTCATATAAGACTGAGAGTGACGCGACTCATAGTTCATATCCTGCCACTGACGCACCATCCCCAATGACTGGTTATTCAGGCAAATGATCTTAACCGGAATATCGTACTGCTTGCAGGTCGACAACTCCTGAATATTCATCTGGATACTGCCTTCACCCGTTACACAGGCTACCTCAGCTTCCGGAAAATTCAGCTTAACACCCATAGCCGCTGGCAAACCAAACCCCATGGTGCCGAGACCACCGGAGTTGATCCAACGATTGGGCTTGTTGTACTGGTAGTACTGTGCCGCAAACATCTGATGCTGACCGACATCGGAACAGACATAAGCATCACCCTGGGTGACTTTGCACAGCATTTCAATAACCTGCTGAGGCTTCATCATTTCAGAGTCATCGGTACGATAGCGACCACCGTGACGACCACGCCATTCATCGATCTGCTTCCACCAGGCTTCAATGGCATCGGCATCCGGACGTTTTTTGCTGTCTTTGACCAACTGCACCATGTCTTCCAACACTACTTTAGCGGGGCCAACAATCGGCACGTCAGCCTGGATAGTCTTGGAAATAGACGCCGGATCGATATCAATATGCACGATGCGTGCGGTCGGGCAGAACTTGTCCACACCGTTGGTCACACGGTCGTCGAAGCGTGCGCCAACAGCCAGAATCAGATCACTGTGATGCATCGCCATGTTGGCTTCATAAGAACCATGCATGCCCAACATACCAACAAACTGACGATCCGTACCTGGAAAACCACCCAACCCCATCAGCGTATTGGTGACAGGAAAGTTCAACTGATGCGCCAACTCAATCAGCTCAGCACTGGCATCACCCATGATGACGCCACCACCGGTATAAATGACCGGACGTTTGGCTGCCAGTAGCATATCGACAGCCTTACGTATCTGGCCGGAATGCCCTTTGGTGACCGGGTTATACGAACGCAGCTTGACCGACTTGGGGTACTCATACGGGAAACGCTCTGTCGGTGTGGTCATATCCTTGGGAATATCGATCACCACCGGACCCGGACGGCCTGTCTGGGCAATATAAAACGCTTTTTTGATAATCGACGGAATATCCTCGGCCCGCGTCACACTGAAATTGTGCTTCACGATAGGGCGAGAGATACCCAGCATATCCGTTTCCTGGAACGCATCTTCACCTATCAGGAAACTCATGACCTGACCGGTGATCACCACCATTGGGATGGAGTCCATATAGGCGGTCGCAATACCCGTGACCGCATTGGTTGCGCCAGGGCCGGATGTCACCAATGCAACACCGGGCTTATTGGTGGCACGGGCATAGGCATCCGCCATATGGGTTGCAGCCTGCTCGTGGCGCACCAGGATATGTTCGACCTCATCCTGTTGGAACAATGCATCATACACATGCAACAATGCACCACCTGGATAGCCGTAGATGTACCGAACACCCTCGTCTCTGAGAGCGCGTACTACCATTTCTGCGCCTGAAAGTAATTCCACTCTATGTTCCTCTACTCAGCACCGATCTCATGTCGGCATTAAACAGCTAAAATTTCTGTATGCGGCGCTGACCAAAGTAAAGGATCTCTCACTCTGCCAGACCTGTCTGAGATATAAGCTGGGTATTGCTTAAAATTGCCGAAATAAGCGGGGATTTCCTCATGCAATCCGGCAACTATAGATTTTCGCGAATAAGCCGACTATTTTGGCACCGAGTCAAGTCCGGTTCAACCATAACAAGCGTATGTTTTACGCTATATTGCAATAGAATATGACTAAAGGGGGAGGGCTTCAGTAGCCAAGGGCTCACCTCTCTCGATAATCAGCTGTTTTTTCCTGTCGCAGAAACCGCTAAGCTGTATGCTATACAAGAGTATTTTCAGTTGAGGAAGCCAAGATGAGTAACAATATTGCTGAGATTAAAAATAAAGAACGCGTGATTAACGAACTGATGCGTTTTATTAAAAAAGTACTCGCCGATCCACAGATCTGCGACAAGGCGATCACCATCGCCCGCAAACACATGGACCAGAAAGATGCTGACCACCTGATAGCCGAAGAACTATCGTCCCTGACCAGCGTTAAAATTCCGATTGAATTCAGTGAAGCCGACAAGTTATTTCTACATGTGCTGAAAGAGGTTGTCAAAGACGAACAAGCGCTTTACTGATATACCCGGCACAAGTGAACAGGTGCCGGACTCTCAGCGACCGGCACTACTCCTCCACCAGCCAGCTTATCGATTGTCCTGCACCGGTATCCTGAGCCAGACATTCAGCTAACCAAGGCTCGGACTGTTGCAGGGTATCGGCCAACGGCCAGGGTGGATTGATAATCAGCATGCCACTGCCGTACATTCCCTGATCACTCGCGTTACGCACCCACAGCTCTGAGCGCAGAATATTGCGAATACCCGAACGCCGAATCGACTCTACCATCATTTTCCAGCGTCCCGCTGGCAAAAGTGGATACCAGACAGCATAACAACCGTTAGGCCAGCGCTTCAGAGCTTTGGGTAAAAAAGCCGCCACCTGGTCATATTCACTTTTCACTTCATAGGATGGATCAATCAGTACCAATCCACGGTTCGGCCTGGGCGGCAGTAACGCCAACACCCCTTCATAACCATCCCGATGATGTACCGCTACATCTGTTCGGCCATTGAAAGCCTGCTTCAATTGCTGCACTTCACCTGGGTGCAACTCCATCAGATGCAAGCGATCAGCTTCACGCGCCATCCCGGCTGCCAGTGCCGGTGATCCAGGATAAAAATCCAGCCTACCTTCCGGGTTAACCGCACGTATCTGTTCCAGATAGACAGCCACAGAATCTGGCAGCCCCTGCTGCGACCACAGCCGGGCTATCCCTTCACGGTATTCGGCGGTTTTTTCAGATTCTTCAGAACCAAGCGAGTAATGTGCCTTACCGGCATGGGTTTCCAGGTAATTCCAGGGCTTATCCTTGCGGTTTAGCGCAGTCAACAGACACACCAGCAGATGATGCTTGTGCAGGTCAGCAAAATTTCCGGCATGATAGCCGTGCAGGTAACTCAACATGAATGCATTTCTCTCGACATATAGGTGATATTGCCACCGTACTGCGCCACCTTTGCCGCGCTCAGGGGGAGCGCAACCGGCACAAAACCATGCCGCTGCCAGTAACCCTTAGCGCCCTCTATAGCCGTAAGGGCCAGCTTAGATAATTCCAGCTTGTAGCCTGCTTCAGTCACAGCCTCAAACAGGCGCTGCCCCACACCCTGACCAGCCGCTGCTGGAGCAATCGCCATATCATGCAGATACAAACAGTCAGCCTGGGCAGGCAGGTTACAGCTGGGATCATTCAACGCGGGTACCACCCCAAGTAGCCAAGGCATCGCAATGACATACCCCAGCAAAATATCCCCTTGCTCCGCGACAAAGCAGCTTTGTGGTGACGCCTCGCGCTTGGCCCCCAGGCTGGCCTGCGTTTCCGGCTCAAAATGACTATAACAAGCACACTGAACCTGCCAAACCGAGGGTAGATCAGTGGGTTGCATTAAACGAATTTGAATAGACATAAGCGTATTGTATGCAGATACAAACAAAAAGTAACGCTGGCCCGGCATTAACCAGCACTGAGTTCAGGTTCCATCAATACAAATATTGTACACTGTGAATCAAGGCATAAACGGAACGACACACCATGGCCAACACCTCCAGCTATCTGAACAGTCTGGCCAATTACCTTTGGGCACTGGCTCCCGGTAGTTGCACACCACCCAGCACCCAGCCAAAACTGATCGCCCATCGTGGTGCCCATGGTAGTGGTATAACGGAAAATACCCTGAAAGCCTTTGATCTTTGCCGGCAACAGGGCATCTGGGGTGTTGAGCTGGACATTCATTTGACTCGTGATGCAGAACCGGTCATTCACCACGACCCGGACTGTGGTCGCCTGTTTAACCGACCCGACCTGATCATTGCAGAGACTGATTTTAGCACCTTGCGTCAAGCTATACCCGACATACCCCATCTGGATGAGGTGGTGGCTCGCTATGGTGGGAAGTTACATCTAATGTTGGAGATAAAAAACTCCTGGCGTGACCGGGTTGAACTGCCGCATCGCATTACCGCATCACTCAGCTCGCTCTCACCGGTAAAAGATTACCATCTTCTGTCACTGGTTCCGGACTATCTTGAAGGCTTCTGTCAAATTCCACCGGCAGCGTTTGTCGATGTCGCCGAAACCAATACCGGTGAAATTATCAGGCAAAACCTTGCGCTGGGCCATGGGGCGGTAGCCGGCTCCTTCGCTCTGATCACTACAGCCAATCTGCGCCAGCTTCAGCAGGCAGGTAAGCAGGTAGGTAGCGGTATGGTGGAAAAACACGCCATTCTGAATCGGGAAGTCTATCGCGGTATCGACTGGATCTTTACTGACCACGTCCTGAGCCTGTTACCCGATACAGACAAAACGCGCAGATAAACTCAATCGGAGCTATTCAGATGCGTCTCTGTCCTGCCATGCATCAGCCGCCTGCTCACCACGTTGCTCATTCACCGGCAGCAGTGTAATTATTGCTATAACAAACAGTGCCAGACAAAAGAGTATCGCATCGGCCAGACCAAACACCCACTGGATCAGCCCCAGCCCTAAAATACCGAAAACAGCCGCCAGTTTTGCTGACATGCCCCAGAAGCCAAAGAACTCCGCCGACTTACCTTGTGGTGTTAAAATACCCACCAGTGCACGGCCTGCCGATTGCGAAGAACCCAGGCTCAAACCGGACAAGACACCGGCAAACAAAAACACATACTGTGCTTGCCATTCCACCCCTAACCATTGATGCATAACGGCTGTCAGGGAAGGGGTTTGCCATATGGCCAGTATTGCCACCAACCACAGCAGTAAAGTAATAATGTAGGTAGTACGTGCGCCTATGTGGCTCTGGATAAAGCCAAAACCAATGGCACCCACTGCTGCGGTAATTTGCACAATCACAAACATCAGCACCCTCACCTCTTCATCCCAACCGATCACTTGAGAACCGTAAATAAATGAGAAGGAGATAATGATGTAAATACCGGCCATAGCAAAAAAAATCGAAACCAGCAGACTACGTAAATCCCTGAAATAATGCATTTCACGCCAGGTTGCCTGGAGACGCTGCACACCGGCACTGAACAGGCTTTGTCCTTCAGGCAAGCCCTTCCTGCTACCCCGCTCACGCAACCAGATAAAGGTCGGTATCGCCGCTAGCAGGAAAAATATACCGGCAAAAGGCCCTACCCAGCGAATAGTTGCATAGTTTTCCGCCGTTACATCACCCAGAAAAAATAGTGTAAAGGCAGTCGCAATCAACCCGCCGATATAACCCAAGCCCCAGCCCAGACCAGATATCCATCCAAGGGCCTTTCGCGGTCCAAGATCAGGCAAAAAACTGGCAATAAACCCCTCACCCAAGGCATAGGCAAAATTAGATGCAATAATCAGCAGCATGGCCGGGATCAACCAGCCCGGCTCCACAAAGTAGAGCGATGCGGTGGTAACAACGGTCAGCAGATAGCTAATAAACAGATAGCGTTTACGCTGACAGGCATAATCCATCATCGCACCACACACCGGATTAGCGACCACTACCATCAGATAACTGACCGCCAGAGCTAAACTCCAGAGCAGATTACCCAGTCGATAGTCAGGTGCATCTGCGACGATGACTCGGGTAAATAAATCGCCATAAATCACGGTAATAATCAGCAGCGTGTAACCCTGATTGGCAAAATCAAACATCGCCCAACCAAAGATTTCACGTTTTGGTGCCAAAGGCGTGAGCGTCTTGGAACTAGACATGTTTACGCCAGGCCTCGGGCAAATGCCACTCAGCTATCCAGACCGGAATGGCGTCAGCAGGCATGGGACGTGCGATGAAGTACCCCTGCGCCAGCTCACACCCCAATGCCAACAAGCGCTCACCCTGAAGCAGAGTTTCCACGCCTTCAGCCACCGGTGTGCGTCGAAACGTAGTGGCCAGACCTAGAATACCTTCCAGCATGGCATTGTCATCCAGATCTTCCAGCATGTCGCGAACAAAGCTGCGATCAATTTTCAAGGTCTGCACTGGTAGACGCTTCAGGTAAGTCAAAGACGCATAACCGGTACCAAAGTCATCCAGGGCAAAGCTGACACCTAATGCTAGGCAATCTTCTATAATCGCAGTCACTCGCTCAAGATCGAACAACGCACTGCTTTCTAATATCTCGATTTCCAGACGGTGAGAGGGAACATCCGGGTAGCGTGACAGTGCTGATTGCAAACGCTCAACGAAGGCCGGGTGCTGCAACTGATGCGCACCCACGTTGACACTGACTGTCCAATCAACATCCAGCCACTTATTAAGCTGCGCCAACGCTGTTTCAATCACCCAGTTACCCAGTGCAATTTCCAGAGAATGGCCTTCGATCTGTGATAAAAACTCGACTGGAGGCAGTACACCGCGATCTGGGTGCTGCCAGCGCAATAACGCCTCCATCCCAACCACTGAGCCAGTACGCATGTTCACTTTGGGTTGATAAAACAGCACGAATTCTTCAGCCCGAAGCGCCGCAGTTAACCGCGCCATGTTCTCGTGATGTCCGCGCACGGCATTATCACGGACCAGATCAAAGTGATGAATACGATTTTTGCCCGACAATTTGGCCTGATACATGGCCTGATCCGCCTGACGTAGCAGTTGGTCTGCATCAATAGACGCACTCTGTGGATAAAAGGTCACACCCAGGCTGGCTGATACCTTCAGCACATAGCCCCGATCCAGCACCTCACGAGCCGCCGCTTCGAGCAAGCGTACCAATATTGGGGTACAGGTGTCAGCCTCCTGATTATCCACCAACACAGCGACAAACTCGTCCCCCCCCAAGCGGGCCAGCGTATCGCTTTCACGCAACACATGGCGCATCCGCTCAGCAACCAACACCAGTAAACGGTCGCCAGCATCATGTCCATAACGATCATTGACCGCCTTGAAGCCATCCAGGTCAAGATAGGCAATCACCAGTTTTGTTCCGCGACGCAGAGCCTGAGACATCGCCTGCTGCATTCTATCCGCCAGCAATACCCGGTTGGGCAACCCTGTCAAAGGATCATAATGAGCAATACGCTCCAGCGCTTGCTGTTGCCGCTTTTGCACACTGATATCACGCACTGTGCCCTGCACCATCACTTCGCCGGCAATTTCGATACGTGTAAGCAGTACTGTACAGGGAACATCGCGACCATCCAGTCGTCGATGTAACCACTCACCATAATAGGCGCCATCACGCATCGCGATCTGCAGCATGTCCTTTGCCATACTGGATGAATCGCGCCCACAGGGTTGTTGCTCTGGCGAAAGGTCTATGGGCGTCAACGCCTGAAGTTCAGCAAAATTACCGGCCCCAAAGAGTTCCACCATAGAAGGGTTACCCGCTCTGAAGCTCCAATCCGGTGGTGCTACAATCATCATGGCATCACGTGATTGTTCAAAGATCACTCGATAACGCTCTTCACTGTCACGTAGAGACTGTTCCAGATACTTCTGATCTGTTATATCCAGCGCGATCTCCAGACGCACGTAGCGCCCATCATCCCAGGGAATTGCTTGATCATGCAGTTGAAACCAACGCTGCACCTGTTCGTTGTAATGTTCCCAAATCACCGGATCGGCTGGTTTGCCATCAGTCTGAAGCAGACGGTCATTGGTGCAAAACTCACAGGGTGCAGATCGCCCTTGCAACGCTTGCCAACATATCTTACCTACCACATCCCCCATTAGTCGACGAGCATGTGCATTAACAAACAACACCTCGTAGCTGTGCATATCAGCAACGTACACGGCGGCATTGGTACCATCGAGAATATTCAACAAGCGTCGATGTGAAATGGACAGGGTTTCAGATTGAGCTTGCAAAGCATCAGCCGCGACTTGTCGCTGCTCCGAAACTTCGCGGGCTAAACGCAATGTATTCAACGAATGCGACACGTACATAGAGCGGATGATGCTCATCAGCACACCGGATGCATCCTGCATGGATGTCTGCGCGACTGACAGAGCCTCGTCGGTCGTTAAGCCTTGCTGTTTTGCTTTCACAACAGAGGCCAGAAAACGATCAGATTCCAGAATATGCGAAACTAACCAACGCACCAGGAAACTCAGGGTCTGTTCGGCAACATCATCCACAGGTTTCTCCTCCAAGGATGCCCGTAGCCGATCCAACTGTACGCTAAATGCCTGATGACCAGCCTGATGGTGTGTATATTCCGACGATTCATCAGCAAGATACTGCAGCCAAAGCGCCTCTTCAGTCTTAAAATGATAGGCGGCATAAGCAGACAACTCATCAAATTCAGCATCCAATGTCTCAACACAAACACTGGCCATAAACTTGGCTGCCAGGCGATTGAGAATAGCCACCAATTGCCGGTGCTGTATATCTAGCTCTGCAATTCCGACTTCAAAATCCCGCTCCCATGGAAATATTTCAATCTGCGTCAAGCGCTCACCCCCGCCAGCCATGCTGAATAACCAGTCAAACCCTACCTTGAGCATAATTCATAGAATGCAACCCTGCATGCTTTAATTGTACCCACCAAAACATCTCAGATATGCTATCAAGTGCAGTTACATATTCAGGAAGGTTCAGATGGCGCACAAGCTGGTAATAAAACGCGGGAAAAAAGCTGGAGCAGCCCCCGGCACTCTGGTGCATGTCGGTGAACATAATAACGCGGAGGTTACTCTGCAAGTAATCGATTATGATCAGCATCACCTCCGGGAATTTGAATTACATCACCCTGATGACTGCGCCGACCTATTAACCAGCGACAGCATTTCCTGGATCAACCTGAACGGGTCACACCAGGTGCCTATCATTGAATCGCTGGGCAAGCTACTACAACTGCATCCACTGGTCATGGAAGATCTTCTTAATACCGATCAGCGCCCCAAATTGGAGGCATACGATGGTTATCTCTACATCGTAGTCAAAATGCTGCAATTTTGTGACAAAACCCAGGAAATTCGTACCGAGCAGCTCAGCTTGATTCTGAGCGATCGCCTGTTGATCTCTGTACAGGAACACCCAGGTGATGTCTTTAACGGTGTGCGTGAAAGACTCCGTAATGGCCGTCGACAGCGTTTACTGCAAGCCGACTATCTCGCCTATACACTGATAGATGCCGTGGTAGATCATTATTTCCTGCTGCTGGAAAGCCTGAGCGATCAAATCGAAGCTTTGGAAGGTGAACTGGTCACACAACCGACTCCCAATACGCTTAGCAAAATTCATCACTTCAAAAGGGAAATGCTGCTACTACGCAAAGCTGTCTGGCCCTTGCGAGAACTATTAAGCCGTTTAATGCGAGATGAAAACCCCCTCATTGGCGATGAAACTCGGCTCTATCTACGAGATGTGTACGACCACACTATCCATATTCTGGATACCATCGAGACCTTGCGTGAGCTACTGGTCAGCATGCTAGATCTGTATCTTTCAAGTATTAATAATCGCATGAACGATGTGATGAAAACCCTGACTCTGATAGCCACCATCTTCATGCCATTAACCTTTATTGCCGGAGTCTACGGCATGAACTTCGAATTTATGCCGGAACTGGGCTATCCTTGGGCCTATCCTGCCGTGATAGGTTTTATGCTGATTGTCACCCTGGGCTTAGTACTCTACTTCCGGCGCCGACACTGGCTGTGAATATCTGAATTCTTCTAACATTTTCGGATCGATACGTGGCCCAGGGTAGAGTTCCTCCGGCCAGCTCAGCAGCATCACTGCCAGTACATTACGATGTTCTCCACGAGCAACATCCGTACTCCCCTGGGGTGATGGGATCATCCTAGCATCACTATCATAAGCTGCCGTCAACGCCTGTCGTAGTTGCCCTATCGCGGGGTGATCGATATGGTCAGTCAATGCCAGACTGATACCTACTTCCGCCAGAATATCCTCGGTCGCCGTCTCCAGCAGCCGAGGCAATTGATCAATAAAATAATCAGTAATCCACGGAAAGGTGTCAGATGGCAAGGTATCCTGGTAGTAGCGGCTAGCTGCAATCACAATATGCGTCATGCCATAAATTTTGTTGTGATACTCCTGAGGGCTGAGTAAATTATCCCGATCATGCGGATAAATCGACTGAAAACGTGCTAAAAAAGGCTCACGTAAATCCGTCACACCCAATTGCTGCAGAAACCAAACCAGATTGGCCGCCTGGGCAGCGTAATGACGCACAGCCTCCTCACTGAGAACAAACGCCTCGAATGGCAGAGGAGCCAGCAGTTCAAATCCCTGTTCTGAACGTTCACCCAGTGCGCTGTCCAATAGACCGTAGTAATCTAGCTGAATCATACGAAACACCAGATCCGTAGCAAAGGTCATCCCTGGATGAGCCTGTAAAAGTTCAACACGCTGGCGCTGACGAACTGTTCTAAGCGAACGAGACTGTAACAAAGCCAGATCGTGCTGCAGCAAATAATCCGGATCCTCCGCCAGATAATCCAGATCCCGGCGCAGAGTTGTGATCAATTGTTGTGCGTAATAGTGGTTATAGGGCAGGAACACCTCATCCCCAGTCATACGATAAAGGCGCTGGGCATAGTGCCGCTGAAGTGATAACGGCAACTCACTCAGCCGGTCTTCATAATGCTCACGGATAGACGAAACAACTTCGGCCTGCTGTGCCGACGATTGCAGAGGTTGACTGCATGCCGACACCAACCACAGTAGCAGAAACACCAAATAGACAGGACGAAAACAACGCAGCATTACCTAATACTCCGACAGGTTTATCCATTTAATAAGAACAGTGTACACCCCATTTCAAAAAGCTCACACTTTCCCTTGCAACAGCCGGTGACTCGCAACCTTAGCAACAATTGAACTCCACCCACTGCAACAGCGCCAGAGCGCTTTCATCTTCAGCACTCTGAAATAGCTCATAAATCTGATTAATGTTGGTGTGAATCAGAAATAGATCATCCGGTTCAGGCCCAGAGAATGGTTTACGTTTTTTTAAAAAATAGTCCCAGAAAGGTGAGGCATAACGCTCATCGGCAGCGTATTGCTCAATCAGTCCCATTACCCGGGCCGCATTGCCATCGCAATCAATTCCCCTGAAGGTTACATAGCGATCTATTTCATCCTCGCCCTTAAGCCTTCCATCCATACCAGTCTCCTTAATCATGTTAGAGTCTATTGCTCGGATGCAAAAGCAGCACCAGCCAGACCAAAGCTAAGCGTTAACTGGCACTAAATTGTCACAGATCAATAAAACCTAGCTAAAAGGGCCTTTTTAACTCACTGATAGTCAAGGAGAAGCGTCACAACACAGCCAACAAACCTGACAATTGTCAGGTTTGTTGCATAGTCAGCGCTGTAACTGTTCTGCAGTGATATTGATCGAATGGCTGAACGCGTGTAACTCATCACCCTGCTTGCGTAAATCCAAGGCAATGTCTGCGTTGCTTCGTCCCAGCTCAGCGAGATGTTGAATATGAGCATTCACATCTTCTGCCACGCTGAGTTGCTCATCAGCAGCGCCAGCAACCTGACGGTTCATAGTAGATATAATCTGCGAAGATTCAGCAATTTCATCCAGTGCTTTATCAGCCAGACTAACCTGATCAACACCTTCTCTGGCTTTCTGCTCAGATCGAGACATCACCTTAACGGCTTCTTTTGAACCCGTCTGCAATTGTTCAATCATTTGTTGAATTTCCTGGGTGGCTTGCTGTGTTCTTGAAGCCAGTGAACGCACCTCATCGGCAACAACGGCAAAGCCCCGTCCCTGATCTCCTGCCCGCGCAGCTTCAATAGACGCATTAAGTGCCAGCAGATTAGTTTGTTCTGCAATGCCTGAAATCACATCCAAAATATGATTAATACTAGTGACATCCCCTTCCAGCCGATGAATTACATCACTTGCTCGAGTAACTTCTGCAGCTAGAGACTCCATTGCCAATACTGAACCCTGTAGTACCTGCTTACCCTTTCGGGTCGATATTTCTGTCTGCTGCGCCGCAGCTGACGCATTACCAGTATTTCTAGCCACATCCCGAAGGGTAGCCGACAGAGACTGCATGGCATTAGCCACCACCTGGCTTTTATCCAACTGCTGATCAACACCTTTAAGCGTCTGATCTACGGCGCTATTCATTTGACTGAAAATCAGCTCTGAATCCCGGCTGATTTCATGTATGCGGCTAGCAACTGTCGATATTTTAGCTTTGTTAAACAAGGCCTCATGCGCCACCAGTGCACTTTCATCCAGCGATCCCATATAAGCCAGGGTCATTAAGGGCTTATCCACCACTTTTTTCGCTCTGGCAGCAATCAGACGGTTTTTACCCGAAAATAACCATGCCAACAAGGGTGTCAGGATAATCGCACCCATCGCACTGAGAAATGCCCCGGTTTTTGGCAGTTCAAAAACAAACCAGGCGTACAGCCACTGCAACGAGAAGGCAAAACTCAGCGCCACCATCAGGCGCACAGTCGTGCCAAGATTGCGGGGGTCCAAACGATGCATCAAACGTGGCTTACGCCCTAGACGTAACTGCCTGTACAGATGTTCCGCACGTTTAACTGCCGCCCGCGTGGGCCGAAAACGTACTGACTGATACCCCACCAGACGATTATTGTCGTGGCAAGGGGACACAAAGGCACTGACCCAATAAAAATCACCATTTTTGCAACGATTTTTTACCAGTCCCATCCATGACTGCCCTGATTTCAAGGTGTCCCACATATCCTTGAATGCAGCCTCAGGCATATCTGGATGACGAACCAGGTTATGTGATGTGCCGATTAATTCTTCTTTTGAGAACCCACTGATACGGATAAAGGCCTCATTAGCAAAGGTAATAATGCCTTTAGGATCAGTCAGAGTAACAATCATGTCTTCTTCATTGAGGAGGTGTTCTGTATCCGTGACGGGAAGATTTTTCTTCATCGACTGCTCACAGGTAATAGGTCTGATACCAGACGTTCAAGACCCTAATACTACCGTAGCAATCGATTGAAATAGTTGATAAATATCAATGAAGTGATCAGGCTCAATGACACACCTTTGTAGAGGGATATGATATTGGCTAACCGGGATAACCAAACAGGGAAGTCACTATGAGAAGTAAACAATCAATTGAGCAGTTTCAAGCGTTTGAGCAAGTCATCACTGCGTTCAGAAAAGCTCCGAAAGACTATAACAGGAAAATCAAAACCCGCCTGATTCGACAACTGCACAATGCCCTTCCTGCGTTTCTTTTTTGGTTGATGATAGCTATCTTTTTAAACCTGATTGCCTGGCAATTTGTACAGAAACACAACGAAGTGGCTGAGAAAGCGGCGCTAGTCACGCTGATCAGCCTGACACTAACCATTGTCTCTCGCAGTTATACGGTTAATTACCTGATGCATCACGTGATCGGCCGCTTAGGCAAACTCCATGCATGGCACACCCTCTCAGACAGGATTGGATTTTTCCACCGTTTTATGGCCGCTTCAACGCTAATGTGGCTGGGTATTCATGCAGGACACAAGCCTTTTACACCACCCTATATAGCTGAAGTACTACTGGTGACCCTACTAGGGCTGGTGTCGATCATTATTATAACTTCGCTTGCCGTATTCAGGCGCAAGTATCACAATCACTTCGAAAATATTCACCGTTATGGGGGCTACCTGGCCGTCATGCTGCTAATCGCCTATTTTCTGCTCACCGGGATTGAGTCCTCTTACTCACTGACCGACTTTCTAAGTCAACCCGAGTCCTATCTTATCCTTGCCATAGTCACCATGCTGGTTACACCCTGGATCGGTGTAAGCGAAGTCTATCCTGAGTTGGTCCATGTCGGTCCCAATGTGATCGGGATGCGCTTACCAGGCGAACCGAGCTTCGGCACCTATACACGAATTACGTTGAGCAACCGTTATTTCCATCCATTTGGCGACTCAATGTACGATTTTGATGACGAGAATAATCGTGTCATTTACATCACGCCAGCGGGTGACAGAACGACAGAAGTGGTCGAAGCGGCTAAAAAAGGCCGGTTTTTACTGACGGAATCAACTGTAAGGATGCGCCGTTTCAAGGGTTTTATGTACCACCATGCAAACTATGACAATATTTTAATTTTAGTGACTGGCGGTGGTATCGCCCCGGTGATTCCTTGCCTGGTACTTAATACCCGAACACGCATCAACGTCTTGTGGATTGGAAAGGATCAGCCCGAAGAGTTTACCCAGCCCTTACTCGAAAGCCTGATGAACAAAATTTCCGACCAGGAAATCAATGTGCACCTACTCAACACCAATGATCCGGACCTAAAAGCCTTCACAGACAAAACCTATATTGCACTGTTACTCAAAGCCTGTGACCACTACAACCCTGAAGCCGTTTTTGTCATGTCGAATCAGAAGCTCACTATTGATGCGATACATGCATTAAAAGAATGTGGATGGAAAGCCTATGGCGCCACCTTTGATTCCTGATTATGAAAGACACTTTTCTCAGCTGTTTTCACTGAAAGCAGCTCTGACTTAATTAAAAACTTAATTTAGGCGATTGAATCACCCTGCAACACCCGCTGTAGATTCTCTTCAACCCAATCCGCCAATGTTCGCACCCTGACCGCAACTTCCTCCCCCATAGAGGTCAGACTGTACTCTACATGAGGAGGCACCACAGGATAGGCCGTTCGCAACACAAAGCCATCAGATTCCAACGCCTGCAACGTCTGCGCCAGCATCCGCTCACTGACACCGTTTATTTTCCGCCGTAATTCACTAAAACGGTAGGTGTCTTCCAGTAACGCAATTAACACCAGTACCCCCCAGCGACTAGTCACATGATTTAACACTTGTCGCGAAGGGCAACGATCAGAAAACACCTGACCGCGTTGCATCTGCTCAGCCAGCGTATTACCCAGCAGTTTGGTTTTCGAATGCAGACTATTCATTTAACACTTACCTTTTTGTATGTACTTACTATAAGTTAGCATGAGTGCTAGTCTTGCATCCACCATTAAATACACCACTGAGGAAATAGCATGATATTAATTACTGGAGCATCTGGACAACTGGGCCGTCAGGTCATTGATCTGTTGTTACAAAGCCTGCCCGCTGAAAAAATTGTGGCTGGCGTGCGTACACCTGACAGCGTATCCGACCTTAAAGCACGTGGCGTGCAGGTACGTCAGATGGATTACACCCAGCCGGAAAGTCTGGATCGGGCGTTAACAGGTATTCAGCAACTGTTATTAATTTCTTCAAGCGAAGTTGGCCAACGCGCGACGCAGCATCATAATGTGATCGATGCAGCCCAAAAAGCAGGTGTTACTATGCTGGCATACACCAGCCTGTTACATGCCGATACATCACCCTTGGGTCTGGCAGATGAGCATCGGCAAACAGAAGCCGAGTTAAAAACATCCGGGCTTAACTGGGTACTACTGCGCAATGGATGGTATACAGAAAACTATCTTGCCGGCCTGCCAGCTGCACTTGAGCATGGTACTTTAATCGGCTGCGCAGGTGACGGGCGCATAGCCTCCGCAACACGTCATGATTACGCAGCAGCCGCCGTCACTGTATTGCTGGAAGGCGCTAAACACTATCATAAAACCTATGAACTGGCCGGAGATACCAGCTACTCACTTGCAGAGTATGCGGATATAATCCATCAACTGACCGGGAAAAATGTTGCCTATCAGAATCTCTCAGAAACAGACTATCGTAACACGCTGATCAGCATAGGCTTGCCTGAGCATCTGGCCGAGTTACTGGCCGATTCAGATACAGGAGCCAGCCAGGGCGCACTGTTTGACGGCAGTCAGCAACTCAGCCAATTAACCGGTCGACCGACCACATCGCTGGAAAGCGCCTTGCGAAGTGCGCTGGAAAAAATTTAATCAATTAACCAGCGTTATACGCTGCCAATCGCCGTCGACCTGCGCCAGCAACTGCTGTAGTGCCGAGCTGGTGTAGTCGACAGCCGAATCATCCCAGCGATCCTTAACACTTTGATGCAGTATTGGCTGTACTTCACGTACCCTGGCACGACGCAAGGCACGGTAAAATCCATGGTATTCATTATGCTGAAGACCAAGATGATCAGGGTGCATCTGCGCATCCAGGTGCGGCGCACAAGTCAAACCACACTGACAGGCTTCATCCAGCAACCACTTCCCGGCATGGTCTCCCAAACTGTGATCGGCATAACCGCCACCAATATCGGTATGCACCCCGGCAAACCAGACCTGCTTCAGATCCACACTTGGTTTTTGTGACCAAAGCGTTGGCTCGAAGTCTTCACGGTTCTCATCAATCGATACCGCATGACGGGCACAATCGATAATACTGCTGGGCTCGGTATCGTGAAACAGATAACGGGTAGTACCCAAAGTACCCAGAAAAGGGGCGGGAATCCCCAAGGCGCCTACGGTGTCCCAAACGCCAATAAAACGAATCCGAGTGATATCAGCCACCGCATACTGTTTCCGAAATCGCGTTGACTTCTGTTTAAAGGGTTTGGAATCGGCAGAACGCTGGCGGTAAAGTTCATAGGCTTGAGGAATCAGCTCGGCATGTTCACGTCGCAAAATACCGGCATTGCGGATCAAGCCAGCCAACGACCTGACAGTATAGGCGCCCCGGCTGAAACCAAACAAAAACAGGGCGTCACCTTTATCAAAGTTATGCACGATAAAGCGGTAAGTATCCATGATGTTCTTATCAAGCCCGGCACCGCTTGCCCCGCCAAGAATACGATCACCTTCTGTACCAACCCCCCAGTCGTAAAACACCACCTGTTTATTTCCCTGCAGGTCTTCTGGCGCAATCGCTCGCGCAACCCGCAGCACATGAGTGGGATGATCACTTTCTGGTGATTGCCAGGTACCGTCGGAACAGATAATGATACGTTTCATAAGAACCTCCAGGTTGTTCATTATTCATAGCAGCAATCCCGCCACTGTTCAAAAAATGATCAAAAAAATTAAACCAACACCGTCACCAGTAAATATACAGCCGCAAAAATCACGGATGAAAAGGTCATTATCATCCCGATCATACGAAATATCAGTGTTTCATTTACCTGACCCAGCCCGTAAGCATGCAAGAGACGCCCGACCAGCAAGAGCAAACCCAACAAATGCACCCACCAAAACGGAGCTGGCTGCGCTTCGACAAAGAACAGTAGCACCAGAGCCAGCGGTACATATTCTGCAAAATTGGCATGCACCCGGATAGCTCGTCCCAACTGTTTGTCGCCAGCATCCCCCAAACCGACCTGCAATGCCCGGCGCAGGCGAATGATACGAAAGCTCAGAAAGACAAACAGCAGTGCCAATAATGCAGCGTAGAGTGGCGTGATGGACATGATCTAATTCCTATCTAGTCTTTTAGTTTTGCAAATCATAGCATTGACCATCTAACAGCACATTAGCCAGACACTCATGAAAACCTTCCGGCTGATCCCACATGATAAAGTGGTAGGCATCATCAATTTGTATCAGCTCCACTGTCTCAGCGCGGGAATAGGCCGCTTGATAAAGGCTGGCCAGTTGTTCAGCCGTTATCGGCATGCTTTGATCATAGGCATAAATCACATGAATAGGCGCGGAAATCCGATCCAATAACGCCCGACCATCATAGGTCATTACCTCACGTACTAACTGCGCATTGACAGCACGGTCCGTGGTGTTGGCCCAATGGACGATGGTTTCAATCCACTCAGGGGATTTGACCATGATATTCGCAGCCTTGCGCGCATGTACCTCATACTGCACATCACTCATTGCCAACAGCTGTTTCTCCAAGCCCAAGGCAAACGGAGCCACTTGTGCCGAAGTCGCTTCAGTATTAAACAATAAGCTGTAGAAGGGCAGCACATCCACTACAATGATCTTACTGATCGTATCAGAACTGGCACTTGCCACCATTAAAGACACCAAGCCTCCCATTGAATGCCCGATTAAAACGGGGGAGTCCAACTCGGCATACTGAATATAATTCAGAATCTCATCACGCAAGGCTTCCAGATAAACCTCTGGCGTTGACGAAGCCGCTTGAGTGCCTGCAAACCCCTTGATACTAAAAAGATGTACTCTATAGCGGGACTGGAGTTGATCAACTGTTTCAGACCATACCTCTGGTGAAGACGCTAGCCCATTGACTAAAATGACGTCGTCTCCGGAACCCACTACTGTTACTGACACATAGGTAGAATCAAAATCTGACGCAGCAGATCCACTACTGAATAGCAGCAAAATCCATAAACACACTACTCTTTTAATCATGCATGTGACCTGCTAAGCTTTAATTTAAATCAAGACTACCGGTTAGAATCAGATGGCTAAATTTGCGTCCGCAATTGCTGCTTCCACTACACCCATGCTGCTGGGTAGTCTTTCGTTCGCGCTAAATAAGCCACTCTCATGTTATCCTCCCAATCCTCCTGTGGCGCATCAGCCGCCACCGGTATTCTGTTGAATACACTTATAACACTCTGAGTCTGATCTATCACTGAGCCACCTGCTCACCACAGACCCAGTTAGTCATAGGCTTCTCAACAACGGGAAACAGAACATGTGCATTAATCGTACAGTGTTACTCTCTTATAGTGCCACGTCACTATTTGTACTGCTATGGAGTAGTGGTGCTATATTCTCCAAAATAGGCTTAGAGTCGGCATCGCCCTTCGCCTTCCTACTCCTGCGCTTCAGTATTGCGCTCACAATACTACTGATCATCAGTGTGTATCGACGACAAGTGCTACCCAAACGGGGTACACGTCTACGCGTTGCTAAGACAGGGTTGCTGCTGATCGGCAGCTATTCAATTTTTTACATCCTGGCTTTAGAGCATGAGGTTACACCCGGCACACTGGCGACCCTTCTGGGGACACAACCCATACTAACGCTGTTTATTACTGAGCGTCAGTATTCAATGAAACGTCTGGCCGGATTGGGACTGGCACTGACTGGGCTAACGCTTATAGTCTACCAAAATCTTGGCTTAAGCCAGTTACCGGTTTCTGGGGTACTTTTTGCACTGGCTGCGCTGACCGCCATTACCACCGGCTCTCTGCTGCAAAAGGGCGAAAAACAATCCCCCTTAGCCGTGCTGCCTTTGCAATACGCTATGACCTTGCTACTCTGCCTGCTGTTCGTTCCCTATCAACCGATAGAAATCACGCCAAGCAAGCAATTATTTATCGCGTTATTCTGGCTTGCCATCGTAATTTCCATCGTGGCTACACTACTGATGTACAAGTTGATTCAAGCTGGCAACCTCGTCAATGTGACCAGTCTGTTCTATCTTGTTCCTGGAATAACCGCCATCTTGGACTACCTATCTTTAGGGAATGCCCTGCCGCCGCTGAGCCTCGTAGGGATGCTGGTCATTCTGGGTGGATTAACGCTGGTATTCAAAACAAGGCCCTTGCAGCCTACTGAATAGCCTGGTGATGACAGGGACGTCATCGCCACAGATACATACTCGATTTTTTATTCATAATGGTGACTTCGTACAGCTCAGTACAAGGTGCTTGAGCCACGCCGTAACACACATGCAGTGGTAGAAGATGCTCTTCCCTGGGATGGCAGAAACGTGCACCGGGTGCGTCGATCCAGTTAATCAACAACTCTCGTCTCTCCTGCTCTGAGATCGCCGTATCTGTAGTGATCGCTTGCAACCACTGCTCAAACGACTCATTCAATTGCCGGGATTCCGCGTTAGCTGGTGAGAAGAAGGCTTTCAGATTATGGAAGGAAAACCCTGAGCCGATTACCAACACCTTCTGGCTGGCGAGGTTTTGCAGTGCATTACCCATCTTGATATGGAAAGCAGGATCAAGGCTGTTCGCCAGAGACAACTGAACACAGGGAATATCAGCGTCCGGATACATAATCTTTAACGGTACGAACACACCGTGATCAAACCCTCGAGTTTCATCCAGCCTGGCATCAATATCCGCCTTGCCGAGCTTATGATATACCTCTTGAGCCAAAGATGGTTCACCCGCACAGGGATATTGAATCTCATAAGACTCTGGCGGGAAGCCATAATAGTCATAAATCAAAGCAGGCTTACTCAGCGCTGTCAGCGTCGGCAGCCGCTCTTCCCAGTGAGCACTGACTACGAGTACGGCATCCGGTCGAGGCATACTCGCCGCAATGCCTTGCAGACAAGACACCATATCACGGTGCCCCGGATCGCCCAGCAAGGGTAAAGGACCGCCGCCGTGTGAAATAAATAACGCTTTAGGTAATGATTTCATAAGCACCTACCAGCCTCCGCCACCTCCGCCACCGCCGCCTCCACCAGAGGAGCCACTACTACGTCCACTAGAACGGCTACTACCCGAACGCGAACCTGGCGCCGAAGATGATGAGGGTGAAGAAGCGGCACGATTAATTGAATTGGACAATGCTGTGGAAAAATCAGCATTTTGATCATAAAAGGTTTTAATCATTATCCCACGAAGTTGAGATGGCTGAGCGCACCTTTCCAGATCAGTAAACACCGCACTGAAACGATCAGCCCATCGTTGTTCAACATCCAACGCCATCGCATAGGGAAACAGGCGTTCGAACAGTTCCGGTGTCTTTTCAGGAGAATACTTGAACTGCAGCTCATCTTTTTCGGCGACTTCCAGATAGAGCTTTAACCCTTCCAGCTTATCAAACAACCTACGACCAGCGAGCGTTGGCCTCTTAAGCAATTGATAAAATATAGGGTTAATTATCAGAAGCAGTAAAAAAGCGACTATTTGTATCACTGTCGATAACTCTAGCATAATAAAAATAACGCCCAGTTCAAAGAACAGAAACACTATGAAAAACAAACCAGCATGTAGCACAGAAGATAGATCTTTTGTGCTTTTAAAGCGGCGTATAGCATTCAACACTCTGATAAAAATAAACACTAGCCCCAGCGTCCACACAGTCAACCACAGCATCAGAATCCCTGTACCCAATGAACTGAATATCAGACTGTACCCCAGAACAAACAAGGTTATTAAAATCCCTGGTATCAACCAATGGCGATTATTGAGAAAGTAGATCTTGTCATAATGTTTTTGTAGTTCAATGCGGTTGGCTTGCATAGCTGCTTGAATTCGCACTTGGTTTTTCTGATTGAACTCTACAGTTTTTGATGGCAGGTTTTTGTATAGCTGTTCCAGCAGCGCCTTCTCGCCCGGACCAATATCCTCACCGATGGCTTTGTCAGTCCGTATGGCGCTGTATTCCTGCTCTTTCTGGACCAGCAAGAGATACCCCTTGGTAACCAAACTGACCAGTGCGGTACTAAAGGTTTTGTTATCCGCACCCTGGCGGATAATGTAACGCACGGCACCGGGTGAGTAACCAGCCGGTGGATCATATAGCGGGATTACGACACCTGGTTTTGGATCCCGTCCATAAGCGACCCACACCACCAGATAATAAACACTTAACACCAGCAACCCCACCAAGGCAGCGACAGTATCGTGGTTATCCTTTACATACCAGTTGAGCCTCTGCAGCGAGGTAGGCGCCTGAATCACCCCTTTCGGCCAGGTCACAACAATACTCAGCCCCTCACCTTTCGCCAGTGGCCGAGTGGTTTCAAAAGACACGGCACGACTGTCAATATTGCTTTGAAAGTTTTGTTCTGTAGCCCCCAAAGGACCGGTGTACGCTTCAGCCGTAACAACATCCGCGCTAATACCCTCAGGCAAACGGACAGTCGCGCTAGCACTATCTATCGGAAATACCCATTTGTTACCGGTGACATTCCAATAGAGCTCATCATAATCACTGAAGAAACCGAGTTGCCGATCGATCCTATAGGTGATGGCGTAAGTATACTCACCGGGTACCAGCAGATGTGCCTTGCTGCCCACGTAGATATGAAGACTCTCATCTTTTGACTCAAGATGAAAAGGCTCAGACTCCCCATCACGAGTGACCGTTAAAACATCCAGGGGAATCTTAATGAAGTTTCCGTAAGCATCCCGGTAAAGGACCGGAATTGCGCGATAAAGACCTTGCTTGATCAACGTGCCATCAGAACGGAGTTTGATCGTTTCCGTGACCTCCATACGGCCATCCATTCGCACAGTAATATCACTGTTAAAATCGAGAATACGTTCGTCTGCCCAGACAGAAGCCGCAAGGAGGGACAGCAATACGATTAACCATGAACGCTTCATATCACCGTTCATAGGCAAAAAATTCCGCATGGTGGTACCCGAATGCCTTAGCCACCAACAGATCAGGAAACGAGTCGATACGTGAATTAAGATTACGCACGCTACCATTGTAGTAACGCCGCGCATATTGAATGTAGTTCTCTACTTCACTGATATTGCGTTGTAAATCAAGAAAATTCTGATTAGCCTTGAGGTCAGGGTAAGCCTCGGCAAGCACCAGCAAACGCTGGATTCCAGCCGCCAACGCCAGTTCTCTTTCGCCGCACTCACTCACCTGCCGGGCAGACATGGCCTGAACACGCAGCTCCAGCGTTGAAAGCAGCGTAGCTTGTTCGTAGGAAGCATACTGTTTGACCGCCTCAACCAATTTAGGGAGCAGGTCATGACGGCGCTTCAACTGTACGTCGATGTCACTCCAAGCCGCCAGCACCCGCTTATGATCGCGAACAAGTCGATTGTAGCTGAAGATGCCCCACAGCAGGGCAAGCGCAGTAATCAGTGCAAAAATCGTATCCATACGGCTCTATAGTCCAGTTCATTGAATCTGCAGCAATTATTATGTTTCCACTGCTTGAGGTCAATGTTATACCCTTACCCTGACACTCCACTGCACGCCCACTAGGTGGTTACTCCTCTAATACCACCTCAAATCCACCATAAATCAGCCGTTTTCCATCAAACGGCATGGGATTAACATCCGGTTGTAAACGTGGGTCCTCCATAATTTTTGGCATAGCTTGATCGCGTACCTCACGGGATGGCCACATCAGCCAGGAGAAGATCACTGTTTCATCTGGCTGGCACTTTACGGCCATGGGGAAGGATGTCACTTTGCCTTCAGGGACATCATCGCCCCAACACTCCACCATTTTCAGCACGCCGTACTCCTTGAAGACCTCCGCGGCATCTCTGGCGTGTTGGATGTATTTCGCCTTGTTAGCAGTCGGTACTGCGGCAACAAATCCATCGACATAACTCATAATTTTTCTCCTCGATTAATCTTTTGCTGGCAGCTCCCGCACTGGGCGGACTTCAATACTGCCAAAGCGTGCGGGTGGAATCCGGCTGGCCAGTTGCAGAGCCTCATTCAGGTCTCTGGCCTCCAACAGATAAAACCCGGCCAACTGTTCTTTGGTTTCCGTGAAAGGACCATCTGTAATCAGCACCTCTCCCTCACGCACGCGTACGCAAGTCGCGGTATCCACGGGTTGCAACGCCTGTCCTGCCACATAATGTCCTTGACCGGCCAGACGCTCGACGCCTGCCACACATTCCTGATTCAGATCATGCCATTCCTGCTCGGTCATGGCATTGATGATACTTTCCTGGTAATAGACCAAAGCGGCATATTTCATAGGCTTTCCTCCTCTTGTGTTACAGACATAGTTTTGTTGATTTCGTCGATAGGTAACACTGCCTTCTCAGTGTCGGTATCGACCTGACGCATCAGCATGTATTTCATGCTGAACTTCTCCCGGTTAGTTGCTTTTATCAATGAGTCGTTTGACTCGAACGGGAATCGACACAGGGAAGAAAAAATTTTTAGCGAGTGGACGCCAACGCCTTCAGCCGACGTTCCAAAAAACGCCGTTCTGGACCTTGTGTAGCGAGTTCCAGTGCCCGCTGATACGCGGTTCTAGCATCCTGGATATTGCCTGCTCGGCGATAAAGATCGGCTCGGGCGGCATGGAAAAGATGGTAGTTACGGATTTCGCGGATGTTGGCAAGCTCGTCCAGTAGCCGTAACCCTGCATCCGGAGAGTCTCGCAGGGCAACAGCGACTGCGCGGTTAAGCGCGATTATCGGAGAAGGCTGCTGCTGATATAATACTTCGTATAGACGGACGATACGCGCCCAGTCGGTCTTGTCTGCATGCGCAGCCTGTGCATGTACAGCCGCAATCGATGCCTGCAAGGTATAAGGGTCAGCCGGCGTGCTGGCAAGTGCCAACTCCAGCCACTGCAAACCTTGCCGGATACTGTCCTGATCCCAGAGTGATCGATCCTGATCTTCCAGTGTTATTAACTCGCCATAGCGATCCTGACGCGCATAACGCCGTGAGTCCTGAAGCCGCATCAGCGCCAAAAGCCCAAACACCTCACCTTCTGGCAGCAATCTGGCCAGCACCTCGGCCAGGCGAATCGCTTCGGTGGACAGGCTAATATCCACCACCGAATCACCCTCGCTGCAGGAATAACCTTCATTGAACACCAGGTAAATTACTCGCAGCACACCAGGTAACCGCGCCAATCGCTCTCGCGCTTCGGGCACTTCATAGGGAATACCCGCCTCACGGATTTTTTTCTTGGCCCGAACAATGCGCTGCGCCAGTGTCACCGGCTTCTGCAGCAAGGCGCTGGCCACTTGCTCTGTCGTCAATCCACACATTTCCCGCAACGTTAGGGCAACTCGGGCATCCAAAGACAACTCGGGATGACAGCAGGTGAACAACAACCGCAGTTGATCATCCTGAATATCCTGCTCAACTGTCGCCCAGGAGGCTTCCTCATCCTCAGTGACCAGATGGGCGTAGTGCTGTACCGTCTGTCTGCGCCTAATTTGGTCTATCCCCTTGCGCTGACCCGCACGAATCAACCAGGCAACGGGATAGTCTGGGATGCCGTCTTCAGGCCACTGTCTGACAGCTGCTGCAAAGGCCTCCTGCAGCGCTTCCTCCGCCAACTCAAAATCACCCAGCAAGCGAATCAACGTAGCCAGTACCTGACGGGAATGTTGCTGATAAATTTGGCCGATTGGGGACGTATCGTTTGTCATGAGAAGGGCCTACTTCACCTGAGTCCTTCATTCGGCACCGGCACAGTGATTTCGTCTTTTACGATTTCCATCGCGACGAAGGAGTGAGTTTGGTGCACATGTGGCAGTTGCCCAATCTTTGCGGCAAGCACTGCGCGATAATGGTTAATATCGTGCGTTCTGACCTTAAGCAGGTAATCAAAATTTCCAGCCACCATATAACAGCTCTGTACTTCCGGAATTTTTCGTACCGCCTCGTTAAAACGCTCAAGCGCATCTTCGCTGGTTTTATCCATAGTGACCTGAACAACCAGGACATGACCAGCATTCATTTGCTCCGGATCCAGATCAGCACGATACCCACGAATAACACCGGCCTCTTCCAGCCGACGGACTCGTTGAGCACAAGGTGTTTTTGTCAGATTGATGCGACTGGCCAGTTCGACAATAGGCAAACGGCCATATTCCTGAAGTTGACGCAGGATTTCACGATCTATACGGTCAATTTTCAAAAGTCTTTTTTCCTATTTAATACTCATATATAGGCCTATTGGTAAGCAATTTAGCATTATTTAGAGCCACTTCCTAGGCATAAAGGCTGATACTGTAGTTATGAGAGCTAACAATAATAATCCCCGGATCCGTGCCAGCATCGCTCTCGTGTACACCGCGGTATCCGGTCAAAGATGAGAAAACCCAGAATTGGGCTACTTTAAAAGTAGCGTTGGATTTCTCGCTTTATTAATGCGCACAAAAAAGGATATAGCTATGACTGATTCATCAGAATTGCAGGACATCCAAAAGCCGGGGCTCGGCCTGGCGCTCACACCGGTCGTACTGACCTTGGTTGTACTGGGTATACAACTGTTCTATTTCGGTGACTTTACGCCACATATTCCACTAGCCATCGGCTTGGCGATAACTGGCCTGGTGGGAATCAAGCTGGGTTACAAATGGAAAAACATCGAGGAAGGCGTGTTTCACGTTATTCACGTTTCTCTGCCATCCGTATCGGTATTGATCTGTGTCGGGATGATCATCGGGGTATGGATTGCCAGTGGTACGGTGCCGACCCTGATTTATTATGGTCTGACCATTCTGTCGCCAACAATATTCCTGGCCGCTGCCATGATACTCTGTTCCGTGGTATCTGTGTCATTAGGGACATCCTGGGGTACTGTCGGCACCGTGGGTCTGGCGTTAATGGGGATAGGTGCAGGTTTTGATATTCCCATGTACTGGACAGCCGGGGCCGTAGTATCCGGCGCATTCTTTGGCGATAAAATCTCTCCCCTGTCCGATACCACCAACCTGGCACCCGCTGTGACCGGCACCGATGTGTTTTCACATATCAAAAACATGATGCCAACAACGATTCCGGCCATGCTGATTGCACTGGCGATCTATTTTGTGGCTGGCTTTACCCTGATCGAAGACGGTGATTCATCCTTCGAAAGAATCAACACCATCACCACCACACTGAATGAGAACTTCGCGATTTCAGCCTGGCTACTCTTGCCGGCGGTGCTGGTTATCGCTTTGGCTGTCAAGCGCATGCCGCCGATTCCATCACTCTTTGCCGGCGTTCTGGCTGGCGCAGTGGCGGCTATGATCGCTCAGGGAGTTGGCGTACATGACCTGCTGACCTATGCTAATTCCGGTTACTCGATTGAAACGGGTGTTGCTGCAATCGACAGTCTCCTGAATCGTGGTGGTGTTCAATCAATGATGTGGACCATCTCACTGGTACTGATCGCACTGGGGTTTGGTGGCGCCCTGGAAAAAACCGGCTGCCTGGAATCCATCATTAAGTCGATTATGACCAAAGTGCATAGCTTCCGTAGCCTACAGACTGTAGCCGTCTGTACCTCCATGTCCACTAACCTGGTTGCGGGCGATCCCTACCTGTCCATTGCATTGCCTGGCCGTATGTATGCACCGATCTATCGTGGCATGGGCTATTCAACACTGAACCTGTCCCGCGCAATTGAAGAAGGGGGTACCCTGCTGTCACCACTCATTCCCTGGAATGCTGGTGGTGCTTTTGTTATCAGCGCACTGGGCCTGGGTATCGCCAGCGGTCAAGTTGAGAACCTGCTGTACATTCCGCTCTCGTTCGCCTGTTGGTTATCCCCTCTGATCGGGATTATCTACGCCCAACTTGGACTGTTTTCTCCACGGGCAACCGATGAGGAACGTCAATTATGGAAAGATCAGGGTGAAGCAGTCGCTGACAACAGCATGATTGCATCTACCGCTACAAGCTGAGTGTTGTTGCCGGATAATCGCTGGTATCGTTTTTTTGTTGCAGTTAAACAAAGGCGATCCAGCGTCCGGCAAACATTACCGACACCCAGTTATCATTTAGCAGCTAAGGCACCCTCTACAAACAACCCGCACATTAGTGTCTCTACGAAGCTGTCGCACTCATCAGCTAAAGAGTATTTCCGGGTATCCTGCAACCAGTCAAAACAAGTTCCAATCAAAAAGGCATGAAACTGGCGGCGGGCACTGACGGGAGAGAGATTGGCTCGCAAGTTACCCGCTAACTTTATCTGCTCAAACAACCTTTCCACCTGCGCTTCAGCATACTCAGAGAGCCGCGTGATCATACTGATTCGCGGATGATCATCTTCAAGCTTTTCGCATCGGTGTAGCACAATGGTAGCGGCACGCTGCAACGGCAGGTCGTAACAAATGGCTGCCAGCAAGCGGCTTGCTATATCGCGCAGACAGATGACCGGATTTGCGCCATTTTGTGCTATCGCAGCATCAACAATTTCATCTAATGGGACACGCACCCGCTCAAGCAGCGCATCGAACAAGGCGGATTTATCTTCAAAGTGCCAATAGATCGCTCCCCGGGTGACGCCAGCCGCCTCGGCAATATGCGCCAAAGTGGTCCGGGACACGCCCTGGGCTAAAAAAGTATTTTCTGCAGCATCGAGAATAATCTCTCGGGTACGTTCGGCGTCAGCCTTACGACGGGACATAGCAACTCCAGTTCATAGAATTATTGATATTTTGACATTTATAGATAGCAAAGTCTTCGCATGGATATTACTATACACTTAACTGACATTCATGAATGTCAGTTAAGTGTATAGTCTATCTTATTTGCGTGAAAAACAGCATTAACCTTAGCCAAGGAGTCTATCGTGGCCGTTACTCATCTCCGATTAATGCCAGTCATTATGGCCCTGCTTGTGCTAATGGGCTGCGAGAAACCCCAGGCACAATCTGAAATACCGGCACGACCAGTTAAATTAATGACGCTTGAGACTGAAAATGCCACGGCTCTGCGGCAATTTCCGGCGCGGGTGGAGGCCTCTACTCGAAGCAATCTGTCGTTCCGCATGGCCGGTGAATTACTCGAAATCAATGTCAGTCCCGGCCAGCAAGTAAACAAGGGCGATGTAATTGCGCGCATTGATGATCACAATGCGCAAAGTGCATTGGATAGTGCTCGCTCGCGCTTAGAGTTAGCCAAGGCGATGCTGGAACGCATGCGCTACACCCTGGAACGTGGTGCCGTGAGCCAAACCCAGTTTGATGAAGCCGAAAGTGAGTGGCGAGCAGCCCGTGCCACTTTCGAGCAGGCCGAAGAACAGGTCACCCATACCTTGTTGCGAGCCCCTTACGATGGCGTGATTGCCCAGGTACCAGTGGATAATCGCCAGTTTGTTCAGGTGCAGGAAACTGTCGCCGTAATTCAGCAGCCTGGTCAGTTAGATGTGGTGTTTCATTTGCCTGAACAGATAGTACAGCGCATGCCGCGAAACAACGGGCGGCCTTTCAGTGATGCGTTGGAGTATGAGGTACGCTTTAGCAACAGTGACAAGCCCTACCCTGCCCAGTTGGCCTCTTATACCACTCAAGCCAGCGCGCAGAGCTTGGCCTATGAAATTAAACTGACACTCCCTCAGCCTGACGATATCACTCTGCTAGATGGCATGAGTGCTAATGTCCGGCTGGATTTGAGCGGGTTGAACTCAGAACACGTTAAGCCACTTTGGGACCTGCCCGCTGATGCGGTCAGTTATTCAGGTGATGATCCCAACCAGGCTCAGGTATGGCGCTATGTGAGCCCGGAGCGGGTTGAAGCCGTGCCGGTTGAGGTCGGTCGGTTAACCTCCAGAGGACTGGAAGTCAGTGGCGAATTAAAGGCGGGTGACCGTATTGTCGCCGTCGGTGCTCACCGTTTAACGGCAGACCTAAAAGTAACCCCGTGGGAAAAAGAGCAGGGGCTTTAATATGGTTGACTATTTCTTACGCCACCGGGCAGCCAGTTATTTGATGACAGTAGTACTACTGGCAGGTGGCGCCCTGTCGTTTTTTAGCATGGGACAACTGGAATTCCCTGAATTCACCATTCGCAACGCTCTGATCACAACACAATACCCTGGAGCAACACCCGAAGAGGTTGAGCAGGAAGTCACCTCCACCCTGGAAGAATCAATTCAGGAGATGCCATCGATCAAGCGAATCAGTTCGGTCAGTTCCGATGGTCTATCGCAAATCACCATCGAACTTGAAAGCACGGTTCAAAACGATCAACTGCAACAACTATGGGACTCACTGCGCCGAAAAGTTCAGGATGCCCAGGTAGCCCTGCCACCGGGTGCCAGCCAATCGCGTGTTAATGATGATTTTGGCGATGTCTTCGGACTGATGTTAAATCTGACTGGCGATGGTTACAGCATGACCGATCTTGCCGACCATGCTGATTTTCTCAAACGCGAACTTGCCCTGGTGGATGGCGTCGAGAAGGTATCAGTAAGCGGCGAGCACCAAGAGCGCATCTATATTGAAGTGGATCGCGAACGAGTACGCGCCTTGAATATCCCCTTAACCCGTCTTCAACAATTGCTAGCCACTCAAAATGCAGTTGCGGACTCCGGGCATCTCAAGCAGGAGGGCCGCCGATTTCGCATCACACCGACAGGTAGCGCGGCGAATATGGATGACCTGCGTGCGATAATTGTCAGCGAGGGGGAGGGTGAATTAGTACGATTAAGCGATATTGCCAAAGTCAGCCGTGAACTGGCAGAACAACCCCAGCAGCTTTACCGCGACATGGGCCGGCCAGCCATCTCGCTGGGTATCTCGTTTAAAAGTGGCGTAAACGTGGTCGAGGTCGGAGAGCGCCTGCAGCAACGCCTGACTGAACTGGTATCACGCACACCGTTGGGGATGGAACTGAATATCGTCTATAACCAGCCTCAGGTGGTCGATGATGCTGTATCAGGCTTTCTGATGAGTCTGTTACAGGCAGTAGCCATAGTGATCGCGGTATTAATGCTGTTCATGGGTTGGCGCAGCGGCCTGTTAATGGGCTTTATTTTGTTGATCACCATCATCGGCACCTTTATGCTCATGCGCATTCATGGCCTCCAGCTGGAAAAAATATCACTAGGCGCACTGATTATCGCGCTCGGTATGCTGGTGGATAATGCCATCGTAGTGACTGAAGGCATGTTAATGGGCTTAAAGCGCGGCAGTACGATTCGCGATTCAGCGCATCAGGTAATCCGCCAAAATGCCTGGCCCTTACTGGCAGCCACGCTGATTGCGATTGCGGCCTTTGCTCCCATCGGCTTGTCACCGGATACCACCGGGGAGTTTGTTGGCTCGCTATTTTATGTATTGCTCTACTCACTGCTGCTCAGTTGGATTACCGCACTGACACTCACACCCTTCTATTTCAAACTGTTTTTTCACAAGGTCGCCCCCGGTGATGGTCAAGAGGATCCCTATAAAGGCGTGGTTTATCGTTTTGTCGGTCATGTGATCATTGCTGGTATTCGATGGCATTGGCTAACGTTAGCGTTGATGTTAGCCATACTCGCTGGCGCGATAGTTGGTTTTGGCTCGGTCAAAAATGCGTTTTTTCCGGCATCAAACACACCGATCTTTTTTGTTGATTACCGCACACCAGAAGGCACGGATATTCTGGAAACCCAGCGTCGCATCAGCGAACTGGAAAACAGCGTGATGGAGATGGAAGGCATTCGTCATCTGACCACCACAGTGGGCGGCGGCGCACAGCGCTTTACCCTGACTTATTCGCCGGAAAATCGCTATGCCAGTTATGCTCAACTGATCGTAGAAACAGATAACAAATCCACTCAGCGCGAACGTATTGCTGAGGTTGAAAAAGTGCTGAAGCGTGACCACAGCGATATCGACTATAAAATCGCTCCACTGGAAGTCGGTCCTTCACCAAAAGCCAAATTGGAAGCGCGGCTTTACGGCAGTGATCCAGAGGTATTGCGCCAGTTGGGAGATCAGGTTGAGGCGCTGTTCCGTGATACCCCACACATGACCAGCGTGCGCGCCAGTTGGCGCAATCGCGTACAAACCCTGAAGCCGGTTTTTCTGGAAGATACCGCACGACGGCTGGGCGTCACTCGCGAAGATTTAGCCAGCACGCTGGCGGTTAGCACCAGCGGTAGCCAAGTGGGTGTTTATCGCGATGGCAGCGACTTGATTCCCATTGTAGCCCGAGCAACCCAAGAACAACGTTACGATGTGGATAACATTGGCTCACTGAACGTCTGGAGCAATGAACAAGGGCGCTATATCACAGCTGATCAGGTCATGAGTGACGTCACAACTCAGGTAGCCGATCCACTGATTATGCGCCGCAACCGCGAACGCATGCTCGCCATATACGGTGAACCACACCCCCTGAGCGGCGTAACCGCCGCCAGTGTGCTGGCTGAAATTCGTCCTCAGGTGGATGCGCTGGCACTACCGGCAGGCTACCGACTGGAATGGGGCGGAGAATATGAAACCTCCGGCGATGCACAGAGCGGCCTGTTTGCTTCGTTACCGCTGGGACTGGTGGTAATGTTCATTCTCACTGTGGTGCTGTTCAACAATTTCCGCCAGCCACTGGCTATTTGGTCGCTGGTACCGTTGACGATTATCGGAGTGGTGGCCGCACTGCTACTTAGCGGTTTACCCTTCTCGTTTATGGCGCTGCTCGGCACACTGAGTTTAATCGGCATGGTGATCAAAAATGCTATCGTACTGGTAGAAGAGATCAACGTGCAGCTGCCGCTGCATCAGGACCGCTATCACGCGGTGGTACGCGCAGCGGTCAGCCGGGTGCGGCCAGTAGCAATGGCGGCACTAACCACCATGCTGGGAATGATTCCGCTGATCAGTGATGCGTTCTTTGCCAGCATGGCGGTCGCGCTGATTGGCGGTCTCGGTGTCGCCACAGTATTAACTCTGATAGTGCTGCCAGTAATGTACTGCGTACTCTACCGGATTAAGATTCATGCAGATGAGTAAACTTCTTATTGACTCTTAAAACCAAGAGGCACGCAACACCTAGCGCCATAAGTTCCGCCAGTGGAATGGTGATCCAGACACCGTTAATACCCAAAAATTTTGGTAATAACGCCACGCCAATCACCACGAATACAACACCACGCAATGCCGCAACGATGATGGAGCTCAGTGCCTGCCCAAGCGCGGTAAAATAAGCTGTAATCAGTATGTTGATACCATTCATCAAAAACACGAACGCGGAGATATGCAAACCAGCCAAGGCTAGCTCGAACACCCGCGCATTGCTCTGATCGAAAAACAACCCTATAGCATATTCACCAAATCCTTGCAGTGCGATGAACACCACAAGACCTATTCCCATACTCACCATCGCGGCAAAACGAAAAATGTGCTTTACCCGCTCATAGTTCTTTGCACCATAGTTATAGCTCAGCACCGGGATTAATCCATCAGAAATACCCAGGAACAACAGTATCCCTACAAAGTTGATATAGTTGATAGCCGTGAATGCAGCAACGCCATCGGCTCCCAGCATTTTTACAACGGTTAGATTGATGATCAGTATGCTTATTGCAGCCGCAAGTTCCGAGACACCTTCGGAGGAGCCGTTATACACGGCATTGATCAGCAAAGGCATGCGCAGGCGCCCTTTGAGCATCGACAATCGCTGCTTCAGATTGAAAGTCAAACTCGCTGACATCGCCAGGCCGATGGTAAAGGCAATGCCGGTCGCCAGGCTCGCCCCCATCGTTCCCATACCGATACCCAGAACAAAATACAGACTGAGGACAAGGTTAATGATCACCACCAACGACATAATGATCATCGAAAATTTAGGGTGCCCCAGCGCTTTCAACATAACATCCGAATAAAAACAAAGGGTTATCGGCAGAATAAAGGGCACTAGCCCTTTGAAGTACGCCAGTGCATGCGGTAACAAACGTTCATCAGCACCCATAAGTTGAGTCAGCGGCTCTGCAAAGAGTAGTAAGCTCACCATCGCCACCAGACTAACCAAAACCAGAGACCAGAAACCCGTGGTCATGGCATCCTGGGCTTTGGTAAGGTTGTTTTCACCTAACCCCATACTGACCAGTGTCTGGCTACCTATGCCGACAACCAGCGCTATCACCATAATGGCGCTAAACAGCGGCAGAATGATATTGACCCCACCCAGGGCATCTGGCCCAAGATGGTTACCCACCACAACGCCATCTATCAGATTTTGAATACCAAAGAATAGCATGGTGACTACGCTGGGCAGCGCATACTTGAGAAAGAGTTGGCTTACAGGGCTGCGTTCTAACAAATCCCTGTCATCTAAATGACTTTTCATCAGTGATTCCACGTCCTTCAATTGTGCTTGTACGGAGGTTGTGATAGCTGAGGTGGATAAAATTCACCCAGATCCAGATCCCGACAAGCCTTATCAAGCAAGCAAGCCAATTGCTGCAACTCCTCAGCAGAAAGCGCCTGCTCAAAATGTTGCAGCGCCGCTTGATAAATCATCGGTTCTTTTTGTTTCAGGCTTAGCGCTTTGGCACTTGGAATAAGCAACTGTGCCCGTGCATCTTCAACACAGGGCTGCCGCGAAAGGTAGCCACGTTGCTCCAGCTTACGGGTCATGGTACTAGCTGACGCTTTGCTGACCTGCATGCACTCAGCCAGCTCCGTCAAACGTATCCCTTTATCATCCCAAGCCAATAGTGTGTAGAGGTATTGTAATTCGCTGCTGGTCAGATCGAGATGACCACTGTGCCTGGCTTGCTCACGCCACTGGTTCCATAGATGCCACTCCAACCGTTGCAGGCTTTGTCGTAAATCCATTGAGGCCTCTAAAATACCGCTCACATAATTTAGTTAGTCACCCTAACTAACCTTACTGAATAGATAAAGTGAAGCCGCAAATAACATCGCACCCCTTCCCTGCCTATGGCGGCGAGGGGGGGGGGGTGCTCGCTTGATACGGCGATCAGAAGGCGATAAAAGCGCCCAGTGCAAGAGCTTTAGTACCGTCGTCTTCGAGCTGCGCCTCTAGCCTTAGGCGCCAGGGCGCGACATTGCGGGACAGGTGCAACTCAGTACCAAAATTTAGGCCAGACACAGATTCATCACCATCGGTGGCGAAGGTGGTACTCCCCCCGGGAAGGCTCATAGTCACTTGGTCGGCATCAGTGAACAGTGTGTGAGCACCAATGAAAGGACGTAACTCCATGCCATTGTTTAGTTTCACTGGCAGAGCAGCTTCTGCCGACAGGAAGGCGGTGGTCACATCGCGGGAAGCGAACTTAGCCCCACCCAGACCACTGACGGTAAAGGCATCATGACTGTACCGGGTCACGCCCAGTTGCGCCGACAATAAACTGCCCATAGCATCAGCAGAGGCAGGACGTGCATGATCGATACGTGCGCTCAGACCCACGAAATGACCATCAGCTTCACCAGAACCTGTAGCCCAGGTTGGGCTATCGATGCTAGCTTCACCTATACCGGCAAACAGGGTACCACTAATCCGCATATTGTCCGACGCAATCCATCCGCTACGCAGGCCGATCGCAGTGCCTTGCTGGTCCACCTTATGCAACGCATCGTCCTGGCCGCGGCTGTGTACTACATATAAGCCGATATTGCCGAAATCACGTCCTCCAGCCAGAATCCCGTTGCTGCGATCATCTTCGGCTACACGACCATTACCGCTGACCCACCAGCCAGAGCCTAATGCTGGGCGTAATACCGCGCCAGCAAGCCCGTAATTCAACCGTGCCGCCACCTCATCCATGGCGGCAAAAGCACGCGGCTCGGCCACAGCCAGGGTCAATCCAGCAAAAAGCGCGTAGTCCGGGGCGGAGGACATATCCACGACTTCAGGCGCGGCAGCAAAAGTCAGTGTGCCGACTTGAGTGGCGAACACCCGTAGCGTGTTGGTGCCCGTACCCATATCAACTGTGCCGCTGATCCGTCCAGCATAATATTCCATCACGTCATCACCGGCCCCCATACTGATATCGCCATTAATCTGCCCCCCGCGCATTTCCAGAACGTCATTACCTGAGCCGAATAACACATTACCCAGAATCACGCCCCCAATCCTCTGAGTCAACCTGCTATTGCCCTGTCCAGGCGCCAGGCCAATGGCCGTACCCGAACGGCCCAGCAGGGTCCCGCTGTTTTCGATAGTGATCTGTGCCGTACTGGCATCATCAGTAGCGATGGCACGTCCACCTTCAATATAACCTTCGTTAATAATGGTCAACGGCCCGGCGACACGAGCAGCGCCAACAGTCGGCTCGAACAAGGGGTCTACATCGATGCCACCTTTACTTGGATCATTATTCGGCCCAGCAGAAATAATGGCGCCCGTGGCGTAGTTATGCACCAGTCCCTCGTCGAAGTCGATCCCATCATCAGTGGACATAATCAGACCATAGTTATGCACTTCCCCGCTGGCGAATTGCACACCATCCTGATCAGCCGTCGCAATCGCATCATCCTTAGTCCAAGTTCGTGTCACCGCATCCCACTCAAGCCCATGGATGGCGATAGTGCCATGGTTTTCTAGGTAAAAATCCTCACGCGCTTCAATAACTTCTTCACCACCTCGCAGGGTACCGTAATTGAAAACTTTACTGCCGGGGCCACGACTCTGGATGGCTCGACCATCTAAACTTTCGATCAAACCGTAATTGGTGATAGTTGCATTCACAAGCTCATCACCATTGTCCAGACGCACGGCCTGATTAACCGCGAATATCCGGCCACTTTCCCGGTTAATCAACGTAAAACCATCAGCGTCATCCTGCAGACGAATACCGCGATCACCACCACGTATGGTGCCGTAATTGTCCACCGTCAGGTTCACGCCCTTGCCCCGGATCGCATCATCATCACCGCTTTCGATTAAGCCTTGATTGGTGATCGATTGGTCTGAACCCTCCAATTGCACCGGGCGGCCACTCGCGCGAACAATCTGGGCATCACTGTCGACATTAACGGAAAGGTTGTCACGGTTGTCATCAATGTTGCCACTGTCAGTTGCCGTGCAGGTCAAGGTAGGATTAGTTGCATCGCCGCCCTCAATGCAGGCTGCACTGGCCGTTGAGGCGAAAGCATGCAGCGCGAAAAAAGCGACCGTCATCGCTGAGGTGGTGAGTTTCGACATGGTTCACAGTCCCCTTGTGAAATAAAGCAAATAAATTCAGGGGGACAAGGGTAAGCCTTGTTCGTGAACAAACAGTGACACTTACATTAAGCCTGCATACTCATGTGAGCCGTATTAAACCCACCTGAGCGGGCTATAACTAAACGGGTTGTATTAAGGGTTGGTGATTATAATTCTTCGCTTTTCTTAATAATTCAAGAACCGCACGTGAAGCTGGTGATAATATGTTTTCACCTTTATGAATTAACCCATAGGGTTCCAGACTATGGCCAAGCTCTCGCTGCAGACGCGCTTCTACCGGCACCTGACCCATCATGCCGTATTTGTTGTAATGACCCATGACTGCTTCCGGCAGCAGCGTGAGCATGCTGTTTTTTTCCAGTAGATTGGTGACTATCAGCAGATTTTCGGCGGTGATTATATGATTGGGCAGGCACATGCCGTTACGTCGGAACATCCCCTCGAACTCTGCTCGCATCACGCTGCCACTGGGCGGTAAAACCCATTCTTTGGTGAGCAGATCAGCCAGCGTCAGACGTTTTCCCGCTGTAATCAGCGGATGAGCATGCCGCGCGCATACTAGTACAGGCTCAGGGAACATCGGCTCTGGATAGACAGGGTCTGGATAAACGGCATCGGCAAAGAAGAGTGAATCTGACGCAGGCCTCTCCGGATAGACGGGTTTCGGATATTGAGGCTGATGGAATAACGGCTTGCGGTACATGGGTTCGTAGTGAAAGTTAAGATGGGTGTATGCCTGCTGCTGACGGGCAATAACGATGTCCAATGCCCCGTCTCTCAGAGCACTTAGCAAGTCTTCGCTAGAGTCGGTGCGGATTGTGACTTCAAGGTCTGGATGAGAAGCTCGAATTCGATCAATAGTTTCCGGAATAAGATCGGCGCAGGGAGTCAACACAGTCCCTATCCGGACATGGCCGCTAAGACCCTGGCGGATTGCATTCACTTCGTCGAAAGCATTATCCATGGTAATCAGCAAATCGACCGAATAGCGAATTAAGGTTTCACCATAAACCGTGGGCGTAACACCGCGTGCATGGCGTTCAAACAGAGAGACTCCCACGCCTTCCTCCAGCTCCTTCAGCAGTTTGGATACAGCGGGCTGAGATATTCCAAGACCTTCTGCCGCATGATTAAGATTACAGGTTTCTCCCAAGGCCGCCAAAACCAGTAAGTGGCGATGTTTGAGCCGGGCTCGAATAAACCAGTTGGCATTAATAGGACGCACAAGACTCTCCAGGTATATCTATTTATATATACTAAATAACAAAATTCATATTTGTTCAATGGTTTCGGGTCTATTAGGCTTTGGGTTCTCGCTGCCAAAAACACAGCCTGTTGCTTAGCAACTGGCTTTGAATAACCCATTTTCTGGCACGATATAACAATAATATTCGGAGAACAGGATGAATAACACTCGCTTTTGTCTGAAATCAGGCGTTGTTGCTATGGCTATTGCAATGACAACCATCGGTGCTGTATCGGCGCATGCCACAGAAACCTGGAAGTTCCAGATTAATGTTAACTCCGGAGACGAGCAGTACCGCATTGCTCAGGAGTGGGCCGACGATGTTGCCGCCAAAACTAACGGCGAAATTAATATTGAATTGCTGCCCAGCTCTTCAATTGTCAATAACAATGAAACCCTGGATGCAGTCGGCGCCGGTATCTTACAGGGCCAAATCACTGACCCTAGCTACTTTGCCGGTAAAAACCCAGCCTTTGCTGTCTTTGGCAATATGGTGGGCGCCTGGTCCGACCCTTACCAGTTCCTCGGCTATATGCGTGATGCCGGAGGTGAAGATCGCTACAACCGCTTAATCGAACCCTATAACGTGCACCTGATCCGCGCCGGAGCAATGATTCCTGAAGCGTTGGTCAGCAAGCGAAAAATTGAAACGCTTGAAGACTTTGAAGGTTTGAAAATTCGGGCTCCTGAAGGCATGGTTTCCAACGTTTTCCAACTGGTTGGTGCTGCGCCGGTGAATCTGCCTACGTCAGAGGTATATACCGCCTTGGAGAAAGGTGTTATCGATGCGGCTGATTACACTGTTTTTGCTACTAACTACTCTCAGGGCTACTACAAATACGCTCCCTTTGCTGCCTACCCAGGCTTTCACTCTATGCCGATGATTGACATCTCATTGAATAAAAGTATTTGGGATGGTTTATCTGAAGACACACAACAACTGCTTGAAGACAGTGTTGATGAATTTGTAGATAACCTCTACACACAGCTGACCACAGCAGATCAGGAACAGGTCACGCTGGCCGAAGCCGATGGCATTACGATTTCTACGCTACCGCCTGAGGAACTGAAAAAATTCCGTGCAGCGGCTCAGGGCGAATGGAATAACTGGCGTGAAAAGTCGCCGGAAGCCAGAGAAGCGGTAGACACTATCTCCGCCTATCTAGAGCAGCACGATCTCCTCTGATACCTAGCTGAATAGATCTGCCGCTTGTTTAGCGGCAGATCTCAGACCGGACGCGTCCTTATGAGTATAAATCATCCAACTGAAGAAGAGCTGGAACTAACCGGCCTGCACGGTAGTAGCGAGCTTGATGCTTCGTTACCTGATGCTGACAAGGAAATCACTGCATTTGATCGCTTAGTCGAAAAAGCCGGACAGCTAT
The DNA here is from genome assembly GCF_008727795.1 of Nitrincola iocasae. Lineage (NCBI taxonomy): Bacteria > Pseudomonadati > Pseudomonadota > Gammaproteobacteria > Oceanospirillales > Oceanospirillaceae > Nitrincola > Nitrincola iocasae. The sequence goes on along the minus strand of NZ_CP044222.1, from coordinate 417,989 downwards.
GCGCCTGGCTGGTACTGGTGGCCATGCTGATCAGCGTCTATGAAGTGATTGCTCGCTACCTATTTAATTCGCCAACCATCTGGGCCCATGAAACCACTATATTTCTGGTGGCAGCAATTTTTGCGCTGGGTGGTCCTTATGCACTGGCTCGAAACCGACACATCCAAATCAATATTCTGCATGACATGCTACCGCGCAATATGCAGAAGTGGCTAAGACTTCTTAATTTATTGATTGGTATAGGTTTCTGTATCGCCATCGGCTATGCCGCATGGGTATTGTCCTACAACGCTACCCATACACCAACAGGGGATTGGCGTCTGCAAACCTCTGGCTCATCGTGGGACTCCCCGCTTCCGGCATACACCAAAATAATCATCCTGCTATCCATTGTACTGATGGCTATGCAGCTATTGGTCCGGCTAGGCGCTTTTTTCCGCCGTAAACCCTGAACTTGTCGCTGCAGGAATATTTTCATGACTATTGAAGTTGCAACATATCTAATTGTGTCATCTATTTTCGGGCTACTCCTCCTGGGTCTGCCTTTGGCATTTGTCACCGGGTTGGTTGCCGTAATATTTACACTGGGCTGGTTTGGACCGGATGCGATCCCGCTAGTCGGCACCCGTATTTACGGTTTTATCACCGAATACTCGCTTGTCGCGGTACCCATGTTCGTATTTATGGCCGGTTTACTTGACCGATCAGGGATGGCGCGTGACTTGTTTAATTCGATGCGCGTGTTCTCGGGACGGCTTCCCGGTGGTGTCGCCGTGCAAACACTGGTGGTTGCGTTTTTCCTGGCTGCCATCTCCGGCATTATCGGTGGCGAAATCGTCTTACTCGGCGTATTGGCTCTGCCACAGATGCTCCGCCTTGGTTACGATAAGCGCATAGCTATTGGTGTTGTCTGCGCGGGTGGATCGCTTGGCACCATGGTACCGCCGTCAATTGTATTGATTATCTACGGTCTGATTGGCGGAGTCTCTATCTCCGACCTGTTCAAAGCAGCGTTCGTGCCTGCATTTCTTTTGATGGCAGCCTATATGGCCTATGTCGTCTTTATCTGCTGGCGGACGCCATCCAAGGGCGGCGTAGGCGTCTTATCTGATATTGACGAACCAAAACTAACTTTCTTTTCAGCAGCAAAAGGAATCGCCGCACCACTGGCTATTGCGGGGCTGGTACTTGGCAGTATCTATGGCGGTATCGCCTCCGTCACGGAAGCGGCAGCCATGGGCGCTGCGGCCGTACTGTTAGCCGTTAAGCTGCGCGGCGAATTCAGTTTCAAAGTGTTACGCCAAAGCCTGACTCAAACGCTGGAAACCTGCGGCATGATCGTCTGGATCGGTATCGGTGCAGCTTGTCTGGTTGGCGTCTACAACCTGATGGGTGGTAACCGTTTCGTTTCGAACGCCATTATGGGGCTGGATGTCGCACCGATCGTTATTATCCTGGTGATGATGCTGATCTTCCTGCTGCTGGGAATGTTTCTTGATTGGATCGGTATCGCCATGCTCTGTTTACCGATCTTCATCCCAATTGTTGTACAACTGGGCTTTGACCCTGTGTGGTTTGGCATCCTGTTCGCCATCAATATGCAGGTGTCTTACATCAGCCCCCCCTTTGGTCCCGCTGCCTTCTACCTGAAGAGCGTGGCACCACCTGACATCAGCCTTAAAGATATCTTCAGCTCCATGCTGCCGTTCATAGTCATTCAATTGCTGGTATTGGGCCTGATGCTGAAATATCCGCAGATATCAACCTGGGCTCTCTGAGCCATCACAACTCATTATTTACCCCGGTCGACTGCTGTACCGGGAGCACCAGACAAAAAGGAAAACCAGATGAACAAGAATGTAAAACTACGCTCAGCACAATGGTTTGGCAGCATTGACAAGAATGGATTTATGTACCGCTCATGGATGAAAAATACCGGCATTCCTGACCATGAATTTCAAGGTAAACCTATTATTGGTATCTGTAACACCTGGTCAGATCTGACACCCTGCAATGCGCATTTTCGTCGTATTGCAGAACGGGTGAAACAAGGCATACTCGAAGCCGGTGGTTACCCGGTTGAATTTCCGGTGTTTTCCAACAGCGAGTCGAACCTTCGCCCCACGGCCATGTTTACCCGTAACTTAGCCAGTATGGATGTCGAAGAAGCCATACGGGGCAATCCTATGGATGCGGTGGTGCTGCTGGCGGGTTGTGATAAAACCACTCCGGCACTACTCATGGGTGCTGCCAGCTGTGACATTCCAGCGATTATGGTGTCCGGCGGTCCAATGCTGAACGGTAAGCACAAGGGTAAAACCATCGGCTCCGGCACCGCCGTATGGCAGATGCACGAGGATGTCAAAGCAGGCAACATCTCAATTGAAGAGTTTCTCAGTGCAGAGCGTAGCATGTCGCGCTCTGAAGGCACCTGCAACACCATGGGAACGGCGTCTACTATGGCCTGCATGGCCGAAGCACTGGGTGTGACACTGCCTTACAATGCGGCTATTCCTGCGGTTGATGCATCCCGCTACCTGCTGGCCCACTTATCCGGCATGCGCATCGTCGATATGGTGTGGGAAGAACTCAAACTCTCCAAGATTCTGACTCGTGAAGCCTTCGAGAACGCTATTCGCACTAATGCCGCCATCGGCGGTTCAACCAACGCCGTAATCCATCTCAAGGCGATTGCCGGTCGTATTGGCGTTGACCTTGAGCTGGATGACTGGACACGCATCGGCCGTGGAACACCAACACTGGTGGATCTGATGCCATCGGGTCGTTTCCTGATGGAGGATTTCTCTTATGCCGGCGGCCTACCCGCTGTATTGCGTACTCTGGGTGATGCTGACCTGTTACCGCATAAAGATGCGCTTACCGCTAATGGCAAGACGCTGTGGGAAAACGTTTCTGATGCGCCTAACTACAACGAAGAGGTGGTCCGTGCACTCGACAATCCGTTAGTCAGTGATGGCGGCATGTGTGTGTTGCGCGGAAACCTTGCACCTCGTGGAGCCGTCCTCAAACCCTCGGCGGCCAGCCCTCATCTGATGCAACATCGTGGACAGGCCGTGGTGTTTGAAGACTACGATGACTACAAAGCCCGTATTGCTGACCCTGATCTTGACGTCGATGAAAACTCAATTCTGGTGTTAAAGAATTGTGGTCCCCGGGGTTATCCGGGTATGGCAGAAGTCGGCAACATGGGTCTGCCGCCCAAGCTACTTGAGCAGGGTATAACCGATATGGTGCGTATTTCCGATGCACGCATGAGCGGCACGGCGTATGGAACAGTGGTGTTGCACACGGCACCGGAAACCGCGGCGAATGGCCCAATTGCCGTTGTGCAGAATGGCGACTGGATCGAGCTGGATTGTAGCCAGGGCCGACTCCATCTGGATATTTCTGAAGATGAGCTTAATGCACGACTCTCTGCACGTGCGGAAAACCTGCCAGTCAATCCTCTTATTGCCGGAGGCGGATATCGCAGCCTTTATATTGATCATGTTCTTCAAGCCGATGAAGGGTGTGATTTTGATTTTCTTGTAGGTTGCCGTGGCGCTGATGTTCCCCGCCACTCCCATTAAGTTGTTACTTTAAGGAGGTTAGCTTCAATGACTCAATTAATACGGTTGATTCAATATATTGATAACGGCGGGCAGCGTCAGGTAGGTCTGGTTAACGTTCAAAATGGCGAACAGATTGAGCGTCTGGAGGGAGCTGGAACGACTTATACACTGGCTCAGAAGGCGATTGCCGCAGGCAGCCCCCTGAAAACACACATTGACAGTTACACCCGCGTTACAGAGCCGGATAGTTTGAGCGACTTGCTGGCACAGCGGCGCGTATTAGTACCGCTGGATCATCCCGATCCAGCGCACTGTTACATCACCGGAACCGGTCTGACTCATACTGGCAGTGCCAGTACCCGGGACAAAATGCACAGCGCTGATCATGATACTGAGCAGCTGACTGACTCAATGAAAATGTTTCGTATGGGTCTGGAAGGGGGTAAGCCCACACCCGGAACGGCCGGTGTGCAACCGGAATGGTTCTATAAAGGTGATGGCAGCATCCTGGTTGCACCAGAACACACCTTCCCTATCCCCTCTTTTAGCCTGGACGCCAGCGAAGAGCCGGAACTGGTTGGCTGTTATCTGAATGCTGCTGATGGCACACCGTTTCGGGTTGGCTTTGCCTTAGGCAATGAGCTGTCTGATCACATCACCGAACGACAGAATTACCTGTTCCTGGCACATTCCAAACTGCGAGTCTGCAGCTTTGGCCCCGAACTTCTGGTTGGCGAGCTGCCAAATGATATCCGAGGCACCAGCCGAATCATCCGAAACGGCGAAACGGTCTGGGAGAAACCGTTTCTCAGCGGCGAAGCCAACATGTCACACACGATAGCCAACCTCGAACATCACCACTTTAAATATAAATTATTCCGTCGTGGCGGCGATGTGAACCTGCACTATTTTGGCACAGCGACGTTGAGTTTTGCCGATATGCGTACCGCCGAAGGCGATACCTTCGAAATCCAGGCTGATGCCTTCGGAAAGCCCCTGAGCAACAGTTGGCAGGTAGTGGCAGAACCGGATTATTTTGGCGTTGAGCAACTTTAACTACTCAGTATATGAGGAGAAATCACATGAATTTTAACGGCAAACATCTGATCAACGGCGAATTCCAGGCTGATAGTGATAAGAGTTTTCAAGCGGTCGATGCCGCAAGCACAGCGCTGCTAGATGGGCAGTTCAGACATGCGACCCTTACCGACATAGACCGTGCCTGCCAATTGGCTGGCGACACATTTCCGGCTTTCTCGTCGGTCGCGATTGAAACCCGGGCGCTGCTGTTGGAGCGCATCGCATTTGAACTGGAAGCGATTGTCGATGAGCTGGTGGTCCGTATTGGCCAGGAAGCCGGTTTACCAGAGGCAAGAGTTCGTGGAGAAACGGCTCGTACAACCGGCCAGTTGCGTTTATTCGCAACAGTGGTACGCCGCGGTGATTTCCTCCAGGCGCGCATTGATACAGCACTGCCAGAACGCCAACCACTCCCACGCGAAGATATCCGTCAGTGTAATAGCCCCCTGGGTCCGGTTGTGGTGTTTGGCGCCAGCAACTTCCCGATGGCCTTTTCGGTAGCCGGAGGCGATACAGCCTCTGCCCTGGCGGCTGGCTGCCCGGTCGTCGTGCGCGCACACGCGGCTCACCCCGGAACGTCAGAATGGGTAGCGAAGGCGATAGCCCGTGCCGTGGATTACTGCAAACTGCCCGCCGGTATATTTTCTTTAATACAGGGTAAAGGGCACGATATCGGTAAAGCGCTGGTGCAGCATCCAGCTATTAAAGCGGTGGGGTTCACCGGCTCGCTTGGTGGTGGTCGAGCGCTCTGTGATCTGGCGGCTGCACGACCAGACCCAATCCCGGTGTATGCCGAGATGGGAAGCATAAACCCGGTCTTTTTGCTGCCGCGTGCATTGGATGAACGTGCAGAAGCTCTGGCAGAAGCATTTGTCGCCTCGCTGACTCTGGGAACCGGTCAGTTTTGTACCAACCCAGGACTGATAATCGCCGCGGCAGGAGACGGGCTTAACCGCTTCCGCAAACGCGTAGCGGACATTATTACCGCAGCACAACCTGGTGTGATGTTGAATCCAGGTATTCTTAACGGCTATTGCCAGCAGCAAGACAAATACCGTACCGAAGCCGAGTTGATCAGTGAAGGTGAACAAGCCACCAACCGTGCCAGCGTTACCCTGTTTGGAACCTCGTTTGCTAAATGGCAAGACTGTGCTGTGCTGCATGAAGAGGTGTTCGGCCCCTGCTCGTTACTGGTTGAAACCGTCAGCTCCGAACAACTGTTAAACGCGGCAGAGCAACTTGAAGGACAGCTAACCGCCACGCTTTGGGCACAAGAAAATGAGTTGCAGGATTATCCGGCACTGATCAGTGAGTTGACCCGTAAAGTGGGCCGGGTTTTGGTGAACGGCTTCCCAACTGGTGTTGAGGTGTGCGATGCCATGACACATGGCGGTCCTTATCCCGCATGCTCTATCACCAACTCCACCTCCGTCGGCAGTCGCGCCATTGAACGTTTTTTACGTCCCGTCAGCTTCCAGAACTTCCCGAACGACTGCTTACCTGCGGCCCTGCAAAATAACAATCCGCTCAGGATTAATCGTTTGGTGAACGGGCAGCAAGATATAGAGCCCATAGGCTGAGTTCATTTGCAGTGGCCTGACTCTATAAACAACGACTCTTTAGAGGAAAAGCGCATGTCGCACAAGCTCAAAGCTATGATTATTGGTCCCGGAAATATAGGAACCGACCTGCTGATGAAGATGCAACGCTCTGAATGGATTGAACCTGTCTGGATGATAGGTATCGATCCGGAATCTGAAGGCCTGAAGCGTGCCCGTGAGATGGGGATCAAGACCTGTGCTGACGGCGTCGATGGAGTTCTCCAGCAGGTAGTGGAAGATGATATCCGTATCGCTTTTGATGCCACATCGGCCTATGTTCATGCTGAAAACAGCCGCAAACTGAATGCACTGGGAGTCATTATGATCGATCTGACCCCCGCTGCCATCGGTCCTTTTTGCGTACCACCTGTGAATCTGATTGATCATGCGCGCAATCTGGAAATGAATGTCAACATGGTGACTTGCGGAGGCCAGGCAACCATCCCGATGGTCGCCGCCGTCTCTCAGGTACAAGCGGTCAGTTATGCTGAAATTGTCGCTACCGTTTCCTCCCGCTCAGTAGGGCCTGGAACTCGTATCAACATTGATGAATTCACCCGCACAACGGCAGGGGCTGTAGAGAAGGTCGGTGGTGCCAAAAAAGGTAAAGCGATCATTATTATCAACCCGGCAGAACCACCGCTGATGATGCGGGATACCGTCCACTGTCTGACCGAGGGTGATCCTGATCAGCAAGCTATCAGCGCATCAGTTGCTGCAATGGTCAAAGAAGTTCAGAAATATGTGCCCGGCTACCGCCTGGTTAATGGACCGGTCTTCGACGGCAATCGTGTGTCCTTGTTCATAGAGGTCGAAGGCTTAGGTGATTTCCTGCCAAAGTATGCAGGCAATCTCGACATTATGACGGCGGCCAGTTTGCATACGGCTGAGATGTTCGCTGAAGAAATCGCGAATGGCATGATTTCATTACCACCCAGGGCTGAATTGACTGAGGAGAATAGATTATGAATCTGAAGGGTAGATCAGTTCGCCTGCACGATATGAGCTTGCGTGATGGCATGCATGCCAAACGTCACCAGATTTCACTGGAGCAGATGGTCAGTATCGCGAGTGCGATGGATGAGGCCGGAATGCCTTTGATTGAAGTCACACACGGCGACGGCCTTGGCGGCGCATCCGTTAACTACGGTTTCCCGGCACACAGCGATGAAGCCTACCTGAACGCCGTTATTCCGCAGATGAAACAAGCCAAAATATCGGCCCTGTTGCTACCCGGTATAGGCACAGTCGATCATCTGAAGATGGCCAGAGACTGCGGTGTGCATACCATCCGAGTTGCCACCCACTGCACTGAGGCGGATGTTTCGCAACAGCATATTGGCATGGCAGCCAAGATGGCAATGGATACTGTCGGTTTCCTGATGATGGCCCACATGGCGAGTGCTGAAAAAATACTCGAACAGGCTCAGCTTATGGTGAGCTACGGCGCTAATTGTATCTATTGCACCGATTCAGCCGGTTATATGCTGCCGGATGAAGTGACACAGAAGATAGGCCTGCTGCGTGCTGAGTTACCGAGCCAGATCGAGATAGGTTTTCACGGTCATCACAATATGGCAATGGGTGTGGCTAACTCATTGGCGGCAATTGAAGCTGGGGCAGCGCGTATCGACGGATCGGTCGCGGGTCTAGGTGCTGGAGCAGGCAATACCCCGTTAGAAGTGCTGGTGGCAGTGTTGGAACGTATGGGCTGCAGCAGTGGTGTTGACCTGTACAAAATCATGGATGTAGCCGAGGACCTGATTACGCCGATGATGGATCAGCCAATCCGGGTTGATCGCGATGCACTGACGTTAGGCTATGCCGGGGTATACAGCTCGTTCTTGCTGTTTGCCAAGCGGGCTGAGAAGAAATACGGCATACAGGCACGTGATCTTCTGGTAGAACTGGGACGTCGCGGTACTGTTGGAGGACAGGAGGATATGATTGAAGATTTGGCAATGACGATGGCAAAACAGCAAGGCCTCCTCTGAAGGTCAGCACATTCCTATGCTGTTAGTTTAGGCAAGCACTCCGGGGATTTATCAGATTGTGGCGTAAAGACACATCCGATTTGAACCGGAGTCTTTGGCGGCATACATGACCTTATCCACCACTTCCAGCAGAACGCCCAGCGGTGACCGCATCTGAGCATATAAGGAGATGCCAACAACACAGTGCCGAATAACCGAGCGTCCATCTCTTTTGCGCTGGCATAGTGCTCCAGCAATTCGGCGATGGTCTGATCTATTTTTTTTAGCTCAAAATAGCAACAGCAGAGCCCCCGCCTTAAAGTATAGACATGCGCAATATCATCCAAATCCCCATGCAAACCATAATCAGGTTCTCAGTCAGCGACACAAACCCTAAGGGCACGTTGCTATCCCCGCCGACACAGGCACACTTGAGTTCACGTTTATCAATATAAACAGCCTTAAACACCGAGACAGCGCCCACCGTACCTATGAACAGCGCCAGCGGTGCTGCCAGCCAGATGAACACACCAGCCAGCATCAAAACCCCCGCGATTGTCTCAGCGTAAGGATACACATAGCCATAACGCACATGCCGCTGCGCCAGCAGATCGTAGTTGAGAAACATGGTACTGAAGCTCTCTACATCCTTAAGCTTCTGCAGCCCAAGCAGACACATTGCGATCGCCACAAAATATTCCGGCATCCTGGCACTCAGCAAGCTGCCCGTTGCGGTCCAGCTAACTGCCAATCCCATAAAAAGTGCTGTTGCGAAAAGGGCTATAACAGGTTCGTAGGTAACAGCATCCTCATCCGCCACATCCAGTCCTAAATGCTCTCGCAATTCCTCATAGCCGCCAATGCGTGTCCCGTCGATAAACACCTGGGGTGTCGTCGAGACCTCGTGCTTCTGTTTAAAAGCCTCCGTCTCCTCACTAGAGGTTAAGGGATGATCTTCAACCTTGAAGCCCTGACGCTCTAACAGATCCTTGCTTTTCAGGCCAAATGGACAGGTATGTTCATCCATCACCATCCGGTACAACTCGACTCTGCTGTCCTTTGTAACTGCAGTTTGATTCATATTGATCCTCCGCAACAACTTGTCAATCCAGACACTATGCTTTACCCCCCACTATAGCAGACCACAAGTCTGCTATAGTGGGGTATCAAACATAGTAGAGACGGCATAAATTAAGCTTAATTTAATCTAGTGGCTCTATAATTGAAGCTTGACGCCCCTACGCCCGGATTAAAAGGAACTATTGTGCCGCAGCCACCACAAAGCCTTCACCCGCACAGCGGGCTGCGCCTGCCGCTATCAATAAAGTTTCTGTTGTTTGCAATTGCCATACTGATTCTGAACGGATTTTTACTGTCACAGCAAACAGATCAGGTTATTGAAAAAGCCTTTCTTGACCAAGCGGATCAGAAAATTCAACTGCTGCTCGATCAGATACGTCGCAATATTGAGCACGAGCATATTGAGCTGAGTGATGACTCCCTTGCTGAAGAAGTAGACTATCTTAACCAGCATCCTGACTTTGGCTGGCAATTACATGTAACCGCTCTGTATGTTTTCGATGCCGAGGGCATAATTCTCGCCCACAGCCAATACAAGGATGGTGCAAAAACCCTTGAACCGGGTTCTGCCTACCATCAGGTTATCCACCTACGGGAAGCTTCTCTGGGTGAGACCCATGAGCGCAAACCTGCTACGAATACGGTTAAAGGCGATTATTTACTCCCCATGACGATCCATGATGGCAGGATTGCCGGCATAGAAGCGGAGGTGGACATAACGGGCTTGCAGGAAGCCATCAGCAGCTTTGATGGCCCCTTTGAACAATCGATGTGGAACACCATTCTACTCAGCAGCGCTGTCATGTTGATACTACTGGGTGGACTGACTCACTTTTGGCTTACCGGTCCCGTACAGCGAATGCATCGTGCCATTCTGGATTTATCAGACGGAAAGCTTGATACACGCATCGATACCCACTCAAAAGATGAACTGGGGCAACTGGCAAACGGTATCAACCAACTTGCGCAAAACGTTCAGGACCTGCTTCGTGAACAGGAACGCACCTACATGGCAGCCCTGACCTCTCTGGCTCAAGCCCTGCAAGCCAAAGACCCTTACACAGCGGCCCACTCCGGAAGGGTTTCACACTATGCCGTCAAACTGGGAAAAGTACTGGGGTTAAACAAAGAGGAACTAGCGCTTCTGAAAAAGGGGGCATTAATGCACGATCTCGGCAAGATCGGCATTCACGATACGATCCTGAACAAACCCTCAGCACTGACCGATGCCGAATACGAAGACATGAAAAAGCATCCCACAATAACGGCCACCATAATGAAACCCCTCAAGCGATTTAGAGCCTTCGCCGAAATCGCAGCATGGCACCACGAACGTTGGGATGGGACTGGCTACCCGGATGGTCTGAAAGGTGATGAAACTCCACTACTGGCCCGCATTGTTGCTATCGCCGACACCTGGGACGCCATGACAGGTGACCGTGTCTACCGCCCGGGGATGCCCAAAGAAAAAGCACTGAATATTCTTGAAGCTGAACAGGATCAAGGACAGTTTGATCCAGAGCTAATCCGGATTTTCATTCAGATGATGAAACAGGACGATCAAGGGGTCAGCCAGCTTGATCTATGATCTATCGCTTGGAGGCTGAACCTTTGATCCACTCCGATCTGGTTATCTTATACAGCACATGCTCAGAAAGCGGATGGTCTGATTCGATATCCGGGTGCTTAAAGTCATTGTGAGTGTTGTACATACCAAGGCGCTCCATCACTGCGCGGGAAGGTTGATTGGATCTAGCCGTGAATGACACCACCTCATCCAATGACAACACTTCAAAGGCAAACCTTAAAGCCTCAGTGGCCGCCTCGGTAGCAAACCCTCGACGCCAATAGTGTTTATGGAGCCGCCAGCCAATTTCTACACAGGGTGAAAAGGGTAAATTAGCCTTAGGCTGATGCAAACCGACAAACCCGATGAAGCAACCCGTATCCTTCAAACTCACCGCCCAAAAACCCCAACCTCGTTCAGCAATCAGTTGCCTGCATTTTTCTGCTATCGCATCACTGTCAACTGGTTCAAGTAACTTAGGAAAATACTGCATAACAGCTGGATCTGAATTCAGTTCGGCAAACACGGGGAAATCGGCATCTATCCACTGCCGCAACTGTAAACGATCTGTCTCTAATTCCCACACTTTCATTAGGCTAGGTTCTCACTGCGTCATACTCGAACAAGCTCCATTAATGGCTCAAATGAATAAAGAGCAGGCCTTCTTCCTGAAGCTTCTTCGACAGTTTGTATTATCCCTTCATCCAGCAGTATCCTTGTAAATCGTGCTGCACTAGCTGAGGGTATGCCACTGTTTGATGTAAATTTGTTGTTTCGAAAAACCGGATTTGTAAACACAAAATCAAGCGCTGTCATACTCCATTTCGACGCTAGAACATCAGCAAATGTTTGCTTCATTTTTTCATATAAAGATCTTATGTTTTCAGCAATCACTAAGTTGCTTATTGCTTGTTGCTCGACTGCCTCCAGAAAAAATGCGCACCACTCATTCCAATCCCCAGATTCTGATACACGCCTCATCATGTCAATGTACTCATCTTTATTTTCTTCAAAATAACCACTCACATAAAAATGAGGTGCCGCTATCGTGCCTGATTGCCATAACATAAGCGTTATTAACATGCGGCCAATTCTGCCATTACCATCTTTAAACGGGTGCAATGCCTCAAACTCAACATGAGTCATTGCAGCCTTAATGAGCGCAGGATCAGAGCTGTTATTGATATATTCAAACAGTGTATCTAAGCCATCCTGCAGTTTCTCGGGACGAACAGGAATAAACAGTATTTTTCGCTTATTCCTGTCGGCGAGGTAGTTTTGTTCTGTTTTGAATTCTCCCGGAGATTTTGAAGCTCCTCGGCCAAAAGATAGCAGCCGTTGATGAATCGCTTTAACAAAGGACTGAGATATAGGATGTCCATCGCTCATTGCTCCCTGTGCTGCTTTTAATGCTCGTTGGTAAAGAATGGTTTCTATTACCTCTGATCGAGCCGTAGACGTACCTGTCGCATCATTCTCATGGTCCGCCTCATACTTAAGGATTTCATCCATCGTACTCACAGTGCCCTCCATCCTTGAGGAAATAACGGCCTCTTGATTCCTTAATGGGGCCAGTAATATCTCACTGTTGTGCATATTTTTGAGCATCTGATCATAGCGGGCAATCGCGTCGGTTGCTTTAAGTAAGGCATTAACAAAACTGCCATAATCCAGTTGATTAGGCGGAAATTGATCGTAGTGGTAATGCACCGCGTTCTCTAGATCTAGATCCATACGCCCAACTAGCCTCTCAAATAATATCAATTATTAATGACAAATGATTTTGTCCAGTATATCTACGTCTTTTTGCATGTCAAATATTGATACATAGGATGCTTAAGGCACGTTATCGTCACTATAAAAGAACGATGTCCCCCTAGACTCTCACTTTTCGTAGAGTTTGAGAGACTAGTGGTTTTGTCGTCAATCTATGAAGGTCTAACGATCTAGACTCTCATTTTTAGTAATATCTGAGAGACTAGTGGTTTTGTCGTGAACCTATGATAGCCTAGATGGTTAGACTCTCATATTTTGCAGTATCTGATAGGCTAGTAGTTTTGTCGTTAGCCTTATCTGTCAACGGAAGCGCTGCTCCCCCTTAACATAGCTCCATGGCATCTAATGCCTGCGACAAGCGTTCTAGACTGTGTGTGGACTCTGCCATCCAGGACGCAGTCTTTACTAAACTGCCGTAGAAGTGAAACGCTTGCGGATAAACTCAAGTGTATCCACGACACTTTGATGATGAAAGCTCTCAATACCCAACGAACTAGCGGCATGTACATTGCTGAGTTTGTCATCTACAAATACTGTGTGAGCTGCCTGGCTCTCAGATAAAGCCAAGGCTTTTTCAAAGAACTTAGGATCTGGCTTCGCGACACCTATTGTCGAAGAGTTCACCACAACATCAAACCTTGAGAGTAAATTTACTTTATCCAGATCAGCTGTAAGACGCGATGTCGCATTGGTCACTAAGACCAGCTTGCTCATAGGAGCTAAACGCTTGATTTTATCAAGAAGGGTAAAATCGATTTCACAGCTTGCTGTATACCAAGCCGACACCAGCTGTTCAGCGATATTTTCATCATACTCAGAAGACAGCGCTGTTCTGATTCGGCCACACCATTCATCATGAGAAATCGCTCCTATCGTAGCTAGTGATGATAACTCTTGAGACGATGCAAAAGAATACAAAGTGCCCACCGCAATTCCGAGTTCCCTTTCTGCGTTATTAACCTCAACATCGGACCAATGTCGAATGACGCCATCAAGGTCTAGCATAATAGTGTCTTTCAAACATGCCTCCATTATATCAAGGTATCAAGTATCAAGGGGTCAGCCAACTTGATCAGGTGGCTGATCCCTTGTGATCGCCTTGATTGTTGATCTTCAGTATGTGAGGGGGACTGGGCATTCTTTAGGGAACCAGCGATTAAGCCGGAGCTTTTACTCTGCTGACGGCACTCATTCTCAATCGAGTGCTTTTTAAGCAGATTTTTGCCGTTATTGGCCGATATAAAGCCATTGATGGCTAAACTTTATCGTTTTCCCGTGCCAATCCTGAATTTAGGCGGATTTAGGCTGCCAGCGCAACATTTGGTCTACTCGAACGATGTTAGCCAATGCAAATAGCATCGCCAGTTGATTGTCATTTTTCTGTAATCCTTTGTACTTGGCTTTCACAAATCCAAACTGACATTTGATGATGCGGAACGGATGCTCCACTTTGGCACGGATACTGGCTTTTAGGTATTCAATTTTGATGGCGACTTTGTTTTTACGCGGATGTTTTTTCAATGCTCTGACTTTGCCAGGACGTTGAGCTATCAGCCACTCCACGCCTGTCTCTTTAAGCTCTTCCCGTTTCTCAGCACCTTGATAACCTGCATCACCCGACACAAATTCCTCTTCACCATGCAGCAGGTTATTGAGTTGATTCAGGTCGTGTTCGTTCGCAGGGGTTGTTACCAACGAGTGGGTTAAACCACTCTTGGCGTCTACGCCTATATGAGCCTTCATGCCGAAGTGCCAGTCGTTGCCCTTCTTTGTCTGGTGCATATCCGGGTCGCGCTGATTGCTTTTATTCTTGGTGGAGCTCGGCGCTTCGATGATCGTGGCATCAACCAGTGTGCCTTGCCGCATCATGACACCGCAGTCAGATAACCAGCGATTCACGGCTTTGAGTATCTTGCGGGCCAGTTTGTGTTTTTCCAGTAAATGCCGAAAGTTCATGATGGTGGTCCGATCAGGAATAGCCCCATCCAGTGATAAATGAGCAAACAACCGCATGGACGCAATCTCATAGAGTGCATCTTCCATGGCCTCATCACTGAGACTGTACCACTGCTGCATGCAATGAATACGCAGCATGCTTTCAAGTGGATAGGGACGGCGTCCATTGCCAGCTTTGGGATAGTGCGGCTCGATGACATCTAACAGCTGTGGCCAAGGCAATAAAGCATCCATCCGAGACAGGAAAATCTCTTTACGAGTCTGGCGGCGTTTACTGGAAAATTCACTATCGGCAAAGGTGAGTTGATGGCTCATGGAATGAATGTCTTTGTTGATGGCTATTGGCTCAGATTATCTCACATCAGGGACTTGATCGCAGGTTCCCTATCATGTGCTAACTGTAGTTTACAAATCAAAATATGTAAACCAAAGTTTACACTGACTGGTCATTCAGACCTGAAACCCGATTTCTACACCCAACTCGAAGCCCGTCGCTTTGATTATCCGTCCTGCTGGCGTGCATCAATACTCTGAGCGAGTGGACTTACACCGGCGCTGAACCTGAAACTAACTGGGACTGAAAGGTAACCCGCTGTTTGAATAGGACAGAGGCCGGTTAACCGTAAGCGCCAATCCAACCACCGCCTATTCGAACTGAAGCCAACTCGATAACCTCACAGCTTTCAACGCTAGGAGGTTTCCATGAGAAAGTACCGTACCAAAGCCGAATGGCTGTCATTGATCAACGAGTTTGAGCAAAGCAACCAGAGCCAGGCTGAGTTCTGCTCAGTGCGCGGATTAAATCCTAAATACTTTAGCCTGCGCCGGATCAAGCTGAAAGCCATCTCGCCGAAGGATCCCTTTGTGGAAGTGAGGCCTACCCCTGCGGATACGACCAGCGTCGTCATCCAGTATGGTACGGTTAAAGTGCATCTCCCAACGACCAGTACGCAGGTCATTGCGCAACTGGTGAAGGCGCTGGCCGCATGATCCGATGGCAGGAAGACATCAAAGTCTATCTGCACTGTGAGCCAGTGGACTTCCGCAAAGCCATCAACGGCCTCAGTGTTATTGTTCAGGATACGATGTTGCTGTCACCTTTTGACAAGGCGCTGTTCGTCTTCTGCAACAAGAAACGCACCCAGCTCAAGGTGCTGTACTGGGATGAGACCGGCTTCGCCCTCTGGCAAAAACGCCTGGAGCGCGACAAGTTCAAGTGGCCAAGGCAGTGGGCCACTGATCCGGTGACGATCAATCATGAGCAGTGGCAATGGCTGTTGCGCGGCTTTGATATTACGCAATTAAAACCGCACAAAACACTCTTTTATCAAGACGTTGCCTGATCCTTTTTGGAGAGTTTTTTGGTAAAATAGTGGCATGAAAAACGCCGCCACTTTACAAGAAGAAAACGCCCAACTCAAAGCGCAGCTTGAAGAGAAAAACGCGCTGTTGCAGTCGCGTGAGCGGCGTATCCAAACCTTGGAAGAACTGATTAAACAGTTCAACCGCAAGCAGTTTGCCCCCAGCAGTGAAAAGCTCACCCAGGATCAACTTGATCTTGGGTTGTTCAATGAAGCGGAATCCTTAGACGATGCGGAGGGCGAGCTAGACGCCGCTCCTGATACTGCAAACACTTTAGAAGTACCCGCTCATACACGCCGCAAGAAGCCCCGAGTGAGTCTCCCAGCACACTTGCCGCGTGAAGACGTGCTGTACGAGCTACCGGAATCAGAACGGGTCTGTCCGCACGATGGCACCCAGCTCAAAGTCATCGGTACAGAAGATCACGAACAGCTGGAAATCATCCCGGCACAAGCCAAGGTCATCGTTCACCGCCGCCAGAAATATATCTGTCCCTGCTGTGAGCAACACCATGCCATTGCCTGCAAGCCTAAACAGCCCATCGAAAAAAGCATCGCAGGCCCTGGGTTACTCGCCTATGTGGCCACACAAAAATATTGTGATGCATTACCGCTGTACCGCCAGTCAGAAATCTTCAAACGAGTTGGACTGGAACTGAATCGTACCAACCTGGCCAACTGGATGGTGCGTTGCGGTCAGTTGGTGCAGCCGTTGATTAACCTGCTGCATGAGCAGCTGCTGGCACAACCAATCATCCACCTGGATGAAACAACCCTTCAGGTACTGAACGAGCCGGATAAAGCCGCGCAAAGCACCAGCTACATGTGGGTAATGGGCAGCTTCGCCAAACAGCCCGCCGTGCTATTCCATTATGAGGACTCTCGTCGTCAGGAGGTGCCGCTGGCCCTACTGGATGAAACCGTGAATGCCATCATGGTAGACGGTTATGAGGGGTATGGAAAAGCCTGTACCGACTACCAGATTGCCCGCTTAGGCTGTTGGGCCCATGCCCGACGCAAGCTGATGGATGCCAAAGCGCTACAGAAAAAGGGGAAAACCGGCAAAGCCGATCAAGGGCTAGCCTTTATCCAGAAGCTATACGCATTAGAAAAAGCCATGAAAGATCAGCCACCGGATGAACGCTACCGGCGACGACAAGACGATGCCAAACCCGTGATTGATAAATTACACGCTTGGCTTGAAAAAAGTCTGCCACAGGTGCCACCGCAAACGGCGATTGGCAAGGCACTGTATTATCTTCACTCTCAGTGGGATCGGTTAATCCGGTACCTGGATGATGGTGCCTATCCGATTGACAACAACCGTGCGGAAAATGCCATCCGTCCCTTCACCGTGGGTCGCAAGAACTGGCTATTTGCCAACAGCCAGGCGGGCGCCAAAGCCAGTGCTAACCTGTACAGTCTGATCGAGTCCGCCAAGGCCAATGGCCTGAACCCGTATGAGTATTTAAAAGTCGTCTTCAGAGAGCTACCCAACGCGCAGAGTGTGGATGCTATCGAGAAGCTGCTGCCTTGGAGCGCTAGCTTAAATCCTGAGTTGATGTAACTGGGTGGTTGGATTGGCGCTTACTTCACGGCTGGAGGTAATGCCCTTTGAGTAAGCAAATAAAATAATCTTGAGCAGTATAGCCGGATCATAGGCTGGGCGGCCTTCAGCATCATTTTTATAGGGCTGATGAAAAGCACATAGATCGAGTTTTTCAGAGATCAGGTAGTGTAGCGCAAATTCAAAAGTACCCGGTTGGATCTGTTCCAGGTAGTTGATGACCACCATCGACATCTGGTTGTAGTCGTAATGTTTGAATCGAGCCATCCCAGAGCCTCCGTCTCCTGAAAATCTCATCAGACCATAGATGAAGAGGTTTTTCTACAGCCTGAACGCCACGCTCTGCGGCAAATGTGGAGCGAAGCGGAAAATTTGTCCGACAGCAGCGTTTGGTTATACGTAACCTTCGAATCTTCGCGATGCCCAAATCCACCCATTAGCGGACACTTAGAATATGTGCATATATATACATAAGAAGTTCAGTTGGCGTTGAAACGAACTACTCAAAATTGATAATATCCTCTAACTCATCTCTGAGCTTTTTGTAATCCCCATTCCCGAGCAACTTATCTTTTTTATTTAAGGTAATAACTTTCGCTTTTTCCTTGTAGCTTTCAATTACGGGGTCATTCAACGCACAAAGAAAAATCTGTTGCTCATGAGGGAGTCCGCTGAGTATTAAATCAATTATACACTTATAACTAAAGTCATTTTGCTCATGCTGTCTGGGAGTATCAATTATGAATGGCGCAAGAGCTTCTGAACCAAAGGTTTTTATCATATCTATCGTCGAAGCGTGATAAGCTAATATTGCCCGAGTACTTTCTGCCGCACCTCCATCTTTTAATATTTTTCTATGATCCTCGGGAGACTTGACTCCGTTTAAGTTAACGCCAGAAGCTGACAATTTTTGGATATTCGATTCTAAACGAGCCAGGAAGTGTTCATTCCTTTCTTCCTTATCTTTTTTTGTCAGAAGTTTACCTTGTTCTTTCTTTAATTCTTTTTGTTTATCATTAGCTTTTTTTGACGCCAACTGTTTTTGTTCTTTGGTATGGGTTACATTCTTTTGAACTGCGCTCGAAGCGAGGCTGTCAACAATGTCTACTAGCTCTAGTCTTTTTCCTTCTGAGTCTTCAATAGTATACTTGCGATTAATGTCCTGAATATCTTCTCGCACACGATCCAGCTTGAAATTTAAACGAGAGATATTTTTGTCCAGAGACTTCAATTGCTTTCTCAATCCGTTTTCTTGCATTTTTAATTGTTGTTTGTCGGCAAGAATCTCAGCCTTACTTATAATTGTATTGTCGTGATACGTACCACATAAAGGGCACTCTAACTCGTCGCCCTCAATATTTTCAACACTAAACTTATAATCTTCTTCTAATTCTTGGCTTGCCTCAGTTACAAGATCTAGCTGAGCGTCTAAATGGTATTTATCTGACGTTAATCTGGACAGTTCATTTAATATGTTCTCCTGCTCAATAGATAGCTCCCGCAGTGTCTCTCTAACTTCTTTAGTAATCTTTTCTAGTTCTTGATTATCAATTGTGAATTGTGTTCTAGGTACATATTCATCAACAACTTCCAGCGCCGTGTTTATACGTTTTATTTCATTTTGAGCTACAGATTCTTTCTTTTTGTACTCGTATATTTCTTCTTCGATTCCAAAGTACTCTGGTAGCAAGTATCCAGTATGGAACCTTATTACCTTTCTCTTCCAGTCTGCAAACTGACCTAGTTTATCGAAACCATTCCATACTTCGCTCCAACCTTTTTTCTGGTCAACATAAAAAGGTAAGAAATAGTAAGCGGGTGGCGGCGTTTCGAGAACCGGCTCTTGATTTTTAGGTGGACGATTTGGTAGCAACACACTGAAACCAACTAAATCGGCAAAAACAGATGCATACTGTCCAGTGATTTTTGAAAATCGTTGAAATGGCTCACCATTAACACTTAATTTCATGATGTTTTGGTAACGATAAATTACACACTGGTCCTCTCCAATATCGCATTCAACGTATACCTTACAATCTAAAGCCTTCCAAGACTTAGATAAATCATGTGGCTCACATCCTATTGCCCATAACATGGCTTTTACTAGAGATGTTTTGCCTACGCTATGATCCAGGCCTCCCGTTATCAGATTGTATTTCTTTTGAAATACGAACTGACTCGCGGATTTTTGGGTATCTGACAGAATCACTACGCGTTTGAATATAAAGTTTTTCATGCTTTCCTTTTCTCAAATTTCTTATCAGCAACCTATAGTTTTCTTTATTCATAACTCTCCTATCACGATTTCACATATTATCGCCGCAATGAAATCATCATAGCTCCCCATGCCTGTCTTTAGCTTATCAGCCAAGGAACTCTCGATCTTTTCTAAGAGCTCTTTTGTATCAAAATGCCGGAATTGGGAATACAGGCTTCTCACCTCACTTCCAAACCTCAGCGATAAACTATTGCTGTTTGACACTTTTCTCGTGTAATAACCACTTATTGCACGTAGCAGTTTACGTCGTTTTGAAAAATTCAGATCTAGATCTGATATCAGATCATTGGCTAAGTTTTCCACCTCGTTTAGCCCCTTAATACTGCTATGCGCTTCAAATGTTTTCTGAACAGTTTGAGATGTTAAGGATTTCTCCTTCAATAAGGAATCCCATTTACTGTAATCATATTTAACCTTCCCTTTCCTGTGTAATTCATCTATCAAAACGCGATAGATATTAACCGCATCACATTGGCTATTTGGATAAAGATCAGATATCAGATCAACTATTCCAGCTATCACACTTTCCCTGTGGGAATCTGGTAAGAGCCTAGGCACTATAAAGCGAATATTGACAGGGCATTCCTCAAGCCCTAACTCTTCTAGAATGCGGGCTTTAAAGGTTGCTAAACTTCGAAGCTTGATTTCTGACACAGTTATTTCATCAAGCTCAAGTCCATTTTTCACCATCGACTTGCTAAATCCGCTTGTCGCGACCAAGCTAGCTGAAGAAATAACATCGCTGAATGATTTACCTTGATATGATTCAATCAACTTACCTAATATAGAATTTTTACTACCGGTCTTTATTTTCGTTAAGCTATTAACAGTATGCTGTGAGCTACCGCTATTTTCTTTTACTTGATAAAACTCAAACTCAGCGGTTTCTTTTTCCAATGAATTCGCAAAAATAACGTCTTCATGCAATTCAACAAATATGGCGTACTCTTTCTTTTTCCTATGCTCATCCAATAATTTTTTAAACGCCCAATGATATTGATAGTCGTATTTACCAAATGTTTCCGCACCCTTTTTTTCTCTTTGCGGATCTGCTAAAGGATTGTCCATATTTAACGCTCTTTTGGCATATTATCAATGTCTGCTTTGGGCCGAATCAGGTTTATTACGACCACCGTATAACGAGCCTGTCGGATTAGACATTTTGACATCAATATCCCCAGCATCGACAGCCCCTTCATCGTTCTGTTAATTGTGATCTGCTCAAATCAGTAAATCGTTTTACTCATTCAAACAGTCGATATTCATTATCTAAGGCAGCCATAGCCACCATGCAGAGACTTTTGGCTCCGTTAATGCCTTTGTTGCCCCTGTGTCGCAATCTTCTCAAGGTTATGCACCATACAGTACATCAACCACTGCGCGTTCACCTTGGATTTACCCCTTAGAGTAAATCGATTCAAGCCTTTATTGCTTTCCAGGTTGCCAAACACCGGCTCTACTGTACCCAAGCGTTGGCTGTAGATATGGCGACCCATTGGACTGTCGATCTTCTGCTTCATCTTCTCGATAAAACTGGACAGGGGTCTGCGCTCACTCAGTGCAAAGCTCACTTGCCGTCCATCTTGTTGATTGGGTCTACGCAGGCACTGATGTTTTAGAGAACAGTCTCGGCAGTGTTGGCGGTAGCCCTGGAAGCTGATGGTTTCTTGTTCACCTATCAGTCCCTTGAAGCGCTTCCACATAGGCTGGCCTGCTGGGCAGCGGCAGGTTTCAGTCAGCGGATCATAATCAAAGTCAGCGGGTGTGAAGCGTTGTGCTACCTGGCCACCGCGTTCTTTACGTCGCTGTGCCTTGGCTGTGCTGAAGGTTATGGACTCAGCAAAGCGTGGATCGCGTTTACGGAACTGGTTATCGGCAATGTAACCATCAATACCCAAGCGATAGATCAGCTTCATATTGGCATCGCTGTGGAATCCACTGTCAGCCGTAATCTTGGCTTCACGCAGAATCGAGGAGTCCGGTTGTATCTGCCGGAACTGGCGATGAATCCCCATCAACATAGGTTCCAGGGTGTGCTGCTCCTGACCCGCACCATAAGCGTGGGCATGGACGATAATTTGGTGTTTGTTATCAACAGCAGCGACACCGTTGTAGCCCTGTATCACGCCCCGTGAAGTCTTCATTTTTGCACTATCGGGATCAGTGATATTTCCTTTTACAGGCGTGCCACGCTGACCGAGCCGTTCAGGCGCGGTCGCCAAGTGCTTTTTTATCTTGGCAGAGACCTTTTCAAGTTTCTCAATATGAGCCTGCTCTCGGGCGAGAATTTCAGGAGGTTGATCCTGACGGTCATCGTGCTGATGCGCGGTCATCATGCGTGAAACCGCACGGTCTATCTTGGCTTGTTTACGGTTTAATTCAGCGCGTGTACCACTCCACTCTTTGGCGGCATTGGAGGGTAGCTTGCAGCCATCAATGGCAAACATTTCCCGGCCAATCAGGTTGAGTCCATCACACACCATCAGCACATGCGTAAACAGTGGCACAATCACTTCATCCATACGGGAGATAAAGTCTGCAATCGTGCTGTGATGAGGTTGGCTATCAGCCGACAGCGCCATGAAAATCACATTCTCTCGACATGCCTGAGCGATCTTGCGGCTACTGGTGAGACCTCGGGAGTAAGAGAATAACACCACCTTCAGCAGAATCGCTGGATCGTATGCCGGAGCACCATTGACGTCATTGCGATAGCGGGATTCAAACACGCTGAGATCGAGATCATTATCCACGACGTGGTTCAGCGTATACTCAAAGGTGCCAGGTTGGATCTGATCCGCAAAACGTAGCGGAATCATTTTGGTCTGGTTGTAATCGTAGTGCTTGTACCGCGCCATCCCTTGCCACCTCTGGTCTCAAAGTCGATTCAGTGATTTTAGCGGAACACTGTGCCACCCGCCAAGGGCTGGGGGACTTATCCGACAGTCTCAACGCCTAATTTAGGGGCCGGAGCTGCGTAGCAGCGGAGGTCCCAGCCCGTTTACGGGCGACTACAATTAATTGTTAGACAAGTCATAATATATTTTTTATATAACGTATTATTGGCCGCAATATAACTCGGACAGATGCACGTAAAATATTACTACGCCCAACTAATGATGCAATTGGTGGACTGACGGCATAATAAGTGAAAATTAAAAACCTACCTAATAAATATTTGCGGAGTATATCATCTCTCCATAATCTAAGGATTTTTACTTCATCTGCTAGAGGAGTTCCGAAAGCGGCGGTGGCAATGACACATTGGGAAGATTTAATTGCGTTCAGATTATTTTGAATATCTATATCTCTTGGGCTTAACTCTGCCGCTCGCTCCAACAGGGGAAGTGCTGCCTCTTTATTTCCTTTTCCTTCCCAAAGTAATAATGCCTTTAGATTGAGATATACAGCGTTTTCTGGGACTATCTCTATTGATCGGTTAATATATTGAAGCGCTAAATCAACATTTGC
Source organism: Nitrincola iocasae (assembly GCF_008727795.1). NCBI lineage: Bacteria > Pseudomonadati > Pseudomonadota > Gammaproteobacteria > Oceanospirillales > Oceanospirillaceae > Nitrincola > Nitrincola iocasae. The sequence goes on along the minus strand of NZ_CP044222.1, from coordinate 394,707 downwards.
TGGATTTGCTCCAGATAACGCCGAGTTCGAACCATAAACCTGCTTGTTCGCCTGTACCTCGTGAAGGATAAAAAGAGCTTTCATATGATATTGCTCTGCTTCCCCTACACTTTCAATCTCAGACTCTTCCATATTTTCCTCCCTTACTATGGGTAACTCGGCTGTCTAACAGTCCGTTAATGAGGTCTTCGACCTCATAATATTTATTAGCGGGTATACCTTAAATTTATACAGCAAAATTCAACAAAATACATATCTTATTGATTTATAAAACTAAACCACACCAACAAAAAATACCACGCTAAGAATAAGGTATTCGACTCGACTTCTCCAGCGCAAATAAGGTACATTAATTCCACACATTTCTCATGGATGAGGATTTTTTATGGATAAATCGCCCTTTCTCAAATCTGTTAGCGATTTTATGCACACCCTACGCTACAGACGCCGCACTGTTGATACCTATCTGTATTGGATCAAGATCTTTATCTTGTTCAATGGTAAGAAGCACCCTTCACTTCTCAATGATGAAGATATCAAACGCTTTCTTACGTTCCTTGCGACGGAACGACAAGTCGCACCAAGCACTCAAGCATTGGCGTTGAATGCTATCGTTTTTTTTAAAAACCAAGTTCTTAAAGCAATCCGTTGGTGATCTAAGCGGGTTCAACAAGTCACATAAACAAAGCAAACTACCCGTGGTGCTAACCTTGGTTGAAGTGGCAGATTTGCTCAGTCAGCTTAAGGACACTCATTATTTGATGGCGGCCATTTTATATGGTTCGGGTTTGCGGCGAATTGAGCTTGTGCGTCTTCGTGTCCAGGATATCGATTTTGACTATCAGCAGATTCGTGTCATCAACGGCAAAGGTGGTAAGCACCGTTTGGTAACACTGGCTAATGAGCTTGTTGCACCTTTAAAAATTCAAATCCAACAAATAGAGGTCACACTCAAAAAAGACTTAGCCAGTAAGCTCTATGCAGGGGTATGGATGCCAGATGCACTTGCGCGCAAATATCCGAATGCTCAATTTGATCTAGGCTGGCATTATCTTTTCCCTGCTTCCCGGCTGACCACAGACCCGTCAGGCCAAAAGCTTCGTCGCCATCACTTTGATGAAAGTAATTTGAACAAGTTGATTAAAATGGCGGCAAGAAATGCAGGTATTCGTAAACCGGTTTCCTGTCATACGTTACGTCATTCTTTCGCGACCCACTTACTGCAATCGGGCGTTGATATCCGCACGGTACAGCAGCAACTTGGTCATGCAGATGTCAAAACAACCGAAATTTATACACACGTACTCAAGCAAGGTGCTCAGGGTGTCAGAAGCCCATTATCCACCCTAACACGAGGAACCGCTTGAAAACCCCACCCTTCAAGCACGCTACCGCCCGGACCGTGCTCCATCACAGCGTGAGACTACTTAAATTGTGGTTACTCGATTAAAACAACAAAGGCCTGCATGAGCAAGCCTTTGATAGAGGAACGTTAGTCGCAGATTGACGTTTAGTGGAAGGTGAATTCGCCCGCTTCGACATCTACGCTGATTTCGCTACCGGGCAGGTAGTCACCCGCCAGGAGTTTTTGTGCCAGCGGGTTTTCGATCCACTGCTGGATGGCGCGTTTCAATGGGCGTGCGCCGTAGACGGGTTCGAAGCCGACATCCACCAGTTTTTCCAGGGCGGTGGGTGTCAGGGTCAGGCGCAGGTCGCGTTCGGCCAGGCGTTTGCGCAGGCGTTCCAGCTGGATATTGGCGATACCGGCCACCTGGTCTTTGCGCAGGCTGTGGAATACCACCAGTTCGTCGATACGGTTGATCACTTCGGGTCTGAAGTGCATACCAACGACTTCCATTACCGCTTTTTTCATCAGGCTGTAGTCATCATCGCCACTGTAACCCTGTATCAGGTCAGATCCCAGATTAGAGGTCATCACCACGATGGTGTTACGGAAGTCGACGGTGCGACCCTGGCCATCGGTCAGGCGGCCATCTTCCAGTACCTGCAACAGGATGTTGAAGACATCCGGGTGGGCTTTTTCCACTTCGTCCAGCAGCAGTACGGAGTAGGGTTTACGCCGCACGGCTTCGGTGAGGTAGCCACCCTCTTCATAGCCGACATAGCCCGGAGGGGCACCGATCAGTCGGGCGACGGAGTGTTTCTCCATGAACTCGGACATATCGATGCGCACCATGGCTTCTTCTGTGTCGAACAGGAAGTGTGCCAGGGCTTTGCAGAGCTCGGTTTTACCCACACCGGTTGGGCCGAGGAACAGGAAGCTGCCGCTGGGTCGGGCGGGGTCAGCCAGACCGGCACGCGAACGGCGTACGGCGTTAGCGACTGCCACGACGGCTTCGCTCTGTCCGACTACGCGCTGGTGCAGGGCGTCTTCCATGCGCAGCAGTTTGTCGCGCTCGCCTTCGAGCATTTTGTTAACCGGAATACCGGTCCAGCGCGATACAACTTCGGCCACCTCCTCTTCGGTGACTTTATTGCGCAGCAGTTTGGTTTCCTGCACATCCTGTTCGGCTGTATCGGCAGCCTGAAGCTGTTTTTCCAGCTCAGGGATGCGGCCATACTGTAGCTCGGCCATTTTCGTCAGGTCACCGGCCCGGCGCGCCTGTTCCATTTCCACACGGGCCTGATCGAGTTTTTCTTTAACGTTTTGTGAGCCTTGCAGACTGGCTTTTTCGGCCTTCCAGATTTCATCCAGATCGGAGTATTCTTTTTCCAGTTTACTGATGGTTTGCTGCAGTTCACTCAGGCGCTTTTGCGAGGCGTCATCTTTCTCTTTTTTCAGCGCTTCACGCTCCATTTTCAGCTGGATCAGTCGACGCTCCAGACGGTCCATGGATTCGGGTTTGGAATCCATTTCCATACGGATGCGTGAGGCGGCTTCGTCGATCAGGTCGATGGCTTTATCCGGTAGCTGACGGTCGGTAATATAGCGCTGACTCAGCTTGGCGGCAGCGACGATGGCGGAATCGGTGATATCGACACTATGGTGAATCTCATAGCGCTCTTTTAGGCCACGCAGAATGGCGATGGTATCTTCTTCGCTGGGTTCATCGACGATGACTTTCTGGAAACGCCGCTCCAGCGCGGCATCTTTTTCCACATACTGGCGGTACTCATCCAGCGTGGTAGCACCGACACAGTGGAGTTCGCCGCGTGCCAGCGCAGGCTTGAGCATATTCCCGGCATCCATGGAGCCTTCGCCTTTACCGGCGCCGACCATGGTGTGCAGTTCATCAATAAACAGAATGATCTGGCCTTCCTGTTTCGACAGTTCATTCAGCACCGCTTTCAGGCGTTCTTCAAATTCACCCCGGAACTTGGCTCCGGCGATCAACGAGCCCATATCCAGCGACAAGACACGTTTGTGTTTGAGCCCTTCCGGCACCTCGCCATTGATAATGCGCTGCGCCAGTCCTTCGACAATGGCGGTTTTACCCACACCGGGTTCGCCGATCAATACCGGGTTGTTTTTGGTACGGCGCTGCAGTACCTGGATAGTACGGCGGATCTCTTCATCACGGCCGATGACCGGATCAAGTTTGCCGTTTTCAGCACGTTCGGTGAGATCGACGCAGTATTTATCCAGCGCCTGACGTGATTCTTCCACATTGGGATCAGTTACCGCGGCACCGCCACGTATGTTATTGATCACTTCGGTGAGTTTTTCACGGGTAACACCCACTTCTTTAAGCACTCGCCCGGCATCGGTTTTGTCGTCGACCATCGACAGCAGCATCAGTTCGCTGGCAACGTACTGGTCACCGCGCTTCTGCGCCAGTTTATCGGTCAGGTTGAACAGCCGCGCCATATTCTGCGACAGTCGAATTTCACCATCCGGGTCTTTGACCTGGGGTAAGCGATCCAGGGCTTCACCGATTTTGCGGCTCAGCAGTGGCATTTGCGCACCGGCTTGCCCCAGCAAAGGGCGCACGGAGCCATCGCGCTGTTCGATGAATGCCGCGAGCAGGTGAATCGGTTCTATAAAGTTATGGTCTTTACCAACCGCCAGTGACTGGGCTTTAGCCAGGGCGTCATTTAATTTCGAGGTGAATTTATCAGGACTCATGCCCTTCTCCTTAATTCTGCGTGGATGCGGCGGTTGATCAGGACAACCGCGGCATCTGTTACTGTTGCTGAATTAATGGGGCTGCGCTTTGCTCAATTCAAGTGGTTATATTTTAATCAGCTAATTTATTCGCCATCGATCCAGATTAAACTGGCCATACGCCCGGTTTGATTATCTCGACGATAGGAATAGAAGTACTCACTATCGGTAAAGGTGCAGAAATCACCGCCGTAGACTTCAGTAACCCCCGCGGCGGCGAGTCGAATACGCGCCAGCCGGTAGATATCCGCCAGCCATTTGCCCGGATTGGTGGGTGCCTGGATGAAAGCCGCTGACGCGAGCGGATTGTCTTCGCAGAAGGCCAGAAACACATCATCCCCGACTTCAAATGCCAGAGGGCCAATAGCCGGACCCAGCCAGACCATCACATCAGCCGGGTTGGCAAATACCGCCAGGGTATTTTCCAGCACGCCGTTAGCCAGTCCACGCCAACCGGCATGGGCAGCGGCTACACGTGTACCGGCACGGTCAGTAAACAGCACCGGCAGACAGTCAGCGGTCATTACCGCACAGGCCATGCCGGGTTCATCACTCCAGCAAGCATCGGCGGCCAGAGGGCAGTCATCATCACTGGCTTTAACCACAGCCGTGCCATGCACCTGTTCCAACCACTGTACCGGCTTTTTCAGGCCCATCGCCTGTTGCAGTATCTGACGATTCTGTTCAACCAGTAACGGATCATCACCCACGTGGTAGGCAAAATTCAACCCGTCGTAGGGCGGCTGACTGACACCATCCATACGGGTGGTGGTCAGGGCATGAATAGTTGGTTTTACCGGCCAGCTGGCTCTGATCAGTTTCATAGTTTACAGCTCGTAGTCGCAGTTATCGGCATCCTCTTTGAGCACCCGACGCAGGGCTTCAAAATCGGTGGGCAGATCGATTTCCCAACTCATCTGTTGACCGGTTTGCGGATGCCAGAGTTCCAGCTTTTTAGCATGCAACGCCTGACGACGGAAGTGCTTCAGCAACTCTCTCATCTCTTCACTGGCGCCTTTGGTCAAGCGGACACGGCCACTGTAAAGCGGATCGCCGACCAGCGGATAGTTGATATGTGACATGTGCACGCGGATCTGATGGGTACGACCGGTTTCCAGTTTCAGACGGATATGGGTGTGCGAACGGAATTTTTCCAGCACCCGGTAGTGAGTGATCGCTTCCTTGCCAACCCCTACTACGGCCATCTTTAAGCGATTTTTGGAGTGACGCGCCATCGGCTCATCGACGCAACCACCGCCGGTCATCACCCCATGCACGATGGCTTCGTATTCACGCCCCATGCTGCGATCTTGCAACTGCGCCACCAGCTCGGTTTGCGCCTGGATGGTTTTTGCTACCACCATCAGGCCGGTGGTGTCACGATCCAGTCGGTGCACGATACCGGCACGCGGCACATGCCCAATAGCGGGGCAATGATGCAGCAGCGCATTCAGCAGGGTGCCATCGGCATGGCCAGCCGCCGGGTGTACCACCAGGCCTGAGGGCTTGTTCAGAATCAGGATATCGTCATCTTCATAGACGATGTCCAGGGGGATATCCTGAGCGGCATGCCGGTCGATCGAAGCGATTTCAACCGACACGGTAATTTTTTCACCGCCATTCAGTTTGTCGCGAGGACGGCGGGCTTCGCCATTGACTTGAAGAGCTCCCTCTTTTATCCAGCTTTGCAGCCGTGAGCGGGAGTATTCAGGAAATAACTGCGACACCGCCTGATCCAACCGTAAACCGTACATTTCGGCCGGTACGTCGGCATTTAAATCAACCTGTTCTGACATCGAATTCTAATCTTTACTCTAGGATGTTTTAGCTTGGCATCCGGTTGTGTTTTAATAGGCCGGAATGAATGTACTTCCAGTATAACCGAAACCGATCTGAAACGCCGGATTCGGTCAACATCTCAGGATAAAGCGATATGCAATTTGTCAAAGTGATTGGCGCTCTGACCCTTTTGATCATGATTTCCGGCTGCTCGTGGTTTGGTGGCGAAAAAACAATTCCCGATATTCCCGAGCAGGTGCTCTATGATGATGCCATGAGCGCTCTGGATGCTGGCAATTGGGCTTTGGCGATTGAGAAGCTGCAGTTGCTTGAAGCGCGCTACCCCTTTGGCCGTTTTTCTGAACAGTCGCAACTGGAACTGATCTATGCTTACTATCGCAATAGTGAGCCCGCCGCCTCACGTGCCGCGGCAGATCGCTTTATTCGCTTGCACCCCAACCATGACCATATCGATTATGCTTACTACCTGAAAGGCCTGACGTCATTTGAAGAGGACCGTAACTTCCTGGCGCGTTTCCTGCCACTGGATGAAACCCAGCGTGATCCGGGTGCGGCGCTGGATTCGTTTGAAAGCTTTTCCACACTGCTGAACCGCTACCCTAACAGTGAGTTCGCGCCAGATGCCCAGCGTCGTATGCAGTATCTGAAAAACCGCCTGGCTACCTATGAAATTCATGTAGCCAGCTATTACATGAAGCGTGAAGCCTGGGTAGCCGCGGCTAACCGTGGTCGTTATGTAGTGGAAAACCTGCAGGAAACACCAGCCGTACCCGATGCATTGTCGATTATGGCCGAGTCTTACACCAAGTTGGGCATGAACGATCTGGCTGAAAAAGCACTGGATGTACTGCGTCTGAACTACCCGGATTACGTGATTCGTCCTTTCTCACCGCAGCGCTTCGATCTGCTCTATACTGCCAGCTTTGGTCTGTTGGGTGAAATTGAACCGGCTACACCGGCACGCCCGGTTAATCCGGATCGGCTACGTGAAGCAGAAGAGCAAGGCCAACGTGCCGACAGCAGCGGCAAACGCTCACTGCTAAACCGCATCACCTTCGGCACCTTTGGAAGTGATGGTAGCGACGAACAGGAAAGCGAGCAAAGTCAGTAATACTCAGCCAGTACATCGTTTGTCTTTTGGACCACCTTCGGGTGGTCCAATGCGTTAAGGCCGACAGGGAACTTTCTGAACATCGCAACATCTGTTATGTTATAACAAATTTTACAGCGGTTTATTTCAGGAGCACAGCATGCACAAAATCGCCCTCCCTCTGATGCTAGTAGCCAGCAGCCTCAGCTTCGCCGACACCCATGATCATGATCATGAACATGAACATGAACAGGCTCAACTGGGCTCTCATGTCCATGGCATGGCGCAATTAGATGTTGTCCAGGAAGGCTCTATGCTCCTGGCCAGCCTTAAAGCCCCTGCTGCCGACCTGGTAGGTTTTGAGCATGTGGCACATGAAGAAGAGCAGATCAATCAGGTGTACGACCTGGTCGGGCGAATGAACCTGCCGGATACTTTCTGGTACCTGCCCGAAGCCGCTGGCTGTGAAGCTGAAGAGATACATGTTGAACACCATCTGCTGGAAGATGAACAAGATCACGACCATGACCACGACCATAACGATGAGCACGATCACGACGCTGCTCACAGCGATGTGATTGTAGATTATTACTATCACTGTGAGCAGCCGGAACAACTGGAACAAATCCGTGTCAATCTGTTCAGTACCTATCCATCCCTGCTGGAACTACAGGTGCAGTTGATCACCCCGGCAGGCCAACAGGGCATGACCCTGAATGCAGGACAGAATATTCTCAGACTAAAAGAATGACGCACACAACCGCTATCAAACTAAACCAACTGAGCTTCGGCTGGAAACCCCACCAGCCGGTCCTGCAGATCGACACTTTAACCATCCCCCGGGGTGAGCAGGTGTTTCTGCGTGGGGCATCGGGTAGCGGTAAAAGCACCCTGCTAAACCTGTTAGGTGGGTTAATGAAACCCCAGCAGGGTGAGATCGAATTGCTCGGTCAATCGCTCAATACACTGTCACAACGCCAGCGCGATCGCTTTCGTGCCGATCATATCGGCGTGTTGTTTCAGCAATTTAACCTGCTGCCCTATCTCAGTCTGATCGATAATGTCGTACTGCCGTGCCGCTTTTCAGCCCAGCGCAAGCGCAAAGCCGGTGATCCGGTTGCCGCTGCTCGGGGGTTGCTGGAAGCACTGGGACTCGGCGCCTTTATTGATCGCCCGGTACCGACCGCTGAGCTGTCGATAGGTCAGCAACAGCGTGTCGCCGCCGCCAGAGCACTGATCGGCCAACCAGAGGTGTTGCTTGCCGATGAACCCACCTCAGCACTGGACAGTGACACCCGTGACCAGTTTTTAGATCTGCTGTCGACGCAAAGCCGCCTGAATAACACCACGTTGGTGTTTGTCAGCCATGATCTGAGCCTGAGCCAACACTTTGACCGGGTTATCAATTTGGCCGACATCAACCGCTGCAAAGGAACTCACTAATGTTGGCTCTGGCACTGCGCAGTCTTTGGAATCGTCGTGGCACAGCGGCACTGACACTGCTCACCCTGGCGATCAGCGTGCTGCTGCTCACCGGGGTAGAGAAGCTGCGTCAGGATGCTCGCCAGGGGTTTTTTAATACCGTCGCCGGCACCGACCTGATCGTGGGCGCACGCAGCGGTTCGCTGCCACTGCTGCTCTACTCGGTATTCAATATCGGCCAGCCTACCAATAACGTGCGCTGGAGCAGCTATGAGCAGATAGCCGCGCAGGATCAGGTGGCCTGGAGCATTCCCATCACCCTGGGCGACTCACACCGCGGTTTTCGGGTAGTGGGCACAACTGAAGACTATTTCCGCCACTATCGCTTTGGTAAACAGCAGCCCTTGAGTTTTAGTCAAGGCGACGCCTTTGATGATCTGTTTGATGTGGTTGTTGGGGCCGAGGTGGCAGGAGCATTGGAATACAGCCTGGGTGACAAGCTGACGATTGCGCATGGCCTCGGACAAGGCAGCTTTGCCAAGCATGACGATATGCCATTTACTGTATCCGGCATTTTGCAGCCGACCGGCACACCCGTTGACCGCAATGTGCTAATCAAACTCGAGGCGTGGGAAGCGATTCACCTTGGCTGGCGGGCCGGCACCCGTATCCCTGGCCTGAGTGCCAGTCAGGATGACGCCCGTGAAATGGATCTGACCCCGAAACAGATCACCGCTTTTCTGTTGGGTCTGGAGTCACCTATCAGCACCTTTCATCTGCAGCGCTCAATCAATACCTTTCGTGCCGAACCTCTGCAGGCCATATTGCCGGGGGTAGCCATACAGGAACTGTGGCAAGTCATGGCGGTTGCCGAGCGCACCCTGCTGATCATCTCCGGTTTTGTGGTGTTCGCAGGATTTACCGGCATGCTCGGCATTCTGTTGACCAGTCTTAACGAGCGTCGGCGTGAGCTGGCGGTACTGCGTGCCGTAGGGGCAGGTCCGTTACGCATTGTTGCGCTGTTGTTGTTTGAGGCGATGCTGCTGACCTTCCTGGGGATTCTGCTGGGGCTGTTGCTGCTGACCCTGCTGACCTTCGGTATTCAGGATTGGCTGGCACTGCAATACGGTATTTTTCTCAACCCTGGCTGGCCGGACAAGAGCCAGTGGTTACTGCTCGGTGCCGTGCAACTAGCAGGCCTGCTGACCGGCCTGATACCCGCCTGGCGCGCCTACCGCTATACTTTGGCGGATGGTCTGACACCAAGGCTTTGATTCCCTGACTCTGACACCCTGACAGGATACTTATGCTAAAACTGATTTTCACTTTGCTGCTGGCACTATTGATGGCGCTGCCGCTGCAGGCCGAAGAAACCGAAGAGCCCAGAGTGTTCACCTGGGATGAGCTGATGCCGGAAGACTACACCCTGACCCTCAGCGACCTGATCGGTGATTCGGATTTCGATCCCTACAACTTCGACATCATTGATGATTACAGCCCGGAAGCGGAACGGATGATGGATAATATGCTGCAGGTTCTGGCCTCAGCACCGGTTCGCGGCGAACTGGATGGCTTGATGATCAGCATTCCCGGTTTTGTGGTGCCCCTGGAAGCTGAACAAACCAAAGTATTCCGCTTTTTCCTGGTCCCCTACTTTGGCGCCTGTATCCATGTGCCGCCACCGCCATCAAACCAGATTATCGATGTGCATTTTGAACCCGGCACAGAAGTGGAAAACCTCTGGGATGCGGTATGGATAACCGGGCGTCTAACCACGGTGACCTATAGCCATGAGATGGGCACAGCCGGTTACCGACTGGAAGCCTTTCAGATCACCCCCTACGACTGGGACGAAGCCGAAGAGGGTGAGTGGTAAGTCAGTTTTAAAGAGTAAAGGATTACTCGCCTGGCCGCCAGCCAGAGGTGATCGGATAGCGCCGGTCACGACCAAAACCACGTTGGGTAATGCGCGGCCCGATGGGTGCCTGGCGCCGTTTGTATTCGTTCACATCCACCAGTCGAACCACCCGCTGCACCACCGCCTCATCAAAGCCTTCGGCAATAATGGCATGGGCACTGAAATCGCGCTCAACATAGAGCTCCAGTATCCGGTCCAGATCATCATAATCCGGCAGTGAATCCTGATCCTGCTGCCCTGGTGCCAGCTCAGCTGACGGCGGTCTATCAATCACCCGCTGAGGGATCGCCGGTGACAGGCTGTTACGATAGTTTGCCAGACGATACACCAGGGTTTTCGGTACATCTTTCAACACATCGAAACCGCCAGCCATATCGCCATACAGCGTCGAATAACCCACCGCCACTTCACTCTTGTTGCCAGTGGTCAGTACCAGGGCACCGGTTTTGTTCGAAATCGCCATCAGCAACACCCCTCGGCAACGTGCTTGCAGGTTCTCTTCCGTGGTATCCGGCTTCAGTCCGGCAAAAGCGGGGGCCAGTTGCTGCATAAAACTGTCATACAGGGGTTCAATGGAGATGGCGCTATAACGCATCCCCAGCATTTTGGCCTGGCCTTCGGCATCTTCCACACTCATGGAGGCGGTGTAACGAAACGGCATCATCACCACTTCAACACGTTCCGGCCCCAAGGCATCCACGGCTATAGCCGCGGTAACCGCCGAGTCGATACCCCCGGATAACCCCAGCACCACCTTGGGAAAGTGATTCTTTTCAACATAGTCGCGCACACCCGTAACCAGCGCCTGATACACAGACGCTTCGTAATCAGGGAAAGGCTGCGAAGCTTGCAGCGGGCTAATCTTGCCAGTACTGACCTGATAGTCGACACAATCCAGTGACTCGCTGAAATGGGCGGCACTGAACACCAGCTCACCCTCGGCACTCACCACCAGCGAGCCACCATCAAACACAAGCTCATCCTGGGCGCCAAACTGATTCACATAGATAATCGGTGCCCCGCACTCCTGCGCCCGCTGCGCCAACACCTGAAGACGCAATCCGGTTTTACCGGCATGAAACGGTGAGGCATTCAGGTTCAGAATCAGCTCAGCACCCTGGGCTTTTAACTGCTCCACCGGCGTGCTGTGCCAGATATCTTCACAGATAGTCAGACCAATACGGCAACCTTTCAAGCTGAAGGTACCCGATTGATGACCCGCGACAAAATAACGCTGCTCATCAAACACCTGAAAATTCGGCAGACACTGCTTGGCGTATTCGAAGATCAACTCACCCTGATGAATCACACCCGCCATATTGTAGAGCCGACCCTCGTTATAACGCGGGTAACCCACCACCAGCGTGATCCCCTGCAACTCCTGACATAGCCGCTGCAACGCCTTCTCGATCCGCGGCTCCAGACTCGGGCGCAGCAACAGATCTTCCGGCGGATAGCCAGTAATCGCCAACTCAGAACACAGCAGCACATCCGCCTGATGCTGATCACGCGCCGTCACCGCCGCCGCCAGTATCTTGTCGGTATTACCGGGAATATCTCCCACCAGGAAGTTCAACTGGGCCATAGCGACCCGTAAGGTATCGGTCATTGCGTGAGTAAACTCGTCTGCTCTGTCTGAAGAAAAGGGCCAACTGTTACAGCAGTACCCCCGAAGCGTCTATTTTGCAATGTTTGTGGGATAAGAGCCAGTTCTAGCCTGACTTATCAGCCGGATGCTAGTGTGACCGGTTATTCTAGGAGGATTTCGATGTTTTCTTCATACTTTTTATCGACTGCCAGCTCTATAAAGCGGCGGATTGTATCAGCACCCGAATCATCTAATGGAAGGTACTGTAATGTCATTTGCAATACGTATTCAACGACACTCACTCCTCCTATATCAGTAATCATGGGATCAGCTCCTGCCTCAATCAAGAGCTCAATACCAGCGACATCATGAACAGTCAGCGCATCAAACAATGGAGTAAATCCTCCAATATTCTGGGCATTCACATCAGCACCGGCTTGAATCAACAGTGACAATATTTCATTACAACCGCTTATCTCCACGGGAGCTGTATAATTTCCCAACAATGTGCGAGTACTCGGAGGGAGCTCCTCTATTGACGCACCCGCCTCCAATAAAAGCCTGACATGTTCAGGGTGACACTCGACTTCCAAACCATAAGGGTAATCAGTGATTGCATAATAAATAGGCGTTCTAGGGTAACGCATAGGGAAAAAAGCGTTTACATCAGCACCCGCTTCGATCAAGGCATTTAACTGGTTGAGACTACCATATCTAACCGCTTCAAAAATTAGCGGGTATTCCAATGAATCCTGTCGGTATGGATCTATAAGAGTGTATGTAGCCTCAGCTAATGGTAAGCCTTTTGCGTTATGCTGATCAATTATCGCTTGTATTTCATCTCGCTTGATCTGTTTATATTCTTTAAAGCTGGGGTATTGAGTTTCAGCGGCCACCATCGCACTAAACAGAGCACCTAATATAGCCACTTTTATAGCCACTTTAAAACCAACAAAGCCTTCCATAGCAACATTTTCGCCCATTAGCTTATCCTTTTTTATCACACGTAACACCACGCTCTAAGGAAATTCAAGAGAGCTGGCGCCCCACATGCCAACCCCAAAACCTGATCTAACAATATAATTTTTGAAATATGATAGATCCATTTTTTAGCTGCATAGCCGACATCACTCTCCAGGAAACGGACGGAGTATCATTGCATCACTTCTTGATGTACGTTACTAACAGAAGACAAAATCCTGATAATCTCGCTTCTATCTTCTTTGTCGTTATCTTTGTGTAATTTTTCAGCTAACTCCAACGCCGTCATTTCATACCCTTCGCTCCGTATATTAGCATCGGCACCTTGCTTGATTAGAAAATTAACTCGTTCAACATCGTTATAGAAAACTGAGGAATGTAGTGGGGTTACATCCTTGTTACTGAAATGATTAACCCCATTAACATCCAACCCTCTAGAAATAAATATTTCCGCTATTTTATATTTATCTGGACTTTCCAGATTTAAGATATAATCAAGACCAGCACCCTCGCCCAAGTCATTAATATCACTTGCATTAATACGGAAATTTAGCATATAGTAGTTACAAAGGCCACTAGGTATTCGAGTACCGCTTTCATTTGAACTACATAAAATCAAGTGTTGAATACTCATTTGTGAAATAGCATAAAATATGATCGAAGATATTCCCAAAAAAACTACCGAAGCACCAGCAAGTAACATTTTATTTTTCATTGCTCACCCCCACCGTCTCACAATACCTTGCAACTATCTCATCTATAACAAAATCATATTGATCAAGAATATGATTCCATACTCCGCTTTCAGCGTCTGGCATACATCAACGGTGGGAAATAAACTGGTGGCTGAGCTGCGTAGCTCTTCAGGACAAAGACTGGTTGTCATGGCATCTCTCCTTGATATAAACCGATATGTATTATCTAACTACAATGCTATAACTTCCTTTAGCAACGATAACCCTATATTTCGAATGCCATGAAGTCAACCTTATCTAGAACCCTGTCCAGCAGACCGATTCTGTCGGATCAACTGGATGTGAAAGCAGATTTTGCCGCCGTGATAGCATTCATGCATTCACTCCTTTCATTCCCTCTGAGGTGTAGCGTTCACCTACTACCGGCAAACGGGCAGTAGCCATTTCTAGCTGTTGTTGTTCCTCGATGCTAAGCGTGATCTGCGCCGCAGCGGCATTATCCTCAATATAGCGCAGTTGCTTTGTACCAGGGATAGGCACGATATCGGGCCCTTTTGACAAGAGCCAAGCGAGCGAAAGTTGCGCCGGACTGCAGCCCTTCTGCTTGGCTATTACAGCAATCTCATCAGCGACCTGGCGGTTTATATCAATCGCTCCTTCAGCAAAGCGTGGCAGGTTGGTACGAAAGTCGCCTTCTCCAAACTCTGTAGCATGCTGAAAGCGTCCAGTCAGAAACCCTCGGCCCAGGGGAGAGTAAGGTACGAAACCGACGCCTAACTCACGGCAGGTGGGTAGCACTTCTCGCTCCACTTCACGTGTCCAGAGTGAGTATTCGGTCTGTACTGCTGTGATTGGATGAACGGCATGCGCCCGGCGCAGCGTTTCGGCACTGACTTCGCAGAGTCCGATACGAGCGATTTTTCCGGCCTGAACCAACCGAGCAAGCCCATCGATCGTCTCTTCGATCGGCTGCTCACGATTGATGCGATGAACGTAATAGAGATCAATTTGTTCCACGCCGAGTCGACGCAGTGAACCTTCGCAGGCTTTTCGCGCATAGTCAGCACTATTTTCCAGACTGCGACTATATTCACCTGGGTTACGCACAATACCGAATTTGGTCGCAATATGAACTGGCTGCTTATTATGGGCCAGAAAGCGACCAATCAGTTGTTCGTTGTGATGTGGTCCATACATATCAGCCGTATCGAAAAAATTTATTCCAAGCTCGACGGCACGCGCAAGCACTCGCAGTGATTCGCTGTCATCCCGAGGACCATAGAACTCACTCATACCCATACAACCCAATCCAATAGCAGAAATAGACAGATTGGCACCAAGCGTTCGCATTTTCATGGTAGATCTCCTTGAGTCTTAAAGTTACATCAGGGCACAAGGACCAGACTGCCTGTTGTGCGGCCAAGTTCGAGCTCCATATGTGCTTTTGCAGCATCCGCCAGCCTGTATTCTCCGCCGACATCAGCAACGATACCAACGCCGAAAACTTTGATAACTTCTTCAGCGGCCTGTGTGTAACGCTCCCGATCGGCTGAATAGGCCATGACACTCGGTTTAGCTAATGAGGCAGTACCCAGCTCTTCGATTCTGATCGGAGAGACCGGTCCCGACACCCAACCAATACTGGCAACGGCACCAAAGGGACGGACAGACCCGAGCGATTTTCTTAGCATATCCCCACCGATACCATCAATCGCGAAGTCGACACCGCTTGCGTTCGTTAGATCGGATACTTCTCGGATTACATCGGCATCTCGGCCAACAATGACGTGATCTGCACCCTTGGCTATAGCATAAGCCGCCTTTTCTTTGGTGCTGGCAGTTCCAATCACAGTGGCTCCCATATGCTTGGCCCAACGCGTTAGCATTACACCAAGACCACCCGCCGCGGCATGAACCAGCAGGACTGACCCAGAGCTCACCGGATAACTGACCGTTAGCAGCATATGGGCGGTTAACCCACGCAGCATTGATGTCGCAGCGGTTTCAAAAGGAATGTCGTCAGGCAGTCGAATCGCCCGCCAGGCTGGCAAAATCCGAGTCGATGCATAAGCACCCGGAACTCCAGCATAGGCCACTCTATCACTAACCTGAATGCCCTCGACGTCAGCACCAACGGCTTCAACGACCCCAGCCCCCTCAACACCCGGAATATGGGGCTCTGTCAACGGATAGAGCCCGGCTCGATGGTATATATCAATGAAATTGATGCCAATGGCATGCTGGCGAATGCGGATTTCTCCCGGTCCAGGTTCTTGCGGGAAGGACTCCATTACCTCGAGTACTTCCGGCCCTCCGGGTGCCTTTATGCGAATTTGAATATCACCCTCTAACCGGTTTGATGATTGATGTTGCCGGGATGTTCGGTTGTTCATCATAGTTCTCCTTGAATCTTGAAGTCACATCGTGGCACTATTTGAAAATGAAAAAAATGAACGATTTAGATAAAGAGTTTTCCGAATTTGAAAAACAGATGCCACGAGGCTGGGTCTGGGATGATACGCGTGCATTTCTGGCCGTCAGTCGGCATGGCACGCTGAGTGGTGCAGCATCAGAACTTAATCTGGGGATTGCAACGCTTTCGCGGCGCATCGAGCGTCTCGAGAAAGCGCTGAAGTTACCGCTCTTTGTACGCCAGCAATCAGGCTATCAACTAACAGAGGATGGAGCTGCCCTGGTCGAAAAGGCCGAAGTTTTGGAAGCGGCTGCGCTGGCTTTCTCTTTCAACGCCGCTGCCCAGGCGCAGATGACAGGTAAGGTGCGTCTGGCGACAGCTGAGGGTCTGGCGACAGGACTCATCCTTCCAGCACTTCCAGAGTTCTACAAAAAGTACCCTGATCTCACTATTGAACTCGTGACTGACATTGCAACCGTCAATTTGCATCGCCGTGATGCGGATCTTGCTTTACGAATGGTCAAACCGGAGCGTGGCAATGTCACATTACGCCGCCTCGGTATCTTAGGGTATGGACTTTACTGCAGCCCAGACTACGCAACCCAGCGTGCAATCAACCCGATTCCGGGATGCTATGAAAACGATGACTTCATTACTTGGAGCGACATGCAAGCACACCTCCCTGCCGCACAATGGGTTGAGCGAATACTGCAGGGACGTGAGCCAGTACTGACCACCACCTCGATCTCAACTCAGGTTGTGGCAGCTAAAGCAGGGATAGGGCTTGCAGTGCTACCGCATTTTATCGCTCTAGATGCTGGACTGACCTGTATCGACTCGAATATAGACGTCAGCCAGCCAATTTACCTGGTCATCCAATCTGATCTGGCACAATCACGCCGTACGCGAGCCGTGGCCAATTTCCTTGTCGATCTAGTGAGCCGCAACAGCACTCGTTTACATGGTTAAAACATTACATGATCAACCAATCCAGATATCTCCCTCAATCCAGCTCCTCTCGCACCCGCCCTGCCATAGATATCACCAGCCGATGCTCCGATTCCGACTGCCCTGCCTTAATACGAAACGTGCCATTGGAAAATCCGGTGACACTGCCATCCGGTTGATACGTCAGGCTATCGCCGCGATTCCAATGCACGCTGACGGGCGTAGCAAAACGATCCACCCGCAACCGTTTGTCACTATCCGCTACCATGCGATTGCGTTCGGTATCGATAAACATCAACGCCGCGTGCCACTGGGTTGTGCCGCTTAAGGAATCGCTGACACATTGTTCGCCATCCTCTGTGCGACACAACGTAATCCAGGCTTGTCGGCTGACCGCTTCGATTCGGGCTAATGCCAGGTGTGTTTTCAAGCGCTCGGCGGTACTCTCCTGACGTGTTGTTTCCAGCAGAGCGGAGAAAGAGGGTACGGCTACCGTGGTTAACACGACCACTAGCACCATGGCGACAAGGAGTTCCAGCAAGCTCAACCCAAGCTGATGCGCTTGCGGATATTGGCTTAGACTTTTCACAGCAACTCAGTCCAGTTATGCAAATAAACCCGGCCATCTTCCTCTGAGCGATAAAACTCCACCCGCAACAAACTGTTGCTTAAATCATCCAGATCACTCTTCACCGCTCCCCGTACGGTCACAGTGACATAATCACCGTCCCAATCCAGTTGATCGGCCAGAATCTCGTAGTAGCTATGTGCAGCAATTTCGCCATTAATAAGACTATCCCAATCCTCACTCTCCCAGTGATCCGGATCGGCGCATAGCCAGGTATAGAACGCCATCACCCCAGCATCGGCGGCTTCATCGGCCTGAACCTTGAGATGCAGGTTGTGGCTCATACGCTGCTGCAATTGCGAGTTAACCGCGGCGCTGAAGGTCAGCATGGCGATGACCGACAGGAAAATCAGTGTCACTAACAAGCTGTTACCCTGCATGGATTTCAGTTGTAATTGCATGGGATACCTCCTTGTACCCTGTTCAGTTGCGCCTCAGTGCAGCGCTGTATTCCACCGGAGCTCGATCAGCATTAATACCCGAGAAGGCCAGTCGAAAGCGCAGGCTGCGTACCGGAATGCAGCAGTGAGGTTGAGGTAGGTGCTCATCCGCCAGGATGCGTCCATCATCATTGAGATCGGCACCATAGGTAAAGGTCAGCTCGGCCACACCAGCAATTAAGGCCTGTCCGTTACAACGCAGCTGGTCATCATTAACCCGAAACTGATCTATGAACTCGGTACCCGCTGTTTGCTCCTGACCCAGACAATTGCGACTGCCGTCCTGCGCCAGGTATGTCAGATTGGCCTGCTGTTCATCACTGTCCAGATTAACCTGCTGCGCCTGGCGTATAGCACGGCGTAGCTGCAACACACTGTAGCGCTCGATCTCCTGAGCCGAGTTCAGCTGCTGTTGAGAACGCCAGCTTTCCTTGCCAGCGACTAGCAGCGTTGAAGCGGCGAGCAACAATATCGTGCTGATTACCAATGCCACCAGCAGCTCCGTCAAGCTGAAACCTTGTTGTGCGCGCATCTTAACAATCCGCTGTTGCGGGCCGGTGGGTTTGCCAGAAACTGGCCGGAAAAGCCGGGTCACCAGATTCAGCGCTGAATAACTCCGCATAGTCTGTCAGCAGATAATCCTGACGGGCAGCACTACTTAAGGCAGCCAGATAACAGCGTTGCTGCCAAAGCTGTTCTATAGCTTCGGTACGGATCAGTGTTTGCTGGGTCAGGGTTTGACTCTGGTAGGCCGTTTGCAGATTGCGCAGTTGCAGTTGGGTCAATGCCAGACTGCCGCTACTGAGCAATAGCAGTGTAATCATGACTTCAGGAAGGCCTACACCCAGTTGGTGACGGCAAGATAGGATAAATGATCGCATGGCTTTTTCGTCCCTGAAAAAGTTAGACTTAATGAAGCTATCCTTAGCTTCGGTGAAGTTTTAGACTAGTACGTCCCGCTATCGGCGTCAAGTCCGAAGTCGCAGCGGTAGCCGGACTTACGACTGGTTATTTGCGCTGACAGCATCTGCCAGATCAATAATCTTTACTTCGAATAACACAGTTTTTCCCGCTAACGGATGATTGAAATCCACGGTGACACGCTCATCGCTAAATTCAGTCACAACACCCGGAATTTCGCCACCTGGCTCTTTAAACGAGACTACCAATCCAGGTTCCAGATCCATATCGGTAAACTGACTGCGCGGCATGACCTGAATATTGCTGGGATTGTGCATACCGAAACCACGTTCAGGGGCAATGGTCAGATCCAGATGATCGCCCACTTTCAAGCCAATCAGTGCCTGCTCGAAACCTTCAGGAATATTGCCATCACCAAAGACAAACTGTACCGGCGCCGCATCAAAGTTGGAATCTATCACCGTACCATTTTCGAGTTTAAGGGCGAAGTGCAGGGTTACTGCAGAGCCTTCACCCAGGATTTTTTCACTCATATCACGTCCTCGGATTATCGGGTCGGCTTATCAGCACGACCTGAGATAAACAGCATGTCGATAATCAATATGGCGGCTCCGACAGTAATGGCGCTGTCAGCCAGATTGAATGCCGGATAATACCAGCCACCATAATGCAATGAAATAAAATCAACTACATATCCATGCAGGATACGGTCATAGAGGTTACCTAGAGCACCTCCCAAAATCAGTGCCAATGCCAGGCGCATCCACCACTGCTGCGGGGGTGTACGCATCAGCCAGACTACCAGCAGGATACAGACCAGCAGGGAAATGCCAACAAAGAACCAGCGCTGCCAGCCACCGGCTCCCGCCAAAAAGCTGAAGGCCGCGCCGGGGTTGTGCAGCAGGGTGAGATCAAAAAACGGCAGCAGAGGGACTGGGCTGGCATACACCAGCATCTCTGTTGCCAGCCACTTGCTACCCAGGTCCAATACTACTACCAGCAGGGTAAGCCCCAGCCAGCGCCAGGCACTGGACGGGGTATGTGTCTGACTGTCAGGCATAGTAGCGTTGTTCACCACTACCGCTGACGTTGTCTACACAACGACCGCAAATTTCTTCATGTTCCGCATGTTCGCCAACATCAGCGCGGTGATGCCAGCAACGTGCACACTTGGGATGCTCCGAAGCGGCGACGGTGACTTTCAGACCGTCCACAGAGGTTTCTCTTGCCTCAGCACCTTCAGCCAGTGGCTTCAGCGTGACCGCGGAGGTGATCAGGACAAAGCGTAGCTCATCACCCAGACGCTCCAGATCGGTTTGAATGCTATCACTGACATAGAGTATCGCTTCGGCTGCCAGAGAAGCCTTGACCAGTTTTTCGCCACGGGCATCTTCCAGACACTTGTTCACCGCATCTTTGATCGACATGATACGGCGCCAGTAGGCATCGCCCAGTTCATCATCTGCCGACAGGGTAAACAAGCCTTCATACCAGTTGCTCAGCAACACACTGTCACGACGGCTGCCTGGCAGCACTTCGTAGATCTCTTCAGCGGTGAAGGTCAGAATCGGTGCGATCCAGCGGGTCAACGCTTCGGCAATATGGTACAGCGCGCTCTGGCAGGAGCGTCGTGCCAGGCTATCTGCCTGGGTGGTGTACTGGCGATCTTTGATGATATCCAGATAGAAACCACCCAGTTCCTGCACACAGAAATTATGCACAGCCTGATAGACATCCAGGAAGCGGTAGTCATCATAGGCAGCAATGATTTTCTGCTGCAGACGCCAGGCAGCATCCACGGCCCAGCGATCCAGTGCCAGCATCTGGTCCGGTTCAACCAGGTCTTTGGCCGGATCAAAACCCGTCAGGTTTGCCAACAAAAAGCGTGAGGTGTTGCGGATACGTCGATAGGCATCGGCAGTACGCTGCAGTATCTGTTTGGATACCGCCATCTCACCTGAATAGTCAGTGGCTGACACCCACAGGCGCAGAATATCGGCGCCCATGCTGTCGGTCACCTCTTGTGGCGCAATGACATTGCCCAGGGACTTGGACATTTTATAGCCCTTCTCATCCACCACAAAGCCGTGCGTCAGTACCTGTTTGTAAGGGGCCACACCGTTGATAGCGATAGAAGTTTTCAGCGATGACTGGAACCAGCCACGGTGCTGATCGGAACCTTCCAGATACATATCGGCCGGGAACTGCAGCTCTTCACGGGTGCGCAACACTGAATTATGTGTGGTGCCTGAATCAAACCAGACATCCAGAGTGTCGGTGACTTTATCGTAATCAGCTGCTTCTTCGCCCAACAATTCGGCGGCATCCAGCTCAAACCAGGCATCGATACCGTCTTTTTCGATACGCAGCGCTACGGCTTCAATCAGCTCCTGAGTACGCGGATGCAGCTCGCCGGTCTGCTTATGAGTGAACAGCGTAATCGGCACCCCCCAGGTACGCTGACGCGATATACACCAGTCCGGGCTCTGCTCAAACATGGCTTCGATACGTGCCTGACCCCAACCAGGGAACCACTGCACCCCTTTGATCGCTTCAAGCGCATCGGCACGCAGGTTTTTATCATCCATAGAGATAAACCACTGCGGCGTGGCGCGGTAAATCAGCGGAGTTTTGGTGCGCCAGCAGTGCGGATAGCTATGCTGGAATTTTTTCATGTGTACCAGTTTGTGTTCACGTTCCAGGGCATCACAGACAGGCTCATCGGCCTTGTAAACATGCACGCCAGCAAATTCGCCAGCCGCATCACTGTAAGTACCGTTGGCCTGCACCAGATTCAGCGTGTCCAGACCATATTCCTGGCCCACGATAAAGTCTTCCATACCATGATCCGGCGCGGTGTGCACCGCACCCGTACCCGCTTCAGTAGTCACGTGATCACCGAGGATCACCGGTACCTGGCGGTCAAACACCGGATGCTGCAACAACTGACCTTCCAGCGCTTTACCACTACACTCTGCCAGTACCTGGTACTGCTGAATACCCCAGCGTGCCATGATAGTGTCAACCATCTCAGCCGCAACGATCAGGCGCTCTTTACCGTGATTGATCGCGGTTTCAACCAGGGCGTAATTCAACTCGGCATGCAGCGATACCGCCTGATTGGCCGGGATGGTCCAAGGGGTGGTGGTCCAGATCACAATGGACACAGGACCTTCGCCCGCCGTGGTATTGAACAGAGCCAGCACGGCGCTTTCATCCGCTACGGTCATGCGCACATCGATGGCGATAGAGGTTTTTTCCTGATACTCGACTTCAGCTTCCGCCAAAGCCGACTGACCGACCACGCTCCAGTAGACTGGCTTGTAGCCCTTCACCAGATGACCGTTTTCAATGATCTTGCCCAGTGAACGCACGATATTGGCTTCAGTTTCGGCATTCATGGTCAGGTAAGGCTTATCCCAGTCACCAATCACGCCCAGGCGGATAAAATCGTCTTTTTGCCCCTTGATCTGCTTGGTCGCGTAATCACGGCACTGCTGACGAAATTCGCGGAAGGGCACCTTGTCACCGGCACGACCGATGGTGGTTTCCACCTTGTGCTCAATCGGCAAACCATGACAGTCCCAGCCAGGGATATAGGGTGCATCAAAACCACTCAGGGTTTTCGCTTTGACAATCATGTCCTTGATCACTTTGTTAACCGCATGACCAATATGAATACTGCCGTTGGCGTAAGGAGGGCCATCATGCAAAATAAATTTGCGACGACCCTGCCCTTCTTCACGCAGACGTGCGTAAAGATCGATCTCAGCCCAGCGCGCCAGACGAGCTGGTTCACGCTGTGGCAGATTACCGCGCATCGGAAACTCGGTTTCCGGCAGATTCAGAGTGTGTTTGTAATCGGTCATATCAGTTAACTTCCGCAAGTGAATTCTGCCCGGTGCTGTCAGCAAACCAGAGACGGGCCGTTTCAATATCTGAAAAAATCTGTGTTTTTAACGCATCAAGTCCATCAAAGCGCTTTTCGGGACGTAAAAAATGCAGAAACTCGACCTGCATCAACTGCCCGTAGAGATCCTGATCCCAATCGAACAGGTGTACTTCCAAAACCGGCAAGCGGCCATTAATCGTCGGTCTGACACCGACATTACAGATAGCCTCGAGGTCATGCCCGCAAAAGCGGGCCCGTACCGTGTAGACACCCTGTAACGGGCACCGGAAGCGGTGCATACGCACATTGGCGGTAGGCACGCCCAACTGACGACCGAGTTTATTGCCATGCTGCACCCGCCCGGTCACACGGTAGGGGCGTCCCAGCAGTTGTTCGGCCAGTTCAAAGTCACCGCGCATCAGTGTTTCTCTGACCAGCGTACTGCTCACTCGCTGTTCGTTAATCAGGTAGGTATGCGTATTCTCTACCGAAAAATCATGCGCGGCTCCGGTGGCTTCCAGCATGGCATAATCACCAGTGCGGTCACAACCGAAGCGAAAATCATCACCGACAACAAAGTGCCGCACATGCAGGCCATTGAGCAGTAATTCATCGACAAACGCCTGCGCCGACATACTGCGCAAACGGGCGTTGAATGTCAGACACAGTACCCGGTCAATACCCTGATCCCGCAACAGCCGCACCTTTTCATCAAAGCGCGTCAGCCGTGGCGGTGCATCACTGCCAGCAAAGAACTCCCGCGGCTGAGGTTCAAAGATAATTACGACACTCGGCAGGCCCATTTCAGCCGCTTTCTGCTTGACCTGTTGCAGCACTTTCTGGTGACCCAGGTGTACGCCATCGAAATTACCAATGGTGGCCACACAGCCTCGGTGTTTGTCGCGCAGATTATGTAAGCCTCGGATCAGTTCCATGCCATTATCTTGGGTCAGAATCTAAACCGCGCATTATAGTCGAAAAAGCACACTATTATCAGCCCTGTTAAGGCTTTTGTCAGGCCCGCAGATGACGTAAGCGCAACCCGGCAAGCCACTGGGCCGCCAGATAGATCAAACCACCGCCAATTACCAGCAGCGCCAGCCATTCAACCCGCTGCCATAAACCAGCACTTAACCAGGCTTCAGTGTCAGCACTGAGGCTCAGCAGGTAAGTCAGCAGAAGCGCATTGGCGAACAGCGTACGCAGCCATACACGCCCCCACCCCGGCTGCCAGCGCAACACACCAACCTTGAGCAAACCTAATAACAACATCCCCGCATTCAAAAAGGCCGACAGCGAGGTCGCCAGTGCCAGACCCACATGATCAAGCGGCCAGACCAGAATCAGGTTGAACAACATATTCGCCGCCATCGCCCAGATAGCGATTTTCACCGGGGTTTTCATATCCTGGCGGGAGAAGTAACCAGTCGCCAGCACCTTGATCAACATGAAGGCCAGCAAGCCCAGCGCATAAGCCTTTAGACTCATACCCGCCATCATTACATCCCTGTCCTGCATCTCACCATAGTGAAACAGGGTGGCAATCAGGGGCTCAGCCAGCACTACCAACGCCAGCGCAGCAGGCAAGCCAATCAGCAGGATCATCCGCAACGCCCAATCCAGCGTAGCGGAAAACACCTTGTCACTTTTATCAGCATGATTACGTGACAGCGCGGGCAGAATCACCGTGGCGATCGCAATACCAAATACCCCCAGGGGCAATTCCACCAACCGGTCGGAGTAATACAGCCAGGACACACTGCCATTTTGCAGAAAGGAGGCCAGCACGGTATCGAGCAACAGGTTGATCTGTGCCACTGACACACCGAACAGGGCCGGCACCATCAACGTCATGATCCGCCGTACCCCTTCATCACGCCAACCCATCGTCGGCCGTGGCAACAGACGCAAACGAGCCAGAAAGGGTAACTGGAACAGCAACTGCATCACCCCTGCCAGGAACACGCCCCAGGCCAAGCCCATGATCGGCGGGTCCATCATCGGACTGATCCACAGCGCGGCGCCAATAAGACACAGATTCAGCAGCACCGGGGTAAAGGCGGGAATAGCAAAGCGTTCGTAGCTATTAAGAATCGCACCACAAAAAGCAGTCAGAGAGATCAGCAGCAGATAGGGAAAGGTAATGCGCAACATCTCCGATGCCAGCGTAAAGCGCTCTCCCCCGGCAAGATAGAACCCCGGCGCAAAGATCGCAGCCAGCACCGGTGCCGCCATCATCGCCACCAGTGTCAGCAACAGCAGCGTCATCCCCAGAGTGCCAGCCACCCGATTGACCAACATCTGCACCGCTTGCAGGTCACGCTGAGTACGGTATTCCGACAGTACCGGCACAAATGCCTGAGAAAACGCCCCTTCGGCAAACAAACGACGCAGAAAATTGGGAATCTTGAAGGCCACAAAAAACGCATCTGCATGCCCACCAGCACCAAAAATCGACGCGATAGTGACATCACGAACCAACCCCAAAACCCGTGAAAGCAGGGTCATAATACCAACCGTACCACTGGATCTCAGCAACCCGGCTTTTTTAGTCTCTGCCTGTTCCAATTCTGCTTTACTCCACCCGTTCTGTGTTATCCTTTACCGCGATCGGCAAGACGCGCAAATAATAACTTTCTTTTTGCGCCACTCATAGCATAGAATCGCGAGAAGAATGATATAAACAGTTGACTTTTTGTTCACTAACATGAATAATTTCGCGTCTGTTTTTCGGCACTACTACCGCCGTATTTTGATCAACCTAAGTTTAAAGGAGCCAGACTGTGGCTAATTCCGCAGGATCCCGTAAACGTGCTCGCCAGGCGGAGAAGCGTCGTCAGCAAAACGCTAGCCTGCGCTCCACAGCGCGCACTTACCTGAAAAAAATCTTCGCCGCTATTGAAACCGGCGACAAAGCCGCTGCTGAAGCTGCATTCAAAACTGCTCAACCAGTTCTGGACAGCTCCGTCAATAAAGGCATCTTCCACAAGAACAAGATTGCTCGTTACAAGAGCCGCTTGTCTACGAAGATCAAAGCACTGGCTTAAGACTCCAAGGTCTTATATGCGCCGCTCTTGCGCATCCATGCGCCCGCGGCATACCGTACATCTTGTACATAAAAAAAAACCGGCTCATCGCCGGTTTTTTTGTGTCAGGCCAGCACCATATTATCGCGATGCACCAACTCTTCCTCGCCCATAAAGCCAAGAATCGACTCTATCGCCCGAGTTGGATGACCCAGTATGCGAGACGCATCATCAGCGCCGTAGTTTGCCAAACCACGAGCTATCACACGTCCAACTTCATCAATAATCATCACCATCTCACCGCGTGAGAAGTCACCGGTAACTCTGAGCACTCCGGCTGGCAACAAACTACGCCCACTTGCGGTCAAGGCCTTCACCGCACCCGCATCCACCATCAAGGTGCCACGCGCTTGCAGATGCCCGGCAATCCATTGTTTGCGGGCAGCCATCGGCTCACGCTCAGGTGTCAACAGGGTACCCAGCGCCTCACCCTCAAACAGACGCCTGAGGACGTTATCTTCGCGACCACTGGCGATCACCGTAACCGCACCGGAACGTGCCGCCAAGCGCGCTGCACGCACCTTGGTGATCATGCCACCACGACCCAGCGCACCACCATCACCCGCTACTGCCAACACGCGCTCATCTTCAGCCCGTGCCTCACCAATTAACTCAGCCGTTGGATCCTGACGTGGATCGGCACTGAACAGACCCGATTGATCCGTCAGCAGGATCAACGCATCCGCCTCAACAGCATTGGCAACCAGGGCACCCAGAGTATCATTGTCACCGAAACGGATTTCGCTGGTGACCACGGTATCGTTTTCATTGACGACCGCCACCACGCCCAGCTCAATCAAGGTACGCAGAGTGGAACGCGCATTCAGATAACGCTTGCGGTTAGACAGGTCATCATGCGTCAACAGCACCTGGGCCGTATGCACGCCATGCTTCCAGAAGCAGGCTTCCCAGGTCTGTACCAGACCCATCTGGCCGACAGCGGCAGCGGCCTGCAGACGAAACACTTCATTCGGTCGGGTTTTCCAACCCAGACGACTCAAACCCTCAGCCACCGCGCCGGATGACACCAGAATGACTTCGATACCCTGCTCACGCAACGACACCAACTGTTCGACCCAGCGGGCAATTGCCTGTTGATCCAAACCCTGACCATCATTGGTTAACAGTGAGCTGCCAATTTTAACAACCCAACGCCCTCGACGAACCAAGCGCTCACGACCCGTCATGCTTTTCTCTCTCCGTCAGCGAACATACTCGACTTCGACATCGTAATCGTCGTCATCAAAATCATCATCCCAGTCATCATCTTCACGCTTGGCACGCAGCTCTTCACGCAATCTGGCCAGATTTTCACGCGCTTCAAGATCGATGATTCGACGAGTTTCCTGCTCCTGCTCCAGCAACTCCGGATTTTCAGATATTGCCTCTTTACGTGCGTCCAGGAAGTTTTGCAGATCATGCGTCAGCGGCTTCAGGCCAGTTTTATTCAAGGCCGAGATACGATACAGCGGACCCTGCCACTCCAATGCATCCACCACGGCCTGACAGGCGGCGTCCTGCTCATCTTCAGGCAGCAAGTCCAGCTTATTCAATACCAGCCAGCGTGGTTGCTGCGCCAGAGTTTGACTAAAGCGTTTCAGCTCTTTAGTTGCAGTGATCGCTGCTTCTGCTGGCGTGGTTTCATCCCAGGGTGCCATATCGACGATATGCAACAGCACGCGGTTACGCGCCAGGTGTTTCAGGAAGCGAATCCCCAAACCCGCACCTTCTGCTGCTCCTTCGATAATGCCGGGGATATCAGCGACCACAAAACTACGCAACGCATCGGTCCTGACCACACCCAGGTTCGGAATCAGCGTGGTAAACGGATAATCTGCCACTTTCGGCGTGGCCGCAGAGACACCACGGATAAAGGTGGATTTACCTGCATTCGGCAAGCCCAGCAAACCGACATCGGCCAGTACCTTCAGCTCCAGACGCAAGTTACGCAACTCACCGGGTGAGCCTTTGGTTGTCTGGCGCGGCGAGCGATTTACACTGCTCTTGTAACGGGTATTACCCAGGCCGTGAAAACCACCCTGGGCAATCTTTTCCCGCTGACCTATTTGTGTCAGATCAGCCAATACCTCATCGGTATCCACATCAACGATGGTGGTACCCACCGGCACCTTCAAGGTCAGATCCTCACCCTTGCCCCCAGTGCAATTAGAGCCTCGACCCTGTTCGCCACTGGGCGCTTTGTACTGACGGGTAAAGCGGTAATCGATCAGGGTATTCAGACTCTCATCAGCCTCGACCCAGACAGAACCACCGTCACCGCCATCACCGCCGTCAGGACCACCTTTCGGGATGAATTTTTCCCGCCGAAAGCTCATGCAGCCGTTTCCGCCTTTACCCGCTTCTACGGTAATGGTTGCTTCATCGACAAATTTCATCTTTTCTCTCCCGAAAGGTAGTACCTTTCTATGTTAATCCATAAAAAAAGCCCCGCTAGGCGGAGCTTTTTTTAGGCTTAGCTGCAGGTTTCTCAGGCAGGTACGACGGTTACGTACTTACGCTTCTGAGCACCTTTCACAACAAACTTAACAACTCCGTCTGCTGTCGCAAACAGTGTATGGTCTTTACCCAGACCGACGTTGGTACCAGCATGGAACTTAGTGCCGCGCTGACGAACCAGTATATTGCCAGCAATCACTGCCTGACCACCGAAACGCTTTACACCCAGACGTTTGGATTGCGAATCGCGGCCGTTGCGAGTTGAACCGCCTGCTTTCTTATGAGCCATTGTATCTCTCCTATGCGTTTTTCGGCAGCGTAATTAAGCGCTGATGCCGGTAATCTTAACTTCAGTGAACCACTGACGGTGGCCCTGACGTTTCATGTGGTGCTTACGACGACGGAACTTGATGATAGTCACTTTATCACCACGACCGTGACTAACAACCTCAGCAGAGACCTTAGCACCTTCAACCACCGGCGCACCGACAGTTACGTTATCGCCATTGCTAACCAGCAATACGCGATCGAATTCAACTTTAGCACCTTGCTCAGCTACCAGCTTTTCCAGCTTCAGCGTCTGACCTTCTTGCACACGGTACTGTTTACCGCCACTCACAATCACTGCAAACATAATTCTCTCCAGGTTACGCTTGTCCGGCTACTGAAACGAAACCTGCTTCTAAGGGCTGCTTCTTCAAGCGATAAAACCCTATAACAGGGAGCGATGATTTGGACAAGCTCAGGGCGCGCAATTATACAGATACACCCACTACAGATCAAGCAATAAACAGTTTAGTTTATATCTGCTCAAGGCTAAAACGACACGAGCCAATTACGCAGAGGCCAACGCCTTGACTTGCGCATGACGAAAACACCCTTGCTCATGATCATTCACCATCCCCACAGCCTGCATAAACGCATAACAAATTGTCGGGCCGACAAAACCAAAGCCCCGTTTTTTAAGATCTTTACTCATACGCACCGACGCATCCGTCTGCACCGGCACCATCTTAAGGTTTTCCCAGCAATTCTGTACTGGCCGATAATCAACAAACCCCCAGAGATAACGGTCCAGTGAGCCGAATTCTTGCTGAATCTGCAAAACGCCTCGGGCATTTTTAATCGCCGCGGCGATTTTAAGACGATTGCGTACGATGCCAGCATTACTCAGTAAACGCTGCACATCCGCATCCATATAAGCGGCGACCTTCACAGGATCAAACTGATCAAAGGCTTGACGGTAGTTTTCTCGTTTTTTCAGAATTGTGATCCAACTGAGCCCCGCTTGCGCACCTTCCAGTATCAACATTTCGAACAGATGGCGATCATCATGCGCAGGCACACCCCATTCCTGATCGTGATACTCAATATAGAGCGGATCATCACTACACCAGCCACAACGTTTTTTCATATCCCAGATCCTTATATTTATACAAACCGTAGCAAACTGCATGACCCTAGAATATACCCCACTTTCTTGACATCGGGCACCGCACTCCCTAGCATTCAGCCATCATTAATTTCCAGCCATCGAATACATGCAGCCACATCAGCTAAATCCACTTATCGAACCTCAGTTCGACGCCGTGACAGATTTCATTCTTAACAACCTGGGTTCTAACGTACCGCTGGTTGAGAAGATGGGCCATTACATTGTCGAAAGTGGCGGTAAACGCATACGCCCACTCTTAGCACTGCTAAGTGCAAATGCGTGTGGTTATCAGGGTGAGCTACATATCCGATTGGCTGCTGTGATTGAATTTATTCATACCGCCACATTACTGCATGATGACGTAGTCGATAATTCCGAACTGCGCCGCGGCAATGCCACAGCCAACGCCAAATGGGGCAATGCACCCAGCGTACTGGTCGGCGACTTCCTCTATTCACGCTCTTTTCAGATTATGGTGGAAATTGGCCGCATGGAAATCATGCAGGTTATCTCCAACGCCACCACAGTAATCGCCGAAGGTGAGGTACTACAGCTCCTCAATCAGCGCAATCCGGATACCACCGAAGACAGCTATATGCAGGTGATTCTGGGCAAAACCGCCATGCTGTTTGAAGCCGCTACTGAATGCGGCGCCATCCTGGCTGATGCCTCATCCGCTGATCGTGAAGCCATGCGTCTATATGGTCGTCATATTGGCATTGCTTTCCAGATTACCGATGACGTGATGGATTACCTGTCTACCGCTGAAGAGATGGGCAAAAACGTTGGCGATGATCTGGCTGAAGGCAAAGCCACTCTGCCGCTGATTCGAGCCATGCAGTGCGGCACTGAGGCGGAGCGCACCCTCATCCGTAATGCCATACGCCAAGGCGGCCTGGAAGATCTGCAGCCAGTACTGGATATTGTCAGAAATACCGGGGCCATCGACTATGCGCAAGCCACTGCACAGCAGGAAGCTGACAAGGCTATCAACGCCATCAACGAGTTAGCAGACTCCTCATTCAAAACAACGTTGACTGAACTGGCAGGCCTGGCCGTTGCGCGTAAAAAATAACGCCACGCAAATAGCTGTGCAAATAATCAGCAACAGGTCGTGCCTCTGCTACACTCTAACGGTATAATCCCAAGATTAAATTAAATCTCATTGTTTTTGGACAGATATTAATTCATGACTAAGCCCTCATCTTTTGAACGCGAAGACCTTCTGAAATGCGGTTACGGCGAAATGTTCGGACCCGGCAACGCCAGACTGCCAGTCGGCAATATGCTGATGATGGACCGAATCACCACCATTTCCGCAGACGGCGGCGAACACGGCAAGGGCGAAATCATTGCTGAGCTGGATATCCATCCCGATTTATGGTTTTTCGATTGCCATTTTCCGACCGATCCGGTGATGCCAGGCTGCCTGGGCCTGGATGCCATGTGGCAGCTGGTAGGTTTCTTTCTTGGCTGGAAAGGCAACAAGGGGCGTGGCAGAGCGCTCGGTGCAGGTGAAGTGAAATTTTTCGGTCAGGTGCTACCCACTGCCAGCAAGGTTACCTACCATATCCAGCTAAAACGTGTAATTGAGCGCAAGTTGGTAATGGGTATTGCTGATGCCAGCATGTCGGTGGATGGGCGTGAAATTTACTCAGCCAAAGATCTGCGGGTGGGCTTGTTCACCTCTACTGACAACTTCTGAACCAGATCATTGTCGAACCAATTATAACAAACACGTAACGTTACGTTAAAAGCAGAGAGAGTCAGCACATGCGACGCGTTGTGATTACCGGAATGGGTATCGTTTCCTGTCTTGGGAATGATAAAGAAACAGTTCTTGATTCATTGAAACAAGGACGCTCTGGCATTTGCTTCCAGCCGGAATACAAAGAAATGGGGTTCCGTAGCCAGGTAGCCGGCCAAGTGAACATTGACCTTGAAAGCCTGATTGACCGCAAGCTGCGTCGTTTTATGGGTAATGCATCTGCTTATGCTTACCTGTCAATGAAGCAAGCCATTGAAGACTCAGGCCTGACCGAAGACCAGGTTTCCAATGTGCGCACTGGACTGATAGCAGGTTCTGGCGGCGCATCATCAGCTGATATTGTCGAAAGTGCGGACATACTGCGAGATAAGGGCGTGCGCCGTGTCGGCCCTTACCGCGTAACTCGTACCATGGGTTCTACGGTATCCGCCTGCCTGGCAACACCGTTTAAAATTAAAGGGGTTAACTACTCCATCACCTCCGCCTGCGCCACCAGTGCACATTGCATCGGTAATGCGATGGAGCTGATCCAACTGGGTAAGCAGGATGTGATTTTTGCTGGCGGTGGCGAAGAACTCCACTGGTCACTGAGCGTCATGTTTGATGCCATGGGCGCCCTGTCCAGCAAGTACAACGACACCCCAGAAAAAGCCTCACGCGCGTATGATGCCAACCGCGATGGATTTGTTATCGCCGGCGGTGGTGGCATGCTGGTCATGGAAGAACTGGAACACGCCAAAGCCCGCGGCGCAAAAATTTACGCTGAAATCGTCGGCTACGGTGCGACATCCGATGGCTACGATATGGTTGCGCCTTCTGGTGAAGGTGCGGTGCGCTGCATGCAGCAAGCCCTGTCAACCGTTGATGGCCCAGTGGATTACATCAACTCTCATGGCACCTCAACCCTGGCAGGCGACATTCAGGAACTGAAGGCCATGCAGACCTTCTTCGCTGACAAGATGCCACCGGTCAGCTCTACCAAGTCACTGACCGGTCACTCACTGGGCGCCACAGGTGTTCAGGAAGCCATCTACTGTTTGTTGATGCAGCAAAATAACTTTATCTGTGCATCTGCCAACATTGATGAGCTGGATCCGGAAGCGAAAGGCCTGCCGATCGTGACCGAGCGCAAGGATGATGTCGACCTGCAACGCGTCATGTCCAACAGCTTTGGCTTCGGTGGTACCAACGCAACGCTGGTACTGCAGAAGTACAACGACTAATCCCCATCAACCTATGCTGCTCAATGCGGACGTAGGTGAAAGCTTCGGCATCTGGCCCCTGGGTCGGGATGCCGAAGTTATCCCCTGGCTGGATCAGGCCAACATCGCTTGCGGCTTTCACGCCTCAGACCCGCTCACCATGCAAAAAACTGTTATTCTGGCGCTAGAGCATCAGGTCAGTATCGGTGCACACCCAGCTTACCCTGATCTGATTGGTTTTGGTCGTCGCAGCCTCAAGGTCAGCAAGGATGAGCTTCGCGCATTAATTCACTATCAAGTTGGCGCCTTGCAAGCCATCACCCGGGCCGAAGGGGGTCAGGTGGATTATGTCAAACCCCATGGCGCACTCTATAACGACATGATGTCAGATCCTGTCCTGCTGCAGGGTGTTATGCAAGCAATTGCAGCACTCAATCAAACCGACAAAACACCTTTGAGTCTGATGCTGTTAAGCCGAGCGGATAATACCGCGGCGCAAGCCCTCGCCGAGCAGTGTCAACTCCCGCTTATTTTCGAAGCCTTTGCTGATCGCGCCTATACCCATGAGGGCTTATTAATGCCGCGCAGTGAACCCGGTGCAGTACACCAGGACCGCGAGCTGATATTGGCACAGGCGATTAGTCTGGCAAAGCAACAGTGCGTCACAACCCCATCTGGCCCCTTAACGCTCAAAGCCGACAGTCTCTGCGTACATGGTGACAATGAACAATCTATCGCCACCGTAACAGCCATCCACCAGGCACTGAGGCAGCGCTAAGATGCGCTGGTCTGCTGAAACCGCAGGCGTTAATGCGCTATTGCTGCGTTTTGCTGAGGTGATGAGCCCTGAACTCAGCGCCAGCATCCACCAGATCAGTCTACGGCTACAAAACTCGCTAGGTGATCGGATATTGAATCTGACACCGGCCTACACCACACTGTTGATCGAGTACGACCTGTTGCAGGACACCCAGGCCTCGTTACTGACTCGTATTACGCCTTTACTGAATAACCGCCCCCCTGACACACCGCTGGCAGACGCTGAACCAATCAACATACCGGTCTATTACGATCCACACACCACCGGTCCGGATCTGGTCGCGCTGGCCGAGCAGAAACACTGCACAGTCGAGGATATTATTCGGCGCCACTGTCAGCAGGAGTACCGGGTCTATGCGCTGGGTTTCGCTCCCGGGTTTGCCTATATGGGAGAAACCCATCCTGACCTCCAAGTCACGCGCCTGGAAACACCCAGAGCGCGGGTCCCGGCTGGCAGCGTGGCGATTGCCGACAACCAGACAGCTATCTATCCGATCGACTCACCCGGAGGCTGGCGGCTTTTGGGTCGCACGCCGATGAAACTCTTCAATGTGCAGGCTGACCCACCTGCCCTGCTGCAACCCGGCCAGCGCGTACGCTTTCATCCTGTGGATAAAGAAACATTTATTCAGCTAGGCGGCAATCTGGATGATCTGCTCAATGGGGAGCTATCCTGTGACTGATCAATCTCACTACCTGGACATTACCGCCACCGGTGTACTCAGCCTGATTGAAGATGCCGGACGCCAGCGTTGTGCACATCTGGGCTTGACCGTAGGGGGTGTTATGGATCGGCATGCCTGGGCCTGGGGCAATCGTTTGGTAGGCAATCGTTGGGGCGCTGCTGCCGTGGAAATCACTATCGGCGGTCTGAAGGGCCGCTTTATGCAGGCGACACAAATAGCACTGACCGGAGCAGATCTAAAAGCCCGCTTGAATGGCCAAGCAATCGCCCCTTGGCAAACCCAAGCTGTTGAAGCGGGTGACGTGCTGGAGACGGGTTATGCCACCAGCGGTATGCGCGCTTACTTATGCATTCGTGGAGGCTGGAAAACCCCCAAAGGGCTGGGAGAAAGCCGCTCTTGTGTGCTGCGGGAGCAACTCGGAGGGTTGGACGGACTAGGATCAGCCCTGAAAAGCGGCGATCATTTAGCCTATCAGCCGACCCAGGCAGAACATCGCTGTGCACTGACGAGCCTGCCCAGCCAGTTTATTCCTGACTACAGCTCACCCGCACAACTGGACTTTTATCCTAACCCACACAGCCAAGTGAGCGAAGACATCACCGAGGCTCTGCTGACCAGCAACTGGACCCTGTCCAGCAACTCTAACCGTATGGCGGCACTACTGGAAGGCCCTAAACTGGAAACGACGGCACGCGCCCTGATATCAGAAGGTGTCGCTGCAGGCACAGTACAACTGCCACCCTCAGGCCAACCCATTATTCTGTTGAATGAACGCCAAAGCATTGGCGGCTACCCGAAACCCGGATTTGTCACCTTGCGCAGCCTGGATCATTTGGCACAAGTTCGACCGGGGCAGACTGTACAGTTACGTTCTATCAACCTTGAGCAAGCACAACAGCAGGAAGCTGCTTTTCTACGTTTCTTCCGCTAGACCTGTCAAGCGGCCCCGATCGCTTTCATCTGCGCCATCATCCACGCCATCACTTCCTGCTGCACCTCATCAACGCTGCGACCCTGAGTTTCAATCGGCTCACCGATAACCAGTTGTACCGTACCTGGGTGTTTAACGAAGGATTTTCCCGGCCAGCAGATGCCGGCATTATGCACCACGGGAACAACAGGTACGCCCTGGCTCACCGCTAACATAGTGCCACCCTTGTTAAACCGCCCCTCTTTGCCAACTGCGACACGCGTACCTTGCGGAAAAATAACTACCGGAATTCCCTCAGACAGCCGCTCCTTACCCTGCCGGAGCAGTTGTTTGAGCGCTTCACGGCGCTGTGAGCGATCCAGTGCAATCGGTTTCAACAATGCCAGCGCCCAGCCAAAAAAGGGAATTTTCAACAACTCGCGCTTGAGTACTACCGACTGGGGTCGGAAGACCAACTGAAAATACAAGGTTTCCCACTCACTCTGGTGATTTGACAAGGCTACATAGGGGCGGTCTTTAGGCAGGTTTTCCAGACCTGTCACCTGAGTTTTAACACCACAGGTTACCCTCAGCCACCAGATGTAAAAGTAGTTAATCCCTGTCAGGAAAGAAAAACGCGCCCGAAACGGCAGCAGCGGACCGATCAACAAACAGGGTATAGCGTAGAGGATGGTTAAGGGATAAAAGCCTGCTGCAAATAAAAAAGCACGTAATTTAAGCACTTTTTACCCCCTTGGCCGCTTGTTCAACTCGTTCACGATTGAATACCGGATTAGCATACATATTTTTCAAATAGGGCTGAGCCAGCTCGTCCACCTGCACCAGACGCTCCTGCAGTAGTTGCCTAGCGACATCTGACTCGGTTCGCCCTGCCGCAGCCAGGTGAGTCGGATGCAGATAGTAGCCACTAAGTATCTGCCGATCAATTTCGGCCGCCAGCGCCTCCGGGGTGTCAAAGTTACCCTTTATCGGCTCGCCAAAGTCGACATGCACATGCCCCTTGGCACCGGTAATGCCTTTGACAATACTATCGATATCTTCAAACTCTGATTTTTGATACTTGCCCTCGGTCGCCACCGCTGCCAGCTCTTTGGCTTTTAAGGCATCACAAGGATCAAACTCATAAGAGATAGAAACAGGAACGATATTAAGACGCTCAACCATTTCAGCAAAGCTTCGCTGCTTGCGATGTGACATATAGAACATTTTCAGCAGAGTTGGGTCCGTGCGATCATTGCCATCTTTGGAGCGCCCTTCTCGTTGCGCGATCCAGACAGAGTGACCGGTAGTGATGCTGTGATCTATATAGCCTGACAGCAGTGTCATCGCCGCCATCATTTCGCGGGGTGCCTTGATCGAGCGCCTGACGATAAAACTTTTGTTCAGACGCATCAAATCCGAAATATAGGGTTTGCGTAGCAGATTATCGCCGATGGCAATACGCACTGTATTCAAACCATACTGATACAGCGCCCAATTGACGAAAGCCGGGTCCATGGCAATATCACGATGATTGGATACAAACAGATAGGACTCTTGCGGGTCGAGACGATCAATACCGCTGCAGCTAAGCTTGCTGGTCGAACGATTAATCATCTTGGTCATATAGTTGGCGATAAACTTCTGAAAGCTGGTAATATTTTCTATATCACCCACCTTGGCCGCCAAACCAATGCGGACCACAGGTCTTAACAAACGCCGCATAAAACGTGGCAACCGGGGAAACTGGTAGTGAGTAATCACATCGACCAACTCGTTATCCCGAATCATGCGGTTCAGGACTTCTGCGACCTCATTATCTCGATAGGGGCGAATCGACTGAAACGGATCAGCGTTCTGATTCTGTTCGCTCATGGATAATACCAACAACCTGACTGTGGAAAACGCGCATTCTAGCCTGTTTGTGCTCAAATTACAGTGACGCAAGGATGATTTGCGTCACCTTTGCCATAGCAAAATTTACTTCGCACCAAGAGTTCTATATAATTTTCGCCCTTCCAATAACCCATGTTTATCGGGATGCCGCTTTGTTTTTGATCATGAGTCCGCCCTAGCGCTCACCCAGCACGGATGACCTTACGTACCCTGTGCTGTCACAATGTCATGCTAGGCTGATAGCAATTCAGCCAGCCCACTCTATATCCCGGCCGGGCACAGCATTTGCATTGATCTGATCAACCCACTCTTATAATGATGACGCTGATTCCTCCTGGATTTCAGCCACTATGCTAACTGACTAAACGGAATGTTCTATGCTTCTTTCTTCGACGCGCCAAGACTGGTTTGGCAATATTCGCGGTGACCTGCTTGCAGGTATAGTTGTTGCGCTTGCTCTAATCCCTGAAGCCATTGCCTTCTCTATTATTGCCGGTGTTGACCCGCGCGTGGGCCTGTATGCTTCCTTCTGTATTGCCGTAATCATCGCTATCGTCGGGGGCCGCCCAGGTATGATCTCGGCCGCGACCGGTGCCATGGCCTTGCTGATGGTGACACTGGTTCGTGATCATGGTCTGGAATATCTGCTGGCCGCTACCCTGCTGACCGGTGTATTACAAATTATTGCCGGTTACATAAAGCTCGGCAGCCTGATGCGCTTTGTATCCCGCTCTGTGGTCACTGGTTTCGTTAACGCCCTGGCCATCCTGATCTTTATGGCGCAATTACCTGAATTAACCAACGTTAGCTGGCATGTCTATGCCATGACCGCCGTGGGCCTGGCCATTATTTATCTATTTCCTTACATCAACAAAACCATTCCATCGCCACTGGTCTGTATTCTGGTGTTAACCGGGCTGTATTTACTGCTGGATCTGGATATCCGCACGGTCAGCGACATGGGTAAGCTACCTGATACCTTGCCTATCTTCCTCTGGCCCGACGTGCCCCTGAATCTGGAAACCCTGTGGATCATTCTACCCTATTCTGCAGCTCTGGCTGTTGTGGGTCTGCTGGAATCACTGATGACCGCAACCATTGTTGATGATCTGACCGATACTAAAAGCGACAAAAACCGTGAGTGCAAGGGCCAGGGCATCGCCAATATTGGTGCTGGCCTGATCGGCGGCATGGCCGGTTGTGCGATGATTGGCCAATCTATTATCAACATTAAATCAGGCGGTCGCGGACGGCTATCAACAATGACCG
The DNA here is from genome assembly GCF_008727795.1 of Nitrincola iocasae. Classification (NCBI taxonomy): domain Bacteria; kingdom Pseudomonadati; phylum Pseudomonadota; class Gammaproteobacteria; order Oceanospirillales; family Oceanospirillaceae; genus Nitrincola; species Nitrincola iocasae. The sequence continues at coordinate 356,317 of NZ_CP044222.1, read as the reverse complement.
CCGGTGTTTTCCTGCTGTTTATGGTGGTATTCCTGAGTGACTGGATCGGCCAGATTCCCATGGCCGCACTGGTAGCGGTTATGATCATGGTCTCTATCGGTACCTTTAGCTGGACATCGATCAAAGATCTGAAAAAACACCCTATGTCGACCAATGTTGTCATGGTTGCCACCGTCGTTGTCGTCGTTGCTACACATAACCTGGCCTACGGCGTGTTTGTCGGGGTACTGATTGCCGCGATCAACTTTGCCAACAAAGTAGGCAAGTTTATGTATGTTGGATCAGAACTTAAAGAGCAAACCACTCGCGTTTACACCGTGGTGGGACAGGTGTTTTTCAGTTCATCTGACCAGTTCACCGAATCCTTTAACTTCAAAGAGGATCTTGATAATGTGGTGATCGATCTCAGTCGCGCACATTTTTGGGACATTACCGGCGTTGCCGCACTGGATAAGGTCGTGATTAAGTTTCGTCGCGAAGGCGTTGAAGTGGAAATCATTGGCATGAATGAAGCCAGTGCCACCATCGTTGACCGTTTTGGCGTGCATGATAAGCCCGATGCTGTCGATAAGCTGATGAGCCACTAATAAGGAAGAAATAATGAGCAAAGTAATCGCGTGTATCGACACCTTCAACCATACCGCCGAAACCGTTTGCGATTATGCCGCCTGGTCCAGCCTGCAGATGCAGGCGCCTCTGGTGATTCTGCATATCCTTGAAAAAGCAGAAAAGCCTGCCAAGGCTAATCTCAGCGGCAACATCGGCCTGGGTACGCGGGAGCATCTGCTGGATGAGCTTTCGCAACTGGATGAACAGCGTTCAAAAATCATCAAGGAGCAAGGGCGACTGATGCTGCAGGACGCCAAACAGCGCGTTGCTGATACAGGCATAGACACAGCCGAAACCCTGCAACTGCATGGCGATCTGATTGAAAGCCTGTCTGAACAGGAAGATGACATCCGCCTGCTGGTCATGGGACGTGAAGGCAGCCACGAAAACAGTGCATCGCATATCGGTACCCATCTGGAAAGCGTTATCCGGACAATGCACCGCCCGATGCTGATCACCATGGGTGACTTCAAGGTACCGGAACGCTTCCTGATCGCCTATGATGGCAGCGCCACCACCAACAAAGTCGTCAACATGGTCGCCAGCAGCCCCTTGTTCAAAGGCATTCCCTGTACGCTGCTCACCATAGGTGCGGACACCAACACCCTGCGTGAAGAACTCAAAGCGGCTGCCAGCAAACTGGAAAAAGCCGGTTTTGAGGTAACGCAGGAAATTCGTGCCGGTGATGTCGACAAGGTGATCAATGCTACCGTCACAGAATTGAATATTGACCTGCTGGTAATGGGCGCTTACGGCCACTCCCGCATACGTCAGTTTCTGGTTGGCAGCACCACCACCAAACTGCTGCAGAACAGCCAGATCCCTGTACTCTTGTTGCGCTGAGACCAACCACAGGTTATTGATACTGGGCTGAAGTACGCTAGCGATTGCGCTGATCTCTGAGCATGCTACAGTTCAAGGGTTAGCCACAAGGAAAGCGAGCCGATGCCCAGAAATCTACGCCTGTTCTTTGCTCTTATTAGTGATTCCATCCGTGTATTGATTCCCTTCATACTGCTGGGTGCGGTATTTTTCTATATCGCCTGGCAATTTGTTGAACCTGCACCGCCAAGCCGCTTCACCCTGGCAACGGGTGGCAGTGGCGGCGCTTACGAGCAAACCGGGCAACGCTATGCCAAATCCTTTGCTGACAGTGGATTTGAGCTGGAACTGATCAACACCGCCGGTTCCGTGGATAACTGGCAGCGCCTGCTCAATGGTGAAGTGGATGCGGCGCTGGTGCAGAGTGGCACACTGCCTGAAGGCGACGCGCTGCCACTGGAAGCCGTTGTCAGCGTAGCTCTGGAACCCTTGTTTGTGTTTTACCGACCGGAAGCGGTCAATCTGTCAGATACACAAGAACTCGCACGCCTGGACCAACTCAGCGGTCTTAAAGTGGCCATAGGTGGTGAAGGTAGCGGTACACGCAAACTGGTCACCGCCTTGCTGGAAGAAGCCGGATTACTGGATATAGCACTCGACAATGATCTGCTGCTGGAACAAGGCGGCCAACAAGCGATGGTGCTGCTACAAGCGGGCGAGATCGATGCGGCCGCCTTTGTTATGGCACCGGATGCACCGTTAATGACGGAATTACTGTCTGATCCCTCCCTGCAAGTCATGAACTTTTCCCGCGCTCAGGCGCTGGCCCGTCGCCTGCCTTACCTTACCGGCGTAACTCTGTACCAGGGTGTTGTTGATCTGAATGCCAACCTGCCTGCAACTGATATCCAACTCATCGCGCCAGCGACTTATATCGCCATCCGAAATGATGTGCATCGCTCCATGGTACAACTGCTGATTGAAGCCGCAAAACAGGACCAGGGACGCATCAACCTGATCACCGACAACAATCAGTTCCCGTCACTAGAGCAAACCGATATCACCATTTCAACCGATGCCCAATACTACCTCGAACGTGGTCCCAACATACTCCACCGTCACCTGCCCTTCTGGCTCGCCTCACTAGTCGACCGACTGGCTATTTTAATCATTCCGCTACTCGCCATTATGATTCCACTGATGCGCGTGGCACCCCCGGCTTTCCGCTGGCGTATCCGCCGCCGCATCTACCGCTGGTATAAGAAGCTGCGCATTATCGATGATGATCTGGCCAAACCGGATGTACCCCTGACCCTGTTACAAAGCGACCTGGAGCTGGTACGAAGCTTTGAAAATGACGTCGCCGATACCGTAGTACCCCTCTCCTACATGGAAGAGTTCTACAACCTGCGCTTGCATGTCGCCTATATTCGTAGCCGCCTGGAAGAGCGTATAGCGGCGTTATCCTAACCAGACAATCTTGAATGCGCATTAAAATGCGCATAAACTGAGAATTATAATAGCTCTCGGGAGGCAATGATGGCTGAACTCTACAATACAAACGCGCCCAAAAAAGCAGCAAACCTATCAGTTAACAGTGATCTGCTAAGCAAAACCCGCGCTATGAACATTAACCTCTCAGCCACGCTAGAACGTGCCTTGAGAGAAGAACTTGCCAAATGCGCGGCAAGCCAATGGGTTGAAGAAAACCGCTCTGCGATCCAAAAATACAACGAATTCGTTGAACAACATGGTTGCTTCGGTGATGAATTTCGGGAGTTTTAATGGCTCAGTTCGATGTTTACCCTAATCCAAGTAAAACCAGCAAAGCCCACTACCCCTATTTGGTGGACGTTCAAAGCTCTCTACTGACCAATCTGACAACCCGTATCGTTGTGCCACTTGGCAAACGTTCTGTCTTTGGCAGCAATACGATGCGAGGACTGACACCAGAAATAACCTTCGACGATCAGGAACTCCTGCTGCTTGTCCCGCAAGTAGCCTCTGTGTCACAAAAACACCTGAAGAATCCAATAGGCACTCTCGCGCATTTCAGAGAGCAGGTTATTGAAGCCATCGATCTTGCGATCACCGGTATTTGAGGAATGTAGAAGGACTTCATTACGACACTGTGGATGATATGCGATGCCTCAAAGTTAAGTTCTCAGCAGAGCTTATCGACGCTGTTTCTATTAATGCTATCCATGTACCCAATGATTACACAACCTCCCGTATTTTTAGAGCTAAGGTTAAAAAATCAGGAGAGGCAGGACTTCAATATCGCTCAGTCAGACATGCAGGGGCGACTTGCTGGGCACTAATGTCGCCTTCGCCTGTCGAGTCTGCCGTTCAAACACAGCACTTTGAGTTCGTCTTTGATGGAGAGAGTATTTCAAAGGTTCGTGAACTCAAACTATGATTCCAACTCTGGCACACAAGCGCTACGAAATGTCGTGCTCTTTAAAACGGTACCATCCCCGCAGGTGCGGAGAACACTGAGTTGATCCGGTCATGATTGCTTCCTATACTAATTGTGCTGTAGGCCTAGTACTCCGAGGTACGACCTAAGATCCTGCGCATGGGTGGAACGGCGGGGCGATCCACCCTCATTCAACGTCTTCACGCCTGTACAGCAATACACCTTCCCGGCGCTGCTCCATGCATGCCTCACGATTTGGCAATGCTACACCTTTGCGGTTCATCCCCGCAGGTGCGGGGAACACATTTTCGGACAGCAGCGCTGGTTCCAGGTTCGCGGTTCATCCCCGCAGGTGCGGGGAACACTTGGATGGAAGGCCCAGCAGCTACGTTTCAATCGGTTCATCCCCGCAGGTGCGGGGAACACCGCGCCAGTGATCTGGCACGCTCCTCAAGCATCGGTTCATCCCCGCAGGTGCGGGGAACACGGTTTGAGCCATATCGAAGGCATTGGCGACAACGGTTCATCCCCGCAGGTGCGGGGAACATTACATCAACGCAACTGAAGAAGAGGCTCAGTGCGGTTCATCCCCGCAGGTGCGGGGAACACACGTACTACCACCAGCACCACCCACGATTTCACGGTTCATCCCCGCAGGTGCGGGGAACACACGCCGAACTGACTCTCAGCCGCCATCAGTGCCGGTTCATCCCCGCAGGTGCGGGGAACACCTCTAAAAAACGCCGTAGTTTTGGAGTCTCTGCGGTTCATCCCCGCAGGTGCGGGGAACACTGAAGGCGTTGCTACTGATTGCGTCTATATCCCGGTTCATCCCCGCAGGTGCGGGGAACACCTGAGCGTGATGATGCATACACCCATGGGGAGCGGTTCATCCCCGCAGGTGCGGGGAACACATCGGTTTCAGCCATGTAGTAATTGGGGGTTGCGGTTCATCCCCGCAGGTGCGGGGAACACGTATCAAGAGATCAAATGAGCGTTCAGGCCAACGGTTCATCCCCGCAGGTGCGGGGAACACGAACGCTTCGGGAATATTCTTCCAGCCCTATCCGGTTCATCCCCGCAGGTGCGGGGAACACTCAATTATGATCCGGCCTTCCTCACCCCAGAACGGTTCATCCCCGCAGGTGCGGGGAACACACTCATTAGTCCTACTGACCCATCAGCACCAGCGGTTCATCCCCGCAGGTGCGGGGAACACGGATGTTTAAGCCAGACCATTTCATTAATCATCGGTTCATCCCCGCAGGTGCGGGGAACACTAAATCAAAATACCTGGCGCGCAAAAAGGTGGCGGTTCATCCCCGCAGGTGCGGGGAACACATTGCCTTGGCATGATCTTCCATTGTGATAAGCGGTTCATCCCCGCAGGTGCGGGGAACACTTTGTAGTCTTTAGCCGAAATGGCGATCCTGCCGGTTCATCCCCGCAGGTGCGGGGAACACTGTATCAAAACCCTCTAATCTTCGCTGCTGATCGGTTCATCCCCGCAGGTGCGGGGAACACACAAACCTGGTCAAGCTGGTGAAGGATATGCCCGGTTCATCCCCGCAGGTGCGGGGAACACGACTTTGAGCGTGACTGGGTAGAGTCGCTGGACGGTTCATCCCCGCAGGTGCGGGGAACACTAGTTTTATAAGAGCGCATGTTGCGCTATGGGCGGTTCATCCCCGCAGGTGCGGGGAACACGGTTTAATAACATTGGTTATGATTACCCGGTGCGGTTCATCCCCGCAGGTGCGGGGAACACTGCTTGCTGATAAAGATTTTGACCTGTTTTCACGGTTCATCCCCGCAGGTGCGGGGAACACCCGCGCTTTACGTCGTCTATGTTTAACGATGACGGTTCATCCCCGCAGGTGCGGGGAACACTCGGTAACGTTAGTAACAGATTATTGCAACCACGGTTCATCCCCGCAGGTGCGGGGAACACACGAATGGCGTCGCGTGCAGGCATGCCGATTGCGGTTCATCCCCGCAGGTGCGGGGAACACTCAACGAATATATCACGGACATTCGATTTTAACGGTTCATCCCCGCAGGTGCGGGGAACACGCGAAGAGTTTGACGAGGCATTTTGTCTGCGCCGGTTCATCCCCGCAGGTGCGGGGAACACTGAAGGGCGACTGTCGCTTAATAATGTTTGCACGGTTCATCCCCGCAGGTGCGGGGAACACGGCATCTTTCAGGTTGGCACCCTGGCCGAAACCGGTTCATCCCCGCAGGTGCGGGGAACACTGAAGGGCGACTGTCGCTTAATAATGTTTGCACGGTTCATCCCCGCAGGTGCGGGGAACACGATTGTGACAATTATTTTTTTCTAGATGACATCGGTTCATCCCCGCAGGTGCGGGGAACACTTCAAATAATTGCCAGAATGGTTCAGCGTCATCGGTTCATCCCCGCAGGTGCGGGGAACACGCGCAAACGCAAATCAAGTTGGTCAAAATCATCGGTTCATCCCCGCAGGTGCGGGGAACACTCCCTACCCTCTTTTAGAAACTCCTGAATCATCGGTTCATCCCCGCAGGTGCGGGGAACACGTGATCAGACAGTTTGGCGATATGATAAAAAGCGGTTCATCCCCGCAGGTGCGGGGAACACATTCGCTACACAGGGCCACGTGGAGTGACTAACGGTTCATCCCCGCAGGTGCGGGGAACACCTGAGCGCCTAGGCATTCGCGCCAATTTAAAACGGTTCATCCCCGCAGGTGCGGGGAACACGTTCAGACGGCTGGTCCAACGTGGTGGCCAACCGGTTCATCCCCGCAGGTGCGGGGAACACAGAACACGTTCGGACAGAAAATCAATCACATGCGGTTCATCCCCGCAGGTGCGGGGAACACATCAATGGCGGCGGTAGTATACGTGGCATTAACGGTTCATCCCCGCAGGTGCGGGGAACACCAAACCCAAACGGATTTTCGCCGCGAGCGAAACGGTTCATCCCCGCAGGTGCGGGGAACACCCCCAATGAACGTCTGGCATTGCTGCGACGTGCGGTTCATCCCCGCAGGTGCGGGGAACACATCAACGGCATTAAAACGTGCGACCGTTCCGGCGGTTCATCCCCGCAGGTGCGGGGAACACATGAGCTGGGCATGGGTCGCGTTGGCTGCATGCGGTTCATCCCCGCAGGTGCGGGGAACACTGACTAGAGTGTTTATAGGTTCGCTGATGATGCGGTTCATCCCCGCAGGTGCGGGGAACACATGGGATTGCATTAAAATTTGTCCGGTTTGACCGGTTCATCCCCGCAGGTGCGGGGAACACTTTTTTCGTACAGAAGCAGCGCAAGGAAGAGGCGGTTCATCCCCGCAGGTGCGGGGAACACTACAGTTAAGGGATTAAGCCGCGTCGAAGAGGCGGTTCATCCCCGCAGGTGCGGGGAACACTGCAGTCACTGTGAATACAAACGCGGCCAAGGCGGTTCATCCCCGCAGGTGCGGGGAACACGAATACGCCAGCGACGCTCCGGATCTGGAAGCCGGTTCATCCCCGCAGGTGCGGGGAACACCCACCGCGACACTATGGACGCCTGCCTGAACGAGGTTCATCCCCGCAGGTGCGGGGAACACCACCCCCACCGCCACCACCGAGAACAGGGTCACGGTTCATCCCCGCAGGTGCGGGGAACACAAATGAATGGTCGCAAGCTGGGCCGTGCCAACCGGTTCATCCCCGCAGGTGCGGGGAACACTAGACTGGCTCTCCTGCGGCGTCAATGCCGCACGGTTCATCCCCGCAGGTGCGGGGAACACTTTCGCACCGACAAGATTTGCGCCCAGCGGGGCGGTTCATCCCCGCAGGTGCGGGGAACACACATGCCGCCGCCTGTATGCATGTATTTTATACGGTTCATCCCCGCAGGTGCGGGGAACACACCCGTAACAGTGTATCCACTACTAGACAAGCCGGTTCATCCCCGCAGGTGCGGGGAACACTGCAGCATAGCCAATAGTTTCCGCTTTTCAGTCGGTTCATCCCCGCAGGTGCGGGGAACACTTTAATATCGTCCGATAGCACAATATAGCCAGCGGTTCATCCCCGCAGGTGCGGGGAACACCTCACAATAAAACTTTGTTGCTGGTTGAAAGTCGGTTCATCCCCGCAGGTGCGGGGAACACTTTTCCTGTAATGTCGTTGCATTGGTAAGAAACGGTTCATCCCCGCAGGTGCGGGGAACACATGTATATATCGCGTATAGCGGTACGCTCAGCCGGTTCATCCCCGCAGGTGCGGGGAACACACAAGTTTTAATGTATCTAAATCATCTGTTATCGGTTCATCCCCGCAGGTGCGGGGAACACGAAATTAACCTTGCTGATATTCAGGAGGATTTTGGTTCATCCCCGCAGGTGCGGGGAACACAGGCTTGTCTGCTTCCGCCGCAGGCTTGTCTGCGGTTCATCCCCGCAGGTGCGGGGAACACTAACACCTGATTCAATTTATCAGTATCGATTGCGGTTCATCCCCGCAGGTGCGGGGAACACTAATAATCCCTTGCTGTTTTTTATGTTTTAATCGGTTCATCCCCGCAGGTGCGGGGAACACACCAGCAAGCGAGGAAAGTTTTTTATAATTTTCGGTTCATCCCCGCAGGTGCGGGGAACACACACTAGCAATCTAAGCTAAGTCTTTGAAAATCGGTTCATCCCCGCAGGTGCGGGGAACACATCTGTTCAATTCTATTTAATAATTTCATTTTCGGTTCATCCCCGCAGGTGCGGGGAACACATCCTGGACGGCTACATCAGCACCCGTCCGCCCGGTTCATCCCCGCAGGTGCGGGGAACACGTTCATCTCGTCATCCATCATAGCCTGAATTACGGTTCATCCCCGCAGGTGCGGGGAACACGTAATGAAGAACGAGAACTGTGTTTATCAGGTCGGTTCATCCCCGCAGGTGCGGGGAACACCGAAGTAATGAAACACTACGTCATGACATTCCCGGTTCATCCCCGCAGGTGCGGGGAACACGACAGGGTCAACGTATGCAGCCGTGCGCAGGCCGGTTCATCCCCGCAGGTGCGGGGAACACTCCAAATGGAGATAATTGATTCTAAAACAATTTTTGCTGCTTTAGAAATCTACCATATTTTTGCCTATTTTTATTGATTGTTAAAGAGCAGGTCAACCTTCTTATTTAGGTGGTAAAAAAGAGACTAGTCGTAAGCCGTCGTAGTCCACTGGTATTCGCCGGTTTTCACCATATGTCTGAAAATCAAAACCTGATTCTGTGTTGGTTGCCCAGATCATTACCGCGTTTCCATCTTCTGCTAACTCGGTAACCTGAAACCAGATCATCTCACGAATTTTCCTGGATACATCACCTACATATACGCCAGCTCTGACTTCCAGTAACCATACAGCCAAACGACCCCGAAGCCTTGGAGGTACGCTTTCTGTCACAACGGTGAGCATGGCCATTATTTACTCCTATGACCGGTGTCGCCTAATGACTCAGGCTCAGGAATAGCTGGTGGTTGGGCATCCTCCGGTGGCTTAGGAGGAACAATTTCACCAGCAGCCAGTACATCTTCAATCAAGGGGATCAATCGTCCTAAAACCTTATCTCCGCGAAACACGTCTCGGCAGGCGATGCGTACTTCCCGATCAGGTTGTTTCGGTTTACCCTTTGCTATTTCAAAGGCTTTGGGCACAACTGTGTCAAACTTAATGATGTCGGCGATATCATAAACAAAAGATAAGGGTTTGCCGGTATGAATAAAGCCAATGGCCGGAGCATAGCCTGCTGCCAGAATGGCGGCTTCTGTAACCCCGTACAGGCATGAAGTTGCAGCACTGATGCATTGATTAACCACATCTCCTTTATTCCAATCTTTGGGATCATAACGGCGGCCATTCCAGGTTACTCCATATTGCTTAGCCAGTAAGCTGTATGTTGCTCTGACCCTAGCCCCCTCAATACCACGTAATTGATCTACCGAGCGTTTGGCGGGTGCTGGCTCTCCAAAACGAAGCTCAAACATTTTACGAACAACTTTTAAGCGTAAGTCTTCGTCCAAGGCAAGTTTGGCTTGGTAAAGTAATCTATCGCTGCGTGCTCCTCCTGGCTGCCCTGCGGCGTAGAGTCGCACACCCGCTTCCCCTACCCAGACCAGCAGCGTACCGACCTGGGCTGCCAGCTTGACGGCCGCGTGAGAAACCCGAGTTCCCGGTTCCAGCATAATACAAGTAACCGAGCCAACCGGAATATGCTTGCGCTCACCCTTGACCTCATCCACCACAACAAAGGCCCCATCACGCACATCGATACGGCCATAGTAAACAAACACCATGGAAACCCGATCTTTAATGGGAATTGGCTTCAGGGGTATAAAGGTCATTCCAAGGCTCCATTCTCGGCATTGCCGCCAGATAGCGTTTGTAATGCCATCTCATTTCTGGTCAAAATGCGCATCTGCCGGATCGCCAGTTCATTCAATTTCTGCAGGCGTTCCGACTGGTACATACCTTCCTGTATAAAGTGTGCATTCATGCTCTCCAGATTGGCCAGACAAACCAACTGATGGACATTGGCATGATCACGCATATTGCCCTGCAAATCCGGGTTGGCGTCCCGCCACTTCTTGGCCGTAACGCCGAACAGAGCCATATTCAGCAAGTCTGCTTCGTCGGCGTACACATAACTAATTTGGGCCGAACTCAGAGTGTCCGGGATCAGGTTTTCCTTCACAGCATCGGTATGGATGCTGTAGTTAACCTTGGCCAGGTTACGCTTGATATCCCAGCCCAACTGCTGGAACTCCTGCTCCTTCAGACGTTGAAATTCTTTGATCAGATAAAGCTTAAACGCCACCGAGATCCAACTGGCAAACTCAAAAGCAATGTCCTTCTGAGCAAATGTGCCAGCATAACGGCCTTGCTTAGAAATCAGTCCGATGGCATTAGTTTTGGCGATCCACTCTTTGGGGCTAAGTGTAAAGCTGTTCAAGCCTGCCTCTTTTTTAATTACGTCGAATTCGACGTAATTAAAATCCGGGTTGTTGAGTTGCTCCCAGATCCCAATAAATTCAATGGTGTTTCGATTGCGCAGCCAATTTCGAATAATATCCCCAACCCGGCTAGGATTTTTGTACTTGGCAATATCGGTGATATTGATGTACTCGATTCCCTCCTTGGTCGTGGTGGATATAGCGTGGTCCAGAACTTGTAATTTAGGTTTTGTCATGACTCCTCCTTGAAGATCTCCTAAACGGGAATAATTGAAAGCATTCCTTGACCCATTGCTTTAGCATGCCCTATTCCGCTTCCAAGTGTCTGTATGAACTTTTCTGGTTCAGTCACACTCAAGACCCCTTCGAACAATACCGAAAAGATAGTGATGCTGTTACCTGAATGCTGCTTGCCCCGCAGTACTCTTTCTTCAACTATGCACACATCTAAACGACAATTCTCTGATTCAGTCAGTGCAAAAGAAGGAAGTTCCTGTAACTGAAATCCATGCAGGTGACTTTTCTTTTCGAGCCACGACTCCTGCTCTGATGCCTGCATCAAGCCAAATCGCTTCCCTTTACGGGTAACACTGGGGTTAGCCCGCAGCCGGAAGCGAAAGCGTTGCCCTGGTGAAAGCTGTTGTAACTGCAACTTTTCTTTTAAGTCGATAGCTGGATCCACAGAGTTCAACCAGCCCTTGATCCCGATACCACTCCAGTCAGGTAGATTTTTGCTCAGGATTAATATTTGCGGTAAGCCTTTTGCATTTGTTTCTGGTTCATGTCGCCACAAAAACTCGCCTGGCGGGCATTTTTTATCAGCTTTGCTAAAAGCACGGCATAGAGTCGAGTGCAACTGATAGTAATCAGCCAAATCACGACGCACTTCCTTACATCGCGGGTCAAGATGAATTCTATGCAGGAGCATTTTGCACCTCACTTGGCAGTTTAATCCAATCTGAACGTACCAAACGAGCACCAAAGCGACGCTCAGCAAAAGATGACAACGGTTGATCCATTTTAAGTAAACCTGTGCCATCGTCGGATTCAAAGGTAATACGTAAACTCCCCGGTGCCTTTTCACCCCTACGCCTTGTAGCAATCCATGGCCAGTTCTGCAGAGCATCTCGCAGAGACAAATCCAGCAAACCATTTTCTATCCAGATAGATTCAGAGGGTACATAAGATTTACGGCCCAAAGAAAGTGGCCAAACCGGATTTCTCAGTGCAGTATGAACATTTTCGAGCAATCTCATATTTGCTGACTCAAAACCAACAAGAAAAGCTGCGTCAGCAATATAATCCCGTGTAGTAACGGCGGTTGGTTGGATTTCTTTCCCGTTTGCACGAATAATGTTCTGGGCTGTCTGATAGTCGCGTTTCGGAATGCCAGGCCTGTCATGTCGAACCCCCATTGATAATTTTGTGAGTGGCTCCAGATCTATCCAGTTTTCACGATCAATCCCCAATGCAGCAGCAATCAGGCCTAACACACCAGATTTGCTAGGCTCATTTCCAGTATCTCGCTGATCAAAGCGGCTGGTAGTTCCCCATGATTGCATTGGCCCAGTCAACTGAAGCAATAATGTTGGCATTGTTTACTCCATCACTGTAGCTTGTGTTCTATCAAGCAGCGTACTCAGAGAAGAGGTGGCAGTTCCGAACTCGCCCAAATCAGCACCAATAAGATTCAATACATTCGTTTGGTCATCACTGCCAAAGGCAGCCTTCAGAATCAAGGCTTTATTAACTAGAGCCTCTGCTGATTTTCTGGTAAGTGACTCCCCTTTTCTAACAAATATTGGTGTCTCAAAAGCATTGGCCAAGTTCCTCGGCGCACCATTGTGGCGCACTGAAATAGCTACAAACTCAGGCGGGTTATGCGCTGCAAAGGTGTTTTGTTTTCCAGTAGGCTCAGCAACCACAAATCCCTCCAAAAATGCTCTCAGTCCCTTTGCAGCCAATTCGATATCGCCTTGCAAATTCTCAACAAGTTTCTCCCAATCCACCACCGCATACCTGTAAAAGCAGGCAGAATTAAACTCAATAGTACCCATCATGTCGGCCCCGGCAGTATCTTCAGGCTTCAAGTCATCCACAGCAGTGTAATAATCAAATTCGCGCTCAACTGCATGTGTGGAGATGGCATGAGAAACCTGGCAAGCAGCATGCTGATTTTTTCCAGGCATGTCTGCAAGCATTCGTCCAAAAAGTGCCAGGTCCACAGCTTTGCCACCGTTGAAAATGGCTTCAATACACTCTTTGACTTCTTTTGGAGCAGCTTTTGCTACGTCTTTTTTACTTTTTCCCTTCTTCTTACCGTCTTCCTCCGCTTCAACAGGGGCAGAAACAATTTGGTCCCAATATTTATCAATTGCATCGGCTAATGCCATTATTTCCTTCTGACCAAGATAGAGTAAATATTGACTCTTCCCTCCCTCAGCTGACTTGAGCTTTACATAAGACAAAGCCTGTTCTGCTTTTTCTATGACCTCTTCCGCATCACGCCTACCTTCTAATGAATTCGCTATTGCCCCATAGACACGCTTAGTCCTCACTGCCAAATCACTTTCATCAAAAAAACCATCTTTTTTCTTCTCCGCAAAAAAGGTACGTACCGCCCGCTTATTACATTGGCTGGAAACTCGTGCCCGGCGAACGCCGCCAAATAAGGCGTCCTTAGGTGCACCGGTATCATCACGATTTAGATTGGATGGCGCAAAGTTCTGCAGAGCGTGGATTTCAATAAAAGTTTTCATGCTGCACTCTCCTTTTGAGAAGTTTTATCCAATTCAGGTTCATGATTAAGGTGTTGGTAAAAATCACGCGCCCATTTGTTCTGTGTGCGTTTTTGTTGATCCCGCCAATTAAGCAAATCTGTAAGCATATGTTCAAAATCGATGGTGTATTCTTTCAATAATGCCACCATCTGCCGTAAACGGTATGGCAACTGATCTTCATCGGCATCCAGTAATGCGATTAAGCGCTTTTCGGTACTGGTCAGTTTGTGCTTGTCATCCATACCCATGCTGTCACGTTTTTCCCTATCAAGCCTGGCGCAAGCTTTTCCAATGGACAGAGCCTCTTCTTCACGACCCTCACGCCAATGCATAGCCCACACACCCGCTACCAGGTAATGAATATCTCTTCTCCAGCGGCTTACATCACCTCTCAAGAATGGTTCTACATAAGGGAATGCAGGCACATGTTGGCCCGGTTCAAACGCCAAGCTTCGGCGCAACACTGCACGGGCCTTGCTGTCACTCTGGTTTAATTTCTCCAACCATTCAATTAGCCCACTCATGCTCCAACCTCCCGTGGTTCGTATTTTTGAATCTCATCTTTCAGTTCCTTCATTTTTTTTCGTATCAGCCCCTCGCTTTTCATCAATGACCTCAATGTCCAAGCATCATTGGTAGCAACAGAAGCGGCATGTTGTTCCCATGCTTCACACAAAGCATCGAGCACAGACTTCAGCCATTGACAACGGATATCATCGGGGTCGGCTTCGAGGGTGTATGAACTGAGGGTTTCGTGAAATCGGGATTCGATCATTGACCAGTAGAGGGAACTGGCAGTCATTTGTTTGACGGCTTTGCTGATGTCTTTCTTATCCGGATCACGATCACCGTGGCTTATAATGCCCCGCGCATAATCACTACAGGCCTGCCACAGAGTTTTTTGAGTTTCCTCAGCTACATCGAGAAACTGTCTAACATCTTCTCGGCTAAATCTATTCGTTGCCAACACTTCTGGAAGAACAAATCGTTCCATACGCCAGAAATCGACATTCGCATTCGGAGGAGTATATCTTAAGCCTAGAACCAGAACAGAACCTGGCATGAATCTTAAGTTCTTTCCTGCCAACCGAAGTGCGTTCTGAATAGTCAATGGAGCTAATTCGGAGCTATCTGGTATCAATGAATCAAAATCTCTCCATGTGCCTCTATCTTCTCGAAACTGGACAGGAAGCCGACCCTTTTCCTTGTCCGTTTTATATGGCTGCATTGGGTCGATAATATTTGAAGTTACATCAAAGCCATGGCCCGCCACGAATCGCATAAAAACAACGTTACCGGATGTTTCACTTTCAAGATAAATCATGCGCGAAGGCCATGTATAAAGGTTTGCATAACCGGATACAGGCTGCTTAGGAATGGCAATAGGCAGTGACGCTGGCTCATGCTCCCAGAGAGCAGAGTCGCCTCTATTTGAATCGACGTTTTCAGGTACAAGGTTGTAACTGAGCGTTTGATGTAATGTATTTCCAAGAGGGATACACATTATTCCGTTGACTGATGGTGACGGATAATATCCTCTACCTCCACTTAACGAAAAATTTAGTGTTGCAAGTAATGTAGTGGTCAAGTAAAACTGGCCACCGGTTTATAGTTAATCCAGTACTGTTCCTCTGCCTGATTCGGACTCATTCCATTGTTATGCCGGTGTGGTCGAAGCTGACTATAATACCCGATTAAATACTTCACTACGTGATGCTGCGCCTGAACGAGTGAGTGGTAGCCGTAGGTAGGCACCCATTCAACCTTCAAGCTTCTAAAAAAACGCTCCATTGGTGCATTATCCCAGCAGTTACCACGTCGGCTAAGGCTCTGCTTTATTTGACACTTCCAGAGCGTCTGACGGAATTTACGACTCGTATAATGGCTACCCTGGTCACTATGGAACATCACGCCTTTCGGTCGACCACGGCTCTCATACGCCATTTTTAGTGCATTGCTGGTAAGCTCACTGTCTGGCGATAGCGACATCGCCCAGCCCACTGGCTTACGTGCAAATAAATCAATGACAACCGCTAAATAAGCCCAGCGATTGCCAGTCCAGATGTACGTGACATCGCCACACCAGATGCAGTTTGGCGCATCAACGTTAAACTGGCGGTCTAAATGATTCGGTATCTGAACATGTTCATCACCTGTTTTCTTATATGTGTGACCAGGTACCTGGCAACTGATAAGTCCAAGCTTTTCCATCAAGCGTCCGGCTCGATAGCGGCTCAATGGCACGTTCTGATTGGTAGCCATTTCCGCAATGCTTCGTGCACCCGCAGAGCCCTCGCTCGCGCGAAAGAGCTCCCTAACGACTGCCTGTTCTACGGTCTTTTTCGCACATACAGGCTTTTTTGAACGTTGTTTCCAGTACCTGAAGCTGCTGCGGTGCACGCCAAACACCTCACACAGCTTCGTTACCGGGTAGCTCGTCTTGAGTTTCTCGATTATCGAGAATTGTTCAGAGAGTCCGACATCAAGAGAGCGGTAGCCTTTTTTAATATATCTTTTTCCATTTCAACTTCGCGGATACGTTTCTCAAGCTCGCGTATTCTAAGTTGATCTGGTGTCATTGGTGTTGCTTTTGGACTTTCACCACCACGCTCTTTTCGTAGCTGGCGAACCCATTTATCCATGGTCGAATGTCCGACATTCATGGCTTCAGCCGCATCTCGAATAGAGTAATTTTGGTCGACTACCAGCTGTGCTGCTTCGAGTCTGAATTCAGGGCTGAAATTTCGGTTTGGTCTTCTGGTCATATTGTCACCTAATTATCTCTTGGTGCATGATAGCACCTCTAATTAGATGGCCAAATTAACTATGCCACTACATAACCATCGAGAGCACTCACTAGGCGTCCGAGTCCCTGGATTACCTGTGTCTACATGATCAAATAGGACTTTGTTAGATGTTGCATTATATTCAGCCGTAAGCTTCGTCCATGGCTCAATTGCTTTCTTTGGAACGTTCGGATTCTGTCCAAACGGATACTTCTCATCAAACAACCAAAACCTGTCTCTCCATTTATCCAAGTAGCTCGTTATCTTGTTTGCTGGAAATCCATTTCTGAATAATTCTTTGGCTTGCTCAATGTCCGTTGGCCCTCCCAGGGCCCGGTAGAGCACTGCCAACAAAAACCTATGCAGCGCAGCTACAACCAAAGGTGAGGCGTCTTCAATGGATTGTATTTCTCCTGCCCTCAATAACGTGTCCCGAATACCAAGCTCATCCCGAGTGCCATCGGGAAATTTGACCGGTATCCACTTCTCATCAATCAAATTAAAGCGACTCATACATTCTCCTTTGTTTCGTAAACCAAACCTAGTTCACTGTCCAGTCTCACCTTGACATCCTCAATCCACTCACCATTCACGTTGAGTAATAACGGAAAACAGTTACATAACAAAGGGGATTCCTGCCAACCATCAGGCCGACCCAGTTTTTGTAATCGTCCTACGATAGCTTTGCGTGAGATGCTAATTGCGCACATAAACCATGTTTTGGCCTGCTGGAAATCCGGAACGACACCCGCATCAAACTCATCTTGCGGCCATATAGGAATGGTAATTACTGAGTCTTCTCCAAGACGCGTTTTTGCCATTAGTGTTTTGTGAATACCCGGTTCATCTTCATCAAAAAGGGTAAATCTGGCCGGGTCGTTCCATGAAGCATCATCTGGCAAACCGATAATGGCTGCATGTGCCTGTTGGCGATGAGCAACAATTTCACCTTCTTCCAAGATAGCGTGATTCATTCTGCTATCAAGGTGAGCTGGAATCGCTACGCGATCTTCGTATACATCCTGCACCAAGAAATCAATCTGATCGGGCAATGTAATGGCTGACAGTGTCTTTAACAAAACCCAGCTTCGCAGCAAAATGTCTTCGCGGTATACCGAAGACCACCATAGTGGGTTACCAAAATCATCAGGTTTATCACCCTGCAACCCAGCAATAAACAAAACTGGTTGAGTACCAGGTCGCTTCTCTCGTCGATGTCGCCACAAACGGCCTGCACGCTGCAGAATCAAGTCAATCGGGGCTAGATCAGATGCCATCACATCGAAATCCAGATCAAGGCTTTGTTCGGCAACCTGCGTTGCTATTAGGATTTTTGCTCCAGCACGCTTACCCTCTCTGCCGAATAGAGCCAATGCGTTATCTTCACGCACTTGCCTTAACCCAGCCGGGTAGCGAGCATGAAAAAGGTATATTTCCATGCCATTATCCAATCGCTTACCAATACTGGTATTGGTGCCTTTAATGGTTTTTCCATAGCCAAAAAGACTGTACAGCTCTTGAGCACGCTGAACTGTATTAACCAGAGCAAGAGCCATCCCACCATTCTGCAACTGTGCAAGCAATGAATCACGCATGTCTGCAAGCTCCACAGATATACCCTTTATTTGAACGGTGATAGTGCGTGATGAGTCAGCTGGGAAGTGGATTTGCGAGGGAGTACGCCCCTGCTGGAAGACAGAAAGACGCGGATATTTAACCTCATGTTCCGGTATCCTACCACCAACTACCCTTGCCAGATCTCGTCTGAAGGCAGGGGGCAAGGTGGCTGACAGCAGTACAATTGAGGATCCTAACGATAACAACCAACGCAATAGATGTATCAGCAGCGTGCCGGTATAGGCATCGTAAGCATGAATCTCATCAAATATGACAACCCGATTGGCAAGCCCCCACAAACGTACAAACTGATGCCGTACCGGAAGGATAGGTAAGAGAGCCTGATCAATCGTACCAACCCCGTATTCAGATAATAATGCGCGCTTCTTACTAGTGAACCACTCGCTAGCACGGACATTCCCACCGAAAACTTCATCAAATATGTTTGTAACTTTGATTTTCTGGAAGTCATCGTTTAATAATGTACCGCCATGCAGTAACTGCAAATCGAGCTGCCGGTCAATACCTTGATTTTGTAAGAACTCGAGGGTTCGTTTAAACATAGCGTTGCCTGTCGCTTTAGTAGGCAAAGCAATATACAAGCCTCGATGTTGCATTTGCTGCTGTAACCTAAGATGGGCAAAAAAAGCACCTTCTGTTTTTCCCTCTCCCATAGGTGCTTCCACCAACAGTATACTTGGTGCCTGTATATTTATTACTGCTTCGGTAATTGCCTGTTGTAGCGGGCGTGGTGGAAATGGAAATACCTGTTCAAATGTCTTGGTCTCTGAAGCAAGTGGTGCGCGTGGTTGCCATCCAATTTGATTCAGTGCGCGTTCAGCATTTTCTTCCCGACGCTTAACAAGCCACGCCTTCGGGTCATCGCAATCGTCTGGCGTGCCGAAAGGGAACCAGTTTTCATTTGACCCTATCCAATCAGAAAAGCTGGTTAAGCCAGCTAAAAGCATAAAATCAGAGCCAGTGAGAGTGCTTTTTGTCGGAATAAACGTAGGTTTTAGAACTTCAAACAGGGATTCAAAGACTTCATTACGTACGTCACTCCAATCAACATTACCAAGCGCCCTGCGGTTCCCTGATAACTTATTGATAGTGCTTGGAGTGGCTCGACTACCATGATGGCACCCTACTGCATCTGCAACCAAATCCGCCAAATCCTCTGGCCAGCCTTTTCCGCAAAGCATTTCAGCCAAAGCAATTTGACTGACAAAAGCATGGTTTATATCCGTATCTGGATTTTTCCCGACATCGAGCTCTGTCAGGTTCTTCCATTTGCACTGAAACCCAGGACAAGCTTTTCCCAAATCATGGCACGCTATCAATAATAGTAGCCAAGGTCGAGCCATTTCCCATGTAGTGCCCAAAACCTCAGCAAGCCTATTGCGAGTGGATTCCGGCTCCCTGCTCAAAATAGCATCCGCACTCGCAGCAACATCCAACAGATGCAGAATGAGCGGATGCCATTGGCTATCTGTATTTTTACTAGTTTTTGCCCATACTTTGCTTGATCTTTTAGTCACCTTCCCTCTCCCCCAATAGCCCACCCAACACCCCTGGCACCATAACGATTTTGCGCTTCTTCCTGAGCTTGACCACCTTGGGATCAAAGCTGGCCAGAATGTCCTGATGGGTTTGCTGTAGCCATTGTTCAGCTTTTGCCAGTTCCTGCACTTTAAGTTCAGCCACTTTGGCGACATCACCTTTCAGGCGGTTGCAGTCGGCCAGAAAATGCCGCCAGCGCACCTGTTTGAGGGCGGTTTCGTTGTTGAAAATGATGTTCAGATATTGTTCGCCGTGCTGATCCACGTGCTGGAAATATATTGCGGGCGGTTGCTGGCAATGGGCTAGGCTGAGCTCCAGCCAGCGCTGTTGCTGATAGTGGTACCAACGCTGTTTCAGTTCATCAAGATGCTTTTCAAGACCATTGGCTTTGATTTCCATGTTCCACAGAAAACCACCCTTGGTCGGCTTGCCGTGGTTTTTGCCATCGACATACTCATGAGGTATCAGAGTTTGAATAAAGTCACTCCCTTTCTCTTCCAGCTCATCGGTTAAGTATCCGGCCAGGGAGTACAGGGTAGCGTAATGGAACTGGTCACCAATAATCAGTCTCGCCCAACGGGAAAATCTCAAGGCGTAGTAGTTGCAAGGCTGGTAATCCGGGGATTGTTCCTTGTTGGCTCGCTCCTGAAACAGATAATCGTCATAGTCATAATCATAGAGCGTTTCAAAACCCAGCAGGCTGGTATTTTCTGCCATGTATTCATTAAGCATGATCAGATCATCGCCGATGCCAGAGGTAAGCAGTTTGGCCCAGTTGAGTGTGTTGACCTCTGACAGGGGGAGCTCGTCCCAGATCTCTTCGGCGCTTTCAGCCGTGCATTGAATACCGAGTAAATCACTCAGGAGTACGGCATCAATTCTGTCTTCCGCGGCTTGATCCATGGTTGCGCGAAAAGTCTCCTGCTGTTGCGCGGACCAGGCATGATATTGTGGATGAGCGGCAATCAGGGCTTTGTTAGCGGCGGCCTTTATTTTTGTGCTATCCACTCTTTACGTCTCCTTTGGGGTGATCCCATCAATCATGATCATTACCCTACGCCCCTACTCCAATGAAAAAAATACTGTAAATTCAAACATGTAAAGTTTATTGACACATCCTTTGCTCAGGATGAAAAAGGTTTTCAGAACAGCCAGCTCTTAACCTCTTCATAATTCGCCAGCACCAGTTGCTGTGCAGCCGGATTGCCATCCAGCATTTTGGTTTTCACCTGTAAATCCTGCAGCGTGTACTGGGCCAGTGCGGCGCGGGTCTGGATGAGCAGCGCGCCGTTTTGCATCAGGTAGTCCCGTTCAATCACAGCTTTTTGTCTGTCGCTGAGCCGGGGATCTGGTTGAATGATGAGTGTTACCTGTGTGTTCCAGGCAACATCCTGCTCCGCGGTGTACTCCGATACTCCATCCTGAAGATCGGGCTGGCCACGGAATCGGCTGAGCACAAAGTCGCGGTAATCCTGGTTTTTCTCGCACCAGGCTCTCACATGCCAACGCAGGCCGGTGTTAACAAAGGTATGGGGCGAGATGAGGCGCTCTTCTGAGTCAGCACTGGAGACAGACTGATACTCGACATCGACACGACGACGCTCTCTCAGTGCAATGACCAGTGGCCGGATGATATCGGGTGAGATATGGCGGGGTGGATGCTGGATGACATGATGGTGCAGTTTGTTGTCGGGCGGTGCGGGCGCGATGCCGGTCACCCAATTGAGGTATTCGGCGACATCACCGCTGATATGGTGATACCGGAACGAGGCTGCAGGAATATAAGCCTTGATGTCACTGCGGTACTCAAGCGCTCCCGGATATTGCTCCAGGTACTGGTTCAGATGCTTGCTGGCACTTTGCCGGCTGATGTTGAAGTAGCGCTGCAGAGGGGAGGTATTAACCCGCCCTTCCCACCAGGCGAGCAGTTCGATCAACCAGGCACGCGCTTCGGTACTTTGTTCGTTGCTCACAATACGCTCCCTGTCATCCATGTATTCCTTATGGACTATAGACAGATGTTTCCTTATGAACAACCGGCATTCGGCTTCATTAGTCGGATAGTCACCAGGGCAATCGCACTACCTGTCACGCATCCTGTTTGCCTTTAGGGCTCTGTTCCATCTGCTCACGGATCTGCAACAGGTCACAGATCTCTTGTGTATCCAGACCGATCATTAGCACGGGTAACTTTGGCGCTTTGTATGAAGTATTCAAGCGAATCGAAAGTATGAGAAATGGGCAATGGTAGAAAGCCAACAGTGCATGTCTTTCTCAGAATAAGAATCCTTAACGAGCTTGGCGACCTGACCCTTATACTCACAAGCGCTACGAAATGTCGTGCTCTTTACAACCAGCGACGAACGCTGCTCTTATAGTCGCGATAGCGATCACCAAAGTGAGCTTCCAGCGCCTCCTCTTCCGGTTCGATTTGCATTTTCACCAACGCATAGATAAACACCGGCAGCAGTAGTATCGGGGTCAGACTGCCCAGCCAGATCCACCAGCCTATCAGCATCAACAGCATGCCTAAGTACATAGGATTACGTGAGTAGCGATACAACCCGGTGGTCACCAGGTGTGTCGCCGCACCAGGTCGCATGGGGTTAGGGGTGGTATGGAGTTTCAGGAACAGACTCAGTGACCAGAGATCGGAGAGTCCAGCCAGAAGAATTAACGCCGGACCTGCGTAACGCCAGGGCATATCCAGCCAGTAATAGAGTGGAACGTAACGGTGCATCAACCACATCAAAGCGGCAAAGCTCAACAGATAGACAGGTGGTGGTATTAAGGTTTTCAGGCGGTTACGCATAGATCAATCATCCTGTTTGCCTTTAGGGCTCTGTTCCATCTGCTCACGTCGTGCCTGGCAGGATTGTTCCAGCAGGCTGAATTGCTTATGACAACGCCGACAGTGATAACACATCATCAAATGCGTAGCTAACCATAAGCGCTCAGGTCTTTTCAGGCTGCGATCATATTGCTGAGACATCAATTCAGTTGCGTGCTTACAGGAGCGCATCGATTTCATGGGTTCATTACCTCGTTTTCAGGAACCAGCCATTTTCCAGGCAGGCACGTAACTTCAGGCGGGCCCGATGCAGAATCACCCAGCAGTTCTGTTCACTGATCTGCAACAGGTCACAGATCTCCTGCGTGTCCAGACCGATCATTTCACGCAGGGAATACACCCTGGCGGTATTTTCCGGCAAATGAAATACACAAATATCAAACACCTGCCAAAACTGATCCTGCTCCAGTGCCTGATCTGGCTCACTCCAGCTTGCTGGCGCACTGGCTTTGTCCCAGGACTCGCTGGTTTTAAAAAAACCATCGATATCTGCCAGACTGGCTTCATCGAGGCTAACCGGCTTAAAGGCTTTTTTACGGCGAATCTCATCAATAATTTTGAAGCGCAGTATGCCAAACACCCAGGTTTCAAATTGCGATTCACCACGAAACTCAGCCAGCCCCTGCCATGCGGCGGTGATAGCTTCCTGAGTCACATCTTCAGCCATGTCCCGGTCACTCAGCTGTAAACGGGCAAACGCCAGTAGTCTGGGCCGTAAATTACCCAAGCGTTGATTCAGATCCACTGTGTCCCGGGCATGTACCCGGCTTGCTGCAGCTGCTGGTCTTTGTGTTTGCGGCTCAGACATGGTTTGCCATTCACTCATTGATAAGTAATTCGACAGCAGGCCGCCAAGTGGATGGCAAGCCACGCAGATCCTCTGGCCGATCTATATCTGCAAGTCGGCCTAATACTTTACACTGCCAGCCTAAACGGGAAAAAGCCAGATGCGTTTGCTCACTCACCTTGTCGGTACTCCAGGCGATCTGTGTAAATAAAGCAGGATCAAACGCCTGTAACCCCAGCAGGGTATATCCACCATCCAGTGCTTCAAACATCACCGCCCGCTGAGTCTGCAATGCAGCAATCGCTTCGTTCAACTTCTGTCGGGTTAAACCCGGGCAATCCGTTCCGATCAGGATCACCCGCTCTCCCTGACTCACTACCCGCTGCACCACCCGCGCCATCCGCTCACCCAAATCACCTGCCCCCTGATAACTCAAACTGATGTTCTCAGGAAAACTGACTCCCTGCCAGGCAGGATCATCAAATGCCGGTTCAGCGCAGAGCTCGACGCTATCAGCCTGACTGTGACGAACCTCTTCCAGTGTTGAGTGGAGCAGGTAGCCAGCCAACGCGGCCGCACCGTCAGCCCCAAGCGCTGGAATCAAACGGGTTTTTACCAGCCCAGGACGAGGTGCTTTGGCAAAAATGACAATACGTGTGTTCATCGATATAACCTTACCAGTCGTTCAGCTGACACACCGCGCCAGTAGGCAAAGCGCAGCCACCACATCAGCCCTATCGTGCGCCAGACACCGCTTTGTTCCCAACGCCGACCAGATGTATATACCCGGTCCTTAAGACAAACAGGCCGGGATAATTGCTTTAGACGCCGGCTCATCTCAATATCCTCCATTAAAGGCTGCTGAGGAAAACCACCTACCCGCTTAAACAGGTCACGTTGCATAAACAGTGTCTGATCCCCGGTAGCAATTCCTGTCAGGCGCGAGCGTTGATTCATCATCCAGCCCACCAGCTTAAGCATCGGGTGGCGCCCTTCAATATACACATCAAACCGCCCCCATTGGCCACCCTGACCGGTAGCATTCAAGGCGGTACGAACAAGGTCCGGAGCCTTGTCGGGCAGACGAGTATCTATATGCAAAAATACCAGCAGTTCAGTGCCAGCCTGGCTGGCTCCCAGATTCATCTGTATGGCCCGCCCAGGTTCTGAGTGCACTACATACATTCCTGCAGCCTGCAGTTGGACAACCGAATCATCCCGACTGCCACCATCGACAAAGATCAGTTCACAGCCCTGCTGACTCAGCTGCTTCAGCCTTGGCAGCTCACGTCTAAGTGTTTCTGACTCATTCAGAATTGGCAGGATAATCGAAA
Organism: Nitrincola iocasae; assembly: GCF_008727795.1. Classification (NCBI taxonomy): domain Bacteria; kingdom Pseudomonadati; phylum Pseudomonadota; class Gammaproteobacteria; order Oceanospirillales; family Oceanospirillaceae; genus Nitrincola; species Nitrincola iocasae. The sequence continues at coordinate 331,772 of NZ_CP044222.1, read as the reverse complement.
TATCGGCTGCTTTAGTCATTAAATGTCCTGACAACTGTTTAATGAGCATGACCACCCCCCGAGTAGTATCAGGCGTTTTGGCACGGCAGCTCCTTTAGCCCTGTTTATGTTACTTTATTAACGCTGAAGTCGGATTCAACTGGGTTTCCTTACACAGCTGGTGTAAGTTTTAAGGCTCGGTTTCGACTCAGTATAAGTATCTGCCTCCCCCTGTGCAGACTCTCGCAGTGTATTAGGATAACAGCATGACAGACATAAAAATCGGCATCCTCGGCGGCAGTGGCTTGTACGATATGCCCGACCTTGAAGATCGTCAGGAACATCAGCTCAGCACCCCTTATGGCGTTCCCTCGGACAGCCTTGTTAGTGGCCGGATACAGGGAATCCCGGTGGTTTTTCTGGCACGCCACGGACGAGGGCACCGGCTACTGCCGGGTGAAGTGCCCTATCAGGCCAATATTTATGCAATGAAACAGCTAGGTGTGCGCTACCTGATCTCCTTTTCAGCGGTAGGCTCCCTAAGTGAGGAGATCGCGCCGCTGGATATGGTACTGCCGGATCAATATATCGATATGACCCGACAACGCCCGAATAGTTTTTTTGGCGCGGGTGCCGTCGCCCATGTTGCCCTGTCTCAACCCGTCTGCCCCGCCCTGACCAGCCTGCTTGCCGATGCCGTACAGCAATTACCAGGCGAGGAGGCCGTCAAACTACACCAGCATAAAACCTATATCTGTATAGAAGGGCCGCAATTTTCCACTCAGGCAGAGTCTCATTGGTACCGTAGTCTGGGAGCGGGCATTATCGGTATGACCAATATGCCGGAAGCGCGTCTGGCGCGGGAAGCCCAGATAGCCTACGCCTCCCTGGGTATGGTGACAGACTACGACTGCTGGCACCCCAAAGAACCCCATGTCAGTGCCGATTATGCCATTAGTAACCTGCTGAAGAACGCACAACGCGCTGAGAAAATAGCCCTCACAGCCATCAGGCTACTGGCGCAAACCTGGCCGGAATCGATTGCCCACCGCGCCCTGGCCAGTGGCCTGGTGACACCCCTGGAGGCAATGGATAGCTCTACCCGTGAGCGGATCAGCCTGTTGTTAAAATAGCAGTCAGGATAGTGCACCGCCACAACTGCTACCCTGACCCGCAGTACAGCCATAGCAATGGTCTGCCACCTTGATTGGCAGACCTTTCAGGTCCAGATCCAGGTAGTCACGTAAATGCAGGGGCTCAACTGCACTGCCAGCATGGAGTTTAAGCTGCTGGTTAAAATCGCAATCATACACCTGACCCAGATAGTCCACTGACAGGGTATTCCGACACATCAGATCAGGTAGCGTGGCGGCATTGAAGTTATCTTTTAATAGCTGCATATAGCTGCTGAACTGCCCCTTGCTGATCAAGGTGCTGCCAAAGCGCTGAATCGGCATATTCGCCAGGGTAAACAGCTGGTTGAACGCTATGCCGAAGTGCACCTTCAACTCGCGCTTGTAAGCGGCTTCCAGTTCAACCTGCGCGGGTGGTAAAGCCGGGCCCAAAGGGTTATACACCAGGTTTAACGTCAACCCTGTGCCTTCTTTGCCATAACCCAGTGCATTCAGTTGTTGCAACCCGGCAATACTGGCATCAAATACCCCATCGCCCCGCTGTGCATTGACATTGTCAGCCGAATAACAGGGCAGAGATGCCACAATATCGACCTGCTGCTCAGCCAAAAAGGCCGCCATCTTCTCAAAACCAGGTTCGGACAAGATAGTGAGATTGCAACGATCGATCACCGTCACACCGCGCTGACGCGCTTGTCTGACCAGCCACTGAAAGCGCGGATGCAGTTCAGGTGCGCCGCCGGTAATATCCAGCGTGTGTATCTCCGGGTGCTGATCAAGCATTTGCAGTAGCAGCTCCAATGCCTCATCGCTCATCATTTCAGTGCGTTTTGGACTGGAGGCAACATGACAGTGAAAGCAGGATTGATTGCACTTGAGGGTAATATTCGCCTGCAGCACACCCACCCCCTCACGCTGTAGAGGACGGAAATCTGTTGCGATCAATAGTGGCAGAGTATCTTTCATCACATTATCCTGAATCGTGTATTACCGTGACTGTATAACTACCTAGTCGTGACGGAATAGGAATCCTTACACTCTGCCTACTGATTTATGCCTGGTGAAGCTCCAGGGCGGTTTTTTGCTCATCACTGAGCGGCAGTGCTTTGGCAGCAGCGAAGTCATAGCGCACCATCACAGCTTCACCTTTGGCTCCAAGCACTCCCTGTTGCCAGGCTTCCTGATGCACGCTAAACGAGCTGCTACCGATACGACTGACTGTGGTGCGGATTTCGACATCCTTGCCATAAAACAGTTCACCAACGAAATCCACCTCAATACGCGCCAGTATCAGTTGCCATTTTTTCATATCCAGATCGGGAGTGAAAATACGGAAAAGCTCATTCCGAGCCCCTTCAAACCACTGGGGCACACGGGTGTTGTTAATATGCCCCAGACCATCAGTATCGTAAAAAGCGGGTGTCACTGTCTGTGTAAACATGGATAGTTCCTTGAGTAAGTGCCTTGAATAAGTACCTTGAATAATCAGTTTGTTAACCAAGGTTTTAGTATATCACGACATGCTAAAGAAACACCGAGGCGAGCAAACAACAGATACAGCCCGGCTAACTTGCGATGTAAAAACAACGCATCAACCGGTGGTGAATGCCAGTAACCTTCACGCATACTCAGCTCCATACCCTGATCACGTAAACGTCGCGCCAGGTCCGTGGCGGAAAAGTTATAATTATCCGAACGCAAAGGCTCCAGCGCTAACTCGAAGAGCTCCAGCACCGCTTGCTGCTGCGACGCAGTGACCTGCTCACTAAAGTAGCCAATCTGCGTGGCTGCATCCAACAGTTGCTGACGGTCCTGGATTAGTCCGGCCTGGAAAAGCTGGCGGTAAGACTCGATAAGGGCGGGGGAATAAAAACGTGTGGCGCCAAAATCCAACAATACCAGTTGGCCGTTATCAGGGTCATAGAGGAAATTGGCAAAGTTTGGATCTGTCTGCACACGACCAAATTCGAACAGCTCACGAAACAGCAACTGCAATAGTAGTCCGGCACAACGATTGCGTTCCTCCAGTGAATAACCCGTCAGAGATTCAACCGTAACACCCTGCTCAAATGACATCACCAGCAGGTTTTCACTGCAAAGTTCCGGATAACATTGTGGCACCCTGAAACTCAGATCATCCGCCAGCAAGGCTTTATAGGCCAGCAAATGCTGCGCTTCCAGGTGATAGTCAGCCTCGGCATGCAGTTGAGCTTTGGCTTCCTCAATTAACTCATCAGCAATCACACCCGCGGGTAGCAGTCGCGACATTTTCAGCAGAGTCATGACATTATCCACATCTGAATCAATGCTCTGACGCACACCGGGATATTGTATTTTCAGTGCCAGTGCCCGGCCCTGATGATCCAGCGCTTTGTGCACCTGCCCTATGGATGCCGCCGCAACCGGGGTGAAACCAAACTGACTGAAATGTGACTGCCAGTCCTCGCCCAGGGAGGTTTCCATAATGGTCGCCAGTTGCAGCATGGGCATGGGATTGGCACCAGCACGCAATACTGATAACAGCTCAGACAGTTCAGGAGGAAGCAGGTCACCAGCATCCATTGACAGCAACTGGCCAATTTTCATTGCCGCGCCACGCAGGTGTGAAAGTTTGTCAGCCACACGGCGAACATTGGCTGGCGTAATCAGCATATCTCGGGAAGACGGGCGTTTACCCGAGGCCATCTGACGCGCACCCTCAGCCAACATGCCGCCCGCCAGGCGTGTTGCCAAACCGCCCATATGGGCCATGCGTGAAAGTCGACCGGCGGGTACTGCTCGATTAGGTATTTTTGTCACGACCTGCTCCTTTTCACTAACCTACGTGCAGCAGGGCATTTCAGCTCACTGTTCGTCGTGATGAGCGGGTTAGAAAATATCGCGAGGGGTCAGCCGTTCACCTTCGGTATCACCCTCGGGTCGAGTCTGAATAGGCAGAGCTTGTTCATCCAGACCACGCTCAATAATGATTTCTACACGACGGTTACGGGCACGGTTAGCCTCAGAATCATTCGGCACACGCGCCCGACTTGAAGCATGGCCTGAAACGGTAAAGCGGGACTCGTTCACACGCCGGTCTGCAAATAGCTCATGGGCAACAGCCAGTGCACGTGCTGCCGACAGATCCCAGTTCGATGTAAACTCTGTCCCTGTATAGGGGATAGAATCGGTATGCCCTTCTATTGCCACAGCTCCAGGTATGGTGATCAGTACATCCCTGATTTTTGCCAACACCGGAATATAATCATCTTCAACATAGGCTGAGCCTCGTGCAAACGAACCCTGCTCTCTCAGGCGGATAATCACCTTAGTGCCTTCTGTCTCAACTTCAACCGCACCTTCACCGATTTCGGCCGATAGTGCCATCGAGAAGGTTATTGCATCCTGACGCGCTTGTTCTTCCTGTTCTTGTTGCTGCTGTTGATCTACAGCAGACTCGCGATCATGCACTATGGCCTCGCCTTCCATTGAACGCACGTCCAGGGTATGCAGCTCAACATTAGTGGTCATCTGACGCACTTCATTGAGCGGAGTCGGTTCAGGACGACCGGGACTAAACTCCTGAGCGATGATCGACGTTCCTTTAGGAATATCCTCAACCTTGATCTGCGCTTGAACACCAAAGGCTTCGCGCATAGAGCCAGCCAGCTGTTTGAAGCGCAGCACATCCATTTCCGAAAAGGACAGCAAGAGCACAAAGAAACACATCAGCAGCGACATCAGGTCGCCAAAGGTTGCCAACCAGGCGGGCAAGCCAGGCTTACAGGGTTTACAGTTGCATTCTTCCTCGGCACTCATAAACGCTTATCCTTCTGCCTTTTCAGCATTGGCAAAACGTTTTTTCTCCGGTAGATAGTTACGCAGCATCTGATCGATAACACGTGGATTTTGTCCGGCTTGAATTGCCAGCAGACCATCGATGATCAGTGCATTATTCAGTGCTTCCTGATCGCGTCGCAGGTTCAGTTTGTCAGCTATCGGGATACAAAGCATATTAGCCATCACCGCCCCGTACAGGGTCGTCAACAACGCAACAGCCATTGCCGGGCCGATAGCTTTCGGGTCATCCATATTCGACAGCATTGCCACCAGACCAATCAGTGTTCCAATCATTCCCATAGCCGGGCCAACATCCCCTAGCGCGGCAAAAATTCTGGCGCCAAAGTCATGTCGGTCATACGTCAATCTGGCTTCTTTATTCAGTAACTGCTTAACCACTTCGGGATCATGACCATCGACCAGCAGCTGAATACCTCGCTGCATAAAATCACTGGAGACCTGTTTATCTTCCAGGGACAACAGCCCGCCTTTACGAGCCGCGTCAGCCATATCAACAGTTTCAGCGATAATATCTTCAGGGTTAACGGCCTTGAACATGAATGCCTTGGCGGCAACTTTACCCGCAACCAGGAACTGTGCCAGAGTAAACTTGATCAGCACCACAAACAGACTGCCACCAAACACGATCAACATAGAAGGCGGGTTAACAAAGATCCCTACATCGCCTCCCAAGACCATCGCCATAATGACGATCGCGAAGGAACCGATAATACCGACGATTGTTGCTATATCCACGAACAGACCCCAATGTATGGCAAATTAAGCCTTTATATCACTGCTTTTGGTGCTGATAATACCAGATTTATACACTTGTTCACCCGCTATTTAAGTATTAACTGTTAAACTCAGATTGACCCGATGGCCCAGGTTGGGTAAGTTGCAGCGTTAATACACAAAGGTTGACTCCCATGTCTGATACCCATGACAAACACAGTTTTGAAACTTCGATGCAACGCCTGGAAACCCTGGTCAGTCAGATGGAAGAAGGCAAACTGAGTATCGAAGAGTCCTTGCAGGCCTTTGAAGAGGGCATCCGCCTGACCCGTCAGTGCCAACAAACACTTGAACAGGCCGAACAGAAAGTAAAACTGCTGACCGAAGAAGCCGGTGAAATTAAAGCAGTTCCTTTTGATTCACATGAGAGTAACTCTTGAAGCTTGAGCAACAACTAAAAGCGCTGGCATTACGCAACCAGCAGGTGCTGCAAGACTGCCTGACGCATCAGGACAGCATTCACCCACCACTACAACAAGCAATGCTGTACAGTCTGCTTAATGGTGGCAAACGTATCCGGCCAGTACTGGTGTATTTGGCCTGCGAGTTCTGCGGTGGCAGCGCAGAGCAGGCTGACTTGCCCGCGGCAGCCATAGAGATGGTGCACAGCTATTCACTGGTGCACGACGACCTACCGGCGATGGATAACGATGAATTGCGCCGGGGCAAGCCTACTTGTCATATTGCCTTCGATGAAGCCACGGCGATACTCGCTGGCGATGCGCTGCTGACCAGCGCCTTCGAACTCCTCAGCCAGCCAGGAGAAAGATATCAACCGGCCCAGCAACTGGCAATGATACAGTGCCTAAGCCGCGCTGCTGGTGAGCACGGCATGGTGCAAGGGCAAGCCTTCGACCTCAGTCATGTCGGTAAAGCCTTAACTGTGGAAGCTTTGCAACAGATGCATGCGCTAAAAACCGGTGCATTAATAACAGCCGCGCTGGAACTCGGTGCACTAGCCGCTAATTGTGGAAATTCCGATCAACTCAACGCTTTGCGACAGTTTGGTCAGCACATAGGCCTGGCCTTTCAGGTTAAAGATGACCTGCTGGATATCGAAGCTGACACAGTCACTCTGGGCAAACCCAGCGGCTCTGACCAGGTACGTAACAAGCCTACCTATCCATCCCTGCTTGGACTGGCCCCCTGTAAAGCCCTGTTACAACAGCTGTTACACCAGGCCGAAGACGCCTTAAAGCCGTTTGGCGACAGGGCCCGGCCGTTACTGCAACTGGCTGATTATATTGTACGACGTAGCTACTAATGCTGGATAAACTGCCTGATACACCACCCACTACCCTTTTACTGGACCAGATTCAGTCACCGGCTGATCTGCGCCGCCTGTCGACTGAGCAACTACCGGCTTTGGCCGAAGAACTGCGTCACTGGCTGCTCTACAGTGTTGGGCAAACCGGCGGTCATTTTGGGGCGGGACTGGGTGTCACGGAGCTGACTATTGCGCTGCATTATCTGCTCAACACCCCGGAAGACAGTCTGATCTGGGATGTGGGACACCAGTGCTATCCACATAAAATCCTTACCGGGCGCAAAGATCAGATGCTGAGCATGCGTCAGCAAGCCGGTCTGGCCCCGTTTCCAAAGCGCGATGAAAGTATGTATGACTGCTTTGGTACCGGGCATTCCAGCACCTCCATCAGTGCGGCGCTAGGCATGGCCTTGGCAGCCCGACTGCAACAACAACCACGTAAAAGCGTGGCGGTCATAGGCGATGGTGCAATGACTGCAGGTATGGCCTTTGAAGCCCTGAACCATGCCGGGCACACAGGCGCTAATTTACTCGTCATTCTGAATGACAATGACATGTCGATCTCCCGCAACGAGGGCGGACTGGCTACCTATCTGGCCAACAACCTGCGCAACCGACTGGCAGGGGCTACCACTGCAGCACTGTTTGAAGCGCTGGCTTTTGAATATACCGGCCCTGTCGATGGCCATGATTTTGAACAACTCCTGCCAGCACTACAACAAGCGCTGAATCGGCCCGGTCCGCAGTTTTTGCATGTTATCACTTGTAAGGGCAAGGGTTACGCCCCGGCCGAAGCCGACCCGGTTGGTTTTCATGCCATCACCAAGATTGAACCTTTGCATCAGCCACCGACTGGGAGAAGCCCGCGTTACTGCAACGTTTTTGGACAATGGCTGGTCGACAAGGCGGCCGCAGATAACCGCCTCTGTGCCATTACACCAGCCATGCGTGAAGGCTCTGATCTCATCGCGTTTTCGCAACAATACCCGGACCGTTACTTTGATGTCGCCATTGCCGAACAACATGCATTAACACTGGCGGGTGGCTTGGCTGTGGGTGGGATGAAACCGGTGGTGGCGATCTACTCCACTTTTTTACAACGCGCCTATGATCAACTCATACATGATATCGCCATACAAAAGCTGGATGTTCTCTTGGCTATCGACCGAGCAGGACTCGTCGGTGAAGACGGTGCCACTCATGCCGGCTGTTTTGATATAGCCTATCTGCGCTGTTTACCCGGACTACAAATCCTGACCCCCTCTTGTCATGCTGAATTGCAACGCATGCTGGACTATGCCTATGACACGCCCGGCCCAGTAGCCGTGCGCTATCCCAGAGGTAGTGAAACGGCTCATCTAAAGGATCGGCCGGCACCTGCAGCGTTACCGGGGGCGCAACTGTTGCGACAAGGCGAACAGACCCTTTTGCTTAACTTTGGCCCACTACTGGATCAGGCCTTGCGTGTTGCCGACACACTCAATCTGACCCTGGTCGATATGCGCTGCGTCAAACCACTGGACACCCAGCAACTCACCAGCCTGGCAGAGGCACACCAACTGATTGTCACACTGGAAGATCACGCCATTAAAGGTGGAGCGGGAGCGGCAGTCAGTGAGTGGTTACATACTGAAGGTCACAACAATCCTCTGCTGATGCTGGGCATCCCGGATCGTTGGATAGAGCATGCCAGCCGTGATGAACAACTGGCCCTGTGTGGATTAGATAGTGAAGGGATACAGGCGGCGATAGAAAAACGTTTAACGCATCAGTCCTGATCGCGAAAGTGCTCATCCTGCATCATATGCCCAAGCTTGCCCATTTTGGTCTGCAAATAACCTTCGTTATGAAAGTTTTTACCTACCTGTAACGGTACACGTTCAGCCACAGTCACGCCAGCCGCTTCCAGTGCTTTCACTTTGCGTGGATTATTGGTCATCAAACGCACTGAGTTGATACCCAGGTGCTTTAGCATCGGCAAGCAGATACTGTAATCACGCATATCGGCGGCAAATCCCAGTTGCTCATTTGCCTCAACGGTATCAGCACCCTGATCCTGTAAATGATAGGCCTTAATCTTGTTCAGCAGACCAATTCCCCGACCTTCCTGACGTAAATACAACAATACGCCACGGCCCTCTTCAGAGATGCGCCGCAAGGCTTCCTGGAGTTGAAAACCACAGTCGCAGCGCAAACTGAACAACGAGTCACCGGTCAAGCATTCAGAGTGCATGCGTGCCAGCACCGGGGTATCCCCGCTAACATCACCGTATACCAGCGCAACGTGTTCTTTGCCGGTAGCCGTATCTTCAAACCCTACCATGGTAAAAGTACCCCAGGGGGTTGGTAGCTTGGAATCCGCAACAAACTCAACAGACAAGATCAGTACCTGTTAGTAGAAAAAATAAAGTAAACACTGAATGATCACCAATGCATAAATACCTGCGATCACATCATCCAGCATAATGCCCATGCCGCCACTGACTCGCTGATCGACCCAGCCAATTGGCCAGGGCTTCCAGATATCAAACAAGCGGAACAGGGCAAAACCCAGCAGCACCCAGAACCAGTGTACAGGCACCGCAAACAGAGCTATCCAGAGACCGACAAACTCATCCCAGACAATACCGCCGTGATCATGCACACCGATATCGGCGGAGGTCTGATGGCACAACCAGACACCAATAATGAAGGCGACAATTAGTGTCAGCAGATAGGCATCTGTCGACAGAGGCGCCAGAAATAACCATAACGGAACTGCAGCCAGGGTACCAAAAGTGCCCGGTGCCACGGGTGCAGCACCACTGCCGAAACCAAAAGCAGTAAAGTGCACCGGGTTGCTCCAAACAGAAGCAGGCGTTTTTTCAGTCATGTATTCTCCTGAAATGATCATAGCCACCCTGACGCACTTGGCTCAGAGGTACGGGCTGCCCTTCATCCAACAGGCACAGGGTTGGCGCTGCAATAATACGACCGACGTCTGTGAGTGGAATCGCCAGACTGGCCGCCAGTGCCTGTGCCTGCGCCCAGTTAGCCGCAGGGATAGTCAGACATAATTCAAAATCTTCACCACCGCTCAAAGCCCAGTCACGCAAGCGTTGCTGATCCTGGCTGAAATTTTTCAATGCGGGTGATAAGGGTAGCGCCGTCAGCTCCAGCTCAGCGCCCAACTGACTGGCTTGTAAAAGATGCCCCAGATCAGCCATCAGGCCATCGGAAATATCGATAGCACAGTGAGCCAGCGGAGCCAGTTGCTGTGCCAACTGCAAACGCGGTTCAGGTCGATAGAAACGCTGCCGTAACCAGTCAAGATCGGCCATCGTCGCTTTTTGCGGATGCAACAAACTTTCTAACCCAGCACGGCTATCACCCAACGTGCCGGTTACGGCAATTATATCACCGACCTGCGCGCCCTTGCGCTGTAATGCCAGACCCGGCTGTACCGAACCCTGCACTGTCAACGTCAGTGACAAGGGACCCCGGGTTGTGTCCCCCCCCACCAGGATAATACCCAACTCAGCTGAGCGCTGCGCCAGCGCTACCGCGAAAGCTTCCAGCCAACTTTCCGAGACATCCGGCAGGGTCAGCGCCAGGGTATACCAGAGCGGCCTGGCCGCCATAGCCGCCAGATCACTCACGGCAGCTCCCAGTGCCCGCTGTGCAATCAGTTCAGCCGGGGTATCAGCGAGAAAGTGAGTGCCCGCTACCATAGTATCCACGGAGACTACCAGCAGCTCACCGACAGGCAGCTGCAGTATGGCAGCATCGTCACCGATGCCCAGCGTCACGGCACTGGACGTCGGTTGATTACGAGCAAAGTAACGCTGGATCAGCTCAAATTCGCTCATTAACGCCCACGTTTTGCCATGACTTCAGCGGCACGCACTTTTTGCGCCAGCTTGTCGAGGACACCATTCACGTAACGGTGGCTTTCAGTAGCACCAAAGATTTTTGCCAGTTCAACGCTTTCATTGATGGCCACTCGGTAAGGCACATCGAGGCGCTCAATCAGTTCATAGGCACCGATTCTAAGCACTGCCAGCTCTACCGGGTCCAGATCGTCCACCGAACGATCCAGGAACAGTGAATAGGCATCATCCAATGCTCGAGCTCTGGATGTCACACCACGCAACAATTCACCGAACAAGGCGACATCGGTATCTGCCATGTCATTATTGACACGAAACTGTGCTTCGATTTCATTCACTGGCTGCGCCGCCATATGCCATTGATACAGCGCTTGCAGGGTATAGCTGCGGGCATTGCGGCGCATTTCAGTGCGCGACAGCTTGCGTTTTTTTTCTGGGCTGGGTGTATCAGTCATTTCTATTAGGCCTCTAGGCGACGCATCAGGCTGACCATTTCCAACGCTGACATGGCGGCTTCCGCTCCCTTGTTACCCGCTTTGGTGCCAGAACGCTCGACCGCCTGTTCAATACTATTGACCGTAAGGATGCCGTTAGCAACCGGAAGGTCGAAGTCCATCATCACCTGCGCGATGCCCTTGGAGCTTTCGGCAGACACATATTCAAAGTGAGGCGTACCGCCACGGATGACCGCACCCAGTGCAATAATGGCATCGTCACATTTCTGACCGGCAATTTTCTTCACCGCCAAAGGAATTTCAAAGGCACCAGGCACACGAATAATACGAATATTGTCATCACTGACACCGTGGCGTTTCAGGGTATCCAACGCACCTTCGAGCAGGCTTTCAACCACAAACGCATTGAAGCGACCGACAACGATCGCATATTTTCCATCGGCGCTGACAAAGTCGCCTTCATAGGTTTTTACTGACATAAGTAAGTTTCCGTTATTCGTCCTGGTAAGGAATATATTCTTCAATTTCCAGATCGAATCCGGAAATCGCATTAAATTTCATCGGTGAACTCATCAGTCGCATTTTTCCGACACCCAGATCCCGCAGAATCTGTGAGCCGGTGCCGACGGTCAGATAAGCCCCTGACGCACTGACATTCACTTTAGAGCGCGCCTGACTGCCATTGAGTATCTGATCGACGGCATCACCCAGATCGATACGGTGACCGCCGTCAAGCAACAGCACTACGCCCTTGTCTTCTTCGGACACACGCCGTAAGGCACGACGCATAGTCCACTTTTTCTCTTCACTGGTAATCGCACCCACCACATCACGCAGCACTTCGGAACGGATGTGCACTCGTACCAGGGTTGGATCGTCAGCCTGAATATCACCTTTAATCAAGGCCAGGTGCGTACAGTTTTTAATCTCATCACGGTAAGTGACATAACGGAACGTACCGTACTCTGTGGGTAACTCACCTTCTGCTTCACGACTGATAGTGTGTTCGTTCAGCGTGCGGTAATGGATCAGATCAGCAATAGTACCGATTTTAAGTCCATGCCGAGCTGCAAACACTTCCAGATCCGCGCGCCGCGCCATACTGCCATCGTCATTCATCACTTCAACGATGGCCGAGGCCGGGGTCAGACCCGCCAAACGCGGCAGATCACAGCCAGCTTCGGTATGACCGGCACGACTTAGCACACCACCTGGCTGTGCCATCAGTGGGAAAATATGTCCAGGCTGGACTATATCTTCAGGCCTGGCATCAGCTTTAACAGCGGTGCGTACGGTATGGGCACGATCAGCCGCTGAAATACCGGTGGTCACACCGCTGGCCGCTTCGATGGACAGGGTAAAGTTAGTGGAAAACTGAGCACCATTGCTTCTGACCATCAGTGGCAATTTAAGCTGCTCACAATGCTCACGCGTCAGTGTCAGGCAGATCAGTCCACGTGCGTGCGTGGCCATAAAATTAATATCTTCAGCGCGCACTTTTTCTGCAGCAATGACCAGGTCGCCTTCGTTTTCACGGTCTTCATCATCCATCAGGATAACCATTTTACCCTGGCGTATATCTTCAATCAGTTCTTCGGGGCTGTTCAGCTCCATGGTTGTATTCTCCGGATACTTATCTGCGACTCATAAAGCCATATTCTGCCAGCTTTTCCAGGCTGACACCTTCACTGGCACTGGGCTGTGCATAACCCTCACTGGAGGCTGAACCTGTGAGTAAGCGCTCCAAGTAGCGTGCAATCTGATCCACTTCCAGATGTACCTGCCGACCGCTCTGGTAGTGTTCCATAATGGTTTCCTGTGCCGTGTGCGGGACGATATTCAGCTCAAAGCTATCGCCCTTCACCGCATTCACTGTCAGACTGACACCATCAACAGTAATGGAGCCCTTGTGGGCAATGTAACGGCTCAGCTCAGCGGGTGCCTTCAGCGTAAAACGTATGGAGCGGGCATCATCATGACGCTCTACCACTTCACCCAGGCCATCTACATGACCACTGACCAGATGCCCACCCAGACGACTGGTTGGCATCAGCGCTTTTTCCAGATTCACTGGCTCGCCAATTTTCAACGACTCAAAGCGGGTATGTGCCAGAGTTTCGCGTGAGACATCAGCAACAAAACCATCACCGGGTAACTGCACCGCTGTCAGACAAACACCATTGACCGCAATACTATCGCCTAGTTTAACATCACTTAGCGCGAGTTTCCCGGTGCGTAAGGTCAACTGCATATCACCATCTTTCATGCGCATATCAGCGACTTCGCCGACGGCTTCAATTATACCTGTAAACATTTCAGCTCTCCGTTACTGGCTGCAGGGTCATACGAATATCCTTACCAAACTGGCGTAGATCGGTCATGTGTAGACGCCGCTGCTGCGACATCTGTGTTAACGGCAGATCAATCAACGGACGGGCATCACTACCCAACAGTGTCGGTGCCATATAGATCACTATCTCATTGACCCATTGCTGCGCTACAAAACTGCCAGCCAGACGGGCACCGGTTTCCACTAACACTTCATTACACTGATGCACCTGCGCCAAATGTCGCAACAAGGCTTCAAGATCTAACTGACCATCGCGAAGTGGCAAGGGTAATATCTCAACACCCAGATCCTGCAGTGCGTTGACCTTGCGGGTGTCAGCCGTTTCAGTCGTTACGATTATTACTGGACCCTCTGCAGCCAGAAGTTTGGCAGACAAAGGAATACGCAACTGCGAGTCCAATACCACACGTAACGGCTGACGTAGAATACCCGCTTCACCCAACAGGCTGGGATCCCGTACAGTTAATTGCGGGTCATCCAGCAGCACCGACTCGATGCCACTAATAATAGCGGAGCTGCGGGCGCGCAAGCACTGCACATCAGCCCTGGCTTCTGGCCCGGTAATCCACTGTGACTCACCACTTTGCATGGCGGTACGACCATCCAGGCTCATCGCCAGCTTCATCCGCACATAGGGCAGGCCTGACTGCATACGAGTAATAAAGCCCGGATTGATCAGTCTGGCCTGCGCTTCCATCAGGCCACTGACAATCTCAACACCGGCTTGTTGCAAACGCTGCAAACCCTGCCCTGCCACCAGCGGATTCGGGTCTTGCATGGCAACGACCACACGAGCCACACCAGCGGCGATCAGTGCATCAGCACAGGGCGGAGTCCGGCCAAAGTGACTACAGGGTTCCAGAGTGACATAGGCGGTTGCCCCTTGCGCCTGACTTCCCGCTTGCTGCAGCGCCAAGGGCTCGGCATGCGGCTGACCGGCACGCTGGTGCCAGGCTTCACCAATAATTTGACCTTCGCGCACCAGCACACAGCCAACACGCGGGTTAGGATGAGTAGTGTAGAGACCGCGAGCAGCCAGTTGCAGTGCTCGCGCCATAAAGCGATGATCATCGGCAGAAGACATTATTCGTCCCCACCTGTCTCTTTATTCAAAGACAGCCGGTCGATTTCCTGGCGAAATTCATTGATATCCTGAAAACTACGGTAGACGGAGGCAAAGCGCACATAAGCCACTTGGTCCAACTGATGCAGCGCTTCCATGACCGCTTCACCGACTTCACGAGAGGGAAGCTCGCGCTCGCCCGTCGCCCGCAGGCGATGTTTGATACGTGTCAGGCAAGCTTCGAATTCTTCAACACTGACCGGCCGTTTTTCCAGCGCTCGCTGGATACCGGCTCGCAGTTTGTCTTCATCGAAAGGTTGACGGGTGCCATCATTTTTAACCACCTTGGGCATCAGCAGCTCAGCTACTTCAAAGGTGGAGAAACGCTCATGACAACTGATGCACTCACGTCGACGCCGGATCTGCTGCCCCTCAGCCACTAGCCGGGAGTCAACTACCTTGGTTTCATGTTCGCCACAGAATGGACAATGCATCAGTTGCCTCGGAACCTAAAGAGCGTTAAACCTGACCCCGCCTTTGCGGAGTCAGAGTTGATTATTTATAAACGGGGAAGCGGGCACAAATGGCTTTAACCTGCGCCTTAACCTGCTCGATTGTTGCTTCATTATTGATATCGTCAAGAATATCACAAATCCAGCCAGCCAACTGCTCCACTTCAGCTTCTTTAAAGCCACGGCGAGTCACAGCCGGTGTACCGATACGCAGACCTGAGGTGACAAACGGAGAGCGCGGATCATTCGGTACCGAGTTTTTGTTCACGGTAATATACGCGCGACCCAGGGCGGCATCCGCATCTTTACCGGTGATGTCCTTACGAATCAGATCCACCAGGAACAGGTGATCTTCGGTGCCACCGGAAACAATGTCTATGCCACGATCAAGGAACACTTTAACCATCGCCTGGGCATTTTTCACCACCTGCGCCTGATACGCCTTCCACTCAGGCTCCATGGCTTCTTTGAAGCAAACAGCCTTGGCGGCGATTACATGCATCAATGGGCCACCCTGAGATTCAGGGAAAACCGCGAAGTTAAGCTTTTTCTGCAGCTCTTCATCAGCACGCGCTGACAGGATCAGGCCACCACGCGGCCCACCCAGGGTTTTGTGGGTAGTGGTGGTAACAACATCGGCCAACTGCACTGGTGATGGATAAACACCCGCCGCTACCAGGCCAGCAATGTGTGCCATATCAACAAACAAATAGGCACCAACTTTATCAGCGATGTCACGGAAACGCTGCCAGTCGACAATACGCGAATAGGCGGAGAAGCCAGCAATAATCATGCGTGGTTTGTGCTCAAGCGCCAGCGCTTCAACCTGATCATAGTCGATCTCGCCAGTCGCTTCGTTCAAGCCATATTGTACGGCATTGTAGATGCGGCCAGAAAAGGACACAGAAGCACCGTGAGTCAGGTGTCCACCGTGTGCCAGACTCATGCCCAAAATCGTGTCACCTGGCTTGCACAGCGCCATGAACACAGCGGCGTTTGCCTGTGAACCGGAATGTGGCTGTACGTTAGCATAGCTGGCCCCAAACAGCGCTTTAGCCCGATCAATCGCCAAATCTTCAACGATATCAACGTACTCACAACCACCGTAATAACGCTTGGAAGGATAGCCTTCAGCATACTTGTTGGTCAGTTCAGAGCCTTGCGCCTGCATGACACGCGGACTGGTATAGTTTTCGGATGCAATCAGTTCAATATGCTCCTCCTGACGAGTCGCTTCAGACTGCATGGCAGACCACAGTTCCGGATCAAAACCGGCAATAGACATAGTTTTGCTGAACATGACTTTCCTCTGTATTTAACCGAGCAGGCGCGGAAATCCGGACACCTCGAAAAAAGGAGCACATTATAGTACAAAGCCACCCCATAACGCACATGAAAGCGCATCATGCCTAGTTGAATTTCCTTATTGTCGCTCAGCCACCGAGTTGCTGTTTGTCATTCGCATTCGTTGACTCACACAGGTAGAATTTAAGTATCATTTCCCGTATCTCATTTTTCGACGGATGCATTGCATGGCTCAATACGTATACAGCATGAACCGCGTTGGCAAAATTGTGCCACCCAAACGCGAAATTCTAAAAGACATCTCACTGTCATTTTTCCCTGGTGCCAAAATCGGCGTGCTTGGCCTGAACGGCTCAGGTAAATCCTCACTGCTGAAAATCATGGCCGGCCTTGATCAGGAATATATCGGCGAAGCCCAGCCTATGCCCGGCATTAAGGTGGGTTACCTGCCACAGGAACCTGAGCTGGATGACAGCAAAACCGTGCGTGAAGTGGTTGAAGAAGCCGTCGCCGATGTTAAAGAGGCACTGGCTGGATTGGATGCAGTGTATGCCGCCTATGCTGATCCTGATGCCGACTTTGATGAACTGGCGAAAAAACAGGCCGAACTGGAAAACCTGATTCAAGCCAAAGACGGCCACAACCTCGACAATGCTCTGGAGCGTGCCGCCGATGCCCTCCGCCTGCCGCCCTGGGAGACGCAAGTTGCGGTACTCTCCGGCGGTGAGCGCCGTCGAGTGGCGCTGTGCCGCCTGCTGCTCGATCACCCGGACATGCTGCTGCTGGATGAGCCTACTAACCATCTGGATGCTGAATCCATTGCCTGGATCGAACGCTTTCTGCAGGAATATCCCGGTACCGTTGTGGCCATCACCCATGACCGCTACTTCCTGGATAACGCCGCTGGCTGGATTCTGGAACTCGACCGTGGCCGTGGCATTCCTTACGAGGGTAACTACTCTTCCTGGCTAGAGCAGAAAGACCAGCGCCTTGCCGCCGAAGCCAAGCAGGAAGCCTCGCATCGCAAAGCGATTCAGGCTGAACTGGAATGGGTCCGTCAGGGAGCCAAAGGACGTCAGGCTAAGTCCAAATCGCGTATCAAGCAGTTTGAAGAGATGAACTCTCGCGAATTCCAGCAGCGCAACGAAACCCAGGAAATTTACATTCCACCTGGACCGCGTCTGGGAGACAAAGTCATTGAGCTGCACAATGTCACCAAGTCCTATGATGACAAGCTGTTATTTGAAAACGTCAGCCTGTCAATTCCACCCGGTGCCATCGTTGGTATCATCGGTCCGAATGGTGCGGGTAAATCCACGCTGTTCCGGATGATCAGTGGCGAGGAACAACCCGATTCCGGCGAGATTGAAATCGGCAGCACGGTGAAGCTGTCCTATGTTAACCAGTCACGTGAACTGGAAGGCAACAAGACCGTATTTGAAGAGATCTCCGGCAGTCAGGACATCATTACTGTTGGCACCTATCAGACACCGGCACGCGCTTATTGCGGTCGCTTTAATTTTAAAGGTGCCGATCAGCAGAAGTTCGTCAAGGATCTGTCCGGCGGTGAACGCAATCGTCTGCACATGGCCAAGCTGCTGAAAGAAGGCGGCAACGTGCTGTTACTGGATGAGCCCACCAACGACCTGGACGTGGAAACATTGCGCGCCCTGGAAGAAGCCATCCTGGCCTTCCCCGGCTCGGCTGTGGTGATCTCGCATGACCGTTGGTTCCTGGATCGCGTGTGCACCCACATGATCGCCTACGAAGGGGATTCTACCGTGGCCTTCTTCGAAGGCAACTACACGGAGTATGCGGATGACTACCGCAAGCGCCACGGCAAGGATCACCAGCCGGAGCGCATCAAGTACAAGCGGATGCATTAATCCGCCAGTTTATACTGATCCCGGCCGCTGTCCTTGGCTTTATACAGGGCCTCGTCGGCGCGCCGGATCAACTCAGATTGCGTCTCACCTTGTTTCAATACAGCGACTCCTATACTAGTGGTAAAGCCGACCTTCTCACCACTGGGTACCTGGACACTGACTTCACGGCACGTTTTGCCGATAGCTTCGGCCACAACTGATGCCTCAGCACCACTCATCCCCGGCAACACCATCAAAAACTCCTCACCGCCAAAACGCCCCGCCAGATCCAGTTTTTTGCGCGTGTGCTTTTTCAAGATACCAGCAAAATATTTAAGCACGATATCACCGGCGGCATGACCGTAGGTATCGTTAAAGCCCTTAAACTTATCCAGATCGAACAGCAGCACAGCCAGCGGCTTTTCGGCATCCTTTGATAAGGCCATGTCTGTGTCCAGTTGCTCCAGAATCAGACGTCGGTTAGCCAAGCCAGTCAGCGCATCACGCGTAGCCTGTCGATAGAGCACCAACAGCATGTTCAACTGATTCACCGCTGCCCAGCCAGCAACTACGGCCAACACCAATAGTAACCAGAGGTTATTAATTGCCGACACTTCCCCCAGATTCCCCCTGGAAAGCTGAGTTACGAGCTCTACCAATAACAGCAGCAGGGTTATGCCAAGCACTTCTACTATAGCCAAGGGGAAGATTGCCATCATGCTGATAATCATAAATGGAAAAAACTGATAACCGGCAACACTCTGCTCGTGACCATGAATAATCAACAGCGCCGTGCTAAAGGTATGAAATGCCGTCAGCACCAGAAATAGTAGTAATTGACGCAACAATGCCAGGCGAGGACTGTAAGGGCGTCGCCCCCAGAAAAACAATCCAAGAAAAAACAGGCTACTCAGCACCCTCGCTATGGCAATCGGCATCTGCACATCTGCCGGCAACAAATAATGATCCACCAGAATCCAGGCGCTTTGCAGAATCGCCAAAATCAGTGAGATCACCCGCACTCGGCGATAAGTATAGAAGCTACGCGTATGTTGAAAATAGTGCGTATGGCCCCGAGCTGAAAACAACTCAAGAATTGGATACATCAATTCACCCCTTTTCCCACCCAGTGACAGCAGACAGCGCCAGACAGTATGTGTTAATTTATCAGAAGGATAACCGAGTCTGAGGTCAGACTCCATAAACAAAGCAAGTGATTAACGCTGTTGTGCAAGTTGTACTAAAATGGAATCAATCTCTCGTCTGATTCAATCTCAGCCGAGGGATATCAAACGAGGAAAACACAGTGAACACTAACGAACAAGACCGCCGCCGCTTCACCCGGATCAACTTTGATGCCGAGTGCGAAGTGCATTACAGCGGTGGCGCCATTGTCATGCAGCTGATCGATATTTCACTGCGCGGTGTATTATTGCAGTTCAACCATCCGCTGGCACTGGATATCGGCGGCGAAGCAGAAATCAATATTTACCTCGCCAACGATGTATTGATCCGCATGAAAACCCAGCTGAACTATGCTGAGCCGCCAAATTATGGTTTCTTTGTCAAAGAAATAGACCTGGACAGCATGTCCCACTTGCGTCGCCTGCTTGAACTGAATTTGGGTGACGAAACCTTATTGGAACGGGAACTGGAACAGATGGTACTGGATTAAGCATCTAGATCTGATCCAGTGCATCAGCCAGAACACTGACACCTATCACCTGTATCCCCGGCACGGGCTCCTTGGGCACATTGGCCTTTGGCACTATCGCTCTTTTGAACCCGTGCTTGGCCGCTTCGCGAATGCGTTCCTGGCCATTGGGCACCGGGCGAATTTCACCCGACAACCCCACTTCGCCAAACACGATCAATTCATGCGGCAAGGCCTGATCACGAAAACTGGAAACAATAGCCAGTAACAACGCCAGGTCGGCACTGGTTTCCAATACACGCACGCCGCCAACGACATTGACAAACACATCCTGATCGCCGGTCATTAGTCCGCCATGACGATTTAGCACCGCCAACAACATCGCCAGACGATTCTGATCCAGACCCACGGCTACACGGCGCGGATTAGACAAATGCGACTCATCCACCAATGCCTGCAACTCAACCAGCAAAGGCCGCGTCCCCTCCCAAACCACCATCACCACACTGCCCGCACTGGGCTCATCCCCCCGCGTCAGGAAAATAGAACTGGGGTTACGTACCTCTTTTAAACCGGTTTCCAGCATGGCAAACACACCCAGTTCATTCACAGCGCCAAAGCGATTTTTATGACTGCGCAAGGTGCGAAAACGACTATCAGACGACCCTTCCAACTGCAGCGAACAGTCAATCATATGCTCCAATACTTTGGGGCCAGCTAATGAGCCATCCTTGGTCACATGTCCCACCAAAAACAGCACCGTACCGGTTTGCTTGGCAAAGCGGGTCAGGTAAGCGGCGGATTCACGCACCTGGGATACAGAGCCCGGAGCTGACTGTACATCTGCTACATGCATCACCTGAATCGAATCGATAACGATCACCTTCGGCTTAAGCTGCTGTGCCACATCACAGATAGTCTCTACGGAAGTCTCCGATAGCATTTTCAGATGATCTGCCTTCAACCCCAGACGCGACGCACGCAGAGCGACCTGCTGCAAGGACTCTTCACCCGTAACATAGAGTGCAGGGTAATGTCCGGCAAGGTGGCACAGGGTTTGTAACAACAACGTACTCTTACCGGCCCCCGGATGCCCGCCAATCAACACCGCAGAACCCGGCACCAGCCCTCCGCCCAGCACACGATCCAATTCACCTGTGCCAGTTGGAATACGCGGCATGGCTTCAAGATCCACCTCGCCCAGGCTGACAACACGCTTACGCGCACTCAGACCTGAATCTCCGGCATAGCCATCAAAGCGTGCGCCGCGGCTAGAACCTGCTGCGGATGCACTACTGAGTCGCACCTCGGTCAGGGTATTCCAGGCACCGCAGGCACTGCACTGCCCCTGCCACTTGGTGTAGTCAGCGCCACAGTCATTACAGACATACGCGGATTTTGCTTTAGCCATGTCCACTATTCATCCGACATTGAATTAGAAGTTCAGTATATGCATAAAGATGTGATATGTTAAAATTATATCTAGTATAGAATCATTGGTGCAACAACTTGTGAATGAACTAAAAATTACAGAATTTCCAAAAACCAGGTATTACGGCAGTAAACGACAACACCTAAGCTGGATCCATGCAATTACAAAAAACATTGAATTTGAAACTGTTTTAGATGTATTTGGTGGTACCGCAAGCGTCAGTCTACTTTTTTTAAAGATGGGAAAAAAAGTAACCTACAATGATAACCTAAAGTTCAATGCCATTTCAGCCGATGCAATTTTAAACAAACCCAATACCAATATAATAGAAGAATGCTGTGAACTAATTAAAGACGTTGTCCCATATGCTGGATTTGTCTCCAATACATTCAATGGAATGTATTATACCGATGAAGAAAATATGTATATTGATGGTTTTAGTCGATTTATAGAAAAAATAAATGGACCGCATAAAAAAGTGCTTTATTATGGATTTTTTCAAGCATGCCTATCCAAAAGACCATACAACCTTTTCCACAGAGCGAATTTAAACATGAGACTTAAAGATACAGATAGGTCATTTGGAAATTTAACAGCATGGAATAAATCATTTGAAAAATGGATAACACACAATCTAAGAGAATTTGCCAAATTAGATATATCCGGAAAATGCGAGATCAAATGTCAAGACGCTTTAGATTTAGAAAATAACCATGATCTAGTCTACTTAGATCCACCATACATTTCAAACACGAAGTATACAGAAAGCTACTTATCAAGATATCATTTTTTAGAGGGAATAGTAAATTTTGATGTATGGAATGATCTAATAGACCACAATACTAAAACAAAGAAATTCAAAGACAACTATCCAGAAAATACATGGAATAACAAATCAAAAACCAAAGAAAAACTTTTCGAACTTATAGCTAAGCACCAAAAATCAAAGATAGTATTTTCGTATTGTGACAAAGCCTGCCCATCATCAGAAGAAATTATAGAATTCATGAACTCTATATTTAACACTGTAGATATTCATTACAAAAACAGCAGGCACTCATTATCAAAAAAGGATAGAAACGAATTAATTTTTATTGGACGCTAACCATGAATATAAACCACATCATGTGTAACATACGATTATCAACAATAGTAGTCTCAATCCTAATAATTGTATTATTATCAACAGGATACTATTATTTTGTAATTGATAGCAGCAATATGATTGGTACGCTATCTGGAGGAATATTAGTAACAACATTATTTTCAATAGTACAAGTCATGTTGGATAAAAAAAGATATGATGAAATTGACAAATATAACAAATTAAAAGTAAAGAAAATAATAGATCAACGTGATGACAAGAGCTATTATGAGAATTTAATTTCTAATTGCACGCACAAGCTACATATAATGGGTGTTTCATGCAATAGATTCATTGCAGACTTTGCTGATCCAGAATCACGTGATCATGTCTTAATAGATATACTCAAAAGAAATACCGAATTAAATGTTAAATTTCTAGTAGCAAATTATGAACATGCACCTACAGACATTCAAAATAATTTTCATGAAATTAAAAGAAAAATGGAAGAATTAAAAAAACAATATCCAGAACAATTTGATTATAAATATTATAACCACAACCCATCTCATAGCTACTTTAGGATTGACAGCGATGTATTAGTCGGCCCTCACTTTGAAAAAATATCCTCAAAAAACAGCCCTGCAATTCACTTAGACATCAATAGCTCTTACGTCTCAAAATATATAAGCTATTTTGATGACGAGTGGGAACTTGCTAAACATGGTTAGTATAAAGGCATCGGCAAGAATACACTCAGGACTAATATCAATGCATGAAAATGCATATAGAAAATTCGGCAGCGTCGGATTTTCTATAACCAATCCATATTTAATAGTTAATACCTTTAGGTGCAATTCGGGAATAAAAATAACAGATGAAAGACTAGAAAAAATCACTAACGATAAAATCATACATCTACTTAAGATTATTGAAGACATTTATAGATATTATAATATAAATGGGGGATGCGAGATTATAATTGAGGGGGATTTATTCCCACACATGGGACTAGGTTCAGGAACAGCACTAACCTTATCGACAATTGAGAGCATCCTGATTCTAAATAACATTAATTATAATGATAGTGATCTTATTGCTTTATCAAAAAGAGGTCGAACTTCAGGAGTAGGCATACAGACTTATTTTAAAGGTGGTGCTATTCTAGATTTAGGGCAAAAATTCAACAACTGTCACTGGGCCCCCAGTAGTTTAAACTTCGCAACCAACATATCAAATCTATTAAGTAGAATTGATATACCAGATTGGGAAGTTAACTTAATTTTTCCACACACAAAAAATAAAATACACTCAAACAAAGAAAGAGATTTTTTTAATAAAAACCTTCCTCTAGATGAATATGAATCATTCCGCTCCAGTTACCATTTAATATTTGGATTATTTGCATCTTTTTTGGATAACGATAAAAAATCAGCCATCAATAGTTTACAAAGTATTAACGATTTAAAATGGAAGGAGTTAGAAATAACTAACCAACCAGCTTCTTCAGATTTATTGGAATATTTAAAAAGCAAAGGAATTAATGCATCCATGAGCAGCATGGGACCAACTTTATACTCCTTTTCCACCTTAAAGGAACTTTCGATAAAAAATTTTAACTATTTAACAACCAAGCCAAATAACCAGGGAAGAGTACTCCTAAATGTTTAAGCTTATTTTTTTTACCAGCAGCAAAATTAAGCTTGCTCACGCTAGACATTTACTAAAAGAAACGGATATAGAGGTAGTTGGCTTTAAAGAACACTCATATATGGCAGACTACATAGAGCCAAGAATCAGCAATAGAATGGAACTCTTAAAAATTAGTTATGAGGGTGCATTGGATCAAGCAAAGAAAGCTAAACTAAACTTAGAAAACCCATTCATCCTTGAAGATACATCGGTTAACATTTATGCACTTTCTAAGAAGTATGGCAAAGAGACACCGGGACTAGATATTAAATATTGGATGAAAGAAATTTCATTCAATAAACTGGACAGCGAGCTAAAGTCTCTTGGAAATAATAGAGTTGTAGAAGTTAGATCAGATCTAATAGTTCATATTCCAATTCATTTGCGCGAAAAGTACGGATCAAAATTTTTACACTTCACGGGCAAAGTTTTTGGAAAAATTATTAATAACGAAATATTATTTAATACACAGTCTCTTTATCCATGGCTAGATAATAAAACATTCAATAAATGGTTCTGCCCTGCAGACCAAACAAAACCAATCAGCATGCTAGATATCAAAACTGCTGATAGATACGATTTTAGAAAGTCCTGCTTTAATCATTTAATTAATTTCTTAAACAATGAAGGATTATTGAACTCACGAAAACCATATGAACCAAGACTTGACTCTAGCATAATATTAAATAAAAACATAATACTTGTTGGTTTGCAGTGTACTGGAAAGACAACTTCCGCTCAATACATGTGCGATACGTATGATTACTTTCATATTGAAGCTAGTGATTTCATGCATCTAATGTTTAGAAAACTACATAGTGTAAAATCTGATATTCCAGTAAGCTCTTTCGCAATGGAAATGCTAGCAAGAGACCCTGTTGCGATAGCTCGGGAGGTAGTAGAATTTATTGAGCAATATAACGTAGGTCCTGTAGTTATAACAGGTTATAGAATGATTAAAGAGGTAGATTATACTAGAGAGTGCCTCTCTTACGCAGATTTCGAATGCTACTTCATTAAAAGTAGCACCAGTGCAAGAAAAGATAGATTTATAATCCGAAACCGAGGACAAGAAGAGTCTTTTACCTCCAGAGATGAAAGGGAATCTAAGATGGGCGTTGGAGATATGAAAACCGCTTATAACTGCATCAACAACTCTAAAGAAATCCCCCATCTATTCAACAAAATTGACCAGACAATTTTTTCAAAATGGAATTACACTCACACTCCAAAAGCAATTGTTACCGATCTTTTTGAGAAAATATTAATAGCACTTGATACTAACTGGACCAATGAAGTTGAAAGTGAATTCTTTACCACCACCGAAATATCTAAACTTATAAATAGTTCATCAAATAATATTGAAAACTCCAAACATAAAGACAATATTAGCAGATTTTTCAATCAGAAAGATTATGTATTTTTTGATGTTCACTTAATTAATGGCAGAAAAAAATATAGACTCTCGAACACTGGAAGAAGTATGGCAAAATTAATTTGTAAAAAACAATCTACTTAGCAATACTTCCTACATATAAAGCATATTGAAAATTTATACTTCCTGAATTAAGAAAATAACCATAGACTGGTGTTAATCACAAAAGCCAAAATCGGCTACCTTGGCATCCTCCAGACACTAAACTAAAATTTAGTGACGAACTCCCTCCTCAGGACGGCCATGCCCGACCGCGAGAATATTCCTGGCCGCATTAATATGCGCGGTTATGAGTGACACCACACTCACAGGTCCAGTCTCTTATTCCAAGATCAGCTCTACCTTTCGGGCTGTTGGGGCTAAGTGCACCGTAACACGAGGTAGTGTTCAGAATTCTGTGTCATTTCGATAAACTAAGCAAAAACGAGATGACACATGACCAAACCAAGCTTCGATATGGAAGCCGCTTTAGCCCAACTGCGTGAAGGCAAAGATCTCACAGGCAAAGACGGTATTCTAACGCCGCTTATCAAACAATTGACTGAAGCAGCCATGCAAGCTGAGCTTGATGAGCACCTGTCGACTAAAGAGCAGCCTAATCGTAAAAATGGCTCGACGTCAAAGACCGTCAAGAGCCCCGCTGGCAGCTTTGAGCTCAACACACCCCGTGACCGCGTAGGCTCATTCGAGCCACAGTTGGTTAAGAAACATCAAACCCACTTAACCGACGAGCTTGAGCGCAAGATTATCGCCTTGTTTTCGTTGGGTACCAGCTATCAAGATATCCGCATGCACATTGAAGATCTTTACGGTATTCACGTGTCCAATGGCACTCTCAATGCGGTGACCGATAAACTCCTGCCAGAGCTTCAGGCGTGGCGTGAGCGACAATTAGAAGCGGTGTATCCGATTGTCTGGCTCGATGCTATTCATTACAAAATCAAGGAAAATGGCCGCTTTGTCAGCAAGGCGGTGTATACCATCCTGGGTCTCACTGTCGAGGGTAAAAAGGAGCTTCTAGGGCTTTATCTATCCGAGTCTGAAGGCGCTCACCATTGGCTTAGTGTCCTCACTGACCTGCATAATCGTGGCGTTCAAGATATTTTAATTGCTTGTATTGATGGACTCAAAGGCTTCCCTGAAGCCATAGAGTCCATTTATCCGAACACGGAAATACAGCACTGCATTATTCATCAAATCCGCAACTCGTTGAAATACGTGGCTAGTAAGAACCAGAAAGCGTTCATGGCTGATCTCAAATGTGTTTATAAGGCGGTGACATTAAGTGCGGCAGAAAGCGCTCTGGACGACCTGGAGGCCAAATGGGGTGATAAGTATCCCATTGTTATTAAATCCTGGCGCAATAAGTGGATGACGCTCTCGGCCTATTTTAAATACCCAGATTACGTACGCACCGCCATCTACACCACCAATGCTGTTGAAGCTGTGCATCGCCAGTTCCGTAAGCTGACCAAAACCAAAGGAGGGTTTAGCAATGAGAACAGCTTGCTCAAGCTGTTGTACGCGGGTATGTTAAAAGCGTCTGAGCGGTGGTCACACCCGGTGCAAAACTGGAACCTGACCCTGTCGCAGCTGACCATTCACTTCGACGGCCGTCTGGATGGTTACATTGACCTATGAAAACCTGGCTGACACAGAATATTGAACACCCTCTAACACGAACAGACTTGGGTTGTGTAAGCTTCATCAACTTCTTTGAAAACAATGCCTGCGTGATCGCACTTATCTTTCAACATGGCTTTCAATTGGCCCCAACCAGCATCCAATACCAACTTAGCCATCGGGGTTTTGACGAGTGTGATTGATCTCACATTGCCCACTGTGATCTCACCACAGCGATTCACCAACTTACGAGAGAATTTATGCAGCGCATTCTTGCGCCGATTTGTAATCTTCGCGTGAATAGCTTTTATCCGTTGTTTTTTTTATGAGCTCTCTGAGCTTTGGTCAGCTTAAGTTCTAAGTCGCGGCAAAAGTGAACAGCTTCCACAGTACTTCCGTCTGAGCAGGTTGCAGTTGTTTTCAATCCCAGACCAATCCCAATCCCAATCCGGTCCTGCCCGTTAGAGATCTGAGAGTTAACCTCAACCACCGCATTAAAATACCAGCGTCCTCTGGCATCCTCATTGAACGAACCCGACTTGAAGGTATATTGGCATACTCCGTAACTATCCCAAATCTTGAAAAATTGGCCGTTGTGGACGACTTGACCGTTTTTGAGATGAACACAATCCTTACGTACTGGCACCCAGCTCAGTGAGCGATGTACACCACAGCTCTTTCGCCAGTTAAGTTTATTTTTTTGAATTGATTACGGCGCGTGGCGTATTCATGCCCGATCATTTGCACAGTCGCAGTATTTAGACCCAGTTCTTTGCTTGCGCCCTTCGTATAGGCTTGTAAGTCGTAGACAGACAACCAGACTTGGCGTTCTCGAATACTTCGGCTACTGAGATCACTGCAGCAACTCCACACTTGATTTACAGCAAACGCCCATGCATTCAGCACAGATACGTGCTTATCACGCACTCTTACCTTTAATGTTTTAATATGGCGAATGGTATTAATAGCTGATAGTATCACCTTAAATATATTAAGTGTAAATACAATCGCTAATGCTTTACTAGTGCGACTAGATGATATCTGTTCAGAGTTATGAGCAAACGGCAGATTTGATTGCTTGAGTTTTAGCAGCAAGCCTTACTATAGCCGTTTTTTACTAGAACCCAATCTAACGATTCATACATCAAAATTGATCGACACTCTGAAAGCTATGTTAAGCAGACTTATACGAAAATAATTTTCGGTCCATTTACGACACTATCATCAGGAACATGAGTTACAGTGAAGGGCTGACTACATCCTTCCCTCATAAAGAATAACCAATAGCCATATTGCGTCAATACATTGAAAAGAGAACTAATCTGTTGTTGTCCACACTACCCATCTCCACCCAAATCAGCGACCATATGGATAAATATTCTCACACGGCCAATTTAATACCACCTCCAGCCACTGGCTGACATAACACTAACAAAACAGAGATAGTCTAATGAAACTTGAAACTCTAGCGCTACACGCCGGTTACAGCCCCGATCCAACCACCAAAGCCGCCGCAGTTCCCATTTATCAGACCACTTCTTACGCTTTTGATGATGCCCAGCACGGCGCCGATCTGTTTGACCTCAAAGTACCCGGCAATATCTACACCCGCATCATGAACCCGACAAACGACGTGCTGGAACAACGCGTGGCCGCACTCGAAGGCGGCATTGCCGGTCTGGCTGTCGCCTCAGGCATGTCGGCCATCACCTATACCATCCAGACTCTGGCGGAAACCGGTGATAACATCGTTTCGACCAGCGAGCTGTATGGCGGGACTTACAATCTTTTTGCCCACACCCTGCCACGCCAGGGCATCAACGTACGCTTTGTCAATAAAGATGACTTTGCTGCTATCGAAGCACAGATCGATGCACGCACAAAAATGCTCTACTGCGAATCCGTAGGTAACCCATCAGGTGGCATTTCTGACGTCGAGAAACTGGCCGAGATTGCTCACCGCCACGGTATTCCATTAGTCGTCGACAATACCGTTCCCAGTCCTGCCCTATGGCGGCCAATTGAACAGGGCGCTGACATTATCGTCACAGCGGCGACCAAATATATCGGGGGACATGGCAATTCTATCGGTGGCGTGATTGTCGATTCGGGCAAATTCCCCTGGGCAGAGCATAAAGAACGCTTCCCGCTGCTGAATACACCGGATGTATCCTACCACGGCGTGGTGTACACCGACGCCTTTGGCCCTGCCGCGTTTATCGGGCGCTGCCGGGTAGTACCCCTGCGCAATATGGGTGCCGCCCTGTCTCCCATGAATGCGTTCCTGCTGCTGCAAGGCCTGGAAACCCTCAGCCTGCGCATGGAGCGTATCTGTGAAAACACCGCTAAGATCGCTGCGTTTCTGCAGCAGCATAATGCGGTTGCCTGGGTGAATTATGCCGGTCTGCCTGAACACAAGGATCATGCACTGGCACAGAAATATATGCAGGGTCAGGCCTCAGGCATTCTTAGCTTCGGCCTGAAAGCCGGACGTGAAGCCACTCGGCGCTTCTATGATGCACTGGAAATTTTCCTGCGCCTGGTCAATATCGGCGACTGCAAGTCGCTGGCCTCCATCCCCGCCGAAACCACCCATCGTCAGCTGAACGATGAAGAGCTCAAGTCCGCAGGCGTCTCTCCGGAAATGGTGCGCCTGTCGATTGGCATCGAACATATCGATGATCTGCTGGCTGATCTGGAACAGGCGTTGAGTAAGGTCTAACGACATCAGTAGCATATAAGGTCTTTATGCTACTACAGACATCGCAGAAGGTGGATAAGGTCGAGTCTGGCTGACCATCTGCCGCCAGGCCGAAAAATGCTCCTGCATTTTCGGCATTCCCGCCGTCCATGGCGGTCACGGCGGCAGTCGAGCCCCCATGGATGGGTTCACGGCGCGTCAGCCAGACCCGATTTGTCCGCCCCCACTAAGTTAAAGTAGCGCCAGCCGCCGAACCCGCCCCACAGCACGCTCATACTCCGCATCGACTTCATCATCAGCACTGACACAGAAGTTCAAATCAGTCAGCAAACCATTCTGCAAACCGTAGATCCAGCCGTGCACCGTGACATCCTGCCCCCGCGACCAGGCTTCGCGCATCACCGTGGTGTTACACACATTCTCGGCCTGTTCAATGACATTCAACTCGCATAGGCGATCAAACTGCACATCGTTAGCCTGCCACTCACCCACCAGTTGGCGGTGTTTGTGATAAACATCACGGATATGCCCTAACCAGTTATCAATCAAGCCATTGGAGCGTGCATCCAGTGCCGCTTTAACGCCACCACAGCCATAGTGACCCACCACCATAACGTGCTTGACCTTGAGCACCTGCACCGCATATTGCAAGACCGACAAGCAGTTCATATCGGTATGCACCACCAGATTAGATACATTCCGGTGAACAAACAGCTCACCCGGTAACAGATCAACAATCTCGTTGGCGGGTACGCGGCTGTCCGAGCAGCCGATCCACAGGTATTCAGGTGCCTGCTGCGCTGCCAGCGTCGGAAAAAAATCCGGTGATTCATTGCGAATACGCTCTGACCAGATTTTATTCTTATCAAATAAGGGTGACAGCTTTTTCATCCCTGAATCCTCATCGGTGATACTTGGCACTCAGCTCATGCACCGCATCAACAAATACACCCGCACTGGCCGGATCTACAAACTGATGTATCCCATGCCCCAGATTAAAGACATGCCCGTCACCTGGCCCGAAACGCTCCAGAATATCCGCCACTTCAGCACGAATACGCTCAGGCGAGGCATACAATACTGACGGGTCCATATTGCCCTGCAGCGCTACTTTATCGCCAACCCGACGGCGTGCATCGTCGATGTTAGTGGTCCAGTCCAGCCCCAGCGCATCCGCACCGGCCTCCGCCATAGTTTCTAACCACTGACCACCGTTTTTAGTGAAGAGTATCACCGGCACCTTACGACCATCATGCTCACGGATCAGCCCATCGACGATCTGGCGCATGTATCGTAGCGAAAACTCCATATACATTTGCGGACTAAGCACGCCACCCCAGGTATCAAAAATCTGTACCGCCTGAGCACCACTGCGAATTTGCTCATTCAGGTAATCCGTCACTGACTGCGCCAGCTTGTCCAGCAACTGGTGCATTACCTCAGGTGTGGCATACATCATCTGTTTGATATGACGAAAATCTTTACTCGACCCACCTTCAACCATATAGGTAGCCAGCGTCCAGGGGCTGCCCGAGAAACCGATCAGAGGCACACGGCCATTCAGGGCTGAACGTATGGTTTTCACCGCGTTCATCACATAATCAAGATCACTGGCCGCTTTAGGTATTGGCAAGGCCTCCACATCAGCAGCGCTGCGAATAATCTTGCGAAAACGCGGACCTTCACCGGTTTCAAAGTACAGACCCAGACCCATGGCGTCCGGAATGGTAAGGATGTCAGAAAACAGAATAGCCGCATCCAGGTCGTAACGCTCCAGTGGCTGCAAGGTGACCTCACAGGCCAACTCGGCATTCTTGCACAGACTCATAAAATCACCGGCCTGAGCACGCGTGGCTTTATACTCTGGCAGATAACGACCCGCCTGGCGCATCATCCATACGGGGGTCATATCGACGGGTTCGCGCAGTAATGCGCGAAGGAAGCGATCATTCTTGAGCTCGGCCATAACAACAGGGTCCTGTAGTCTACTGAAAATTTGTTGCGCCTATTGTAACTGGATTCAGAGAAAATTTCTGGCTGGATTGAAAGCCTATCGGCTAGTTTTTGAAGCTATGCTATTATGGTCCTAGCATAAAATGATTAAACTATAACCACCTTGACAATAAGCGAGCGTAATTGGTTAAACAGGCTGAAGTGATCAGTCTTCCAGAGAGTGCGGAGCACCATGACCACAACCACCATCAGCTGGTATTTGGCCTGGAAGGCGCAACAGAGTTCGATATTGCTGGGCATACCAAACCGGTAGGCTCGGGTATAGGTTGCCTGCTCCCCTGCTCAACTGATCATGCCTTTCGCGGAATGGGTGACAACAGCATCGTGGTGCTTAATCTGGCCCCTATCAACCCGGATCAGCTACTACAACCACGCATTGATGCCCTGTTCAACCAGTCTCGTTTTATCCACTGCAGCAGCGAACTGCAAGTTCTGATTGCCGCCCTCAGCCGTGAAATGCAAAAAAATCCGAATGACTCGCTATTACAAAGTGCCTGCAGCAACGCGATTGTCTGCGCGCTGCAACGCCATCTGGATCAACAGTTGGCGGGTTATCATCGGGTGCGCCTTCCTGGCAAGATCAATATGGATGTTATCGATAACTACATTACCCTGCATCTTGAGCGCAAAATTCGGGTCAGTGAACTGGCTGGGCTGGTGTTCCTCAGCAGCAGCCAGTTTTTTGATCGCTTTCGCCTGCAAACCGGCATGACCCCGCAACAGTACATTCTCAACAAACGCCTCAAAGGGGCGCAAGATGCGCTCACCCTGACAGACGACCCCTTGATCGAGATAGCCGGACGCTTCGGCTTTACCAATCAGAGCGCCCTAACACGCGCCTTTACTCAGCACCTGAACATCTCCCCAGCCCGTTACCGCAAATCGCCCCCTTCTGCATCCCAGACCTGATCTGCTAAGATCAAACCCACCTATCAAATCCAGCTCAAAGACAACAAGGAACTGACAATGTCTACGCCTATCTATATTTCAGCGGCCGATGCCGATAGTGCACTTACCTGGGAAGGCCTGGTGGCCGCACTGAAGCAATCGCACCTGACACCACAAGCAACCATTGCCGACCTGCACCTGAAAATGGATAAAGGAGGCATGCTCAACCGTGTCGCCTGGATTCCCGGCTTTGGTGTAGGCTTGAAAACCGTTTCTGTTTTTCCCGATAATCCATCTCGCCCTACACCCCTACCGACTGTTCAAGGTGTATTTGTACTCTTTGATGATCAGGACGGTCAGGTTAAAGCCCTGATCGACGGAGCCACTATCACTCGTTGGAAAACCGTTGCCGACTCCTTGCTGGGCGCCTCTTTACTGGCACGAAAAGACAGTGAAACCCTGCTACTGGTCGGCGCAGGTAACATCGCCTCGACGCTGGCGCAAGCCTACCCGCAACTCTTTCCATCGATCAAACGCATTCTGGTGTGGAACCGCACCTTCAGTAATGCCGAAAAGCTGGCAGCCCAGGTGGGTGGCACAGCCGTTGAATCACTGCAGGAAGCCGTGATGCAAGCCGACATTATCAGCTCCGCCACCGTCAGTGTGGAGCCGATCATTCAGGGCGACTGGCTTAAGCCCGGCACCCATCTGGATCTGATCGGCGCCTTCCGCCCCGACATGCGCGAAGCG
The DNA here is from genome assembly GCF_008727795.1 of Nitrincola iocasae. NCBI lineage: Bacteria > Pseudomonadati > Pseudomonadota > Gammaproteobacteria > Oceanospirillales > Oceanospirillaceae > Nitrincola > Nitrincola iocasae. The sequence goes on along the minus strand of NZ_CP044222.1, from coordinate 298,088 downwards.
GATGATAAAGCCATGCAGGTCAGCCGCGTATTTGTCGATTCGCGTAAAACCACCCTGGGAGAGATCGGCGAGCTGATCAAGCCGATTGAATCCGGCGCCATCACTGAAACCGATGTTCTGGCCGACCTCTATGATCTGGTGCGCGATGCCCCCGGTCGCTTAAGCCCTGACGATATCACCCTGTACAAAAATGGCGGCGGCGCACATCTGGATTTAATGACAGCACAGCATATTTTGGAAAAGACATCCGGCAACTAGACACATCAGTTCGCCAGTTCCCGCGCCAGCTCATCAGCCCTATCAGCACAGGCTTGCATTGCCTTTAGAAACATTGCATCCATACCTTCTGCTTCAAAGGTATGGATAGCACGTTCGGTGGTGCCTTTGGGTGACATCACATTGCGCTTGAGCTGTGCAGGCTCTTCACCGGTTTCTTGAGCCATACGCACGGCGCCTAATCCTGTCTGCAGGATTAACCGACGCGCGGCATCAGCTGGCATACCCATTTCAACAGCGGCTTTTTCCATCGCCTCAAAGATCATAAAGAAATACGCCGGTCCACTGCCGGAAATCGCGGTGACCACATCCAGCAATGACTCTTGATCGACCCACTCTGCCAGCCCCACACCGCTAAGCAACTGATTAGCAAAATCGCGCTGTTCTGGCTGCACACTCGGAAGTGCATACAAGCCACTGGCTCCTGCACCCACCAGGGATGGCGTATTCGGCATACAGCGGATAATGGCATGTTCGCCACCCAACCAGGCATTGAGTGTTTCGGCTTGTAAACCGGCGGCTACGGAAATAATCAACGGGCGGGTACGACACACCGAAGATGCGATTTCACGACAAACCCCCTGCATCACCTGAGGCTTCACTGCCAGCACGATTACCTCGGCATCGGCAACAGCCGCCAGGTTATCGGTAGTCACGTGGATGTTAAGACTTTGTTTCAGTGCCTGCAGGTGATCAGCATCGGGCGCGGTCGCTGTAATGGCATCAGATGGATAGCCATTAGCCAGCAGGCCTTTGAAAATTGCACCTGCCATATTACCGGCACCGATAAAGGTGATTTTTTTTGTCGACATTGGCATAACAGCCTCCTCTGCAGTCAGTTTTCCAGAGTGTAATGCCAGTAAGCACACAACACCATCATTCACACTGGCATTACCCCATAACAGGAGCATTCAAAAAAACATCCGGAGAATCCTGCAAGACCTGACAGCACTCTATACTTACAGTGGTGTCATGATAAAAATTCTGCGTGAAGTCAAAACTGAGGACTGCACTATGTTCAAACCGCAAGATGTAATGGATCCAGCCTGGATCAAGCAGCCCACAACTGAGCTCTGGAAAGCCATTTCTCCACTCTATTCCATCGATGAAGACACCTGGCTGCGTGAGCTGATGCCACTGGCCAAGCCTGATGAGCATGAAATTAAAGATTCTGAAGACAAAGCCACCCACCTGATTGAACAGGTTCGCGCTGATGGCGACTCAATCCACATGATTGATGCTTTGTTGCTGGAATACAGTCTGGATACCAAAGAAGGCATTCTGCTGATGTGCCTGGCTGAAGCGCTGATGCGTGTACCCGATGCCGACACAGCCGATGCACTGATCCGCGACAAACTGAGCGTTGCCGACTGGAAAAAACACCTGCGCAACTCTGACTCACTGCTGGTGAATGCCTCCACCTGGGGACTGCTATTAACCGGTAAAGTTGTCACTCTGGATGAAAAGGAAGATGGCTCTGCCAGTGGCATCATTAACCGGCTGGTAAACCGCGTGAGTGAACCGGTGATCCGCAAGGCGATGCAGCAAGCGATGAAAATAATGGGACACCAGTTTGTACTGGGTCGCACCATTAATGAAGCGATGAAGCGTGGCAGTGAATATCGTCAGAAGGGCTACACCTATTCCTTCGACATGCTTGGCGAAGCGGCACTGACCAGCAAAGATGCCAGAAAATACTTTGATGACTACATGAGTGCCATCGAGTACACAGGTAATTTCGTAGACAAAAAAGTACAGGGCCCACGCCCAAGCATCTCCATCAAACTGTCTGCACTGCACCCACGCTATGAAGTCGGGCAGGAAGAGCGGGTGATGACCGAGCTGTTTGACAGCGTACTGCAGCTGATCAAAAAAGCCCGCTCACTGAATGTCGCTATCACCATCGACGCGGAAGAGATGGACCGCTTAGAGCTGTCGCTGCACCTGTTTGCCAAACTTTACCGTGATCCGGCCTGTCAGGGTTGGGGTGGTTTTGGTCTGGTGGTACAGGCCTATTCCAAACGCGCTCTCGCCGTTCTGGTCTGGCTGGCGTCACTGGCCAATGAACAGGGTGACCTGATTCCAGTACGCCTGGTCAAAGGCGCTTACTGGGACACTGAGATCAAGCTATGCCAGCAGAAAGGTCTGGATGGCTACCCGGTCTGGACCCGCAAAGAAAGCACCGACGTGTCCTACCTGGCCTGTGCTCGCTTCCTGCTGAGCGAACAGATCAAAGGGCTGATTTGGCCTCAGTTTGCCAGCCATAATGCGCACACCGTTGCCAACATCATGACGCTGGCCAAGCACGATCAGTATGAATTTCAGCGCCTACACGGCATGGGTGATGCGCTGTATGACCGGGTTGTCAAACAGGCCGGTGTCAGCGTACGTATTTATGCCCCTGTCGGCAGCCATAAAGACCTGCTGCCCTACCTGGTACGCCGTCTGCTGGAAAATGGCGCAAACAGCTCGTTCGTTCACCGCCTGGTGGATGCCCGCTGTCCAATCAGCGACCTGGTACAACACCCTTACACTACGCTGAGTCAGCGCAAAACCCTCAGCAACCCACAGATCCCATTACCGGTGGGTATCTTTGAAGACCGCAGCAACTCCTACAGCCCGAATATCGAAATTGAGTCTCAATGGCTACCGTTCAGCGAGGACGTCAAACGCTTTACCACTCAGCAATGGCTGGCACAGCCGTTTATCAATGGCGAAGCAATTGCTGATCTACCCGGCCACGCGGTAAAAGCACCACATGACAACCGCATCACTGTCGGTGAAGCCAAGTTTGCCAATGCTGAGCTGGTGGATAAAGCCATCAGTGTAGCTCAGGAAGGTTATACGAACTGGAGTGCTACGCCTGTCAGAACGCGTGCGGGTGCGCTACGCAAACTGGCCGACCTGTTGGAAGACAACCTGGCCGAACTCTGTGCTATCTGTCATATGGAAGCCGGAAAAACCATTCAGGATGCTATCGATGAAGTGCGTGAAGCGGTCGATTTTTGTCGCTATTACGCCAACCAAGCCGAGCAGCATTGCAGCCACCCCATCAGCCTCAGTCAACTTGAAGGTGCTAATACCCTCTGGCAGCGTCAGGGACGTGGAGTATTTGTATGCATCAGCCCCTGGAACTTCCCGCTGGCGATTTTCCTGGGACAGATCAGTGCCGCACTTGCGGCAGGCAACAGCGTGATTGCCAAGCCAGCTGAACAAACCAGCCTGATTGCCAGCCGCGCCGCCGAACTGATCTTCGAAGCTGGCGTACCGGGTAATGCCTTCTGTCTGCTACCCGGTGATGGTGCCGGTGTGGGTGCCCCGCTCACCAGCGATCCTCGCATCAGTGGTGTCGCCTTTACCGGTTCCACTGAAACCGCACAACTGATTAACCGGGCACTGGCCAAACGCGATACCGACCCGGTTCCGTTTATTGCCGAAACCGGTGGTCAGAATGCCATGATTGTGGATTCTACCGCACTACCCGAGCAGGTTATCAAGGATGCGGTACTGTCAGGTTTTGCATCAGCCGGTCAACGCTGCTCAGCTCTGCGCATCCTGTGCGTGCAGGAAGATATTGCCGAACGCATTATCGAACTGCTCAAGGGCGCCATGGCAGAACAAGTTGTAGGTGATCCTCGCTTACACAGTACTGATGTCGGTCCAGTCATTGATAAAGAAGCCCAGGCCGGACTGCTGGCGCATATCGACAAGATGAAAGCCTCAACCAACTTCATTGCTCAGTCACCCCTGCCAGCAGACTGCGAACACGGCACCTTTGTCGCGCCAACGGCATTCGAAATTCAGTCCATTGCTGAGCTCGGACGTGAGCAGTTTGGACCTATCGTCCACCTGTTACGCTACAAAGCCAGCCAACTGGACAAGTTGATTGATGATATCAATGCCACCGGCTACGGTCTGACACTCGGTATTCACAGCCGCAACGAGCGCACCGCATCGCATATCGAATCGCGTATTCGGGTAGGTAACTGCTACATCAACCGTAACCAGATAGGTGCTGCGGTGGGTGTGCAGCCATTCGGCGGCCAGGGCCTGTCAGGCACCGGCCCGAAAGCTGGCGGACCACACTACCTGATGCGTTACACCCAACTTACACCTGCTCAGGAGACTCGCTGATGACCACAACAGCCTCTCAAGTAACTCAGGCGCAAGCCGCCTGGGAAGCCTGGAACCATCTAGGGTTCACCCAACGCAGTGAGCGCCTGAAGAAACTTGCCAGCGAACTGCCAGAACTTCGCGACACCAAAACTCAAGCACTGCTGAAGCAACTGCTTGATCGCACCATCACCCTTGAACCCATTCAGGTGATGCCAGGGCCAACAGGTGAGTCTAACGAACTCTACCTGAATGGACGGGGTGTTGTACTGGTCACTGGCGATGCTACAGCAACAGAAGTTGCCCTGGTCGGGCAACTAATCACCGCACTGGCCTGTGGTAACTGCGTGCTATTGCATTGGCCGCAACAGCCGGATTGGGCTCGTAGCCTGGTGGAAAAAGTGCACACGTTTGGTTTACCCAAGGGGGTTATTCATTACCTGTCGGAAGCTGAACTGGAACCTTTACTGGCACTTGAAGGGATCGCCGTGATAGCGCCAGTGTGTACAGCCGCGCAAGCGCGCGACATCAACCGACACCTGGCACAGCGCAAGGGTCTACTGGTACAGCTGGTGAGTGAAACCGATCCACAAGCCTGCACGCACCTGTTACAGCCCGATCACCTGTTGCGCTTTGTAACGGAGCGTACGCGCACCATCAACACCACCGCTGTGGGTGGTAATGCAACACTGCTGGAGCTGGGGAGTACCGAGCTTTAAGTACAAGTAATAAGGGGGCAGGTATATTGCCCCTTTTCTTTTCATTAGTCCTGCATTACCTCACTAGCCTTGCAAAGATCAAGAAAGCTGACCCCTTGAAGCCTAGAAAGCTGAACCTCCCCTAGTTTAACGGACACTTTAAATCAGCGACAATGCTGGCTAAGGAGTGTTCAACATGATTATGAAACGTAAGCCGTATAAAACCTATACCAAGGAATTCAAGCAAGAGGCCATCCGGATGATGGAAGAGTCTGGAAGGCCAGCTGCCGAGATTGCCATGGAGCTTGGGATTCGCCGAAACCAGCTCTACAAGTGGAAGGAGCAGCTTCAAAGCCAGGCTGAACAGGCTTTCTCAGGAAACAGAGGCCGCCCCAAGAAAGAGAATCAGAGTGAGTTAACCACTCTGCGGCGGGAGAATGAGCGGCTGAAGGAGGAGCTGGAAATCATAAAAAAGGCCGCGGCGTACTTTGCGAAGGAATTCAAGTGAAGTACGCATTCATTGGTGAGCACAGCAAAGATCACAGCGTTATTCGCCTCTGTCAGGCCCTGGAGGTATCACCCAGTGGTTACTATGACTGGCGCAACCGGCCAGAGAGCGACCGTGCCAAGCAGAACCGGAAGTTGGTGACGAAGATATCACTGTTCCACAAGGCCAGCCGTGGGATCTACGGTTCACCCCGTATTCACCGAGACCTTTTGGAATCGGGTGAAGCGGTGAGTGAAAAGCGTGTAGCCAGACTGATGCGAGAGAATAACATCCAGTCGAAAATGGCACGCCGATTTGTAATCACTACCGACTCAAAGAATACTATGCAGCCAGCGCCAGACAGGCTCAAGCGTGAGTTCGATGTCGATTTACCCGATAAAGCCTGGGTGACGGACACGACGTTCATTCCTACGCGTCAAGGCTGGCTGTATTTGGCCGTGGTGATTGAGTTGTATTCACGCCAGGTGCTGGGGTGGGCAATGGGAGACAAGAATAACGCTCAGCTTGTCCAGGATGCCCTGACGATGGCTGTCTGGCGTCGAGGTAAGGTAGACTCAGTTATCGTCCATTCGGACCAGGGAAGCACCTATGCCTCGGGCAGCTACCAGCGGCTACTAAAGGAAAACAAACTACTTTGCAGCATGAGCCGGAAAGGGGAATGTCTCGATAACGCTGTGGCAGAGAGCTTCTTCGGAACGCTGAAAACGGAACTGGTCTACGACGAGGACTATCGGTCGAGAGATGAAGCAAAGAAAAGCCTGTTTGAATACATTGAAGTCTTCTATAACAGGCGCAGACGGCATTCTTATCTGGGCTATATCAGTCCAGTGGAATACGAGGCTAAGTACGCCTCTTAATTAAACCGTCCGTTTTATTGGGGGAAGCTCAAGCTGACCCCTTGAAGCCTTGAAGCCCTTTGTATAGATAAGGCCTTAGCTCTATACTAAAGCCGCTTGAGCTATTAACCCCTCAGCGCTACATATCATTGATCAAAAGGACGCACATAGGCTGAAACATGCTTAAGATGCCCACAACTCACCCTGGCACCCCGCTTTGCAGCAGCAAGCTGGTTTTACGTGCAACCGTGCTGGCGCAAGCTGTGGCGATACTCCTGGCACTGGCACCCGGCGCCGTGGAAGATCGCTGGTTTCGATTGGGATTAAGTACCCTGTTCGTACAATGGGTGGCCTTACTTACCCTGCTATTGCTCTGTCAGTTACAAAAGTACCGCCCCAACATATCCGCAAAACGTCTCGCCGCCTGTGCTTTTGCGATACTCCTCACCTGTACCACACTCGTCAGCCTGGCAGCCTTTGTCCTGCTTACGGAAAAAGGCTGGGAACCCCAGGTGAACCTCAGTTGGTTTATACTGCACAATCTAACCATTGCACTGATCGTCGGTATTATTGGCCTGCAATTTTACCTGATGCATCTGGAACGCAATCAACGTATTGCCGCCCAGTCACGCGCTGAGCTGGACGCGCTGCAAGCACGCATACGACCACACTTTCTATTCAATAGTCTGAACACCGCTGCAGAGCTGACCCGAGAAGACCCGGAAGCCGCCGAAGCGGCGTTACTCAACCTGTCCAGCCTGTTTCGTGCCGCCTTGAATGCTGGCGAAGCCTCGACACTAAAGGCTGAAATCGCCCTGGCAAAGGCTTATATCGACCTGGAACGCTGGCGCCTGGGAGATCGACTCAGTATCACCTGGGATCTGCCGGACCCGCTACCTGACACGCCCCTGCCAGCACTCACCCTACAACCCTTGTTGGAGAATGCTGTAGGCCATGGAATTGAACGCATCACCACGGGAGGCAGTATTTCTGTCAGCCTGTTGCAAAGCGAGCAAAACATCACACTGCTGATAACCAATCCAGCCGGAGAAAAGCCGGCTCGCCTTAAAGGCAACGGCATGGCGATTGACAATATTCGTAAACGCCTTGAACTCTTATCAGGTGAACAAGCTAAGCTGATAACAGGTACAATCGATAACCACTATCGCGTTAAACTGGTTATTCCTTATGCGCACACTGATCGTTGATGATGAACCTCTCGCCCGCTCAAGGCTAAAGCGTTTGCTGTTAGCACACCCTGATTATGTCTGTGTGGGTGAAGCCAGCAATGGTGAAGAGGCTATAGCACAAGTTGAAGCACTCAAGCCTGATCTGGTATTGCTGGATATCGAAATGCCCGGCAGTGATGGTTTGTCCGTTGCTGAACAGCTCAATGCCAGACAAATTCCACCTGCTATTATTTTTGTAACCGCTCATCCGGAACATGCACTGGATGCCTATCGCGTCAGCCCGGCTGATTACCTGCTCAAGCCTGTTGATCCAGAAAGACTAACCACTGCCCTCTCCCGTCTGGGTATGCATACGCGAGCTCATCTAGAAAGAAATGAAGAACTGAACCCCTGGATCAGCTACCAAATAGGCAATAGCCTGCGCCGTATTCGCTTTGAAAAAGTACAGTATTTTATGGCTGAGGATAAAATAGTGAAGATGGTGTTTGATGGCGGGGAAGCGATTGTTGAGCAGAGTCTGAAGCAGTTGGAACAACGTTATGGACAACTCACTCTAAGAGCACACAGAAATTGCATCATCAACAAATCACGCATGATTGGCATCCAGAAAGATATACATTCGTGTTATTTCGCCGAACTTTCAGGTACAGCAGACAAGATCGAAGTCAGTCGCAGATTCGCCTCTCAATTGAAACATATTTACCATTTATCAGATGTTTTGGACCGTTGATCCCTAAAACAATTTTCACAACCAAGCATTCATACTAAGCTTGAAGTACTTATACAATACAGCAAGTTTTAGCATACAAACTTTATTCATCGAATTTTACTTATGAAACACAAGTCATCCGGCATAACCTTGATTGAACTACTTGTCGCTATAGCAGTGTTGACGATTTTGCTGAGCATTGGGGTTCCGAGCTTTAATAATGTCATTCAGAACAGCCGCTCCACCGCTTTAGCTAATGAAATTGTGACTGCACTCAATTTGGCACGCTCTGAAGCTGTCAGGAGGGCACAGGATGTTAAAGTTTGTGCTAGTACAGACGAGGCAACCTGCAACGGCGCCTGGGATGGAACCAGTGGCTGGATAGTCATACCTGATGTAGCGGGGGCAACGCCACTAAGGGTATGGGAAGCGCCATCTGCCAGCGCTGTAATAGTGCAAGCAGGTGCTGCTGGGGACATTATTTTTGATGCTTTGGGCGAGCTCAGCGGTGGTGCAACAACTTTATCGACTCGCTTTACTGGTTGCACAGGTGATCAAGCTAGGTCTATTAACATAAACGCCAGCGGCAGAATAAACGCCAGAAGAGTTAGCTGCCCCTAACATGCATATGAATGAATAAATATGATGAACACTTTTAACAGCAGATATCAGAAGGGTGTTTCCCTTATAGAAATACTCATTGCCTTAGTCATACTCTCTGTTGGCTTGCTGGGCATGGCTGGCTTGCAAGCACGTACCCTATCGCTAAACCACAGTGCTTACCAGAGAACACAAGCTGTCAATCTGTCCTATGATATCGCTGACAGAATGCGCGCCAACAGACGCGCTGCACTGGATGGGGATTATGAAATAGACCTGACCGATGCCAACCCCACCGGTAACTCAGTACCAGATCAAGATCTTCGTGAATGGCGTCAAATCATACAAGCCACCCTGCCATCGGGGAACAGCAGCGTGACTCTTAACGGCGACACCGTAACAGTCGTTGTGCAATGGGATGACAGCCGTGGCGCGGAAGGTTTGCAATCTTTTCAAATGGCCACAGAAATATGAGATTAACTTATCTGCAAAAGCCAAAAACACACCAGAGCGGGTTATCACTGATCGAGTTGATGATCTCGATGGTGCTGGGCCTATTGATACTTGCCGGTGTCATTCAGGTGTTTGCATCTACGCAGCAAGCCTACCGAACCCAGGAAGCCATGTCGCGAATCCAGGAGAGTGGCCGCTATGCTACAGAGGTATTGAGCCGCAATATTCGTCAGGCAGGGTATAAGGGTGGCTGTGGGAGTAATGTGGATATTAATATTCTGTTAGATGAAGCTCATAGTGACTATGATGCTGCTGTACATGCGCTGGGGGCTGGATTAGAAGGCTGGAATAATAGTTCAGGCACTTATGCAGCCAGTATGGCAGGCTATGTTGCTAATACAGATGTGCTACTGGTAAAACATGCATCAACGAACTCAGGAGTCACTGCTAGTGGTAATACACCATCACAAGCGGCCAATATAAATTTAACGGGCTCCAGTGATATACCTAAAGGTCAAATCGTAATGGTGGCTGATGATGATGCTTGTGATATTTTTCAGAATGCATCAAGTGTCAATGCGAATAATCTAAACAGAGGTAATCCTGGAGCAGGTATAGGACCCGGAAACAAACTACCTGCCAACACAAACCCATTCAGCAAATCCTATTCAGACAATATGCGTATTATGCTGTTTCAAAGTGATCTTTATTACATAGGCGCCAGCACCGATCCAAACAATACGGCACTTAGAAGAATTCGTTTTGGTGGTTCTGGAGCCGCTGTAGATGAAGAGCTGGTAGATAATATAATTAATATGCAGATCCGCTATGGTGTTGACACAAGCGGTGACAAACGCGTCGATGCTTATATTACTGCAAATAATGTTACTGATTGGGACGACGTCGTCGCGGTAAGAATCAGCTTGTTAGCGCGTAGTGAACATGCCAATATTTTACCAAATAACATGACAGGCATACCTTTTGATGGTGCTACGTTTAATGCACCAGCTGGTGATCGAAGGATGTATCAGGCATTTAACACAACGATCGGTGTACGAAATAAACTTCCATGAGTAATAGATGATGGCTTTAAATCAACAAACAGGCAGTGCACTTATAGTCAGCTTACTCTTTCTACTGATACTGACTATTTTAGGTGTTGCGGGTATTCAAACTACCTCCATGCAGGAGCGCATGTCCGGCAATATGCGTGACCGCAATATGGCGTTTCAAGCGGCTGAAGCGGCACTACGTGGTGGAGAAGATTACGTGCGAGATAACTCCGATAATGAAGCACTGTTTGATGGAGAAGAATTAGCAGATCCAGCAACCTGGGATGGAACTGGTGGAACGACTCATGCGGTAAGTGACATGTTATCAGAGAATCCAAAATATTTTGTTAGTGAACCCGGGCTGTATCGCGTTAACCCAGGTGAACTACCTGCCGAGTTTCATAATATCTTTCCGGTGAATGCAATAGGCTGGGGTGGCACAAATATAACCTCTATTGTTGTTGAGACCAGGTTTAGACCTGTTCAGTAAATTTAAAAGCTGAAAATTAGGTGATGCAAATGACTACTTACCAAACCATTAAAAAAATGCTATCAAAAACAGCTTTTATACTGATCACTCTTATAGTAAGTAGCCATGTAACGGCTGATGTTGATATTTCACCAGTACCCCTTTCAGTCAGGGGAGAGGCGGTCCCCCCCTTAAATATGATTGTAATGGGGCGTGATCACACACTCTATTATGAAGCTTATAATGACGCATCTGATCTCAATGGTGACGGCGAGCTGAACATAGGCTATGAACCGGAAAAAGTTGATTATTATGGCTATTTCGATTCAACACTCTGCTACTCTTATACTAATAATCAATTTAAAGCAGCAGCAGAAGCCGCTAATAAAACCTGCAGCTCCGGCTGGAGTGGCGATTTCCTCAACTATATTACTACGGCTAGAATAGACGCCCTCAGGAAAGTGCTTTATGGTGGCAACCGTATCACCGACACAGAAACTCAAACCGTTCTTGAAAGAAGCTATATTCCCCAAGATGCACATAGCTGGGGTAAAGAATATAGAAGCATCGAACATGATGGTTATGATATAAGAAATTACACACCTCTTGGTTTACCTGCATCTGGCACTCGTCACTTATTCGCAAATACAACTCTACTAAAAAATGATGTATTAACGCCCTATAAAAGCGCAAACATGGAACCTTTGATGCGTGTACTAACAAACTCACGTTTTCGCATTTGGGAGTGGGTAGCCATTGAGCGTCATGTAGCAGGTTCCCGGTGTATTCATGGAGGAAATAACAATAACCCCTGTGTTTATAATGCAGCAGATCTACCTACATCAAATGCCGACAGCCACCAAGAATTTTTGCAAATGCGTGTAGAATTAACTGATTTTGAATGCGGCAGTGATTACATAGCTGACGGAAATATAGATACAACTGGCTCTGATAACAATCCATTTACTGTAGCCAGCGACTGTGGTCATGATTATTATCTCACAAATATAACAGGTCAATTTCGTGCGCAACAGACTGGAACCTATCAGTTTGCAGCGAACGGTGATGATGCTGTTGAATTTGAAATTAATGGAGAAGTAGTATCATATTGGTATGGTGGCCATGGACGTAAGTCAGGCAGCACTGCAAACCAAATAGCACAAGCATTAATTGATGATGCTAATGCACATATAGGGCAGATAGAATTAAACCAAGGATGGCATAATTTTACTTTTAGACATGAAGAACAAACTGGCGGTGATAACTGGCAGCTATTAGTTAAGCGACCTGGCCAAACTAACTGGGAAGTTGTACCCAGCTCACTACTTCGAGCCAGTGAAACCGACACGTCGCAAGGTCCTGTCATTACAACCTGGACAAAAGAAGCAACCGTTCCAGCATCACGCATGACTGATTATGCTGTAAGAGTCGAGGTTTGTGGCACAGAGTTTCAAGAAGAAAACTGCCAACAATACCCTGAGGGAAACTATAAGCCAGTAGGTTTGCTTCAGGACTTCGGTAAAAATGACCAAATGTTGTTTGGCCTGATAACCGGCTCTTATACACATCCTTATAATATGAGGGGTGGATTGCTAAGAAAAAACATTGATAGCATTTCTGATGAAATAGACTCGGCAACAGGGGCTTTCACTACAACCAGCGGTATCATCGATACCATTAGCAAGCTTAGAGTCGTTGATTTTGATGCAGGTAGTAATTTCCAATATAACGGAGGTTGGCTAACCGACAAACCCATGTCTGATTCAAATACAAAGTTTCCCGACTGGGGCAATCCAATTGCTGAAATGCTATATGAAAGCCTAAGATATTTTACAGGAGAAGAAACGGCAACTTCTCAATTTTCTCCGACTCTAGATAATAAGCGAGAAAAGGTCACCCTTCGACATTACTCGGGCACTAACCATATGTTTCTGCCAGCACCGGATTGGATAGATCCGTATGAGGATCGCCTTTGGTGTACGCCATCTGCCCAGTTAATCATCAGTGATGTTAACCCTTCATATGATACAGAGTTTTTACCCGGCAGCAATTTTAATAGCAGCTTTTCTGGCGACCTTCCAAGCGGCGTAAGTCTTAATGTCACCACAGAAGCAGATGCCGTTTGGAGTAAAGAATATGGTAGCAATGGGCTACACTTTATTGGTGAGTCAGGCAGTTTGAGTGATGGTGTGCCCACTGCAAAAACAGTTACTGGTTTTGGTAATATCAGAGGCCTAAGCCCAGCCGAACCGACCAAAGAGGGTGGCTATTACTCAGCAGCTATAACACATTTCGCATATAACAATGATCTGCGAACAGATTTACCTAATACGCAGAACATTAATACTTTTTCTGTTGCACTGGCATCGCCTTTACCAAAAATCGAAATACCAGTTGATAACAAAATTGTTACTATAATTCCTTTTGGTAAATCAGTTGGCCAAGACTCTTCAAGCTGGGCAAGCCGATCTTTTCAGCCTACAAATACTATTGTTGATTTTTTTGTAGAGAAGTTTGAATCGGACCATTATATTTTCAGAATCAACTTTGAGGATGTTGAACAGGGTGCTGATCATGACATGGATGCTATTGTTCGATACGACATCAAAGTCAATAGCGATAACACTATAACCGTTACATTAGATTCTGAATATGCTGCTGGTGGTATTATTCACCATATGGGCTATGTTATTTCAGGCACTGATAAGGATGGTGTCTATTTGGAAGTCCGTGATAGAGCCACATCAGCAGGCAATGACCCTTGGTTCCCAATGGATACCCCTGTTGGGTTTGAAATAGGCGACTGTTATGGCGCCTCACGTCCGTCTGCGTGCTCTGAAAAGCCATCGCTTCCACTACTTGCCACTAGAACATTTACACCCAGCTCAACGTCTACAGCAACACTTCTTAACGACCCGCTTTGGTATGCAGCAAAATATGGTTCAGCAGGCTCGGAAGAGCTGTCAACTGGTGAAACTTCACCTAATTACTTCTTAGTCACTAATGCTTCAAACCTTAAACAGCAATTAACATCAGCATTTGAAGCCATACTCGTTTTGGGTGAGCCCTCAACAACTGCCGCCGCAGTAAGCTCCGGATCACTACGAACTGGCACACTTGCCTATACCGCAGGTTTTCGCCCAGAAGACTGGTCGGGACAATTAAAGGCATTTGAATTAAATACCGATGGTACCGTTGGTTCGATGGTATGGGATGCTGAAAGCAAGCTGCGTGCGATGATACAAGCAAACCTGAGTCGTAATATTTTTACAACCAAGACAGTTGATGATGCACAAACAGCCGTTGAGTTTGAATTTGATCAACTCAGCGCAACACAACAAGGCGCTTTAAATAAAGACTTAAGTAATGTCGCTGATGGGCTGGGCTCTGAACGTGTATCTTGGCTACGTGGAGATGATTCAGCACATAGTACTTTCAGAAGTCGTGAAGCTCCTGGCGGACAACGACTTCTTGGCTCAATTATTAACTCAGATCCACAATTTATGGGCAAACCGAATTTCGGCTTTAGCTTACTACCTGTCGACGCTTCATCTTCTTATAAAAGCTTTAGAAACTCAACAACCTATACCGCCAGACCTGACGTATTATTTGTAGGCACAAACTCAGGTTTTGTTCATGCATTTAATGCAACTTCTGATACAACAGACGGCGGCAAGGAGCTATTTGCTTACATCCCCCAAGAGTTAATTGAACCCGAATCAACCACCGGCTCTGCAGCAAAAGTAAACCGTTTAATGGATACAGAGTATGTCGATAAGCATCAGTATATGGTTGACGGTACTGTCGCCGTAACGGATGCCTATTTTCAAGCGCCGGGAGAATCTGCAGCAAAATGGCGTACCATTGCTGTTGGTAGCATGGGCGCTGGAGGAAAGAGTATTTTTGCACTGGATGTGAGTGATCCTGAAAACTTTAGCGCATCAGATGTGTTATGGGAATTTAACGATGTGGATTTAGGCTATGGCGTAACACATCCTCAGCTAGGCTGTATTGTGACTGGAACCGCCTGTCGGTGGGTAGCGATATTTGGCAATGGTTATAATAGTGCTTCAAATCGTGCCATCTTATACATTGTTGATTTAAAAGATGGGACATTGATTGAAAAACTCGATACGAGTATTGGCAGTGCTGCATCACCTAATGGTATGGCTCCGGCTTCAATTTCAGACTGGCCAAATAACGATCTGGCTATCAATCATGTGTTTGCGGGTGACTTACAGGGCAACGTTTGGAAGTTTGATCTTTCAGGTAACCAAAACCAGTGGAAAAACAATATCGATAAAGTTTTTACTGCTACAGATCCTGATGGTCTAGCTCAACCCATCACCTCACAGATACTTATAGCTGCAAAACCTAACACCAATTCAACTATGATGCTGCTATTTGGTACCGGAAGCTATTTCCGGAATACAGACGGTGATACAGATTATCAGGTCCAGACTTTATATGGACTTGAACAGACCACTTCAAGCAACACTACAATTCTTAAAAATCAGTTACTTGAGCAGGAAATAACCTGGATTAATTCGGCCGGAGGGTATCAGTCAACCAGCACCAACTCAGTGGGTGCCACTCAAGTTTATAAAGGATGGTATTTAAACCTGGCTGTTAATGACGTATCAGACGGTGAGCGTGTTATTAACAAACCCACCATTATCCCAGGTATTCGCAGAGACCGGGTACTCTTCACTTCGATGGCACCCGCTACGGACCCCTGCATTGGTGGTGTTGAAGGTCGCTATACTGACTTAATGATCGGTACAGGTGATAGAAATACCTCTTCAGTATTCGATCTTAATCAAGATGGTAAAATTGATGCTGGTGATATTGTAGATGGGGAAGTTGTCAGCCGTGTAACCGGAAGCTCCCATACAGGTGAGTCAGCAACAATAGTCACTGATGAAGAAGGACGCGCCTTTGCACTTGAAGGTGGATTAGAAGAAGATGAAGATCTAACTGAAATACTGGGCACAGGACAACAATTCGGAAGGCAATCATGGCAGCAACTGAGATGAGCTTATACAATCACCCAAAAAAATCGTTCTTTCATAGGGGTTTTAGCCTGATAGAACTTATGATAGTTGTCGCAATCGTAGCGATTTTAGCTTCGATTGCCTATCCATCCTATCAAAATAGTATTATTAAAACCCGAAGAGGTAATGCAACGGCTTGTCTGCTTGAGATGTCCCAATTCCTCGAGCGTTACTACACTGCAAACCTTAGATATAATTCAGCCGACACAACTGTTAACCCGCACCCTGACCCTACAGCTTTAGGTTGCACCTCTGAGAATGATATAGATAGCTTTTATACTTTTTCAGTCGCAAGCTTAGCTCAAAATAGTTATCAGCTAAATGCTGCACCGGTGGCTGGTAGTGTGCAGTCAAGTGACAGCTGTGGAACCCTGACACTGAACAATATTGGACAGAAAACAGCTGCCGATTCAGACTGCTGGTAATTACAGATCACTATAGAAGGCAGCTAGCTACTTGTAAGCTAGTTGCCTTCTATCAATTCACACTTGCAAATAATCCAGTATCCCCTCAGCCGCATTACGCCCTTCATCGATGGCAGTGACCACCAAGTCAGAACCTCTTACCATATCCCCACCGGCAAACACCTTAGGGTTAGTAGTCTGGAAGGCAAAGCGGTTGGCTTCTTTGGGTTGTGCGGAGGTATCTACACGTCCATCCTGATGCAGGCCGATATTCTGATCAGCAAACCAGGGGGCTGGGCTGGGGCGGAAACCGAAAGCGACCAGTACGGCATCGGCCTTGAGGATTTCCTCAGAGCCTTCAACAACTTCAGCGCGCTGACGGCCATTTTCATCCGGCTCACCCATACGGGTAGTGACGACTTTGACACCGGTTACCTGGCCATCTTCACCAATGATCTCCACTGGCTGGCGGTTAAACACAAATTTAACCCCTTCTTCGCGGGCGTTAACCACTTCGTTTTTGGAGCCAGGCATATTGGCTTCATCACGACGGTAGGCACAGGTCACGGATTTTGCGCCCTGACGGATAGAGGTGCGGTTACAGTCCATGGCGGTATCGCCACCACCAAGCACCACAACCCGCTTACCTTTCAGGTTAATATATTTGGATACGTCTTTCTCATAACCCAGACAATGGTTCACGTTGGAGATCAGGAATGGCAGGGCTTCAAACACACCTTGCAGATCTTCACCGGGAAAACCGCCCTTCATATAACTGTAGGTACCCATACCCATGAAGACAGCGTCGTATTCACTCAGCAAGGTATCTATTGTGACATCCTTGCCAATTTCGGTATTCAGACGGAATTCGATACCCATGCCTTCAAAAACTTTACGACGGCGCACCATCACTGATTTTTCCAGCTTAAACTCTGGAATACCGAAGGTCAGCAAGCCACCGATTTCCGGGTAGCGATCGAACACCACCGGTTTAACACCATTACGTACCAGCACATCTGCACAGCCCAGACCCGCAGGGCCTGCACCGATAACAGCAACTTTTTTATCTGTCCAGACCACGTTGGACATATCCGGCTTCCAGCCCATAGCGAAAGCGGTATCGGTGATGTACTTTTCAACAGAGCCGATGGTGACAGCACCAAAGCCGTCATTCAGAGTACAAGCACCTTCACACAGACGATCTTGTGGACACACGCGACCACAGACTTCCGGTAGTGTATTAGTCTGATGACTAAGCTCCACGGCTTCCATGATGTTGCCTTCGGATACCAGCTTCAACCAGTTAGGGATGAAGTTATGTACCGGGCATTTCCACTCACAATAAGGATTACCACATTCCAGACAACGGTGTGCCTGATTCTCCGCGTGACGCGGTTTAAACGGTTCATAGATCTCGGCAAACTGCTTCTTACGAACAGTTGCATTGATTTTATCCGGACCTTTACGGCCCACTTCTATAAACTGAAAATCATTACTCAGACGGTCAGCCATCTTTACACCTCATTCGCAGGCCGGCTCGCAGCCGGCTCTACCTTTAATCATTACCCGTCAGGGAGTTCAGGACGCTCTTATTCAGGGCGTTTGCGAATACTGTTCAGCAGGTCATTGATCCCGGTTGCATAGGGTTTAACCAGCCAGAACTTCCCAATCAGGTCATCGAAGTTATCCAGAATTTCCTGACCCCAGGCGCTACGCGTTTCACGGGTGAATTCAATGATTGTTGAGCGCAGGTGGTTCTTATGCGCTTCCATCTGCTCAGTGGCAATACGGTGGATATCTACCAGCTCATGGTTGTATTTATCCACGAAGCTGTTATCCAGATCCAGTACATAGGCAAAACCACCGGTCATACCCGCACCGAAGTTATACCCGGTTTTACCTAACACCGTAATGATGCCACCGGTCATGTATTCACAACAATGATCGCCCGCACCCTCGATTACCGCATGACAACCAGAGTTACGTACACCGAAACGCTCACCCGCCTGACCGGCTGCAAACAGCTTTCCGCCAGTTGCACCATAGAGGCAGGTATTACCCATAATGGAGGCCTCATGGGTTTTGTAACTCACATCGTCAAAAGCACGTAGTACGATCTTACCGCCAGCCATGCCTTTGCCGACATAATCGTTGGCATCACCTTCCAGGTAGAGGTACTGACCACCGGCATTCCAGACACCAAATGACTGGCCGGCATGACCTTTGAAGTTATAAATCACCGGCTCATCTGACATGCCCAGGTTGCCGTGTAGTTTGGCAATCAGGCCTGAAGTGCGAGCACCTACTGAGCGATCACAGTTGGTAATCTTAAACAGGAACTCTCCACCACTCTTTTCCTGAATCGCGGCGCTGGATTGTGCCAGCATCTCATTGTTCAAACTACCCGGATCGTAAGGCTCGTTACGGTGCTGCTGAACGGTATGCGGTGCCTCTGTCGGAATATTGGCCTGACTCAGCAAAGGCGACAGATCCAGACATTTCTGCTTATCGGTCTCACCTTCCAAAACTTCCAGCAGGTCGGTACGCCCCACCAGTTCTTCCAGCGTACGCACACCCAGCACGGCCATCCACTGGCGTGTTTCTTCAGCCACAAAGCGGAAGAAGTTTTTAACCATTTCCACGGTGCCGCGGAAGTGCTCTTCACGCAGATCGGCACGCTGTGTTGCCACACCGGTTGCACAGTTATTCAGGTGACAGATTCGCAGGTATTTACAACCCAGGGCCACCATCGGCATGGTACCAAAGCCAAAGCTTTCAGCACCCAACATGGCAGCCTTCACCACATCCAGACCAGTTTTCAGGCCACCATCTGTCTGCAGGCGGATTTTACCGCGCAACTGGTTGCCGCGTAACGACTGGTGAGCATCGGCCAGACCCAGTTCCCAGGGGGAACCGGCATAATGGATAGAGGTCAGCGGTGATGCCGCTGTACCGCCATCGTAACCGGAAATAGTGATCAAATCGGCATAAGCCTTGGCAACACCGCAGGCAATAGTGCCAACGCCCGGACGCGATACCAGTTTGACCGATACCAGGCCTTCCGGATTGATCTGCTTCAGGTCGAAAATTAACTGCGCCAGATCTTCAATCGAGTAGATATCATGGTGTGGTGGCGGCGAAATCAGCGTGACACCGGGTACTGAGTAGCGCAGACGCGCAATCAGCGCATTGACCTTACCGCCAGGTAACTGCCCGCCTTCACCTGGTTTGGCGCCCTGAGCGACCTTGATCTGCATCACATCGGCACTCATCAGGTATTCCGGGGTCACCCCGAAACGACCAGAGGCGATCTGCTTGATCTTGGAGCGTTTGATGGTGCCATGACGCGCGGGATCTTCACCGCCTTCACCGGAGTTGGAGCGACCACCCAGTTCATTCATTGCCACAGCCAGTGCTTCGTGAGCTTCGGGAGACAAGGCCCCCAGCGACATGGCGGCTGAGTCAAAGCGGGTGAACAGTTTTTCGGCAGATTCAACCTCAGACAGTGGAATCGGCTGAATATCCTTACGAATGCCCAGCAGGTCACGCAGGGTGGCCACGCCACGCTTGTTGACCAGATCAGCATAGCGCTGATAATCGCGCACATCCCCACTGCTAACAGCTTTATGAATCGTGGTGACTACATCGGGGTTATAGGCGTGGTATTCACCATTATGGATATACTTGAGCAAACCGCCCTGCTGGATCGGCTTGCGTGCACTCCAGGCTTCGGCGGCCAGCAGAGACTGCTCCTGCTGGAAGTGCTCAAAACGCGCCCCTTCGATACGGCTGGTGACACCCTTGAAACAGAGGTCAACCACTTCGCTGGAAAGGCCCACAGCTTCAAACAGTTGTGCCGAACGATAGGAGGCAATGGTAGAAATCCCCATCTTCGACAGGATTTTCATCAAGCCTTTGTTGATACCTTTACGGTAACTCTCGTGGGCTTGCAGTGGCTCACCGGCGATTTCGCCAGTACGGCACAGATCATTCAGGACGCGATAAGCCAGGTACGGATATACCGCTGTGGCACCGAAGCCAAACAGCACGGCAAAGTGGTGAGAGTCACGTGCTGTGGCAGTTTCCACCACCAGGTTAGCACTGGTACGCAAACCTTTAGACACCAGATGCTGATTCACGGCACCGGTTGCCATGGCGGCATGAATCGGCAACTTACCTTGTTTGATATAGGCATCACTCAGAATCAGAATGACTTTGCCATTACGAGCAGCCGCTTCGGCCTGCGCACACAGATCGACAATCGCCTGCTTAAGGCCGACTGCCGGATCGTATTGCATATCCAGAGTTTGTGATTCAAAGCCTTCAATGTTCATATCCCGCAGGCGTCTGAATTTACTCGCCGATAGCACTGGAGATTTCAACACGATACGCCGAGCATGTTCCGGTGTTTCTTCAAACACATTCTTTTCACGACCAATGCAGGTCTGCAGCGACATAACAATCGCTTCACGCAAGGGATCGATTGGCGGGTTGGTAACCTGAGCAAACTGCTGGCGGAAATAGTCATATACAGACCTGACCCGGCTTGATAGCACGGCCATGGGTTTATCATCACCCATAGAGCCCACGGCTTCCATACCCGATTCACCCAGGGGACGCAGCACCTGATCACGCTCTTCAAAGGTGACCTGGAACATTTTCATGTGAGTGCGGGTTTCTTCCGGGCTCATCTCACGAAAGGCCGTGGACTCTTCGACGAAATTCATCGTCTGTTCCAGCGGTATAGAGTGCTCGCGCAGCCACTTACGATAGGGTTGACGTGATTTCAGAATTTTATCGACATCAGCGGTATGCATCACTTCACCGGTCTGAGTGTCAACAACCAGTATTTGTCCTGGACCCACTCGTCCCTGCGCCTTGATGCTGGAGGGCTCATAATCGAACACGCCGATTTCAGAGGCGGTACATAGCAATCCATCATCGAGCATCACCCAGCGAGAGGGCCGCAGACCATTACGGTCCAACATGCACACAGCATAACGGCCATCGGTCATGACCATGCCCGCAGGGCCATCCCAGGGCTCCATGTGCATGGAGTTGAATTCATAGAAAGCACGCAGGTTGGAGTCCATGGTTTCAACATTCTGCCAGGCCGGAGGCACAATCATGCGCACGGCGCGGTAGATATCCATACCGCCGACCATCAGGAACTCCAGCATGTTATCCATGCTGGAAGAATCTGAACCGGTGCTGTTCACGATAGGCTGCAGCTCATCGACATTCGGCAACAGCGGGGTAGCAAATTTAGTGCTACGCGCACGAGACCAGGCCCGGTTACCTTCGATGGTATTGATTTCACCATTGTGTGCCAGAAAACGAAACGGCTGCGCCAGTGGCCAGCGCGGCGCGGTATTAGTTGAAAAACGCTGATGGTAGGTACAAATTGCCGTCTGTAAACGCTCATCACTGAGGTCTTTATAAAAGACCGGCAGGTCGACGGGCATCATCAGGCCTTTGTAGGAAATAACCTTGTCAGACAGACTACAGATATAGAAATCTGGATCATTACCGAGAGCAATTTCAGCCTTGCGTCTGGCGCTGAACAGGCTGATAACAAACTCACGTTCAGACTTTTCTTCTGTATCGACAAACACTTGCTCAATACGTGGCAGAGTATCTTTGGCGATGGGCCCCAAACAAGCTTCATCTGTAGGCACTTCACGCCAGCCTTTGACTCGCAATCCTAACTGGGTCAATTCACTATTAACCTGGTTACGGGCTTTTTCAGCCAACGCTGGATCCTGCGATAGAAACACCATACCTACGGCATAGAGATCACTCAGATCTACTTTGAGTGCTTCTTTTGCCACGGCTCGCATGAATGTGTCCGGTTTCTGCATCAGCAGACCGCAACCGTCACCGGTTTTGCCATCTGCTGCAATCCCCCCGCGGTGCGTCATACAGGCTAATGCCTGAATCGCTTTCTGCAGGAGGCTATGACTTGCTGTTCCCTGCATGTGCGCCATCAGACCAAAGCCGCAGTTGTCCTTGAATTCACCTGGGCGGTACAGACCATTGCTCATAAGCCAATCTCACTAAAAAACCAATAAAATCAATGCGTTAATAACGCAAGATATAAAAACCCCTTATCCCGGAGTCAAAAAAGGGGTGTTTATGCTACACCCCTTATGGGATAAGAACAATTTTGGTGTTTCCGTGGGCGCTGATATTTTCAGTATCACAGCCTCTCAAGGGCCGTATTATATGATCAATCACGCATTATTGATCGACTTTTTTAATATCTTCTTTGACACTTGAAATTGATCTGGCCCACGGATTTCGATCCCTGAGGTCAGCAGGAAGGCTTCGTACAGCTTCCATAGCGGCTGCACGAGTTGGGTATTGGCCATAAACAACAACATTCCATGGCGCACCCTGGAATAGCGCTTTGAAACGATAAAAACGCTGAGGTTGCTCCTGTGATTGAATGAATTTTACCACACTTTCTTCTGATCGTGCGCCTAGCATCTGCAAGGTGAAGCCACTATCAGGCCAACCCAGCAGCATTTCAGCCTGAGATCCCGGGGTAACAGAGGCTGTTAATTCGGGTTCGGTGCTCACAGCAGGGGGCTCAGGTGCAGGTGCAGCAGGCTCAGCTACTGGCTCAGGCTCTGGTGTGGAAACAGCCACGCTCGGTTCGCTTTGCTCTGGTGTTTCTTCAGCAACGGGAACTTCGACCTCAGACTGAATGGGATCAGGCTCTGGCTCAGCTTCATCGTTAACCATGGCGACTGCCTGCTCGTCGGCAACAGCGTCAACCTCTGATAAAGGCTCAACCTCAGCCACAGCGCCAGCATCCGCCAACGGGGTAACGTCTAGCGCAGATTCGGCTTCAGCCGCCAACCCGGAGACTGGCTCCGTTTGCGGCGGCTCTTCAACTTGCGCATCAGGTGCAGTCAATAATGCTTCCTGCTCTGCAATGCGCTGCGCCAGCTCTTCTCGCGCTTCGATTACATCGACCCGCACAACAGGCTGGCTATCAACCGCTACTGGATCAGGCATCACCTGAATACGCGCCATCCCTTGAGGTTCATGCTCGGCTCTAGGTACATAGTGCCAGACAGCAAAGCCCGTAATCAGCAACAGCACCATTGCAATCGCACCCATGTGCAAGGGGGGTAAGGGAAAACTACGCACCTGACTTTCCAGCCCGCCTTGCTGAACTAAGGCCGAGATGGCGGCTTTAAGGCTGCCAGGATGTCGATCGCCGGCATCAATGAGCTTGCGTAATTGTTTTGGGCTCAGGTTAGCTTGAGCAGGCAGCAATGCCAGCACAAAATCCTCCGCCTCCACCTCTGTAAACGGTTCCAAACGCTGGATATGTACACGATTTTCAAAACGTTCAAACACACCCTTATCACTCGCCCGCTGCTCAAAAGAGGGCAGCGCGGTCAGTAGCAAATGTGGTGCGGATTCGTTTAATTGCAACAGACTTAGTAACAACTCCAGCGCATTATCACTGAGGTAGTCAGCATTATCGATATGCAGATGCAGGGTAATATCAACTTCAGTGAGTGCACGTAGATGTTTATGAATTGCAGCAAGACGTTTACGATTATCGATCAGGGCGTCTGATTCCAGACGCAATGCGCTAATTAACAAGATCAAAATGCCACTGACATCAGTTTTTTCTTCCAGATCGAGTCGAGCAATGCGCTGGGTGCGGGGTTCATGCTGTTGCGCCAGCTGTTCAAGTAGCAGGCTGCGCCCACTGCCAGCATCACCCAGCAATAGAACCATGAACTCCGAATAGCTGGATAGATGACTTAGCTTTTCAGCCAACTGCATTCGGGAAGCGGGTTCGACATATTCATGTTCGCTAACTGGCATAATTATTCCCTGCTTAGTAAGTTTCCTGACAGGGCTAAATGCCCCCATTCAGAGTCTGCATTAGCGCTGCTTGCTCAAATTGTTCGGTAACAACCGCTTGCCCAATTGAGCTCAACAACACCAAGCGCAAACGGCCGTCCATTACTTTCTTATCAACAGACATCAAGGTACGGAAACGTTCTGGTGTCATATCTTGTGGTGGTTTGACTGGCAAACCGGCGGCCTTAAACAATCGTTCTATTCTATCCACATCGGCACGGCTAATCCATCCCATCCGGCAGGACAGATCGGCGGCCATCACAGTACCTGCTGCCACAGCCTCTCCATGTAACCATTGACCATAGCCCGCATGCGTTTCAATTGCATGGCCAAAGGTGTGTCCCAGATTCAACAGCGCCCGCACCCCTGATTCCCGCTCATCTTGTGCTACAAGCTCCGCCTTTATCTCGCAAGAACGATAGATGGCGTAAGCCAGGGCCTGCTCATCCTTATCTCGTAGTGCCCGAGCATTTTTTTCAAGCCAGTCAAAAAAAGCTGCATCGTAAATCAAACCATACTTAATCACTTCTGCCAGCCCGGCTGACAACTCGGAATCCGGAAGTGTTTGCAATACGGCGGTATCAGCGATTACGGCCACTGGCTGATGAAAGGCACCAATCATATTCTTGCCTGCTGGATGGTTAACGCCCGTCTTGCCTCCGACAGAGGAATCCACCTGAGAAAGCAACGTAGTTGGTAGTTGGATAAAGTTAACTCCGCGCTGATAACACGCCGCAGCAAATCCTGTCATATCACCGATCACCCCACCACCTAATGCAATTAGCGTAGTGGTGCGGTTGTGGCGGCTCGCCAACAACTGATCAAAAATCAGATTCAGGTGCTGCATATCCTTATAAGCCTCGCCGTCGGGCAGTATGACTTCATCTAACTCAAACTGAGACAAACCATTTCGGACCAACTCTTTATACAGTGGCGCCACCGTGGTGTTACTAACAAGCATCACTTGGTTGCCTTTGATATAAGGCTGCAACCTGGCCTGCTGCAGAAGCCCTGAACCAATAAAAATCGGGTAGCTTCTGTCACCCAGCTCAACGCTCAGGGTTTGCATCATGTAGAACTCCGCGTTTCAAAAATTTGAATATTTAAAAGAATAACATCAGGCGTTAAGCGGTTGATGTTGCTTCAACTGACGCAAAATTTCCTGAATGACTGCGCGCGGGTGCCGCCTGTCCGTCCGGATGATAATATCTGCACAGCTTTTGTAAAGCGGATCACGTTGCTGCAACAACCGGCGCAACACCGCTTCTGGATTCCCGGTCTGCAACAAGGGGCGATTTCGGTCTTTTGCCGTACGCTCAAGCTGCTGCTCAATCGAAGTCTGCAAATAAACAACCAACCCTCTACTCTGAAGATTGGTGCGATTTTCGGGTCGCATCACCACGCCGCCACCGGTAGCCAGCACACAGTCGCTTAACTGTGTCAGCTCATCAATAACAGCCGCTTCACGATCACGGAACCCCTGCTCACCTTCAACATCAAAAATCCAGGGAATGTTCGCACCGGAGCGTTCCTCTATAACTTTATCTGAATCGATAAAATCATAATGAAGCTCATGAGAGAGGAGACGCCCTATGGTGCTTTTTCCAGCACCCATAGGGCCAACAAGAAAGATGTTCAACGCGGAAAACCTACTGTATAGCTAAGGATTCCCGAATCATAGTAGGTGTGATGAAGATCAGCAACTCTCGTTTGGTTTCTGTTTCACGTGTATAGCGAAACAATCGACCCAACACCGGTAGATCACCCAGAATCGGCGTCTTGCTGGTTGCATTTTCCATATCATTTCGGAATACACCACCCAACACGATAGTGTCGCCATCATTAACAACCACGGAAGTTTCTAACTGGTTAGTATTGATCAACAGCTCACCACCAAGACGGTTAGGGTCAAGCGAATCCTGCAGCACTTTTAAATCCATGGATATACGATCACCCGGATTGATCTGAGGGGTTACCTCCAGGCTCAACACCACTTCCTTAAACTCCAGATTCACTTCTCCATCTTCAACTGTTTGATACGCCACTTCCTGACCTGATTTGATTACAGCCGGACGGCCATTAGTAGTAATAACTTTTGGCTGAGACACTATCTCTACTTTGTTATCACTTTGTAATGCAGATAATTCAGCAGCTAACAAGAAACTGCTCCCGAGGTAACCTATACGTATAGCTGAAGTGGCATCGCCAACGCCCAGATCGACCATACCTGGCACAAATTGACCGGTATCACCAATTTCAAACATTTCGTCATTGGCACCACCATTTATCACCAGCGGATTACCTCCATGATTTGATGTATTGGAGGCACCCCAGCGAATACCAATTTCTTTAGCAAACTCAGTAGAGGCTGTCACAAGACGTGCTTCAACTAAAACCTGTGCGACTTCAATATCAAAGCGACGCAGTGTACGGCGAATATCTTCCATCTGACTGGCGGTTTCACGCACCATCAACACATTAGTCTGGTCATCAGCCAAGATAAAGCCTCGCTCAGATACCAGCCGCGCTTCTTCCAATCGAGTGCGCATATCAGAGGCACGACGGAAATCCACTTGAATAAATTCGGTAACCAGTGGAGCCAGCTCCTGAACCTGCTGCTGACTTTCCATTTCGGCGCGTTCACGCTCGGCGATTTCTGTTGATGTACCTACCATCAACACATTACCTATCTCACGCTTATCCAGATTTTTGGACTTCAGCAGAATATCCAGCGCCTGATCCCAGGGTACATTTTTAAGTCGTAGCGTAGTGGTCCCGCCGACATTCTCGCTGACTACCAGATTCATCTCGGCTACTTCAGCAATAATCTGTAGCACAGCCCGAACTTCTACATTTTGGAAATTCAGATCAATACGCTCACCCGTGTAAGGAAACTGATTTTCAAGCTGTGCATCCTGTTCACGCTTCGTCATAGGTTTAAAATCAACGATCAGTTGATTGCCGGTCTGATAGGCCATGTAATCGTATGGGTCAGAGCCCGGACGAAGCAGAATGGTCGCACCACTGCCAGAAGCCATACTGTCGATAAATTCAAGCGGTGTCGCAAAGTCCTGAACATTCATACGCTTTGCCAGTGACGGATCAAGCACGGCGTCTGACAAATTCAGAACGATATTACCACCTTCACGCATCACATCCATGCTGGCACGATCATCAGACATGGCAATGATGACACGGCCCTGATTACCTTCCACACGCTGAAAATCTATTGAGTTGACACGGGTGCGGCCAGCCATCGCTGCGCTCTGCGATGGCATAGTAGAATCGGATGAGGCTTGCTGATTACTATTGCCAGTAGGAGCTGCTACAACCTCCCGAAAACGCATCAGTAAAACATTGCCGTCTACCTGTACATCATGGGCGGCAGCGCCATACAGATTGGTAACGACACGCAATCTATCCTGTGCCTGCGCAAAATTGACACTGTCCACAATACCTGTGTTGATCGCTATATTACGCTGACCTAAATCATTGATCACACCACTAAAATCCATAACCAGCCGCGGCGGGCTGTCGATCATATAGCTGCTGGGCATCGCCGGAGGTGTGTCAAACTCCATTCTTACCTCAACACCCTGGCCCGGCAAGGATACAAATTCTGTTTTAGTCAATCTGGCTTCCTGTGCAAGCAAAGCCGTGGAGAACAGCAGTACAACCGGGATCACCAGCCAGCTACCGAGGCATTTCAGCAACGACGTAGTTTTCTTTTGATTCATGTCTATTTTTTTCACGGTCAGTATCCCTTAGTTGGACTCGGGAAGAACAATGCTGCGTGGTCGCTTCATCCATCCGCCACGGCCATTTGAAACAATTTCGGACAATTCTATCCGTCTTTCATCCAATGCAATCACCTGGCCGTTATCCAGCCCCAGGTAGTCACCCATTTGTACTCGGTGCACTTCGCCCATAGGGTCTCGTACCAGTGCATACATCAATTCTGCTTCCAGTGGGGATGTAATGGTACCAACCATTGAGAGGTTATCCACCGCATACTGTTCCAGGTACTCGCTTAGCCTGTCTGGGTCGGGGTAGACCTCAGAAACTTCTTCAGGTAACTCAGCCACTTCCGGCATCATAACCCTGAATGGATTGCGAAGACTGGAACCTTCATAGACAAAAGCTTCATAGGGTTTGAATTCCGGGAGAGGGGGTATTTCACCAACAGGCCTTGAGGAACGATCGGCAACAAACGCTCTCAGGTCTGCTGTACCTTCTACCCAGATGCAGCCCTGTATCAACAAAACCAGTAGCGCCAGAGCCCAGAACCTGGCGGACAGCGCCTTGCGTAAGCCGTTATATCGTTTAATTCTGTTCATAGCGATAGGTCTTAGCGTTAATGGTCATGGAAAGCTGGTCATTGGCAGTTGTCTGGATTGAATAGTCATGTAATGTGACAATCCTTTCGATAGCCGCGACACCGCTCACAAACTCACCCATCTGGTGATAGGTACCACTTACCTGAATATTAATAGGCAATTCGATATAAAAATCAGTACGGGTTTCAGGCTGCAGTGCAATTGATTCAATTGATAGCCCGGCCTGCCGCCCTATATCAGAAATATCTTCGAGCAATCCAGGTACTTCTTTATCTGTTGGCAACTGTTTAAGTATCTCAGAAAAACGCTCTTCCACATCAGCCATCTGACGACGCAAAGCATCAAGATTGGCAACACGAAAAGCCTTATCTTCATACTGAGCTTTCAGCTCGTTCTCACGTACAATTTCCTGCTCAACAGCTTTGTGCTTATCGGTTATTAAAAAATGAATACCCGCACCCACTACGACAGCGAATGCCAGCAGGTAACAGATGAATTTAACCCCAACCGGCCAGTTGCCTGCTGCTTTAAAATCGAGGTTATTGATATCAAAACCACGAAATGCATTTTGAAGCGCATTCATTTTCATTCAGCACTCCCCTCTTCAGCAGGTCGACGCATGGGCACCGAGAGATTAAATTGCCTGAGGTTATTCGATGTACCCACCCGACTTAGGTTAGGCTCACTGAACCAGTCGGAACTGTTTAACTGGCGCATTAATGCTGAAACGTCACGATTCTGCTCTGCAAAGCCATCAATAGTAATCATATCACCATTGCGGCTGACTGAAGTGTAGTAAAGATCATCAGGCAACACACGTACCATCTCATCAAAGTTGCGCACGATCAGTGGGCGACTACCCTGAAGATCTTCAATGGCTTGCAGGCGTGCTAGCAACTGGTCGCGCATTCTATTCAACTCATTGATCTCGGCAAGCTGTCTATCCAGTCGTGCATTTTCAGTACGCAGGTATTCGTTTCTGACTTGCTGGCGATCCATTTGCATATCGTAATAATAACTGATTGCAAAAATAGCCAGACCAGCCAGCACAGCCGAACCCAATAAGTTTGAAACAAACCGTTTCTGATGCAAAGTATTCCGTTCTTCACGCCAGGGTCTTAAATTTATTCGGGCCATAGTATCAAGTCCTATTGATTGGAGCTTCTAAGAGCCAGACCACAGGCTTTAGCCAGCACAGCACCATCACGATTAAGGCGCTCAGGGTTTAACTTTCTGTTAACTGCCGTATGATTAAAGGGCATCAACAACTGCGTTTCAATTTCCAGCTCATCGGCTAACCGAGTGGTCAGATTTGGCAGGCCTGATACACCACCACAGACATAGACTTTGCCGAGTTGGCCATGCACTCCGGATGAGTAGAAAAACTGTAGCGCACGCGACACCTGCTGGATAACCGTATCAGTAAAAGGTACAACCATTTGCTCAACAATAGCCTGATCCAGCGTATTCTCACGGAATGCGAGATCCACCTCTTCCATGGACATACCATGCTGCTGATGAATGGCCTGGGACAAGTCATTGCCACCAAAGGCCTGCTCCCTATTGTAGACCAGCTTACCTTGAGTAAAGACATTTAAACACAAGGTCGACGCACCTATATCAACTACGGCAACCAGTTGATCACCTTCAGCATGGTCAATCAGTGCAAGCACTCGCTCCATAGCATAAGTATCAACGTCGACTACCTCACACTTAACGCCAGCAGCGTTAACAGCATCTTCCCGAGAGTCTGCATTTTCTTTGCGGCATGCTACCAATAAAATTTCATTCAGATTCGGATCTTTGGCGACCGGACCGATCACCTCAAAATCCAGTGCAACCTCTTCCAGCGGGTAAGGAATAAACTGGTCAGCTTCGATCTTGACTTGATCTTCAAGCTCAATCCCGACAAACAGGTTGCTGATTTGAATACGTTTAGTAATAACAGCAGAAGAAGGAACTGCTACGACAGCCGCATTGTATTTGCCGCCGCAAATCTTCAGACCGCGCTGCACGGCCGCCGTCACTTCTTTAACTTCTTCAACATTACCATCGATTACAGCACTTGCGGGTAAAGGAACGATTGCATAAGCATCGATCTGATGTTGATTTCCGCTGACAGACATGGAAACTAATTTGACTGAAGATGATCCAATATCGATACCAATCCAGCCTGATGTTTTTTTTCTGAATAAGCTGACCACAATTCAATCCTTTTCCGTTAGTACCGGAACATGCTGTAGGTTAACAGCTATAACCCTTTTCAGTAATTTAAACGCCTGTCAGGTATACTGTAAAGCCCTGCGACAGATATAATAGCCATTTTAGACCGAAATTAGACCAAAAGGTGACCATGCGCAATTTTTTCACTCTGTTTAAGTATTTTCTGGGCCTTTTGTTACTGGTAATTGTACTGGTGATTGCTGGCGTTTTTTTTGCTTTACATCAATATAAGCCTAATCTTCCGGATGTCCAAGAACTTCGGGAAGTAAGATTTCAGATTCCACTGCGGATTTTTTCTGCAGATGGCAAGTTGATGGCTGAGTATGGCGAGCAGCGCCGAATACCAATTAGTTATGCTGAAATTCCTGATACTTTACGCCATGCTATTCTGGCTGCAGAAGACAGCCGCTTTTATGAGCATTCAGGTATCGATATTAAGGGGCTGAGTCGAGCGGCCTTTCAACTTATTTCCAGTGGTGAAATTCAATCAGGTGGATCCACCATTACTATGCAGGTAGCTAAAAACTTTTTCCTCTCACCTGAGCAGACCTTTGTACGCAAGTTTAATGAAATTCTACTCTCACTAAAAATTGAACAAGAACTAAGTAAAGAAGAAATACTCGAACTCTATGTAAATAAAATTTATCTCGGCCAGCGCTCGTACGGTGTTCAAGCTGCTGCCAATATTTATTATGGCAAGGATATCAGTGAACTTTCTCTTGGACAGATGGCCACAATTGCTGGCCTTCCCAAAGCACCTTCAGCCAACAACCCTGTACGCAACCCCCAGCGCTCAATAGAACGACGCAATTGGATTCTCGGACGCATGCTCAGTCTTGGCTATATCGATCAATCTGATTATGACAAAGCCATTCAGGAAACTGAAATTGCTCGATACCAT
The DNA here is from genome assembly GCF_008727795.1 of Nitrincola iocasae. NCBI lineage: Bacteria > Pseudomonadati > Pseudomonadota > Gammaproteobacteria > Oceanospirillales > Oceanospirillaceae > Nitrincola > Nitrincola iocasae. The sequence continues at coordinate 266,375 of NZ_CP044222.1, read as the reverse complement.
ACACCAGATATTGAGTTATCGGCACCTTACGTGGCCGAAATGGCTCGTGCTGAGATGGTACGTTTATTTGGCGATCTTGCCTACACAGAGGGCTTTAATGTTACCACTACGCTGGACAGCACTATGCAATTGGCAGCAGATAACGCCTTGAGCAAGGGCCTAATTGCGTACCATGAACGCCATGGTTATCACGGACCGGAAGCACAGGTCAGCCTTAACGAGCTTGATGATGAAGCCCGCACTTCAATCCTTGCTGACTATTCACTGTATGGTAATATGCATCCTGCCCTGGTTATTAATACCACCGAGCAAGAAGCCACATTTCAGTTACGTGATGGCAGTGAACACACCCTGCACTGGGACGCAATGAAATGGGCTCGACCTTATCTCTCAGTCAATTCCATTGGCGCAGCCCCCGGCAAAGCTTCTGATGTACTGAGCATCGGCGACATTATTCGGGTAATCCCCAATGAAGAAAATACTTGGCACCTAAGCCAGCTTCCGCGTGTGCAAGGCGGGGTTATTGCCATGGAGCCTGATACTGGAGCCATCCGGGCGCTGTCTGGTGGCTTCAATTATTACCACAGCAAGTTTAACCGAGTCATCCAAGCCTACCGCCAGCCAGGGTCCACATTCAAACCATTTCTTTATGCGGCAGGACTCGAAAATGGTTACAGCGCTGCCAGTGTTATCAATGACTCGCCGATTGTTATTCATGATATAAGCCTTGAAGGTGAATGGCGCCCTGAAAATCATTCACGGGATTTTGAAGGACCGATACGCCTGCGCGAAGCCCTTTATCGCTCTAAAAATCTGGTTTCGATTCGTTTAATGCGGGACATTGGTGTGGAGACGGCCCAACAGCATATCCTTAGGTTTGGTTTTGAAGCAGATCGTACACCTGCCAACCTGTCTTTATCCCTTGGAAGTGCCGACGTCACACCTATTCAGATCAATACAGGCTATGCCACATTTGCTAATGGCGGCTACCGGGTTACGCCTTGGTTCATTGATGAAGTTAATGTAAACGGCCAACCGGTTGCACTCCCCGAAAATGCGGGTGACGCCTTCAAACACAGCAATTCCCGCCTAAATCACGACAACCCCGAAGACTTCCGTATTCTGGATGAATCTACAGCATTTATAATCAGCGATATCCTTGCTGATGTTATTCGCCGTGGCACTGGACGTCGCGCTCAGGTTCTGCAGCGTAATGATCTCGCAGGCAAAACAGGCACCACCAACCAACAAAAGGATGCCTGGTTTAGTGGTTTCAATCGCAACTTGGTCGCAACAGCCTGGGTTGGATTCGACCAACCGGCCCCCCTTGGACGTAGAGAATACGGCGGAACAGCCGCTTTACCTATCTGGATAGATTTTATGCGCGAAGCTTTGCGCGACAAACCTGAATCGGCACCACAGCGCCCGGACAGCGTAGTACGTGCTCGCATAGATCCAGCAACAGGTTTACTGGCATATGAAGGTCAGCCTGATGCCATTAACGAATATTTTTCTGAAGACTCAGCCCCTAGACGACGCGCCAGGTTGCCGGGCGAATCTGCTAATCAGGTACTTGAGTCGCTGTTTGACTAACTAGCGCTCACGACTATAGCACCATGGATGGCGCGGCGTGTATGCAGAAAACGCAGGAGCTGTTTTCTGGCACGCACATCCTGTACAGGAATCGCCCGCAGAGCGGGCTCCTACAGCTCACGCCTACAATATCGCCCTCCTTGTGGGAGCTCGTGCTTACAAAATCGCCCGCAGAGCGGACTCCTACAATATTGCCCTCTGTGGGAGCTCGCTCCGCGAGCGAATAATGCCTTCTGCAAACAAAAAACCCGGCTAATGCCGGGTTTTTTAATGCTTAAAGCTGGATTAATCTTCGCTGCTATCTTCAACTGCTACGGAAGAAGCGGGACGATCAACCAACTCTACATAAGCCATAGGCGCATTGTCACCACTACGGAAACCACATTTCAAAATACGAATGTAGCCACCTGGACGATTAGCATAACGCGGGCCTAGCTCACCAAACAATTTACCTACAGCCGCATCACTGCGCGTACGGGAAAATGCCAGACGACGGTTAGCCACGCTGTCAATTTTAGCCAATGTAATAAGCGGCTCAGCCACACGGCGAAGTTCTTTAGCTTTTGGCAACGTAGTCTTGATCAGTTCATGTTCGAACAAAGACACAGCCATATTCTTGAACATCGCTTTGCGGTGAGCACTTGTACGATTTAAGTGTCGACCTGATTTACGATGACGCATTTTTCAAAATCCTTAACAACTTAGTGTCAGAAGGCTAACTCAGGATGCCGCTTTTTCGTCATTTTTGAGACTGGCTGGTGGCCAGTTCTCTAGACGCATACCAAGTGACAGCCCTTTGGAGGCCAGTACATCCTTGATTTCCGTCAGCGACTTCTTACCCAGGTTAGGAGTCTTCAACAGTTCAACTTCGGTGCGCTGGATCAGGTCACCGATATAGTAGATCTGTTCTGCTTTAAGACAGTTTGCCGAGCGCACTGTCAGTTCAAGATCATCAACCGGACGCAACAGAACCGGATCGATCTCAGGATCGTCTGTTTCTGTACGCGACTGCTGGCTGGCATCTTTAAGATCCACAAAGACTGACAACTGCTCATGAAGAATGGTAGCCGCACGGCGAATACACTCTTCAGGGTCGATAGTCCCGTTGGATTCAATATCAATTATCAGCTTATCAAGGTCGGTACGCTGTTCAACACGCGCACTTTCCACCTGATAGGACACGCGTAATACCGGGCTGTAACTGGCATCCAGTAACAGACGCCCGATAGTACGATTTTCATCCTCATCAAGCATTCGTGAGTCAGCCGGAACATATCCACGACCACGTGTGACCTTGAGTTGAATATTCAGGCTGTTATTACCGTTGAGATGTGCAATCACGTGATCGGGATTAACAATCTCAACATCCTGTGTCAGCTGAATATCAGCTGCCGTTACTACGCCTGCTACAGATTTGCTCAGTGTCAGAATTGCTTCGTCTGCATTATGCAGCGTGAAGGCAATCCCTTTTAGATTCAGGAGGATCTCAATGACATCCTCCTGAACACCTTCAATGCTGCTGTATTCGTGTAACACGCCGTCAATTTCGACTTCGCTAACGGCACAGCCAGGCATTGAAGAGAGCAAAATACGGCGCAGCGCATTGCCAAGGGTATGTCCAAAGCCACGTTCAAGCGGCTCCAGAGTCACTTTGGCGCGAGTTTTGCTGATTTCCTGTACGTCAATATGACGTGGACTAAGAAACTCGTTTACAGAACGCTGCATAGTATCACCAGTCAAGAGTTCAAGAATTACTTCGAGTAAAGCTCGACGATCAAATGTTCGTTGATGTCCTGAGCCAGTTCACTGCGCTCTGGAAGTGCTTTGAACTCACCTTCCATCTTCGCAGAGTCGACTTCAATCCACTCAACAGGAGCACGCTGACCAGCCAGATCCAGTGCATGTTTGATACGCAACTGGGCTTTGGATTTTTCACGTACTGCAATTTTATCGCCAACGCTAACCTGGAATGACGGGATATTAACAACCTGACCATTCACAGTAATCTGACGGTGAGATACCACCTGACGCGCTTCTGCACGTGTAGAGCCGAAGCCCATGCGGTATACAACATTGTCCAGACGCCCTTCCAGAAGCTGCAACAGGATTTCGCCTGTAGCGCCCTTACGACGAGCGGCTTCTTTGTAATATCCACGGAACTGACGTTCCAGCACACCGTAGGTACGACGTACTTTTTGTTTTTCACGAAGCTGCAGGCCATACTCTGAGAGACGACCACGGCGTGCACCATGCACACCGGGAACAACTTCTGCTTTGCACTTACTGTCCAGCGCACGAACACCACTCTTCAAAAAGAGATCTGTGCCCTCACGACGGGACAGCTTGCACGTTGGTCCAAGATAACGAGCCATTATACCGTCTCCTGATTAAACACGACGTTTCTTCGGTGGACGACATCCGTTATGCGGGATAGGCGTCACATCAGTGATATTTGTAATTTTGTAGCCGCAGCCGTTCAAAGCACGAACTGCAGACTCACGACCGGGTCCCGGTCCTTTTACAAACACGTCGAGGTTTTTAAGTCCGTACTCCAGGGCTGCCGTACCGGCACGCTCTGCAGCAACCTGTGCTGCGAAAGGCGTGCTCTTACGTGAGCCGCGGAAACCAGAACCACCAGAAGTCGCCCAGGAAAGTGCATTTCCCTGACGATCGGTAATGGTGACAATTGTGTTGTTAAAAGAGGCGTGGATGTGCGCTAGCCCATCCGCTACCTGCTTTTTAACCTTTTTACGTGTGCGATTACCTGGCTTAGCCATATTCGGGAATTCCTATCGCTTACTTACGGATCGGCTTACGCGGCCCTTTACGAGTACGCGCATTCGTTTTGCTGCGTTGACCACGAACCGGTAGGTTACGACGGTGACGCAGACCACGGTAACAACCAAGATCCATCAGACGCTTGATGTTCATGTTGACTTCACGACGAAGATCACCTTCGACAGTCAACTTAGTAATTTCACCACGAACATTATCGAGCTGCTCTTCAGACAGCTCACCGATCTTGACCGTTGGCACAATGCCTACTGCAGCACAGATCTGCTGAGCAGTAGTGCGGCCAATCCCATAAATGTAGGTCAGAGAAATTACCGCATGCTTATGGTCAGGAATATTGACGCCAGCTATACGGGCCATTCAATCTACTCCATATTAAGGCTCTGCTACACGCAGAGACAAATCATTCATCGTTCGTGGAAGGCGCGCAATTCTACAACCTGATCAAAAATAAATCAAGTCGGACGCCTCCACGGCTTTTATTTTGTGGTTAACCCTGGCGCTGTTTGTGACGGGGTTCCACTTTACAGATCACGCGCACGGAACCGTTGCGACGTACGATCTTGCAATTACGGCAAATCTTTTTAACAGACGCGCGTACTTTCATGATCCACCTCTAACAGGTTTAACGCAGTGAACCTGCGCCACCTTTAAGATTCGATTTTTTCATAAGTGATTCATATTGATGGGACATAAGATGCGACTGCACCTGCGCCATAAAATCCATCACAACCACCACGACTATCAACATTGAAGTACCACCGAAGTAGAACGGTATGTTCCACGCCACAACCAGAAACTGCGGCATCAGTGATACAGCCGTTATGTACAGTGCGCCAAACAGAGTCAGCCGCGACAGCACAGTGTCGATATAACGGGCAGATTGCTCACCGGGTCTGATTCCGGGGATGAATGCACCAGACTTTTTCAGGTTATCTGCCACTTCACGCGGATTAAACATAAGAGCCGTATAGAAGTAACAGAAAAACACAATTGCAATGCCGAACAGCAGAATGTGCAGCGGTTGACCTGGACCTAAAGCCAGGGCCATATCCTGCAGCCAAGCCAAGCCTTCACTCTGACCGAACCACTGCCCCATAGAAGCAGGGAACAGCAGGATACTGGAAGCAAAGATAGGCGGTATAACACCAGCCATATTCACTTTCAGTGGCAGATGACTACTTTGTGCTGCATAGACACGGCGACCTTGCTGACGTTTTGCATAGTTAATGGTAATGCGGCGTTGACCGCGTTCCATAAACACTACAAACGCCACAGTCGCCATAGCCAGAACAGCGATCAACAGCAGAGCCAGAATATTCAGATCACCCTGGCGTGCAGCCTCGAAAGACTGCCCGATAGCACCAGGAAGACCTGCAACAATACCGGAAAAGATCAGAATGGAGATACCATTACCGATTCCACGTTCTGTGACCTGCTCGCCCAACCACATCAGGAAAACCGCACCCGAAACAAAAGTTACGACTGCGACAAAGTAGAAACTGGCATCAGTAGCAAACGCCACACCTTGACTCGCAAGGCCGACGGACATACCAAATGCCTGGATCGTCGCCAATACAACCGTACCGTAACGCGTGTACTGGTTGATTTTACGACGCCCAGATTCTCCTTCCTTCTTCAGCTGCTCCAGTTGTGGACTCACTGCCGTCATCAGCTGCATTATGATCGATGCAGAAATATACGGCATAACACCCAGCGCAAGAATACTCATGCGCTCGAGTGCACCACCTGAAAACATGTTGAACAAACTCAGAATGGTTCCAGAATTTTGTTCGAACAGAGCAGCAAGCCGATCAGGGTTAATACCAGGTACCGGAATATGAGCACCGATACGGTATACAATGATCGCTATCAGAACGAAACGCAGGCGAGCCCAGAGCTCGCCCAGTCCGTTTTGTCTTGCCGGTGTTTGTCCTAGCTTAGCCATTTACGCCTCGACTTTACCGCCAGCAGCTTCAATCGCCGCCTGAGCACCTTTGGTCACTTTAAGACCTTTAACAGTGACAGGCTTTGTGATTTCACCTGACAGGATTACACGCGCAACTTTAATTTCATCGCGAATGATGTCAGCATTTTTTAACGCTTCGAGATCTACCACGTCAGCGGTGATTTTGCCGATTTCATTCAAACGAATTTCGGCAACATAACGCGACTTACGTGATGTGAAACCAAATTTTGGCAGACGACGCTGGATAGGCATCTGACCACCTTCAAAACCTGGATTCACGCTTCCGCCTGAGCGGGATTTAAGACCCTTGTGACCACGGCCACAAGTTTTACCCAGACCGGAGCCGATACCACGACCAACACGCTTGGGAGCCTGTTTGGAACCAGCACCCGGGCGTAATGTATTCAGACGCATTGGGTCACTCCTTTCATTCACCAACTACATGAACCATGTAGTTGACTTTATTGATCATACCGCGCACTGCAGGAGTGTCTTCCACTTCCACAACGTGACCTATACGGCGCAGCCCGAGACCCTTCACACACAGCTTATGCTTCGGCAAAGTGCCGATGGTGCTGCGCGTCAGGGTAACTTTAATAGTATTAGCCATCGTTTAGTTCCCCAGGATCTCTTCAACGGATTTACCACGTTTTGCCGCAACATCATCAGGTGACTTCATAGAAGACAACCCTTTGACAGTTGCACGCACCACGTTTACCGGGTTAGTAGAACCATAACATTTAGCCAGTACGTTCTGTACACCAGCCAGTTCCAGCACGGCACGCATCGCACCACCGGCAATGATACCGGTACCTTCAGATGCTGGCTGCATGTATACGCGGGACGCACCATGCTGTGCTTTAACGGGATACTGCAGAGTGTGTGCATTCAGTGACACGCTGACCATGTTACGACGCGCTTGCTCCATTGCTTTTTGAATAGCAACAGGCACTTCGCGAGCCTTACCGCGGCCGAAACCGATGCGGCCATTGCCATCACCGACCACTGTTAGTGCTGTGAAACCGAAGATACGGCCACCTTTCACAACTTTGGCTACACGGTTTACCTGGACCAGTCTCTCCTGGAGTTCACCGTCTTTCTGTTCGTGATTTGCCATATTAGAAACCTTTAGAATTCCAGTCCGCCTTCGCGGGCCGCATCAGCCAGAGCCTGGACTCTGCCATGATATTTATAACCGGAGCGATCAAACGCTACCTGCGAAACACCCGCTGCTTTGGCACGATCTGCGATCAGTGCACCCACTTTCTTGGCGGCTTCAACATTACCGGTTACACCCGCACGCAGGTCCTTCTCAACAGTTGATGCAGAGGCAAGAACAGTTGAGCCGTCAGCGGAAATAATCTGCGCATAGATATGACGTGGTGTGCGATTAACACACAAGCGTACTGCGCCCAGTTCACGCATTTTAAGGCGAGAGCGGCGCGCACGACGAATTCGAGCTACATTTTTTTCGTTCATGACCCAGCCTTACTTCTTCTTAGCCTCTTTGCGGCGTACATACTCATCCACATAACGAACCCCTTTACCCTTATAAGGTTCAGGCGGACGGAAAGCGCGTATTTCAGCAGCTACCTGACCAACCTGTTGCTTGTCAGCACCAGACAGGATAATGGTTGTGTTATTTGGAGTTTCAGCCTTTACGCCGGCAGGCAGTTGGTAATCGATCGGGTGTGAAAAACCCAGTGTCAGGTTTACTACGTCGCCTTTAACGGCGGCACGGTAACCGACACCGATCAGCTGCATGGTTTTCTGAAAACCAGTGCTGACACCTGTGACCATGTTATTGACCAGAGCACGCGTTGTACCGGATAGTGCAATAGACTGTTTGCCGCCATCACGGGCTACAAATACAACTTTGCCTTCATTCAGTTCAACACCCACTGAAGGATGCACTTCCAGACTTAACTGACCGTTGCTACCTTTGACAGCAACTTGCTGCCCCTGGATTTTCACCTCAACACCTGCAGGTACGACAACGGGATTCTTTGCTATACGTGACATCAGAACTCCCCTTAGAATACCGTACAGATGACTTCACCACCGATACCGGCTTGACGAGCAGCGCGATCGGTCATGACACCTTTACTGGTAGAGATAATTGCAACACCTAGACCGTCAGATACTTTCGGCAGCTTTGCAACATGACGGTAAATACGCAAACTTGGTTTGCTTACACGTTTAATCTCTTCAATTACCGGCTTGCCTTCGAAGTATTTCAGTTCGATGGTCAGGACCGGCTTGCTTTCACCCTCAACACTGTAATCAGTGATGTAGCCTTCCTCTTTGAGCACTTTGGCAATAGCCACTTTGTGCTTTGAAGAAGGCATGGTGACTGCAGGCTTTTCAGCCATATTACCGTTACGGATACGGGTAAACATATCCGCGAGGGTATCTTGCATACTCATGCTTATTTCCTCAGTTGTGCAGCTCAGTGCGGTAGCAGAAACAAAATTCTGCCCTGACCACTGGGCTTACCATTGACAAGCTTACCAGCTTGCTTTTTTCAGACCAGGTACGTCACCGCGCATAGCGGCTTCGCGCAACTTGATACGTGACAGACCGAACTTACGGTATACACCGTGTGGACGACCTGTAACCTGACAGCGGCGGCGTTGACGAACCGGACTGGCATCACGTGGCAGCTTTTGCAAAGCTACCTGCGCATCCCACCGCTCATCTTCTGAGCTGGCAGGATTTACAATGAGTGCCTTCAGCTCAGCGCGCTTGACTGCATACTTCGCAGCCAGCTTTTCACGCTTGGCTTCACGGTTTTTCATAGATACTTTAGCCATTGTTCTACCCCTAATTATTTACGGAACGGGAACTGCAGAGCTTCCAGCAGCGCACGGCCTTCGTCGTTAGACTGGGCTGTAGTAGTGATCGTGATATCCAGACCACGCAGCTTATCAACCTTGTCATAGTCGATTTCTGGGAAAATAATCTGCTCTTTCACACCCATGCTGTAGTTTCCGCGTCCATCAAATGACTTCGGGTTCAAACCACGGAAGTCCCTGATACGAGGGATAGAAACGTCAACCAGACGATCGAGAAATTCCCACATACGCTCACCGCGCAGGGTCACTTTACAACCGATCGGCCAGCCTTCACGGACTTTAAAGCCCGCAATGGATTTACGAGCCTTGGTAACAACTGGCTTCTGACCTGCAATTGCAATCATATCAGCCACAGCGTTTTCCAGCTGCTTTTTGTCGCCGAGAGCTTCACCCACACCCATGTTCAGGGTGATTTTACTTACGCGAGGAACAGCCATGATATTCGGGCTATTCAGCTCTTCTTTCAGCTTTAGCTTCAGTTCGCTTTCGTACAGCGCTTTTAATCTAGACATTGCACCAACCTCTCTTACTTATCGCCAACGACGATTTCGCCGTTAGACTTGTAGAAGCGTACCTTGGTGCCGTCTTCAAGCTTTCTGAAGCCTACACGATCACCTTTGCCGGTAGCAGGATTAAAAATGGCGACATTTGAAACAGCCAGAGCCGCTTCCTTTTCTAATATGCCACCCTGCTGACCTAACATCGGGTTCGGCTTAACATGCTTCTTGATCATGTTGATACCGGATACGATCAGGCGGTCGTCAGACAGTACGCGCATTACTCTGCCACGCTTGCCTTTATCTTTACCTGCGATCACGATGACTTCATCGTCGCGACGAATTTTACGCATTAGTTACCTTCCTTTCCTACTACCCTCTCATGCTCAAAAACGCCAAACCCTTTCGGGGATGGCGTTTTATGAATCAACTAGCTTCAAAAGCTGTTAACTCAGAGCACTTCAGGCGCCAGGGAAATGATCTTCATGAACTTCTCAGTACGAAGTTCACGCGTTACTGGGCCGAAGATACGAGTACCGATTGGTGCGCCGTTGTTATTCAGCAAAACCGCTGAGTTAACATCGAAACGGATGATGGAACCATCCGGACGACGGACACCTTTACGGGTACGTACTACGACAGCTTTAAGAACCTGACCTTTTTTCACCTTACCACGCGGAATTGCTTCCTTAACGGTGACTTTGATGACATCACCAACACCGGCGTAGCGACGGTGAGAACCGCCCAGGACCTTAATACACTGTACTCGCTTGGCACCGCTGTTATCAGCGACATCAAGCATCGATTCAGTCTGAATCATGGTCTACCCCACAAAACTGTTATACCGACCATCCAATGACAGCCGGAGTAATGGAGCAAAGGCGCATAAGTTTACACCTCTGCGGCAGGCTCTTCAACTGCCATTAACGCTTTATTTGCCTGTTCTTCGATTTGAACCAGTACCCATGTCTTGGATTTAGATAAAGGACGTGACTCCTGAATCGTTACCAGATCACCGATACGGCAAGCATTATCAGCATCGTGAGCATGCAGCTTGGTGGAGCGACGAACAAACTTTCCGTAAATCGGGTGTTTTTCTTTACGCTCTACCATCACCGTGATGGTTTTATCCATCTTGTCACTAATGACCTTACCGGTCACAGTACGAATACGTTTTTCTGCGCTCATTTATGCACCTGCCTTTTGCTTAAGAACAGTTTTGACGCGAGCAATGTCGCGACGTACCTGGCCTAAAAGGTGATTCTGAGCCAGCTGACCGGTCGCTTTCTGCATGCGCAGATTGAACTGGTCTTTCAGCAGACCTAGCAACGTCTGCTGAAGCTCTTCTGCAGTTTGTTCGCGCAGTTCAGTCGCTTTCATTACATCACCGTCCGTTTAACTATGGTTGTAGTTACAGGCAGCTTTGCAGCAGCCAGAGCGAAGGCTTCAGATACCAGCTGCTCGCTGACACCACTGATTTCAAACAGCACCTTGCCTGGCTGGATCTGTGCAACCCAGTATTCTACGTTACCCTTACCTTTACCCATACGTACTTCAAGGGGCTTGGTCGTGATCGGTTTGTCCGGGAACACCCGAATCCAGATCTTACCACCACGCTTTACATGACGCGTCATGGTACGACGAGCCGCTTCGATCTGACGCGCTGTAATACGACCGCGACCGGTCGCTTTCAGCGCATACTCACCAAAGCTGACCTTGCTGCCACGCTGTGCCAGGCCGCGGTTACGGCCTTTCATCACCTTGCGGTACTTAAGTCGTTTTGGTTGCAGCATTGACGTTTACCTCACTTAGTTCCTTTCTTCTTGGGAGCGTTCTTCTCGGCACGTACCTGTTCGATACCACCCAGAACTTCACCCTTGAAGACCCAGACTTTAACGCCAATCACACCATATGTTGTGTGCGCCTCGTAGGTTGCGTAGTCAATGTCCGCACGCAGCGTATGCAAAGGTACACGACCTTCACGATACCACTCAGTACGCGCAATCTCGGCACCGCCAAGACGACCGCCAACCTGAATTTTGATACCCTTTGCGCCGATACGCATAGAGTTCTGCACCGCACGCTTCATAGCGCGACGGAACATAACACGGCGTTCCAACTGGCTGGCGACGCTTTGCGCTACCAGTTTGGCATCTAGGTCTGGCTTACGAACTTCTTCAATGTTGATGTGCACAGGCACACCCATCATCTCAGAAACCGTAGAACGCAGTACTTCAACATCCTCACCCTTCTTGCCGATCACGATACCGGGACGGGCTGTGTGGATGGTGATTTTAGCGTTCTGAGCCGGACGTTCAATATCTATGCGACTTACAGACGCATTCTTAAGCTTCTGCTCAAGGTAGCTACGCACCTTGAGATCATTCAGCAGCTTAACAGCATAGTCTGACTTGTCAGCGTACCACACCGAAGTGTGGTCTTTGACGATGCCGAGACGTATACCGGTTGGGTTAACTTTCTGACCCATTTCGAAATCTCCTAGCCGTCAGCTTCTTAGTCAGCCACTTTTACAGTGATGTGTGCAGTACGCTTCAGAACTCTGTCTGCGCGACCTTTTGCACGTGGCCGAATGCGTTTCATGGTCATACCTTCGTCAACGAAGATAGCAGAAACGCGCAACTCGTCCACGTCAGCACCTTCGTTATGCTCAGCATTTGCTATAGCGGAGTCGAGCACCTTCTTGACCAGATCAGCACCTTTCTTATTGCTGAACGTCAGGATATCCAGAGCTTCGCCCACAGATTTACCACGGATCTGATCTGCGACCAGACGGGCCTTCTGGGCGGAGATGCGGGCGCCGATATGTTTGGCGACTATTTCCATCATCTATCCTCCCTTACTTCTTCTTGGCCTTCTTGTCGGCTGCATGACCGCGGAATGTACGTGTAGCAGCAAACTCACCTAATTTATGACCGACCATGTCCTCAGTGACAAACACTGGAACGTGCTGGCGGCCGTTATGTACTGCAATTGTCAAACCCACAAAATTCGGAAAAATTGTGGAACGACGCGACCAGGTTTTGATCGGACGTTTTTCATTTGCTTCAATTGCAGCCTCTACCTTCTTCAACAGGTGAAGGTCGATAAATGGACCTTTCTTCAGTGAACGTGGCACAGCTGTATCCCCTTATTTAGCGCTACGACGGCGTACGATAAGTTTATTGGTACGCTTGTTCTTGCGAGTTTTATGACCTTTAGTCGGGACGCCCCATGGAGAAACCGGATGACGGCCACCAGAGGTACGACCTTCACCACCACCATGTGGGTGATCGACCGGGTTCATTGCTACACCGCGAACTGTCGGGCGCACACCACGCCAGCGTTTGGCACCGGCTTTACCCAACTGACGGAGGGAATGCTCGGAGTTGCTGACTTCACCCAGTGTGGCGCGACAATCGACCAGTACTTTACGCACTTCACCAGAACGCAGACGCAGAGTGGCATAAGCCCCTTCACGCGCGACCAGCTGTGCAGAAGCACCCGCAGAACGTGCCATCTGAGCGCCTTTTCCAGGCTTCAGTTCGATACAGTGTACGGTACTACCCAGTGGGATATTACGCAGCGTCATGGTGTTGCCGATTTTGATATCAGCTGCTTCACCAGAAACTACTTTAGATCCCGCCTGCAGACCTTTCGGTGCAATGATGTAACGACGCTCACCATCGGCATACATAATCAATGCGATGTGCGCAGTACGGTTAGGATCATACTCAATGCGCTCTACAGTGCCCTGAATACCATCCTTATTGCGACGGAAGTCGACGATACGATAATGATGCTTGTGGCCACCACCGATATGACGGGTAGTGATACGACCATTATTGTTACGACCGCCGGTTTTACTTTTCTTTTCGACCAGTGCGGCGAAAGGCTTACCCTTATGCAGGTCAGCGCTGACTACCTTAACGACATGACGACGTCCGGCAGAGGTCGGCTTTGATTTAACGAGTGCCATGATCTAACCCCTTCTTATTCGCCAGCCATGAAATCAATTTCAGAGCCATCAGCCAGACGAACATAGGCCTTACGAACATCATTTCGCTTGCCCAGACCGCGCGCAGTACGCTTGGTCTTGCCCTTGACGTTCAGTACGTTGACACCATCAACTTTTACATTGAATAGCTCTTCAACGGCTCTTTTGATTTCAGGCTTAGTAGCATCTGGTGCAACCCGAAATACGACTTGCTGTGATCCGTCAGCAACAATAGTTGCTTTCTCAGAGATGTGCGGACCCAACAACACTTTAAAAATGCGTTCTGGATTCATGCCAACACCTCATTGATTTTATTCAGAGCAGCAGCAGTAACAACGACTTTATCAAAACCGATCAGACTGACCGGATCGATAGCCGCTACGTCACGCACGTCAACGTGCGGAACATTTCGTGCAGCCAGATACAGATTAACTTCAACTTCTTCAGTGATCACCAGTGCATTGCTGAGCTCAAGCTCTTGCATTTTAGCAATGAACTGTTTGGTCTTAGGCACTTCCATCTGGAAACCTTCAACTACAACCAAACGATCCTGTCGAACCAGCTCAGAAAGGATGCAACGCATGGCAGCGCGATACATCTTCTTGTTTACTTTCTGCGAGAAGTCACGTGGACTTGCAGCGAAAGTAACACCACCGGAGCGCCACAGCGGGGAACGAATGGTTCCTGCACGGGCACGACCTGTTCCTTTCTGACGGAATGGCTTAGCGCCACCGCCGGATACTGCGGAACGATTTTTCTGTGCTTTGGTTCCCTGACGGCCACCTGCCATATAGGCAGTTACCACCTGGTGTACCAGAGACTCATTAAACTCTTTGCCAAATATCAGTTCGGATACTTCGACCGAACCGTTGGCTCCTGTCAGATTTATATTCATGTTAACCCCTTCAGCCGCGTGCTTTTACAGCAGGTTTAACGATGACATCACCGCCGGTTGCGCCAGGAATGGCACCCTTAACCAGCAGTAGGTTACGCTCAGCGTCTACACGCACAACTTCTAGAGTCTGTACTGTGCAACGCTCATCACCCATGTGACCTGCCATCTTTTTGCCCTTGAACACACGCCCCGGAGTCTGACACTGACCTATGGAGCCCGGAGCACGGTGAGAAAGCGAGTTACCGTGTGTCGCATCCTGAGTACGGAAATTCCAGCGCTTAACTCCACCCTGAAAACCCTTACCCTTACTACGACCGGTTACGTCGATTTTCTGACCTGCTTCGAAGCGCTCAACCGTCAGCGCATCGCCAACGTTGATTTCTTCATCACCGGAGAGACGGAACTCCCACAAACCGCGACCAGCTTCTACTCCTGCTTTCGCAAAGTTTCCAGCTGCCGGCTTAGTCAGGCGATTAGCCTTCTTAGCGCCGGTTGTCACTTGAATAGCGGCATAACCGTCAGTATCAACAGTTTTGACGCAAGTCACGCGGTTCGGATCCACCTCGATGACAGTGACTGGCACGGACACGCCATCTTCTGTGAAGATACGGGTCATGCCCGCTTTACGTCCGATAAGTCCTACAGACATTTTAATACCTCTTGCCAGTTGAGTACGGGGCTGTAACCCACTATGGCCGCCCATTACAGAGCATTCCTCAAATAGCGCTTCATTAAATGTTATTAATTCTGCGCAGCTTGTTTAGCCCAGGCTGATCTGCACTTCTACACCCGCAGCGAGATCCAGCTTCATCAAAGCATCAACTGTTTTTTCAGTTGGCTCGACGATATCCAGAACACGTTTATGCGTACGGATTTCATATTGATCACGTGCATCTTTGTTCACGTGAGGTGAAATCAGTATGGTAAAACGCTCTTTGCGAGTAGGAAGTGGGATCGGACCATGCACCTGTGCGCCCGTCCGTTTCGCAGTTTCAACAATCTCCTGCGCGGATGAGTCGATCAGGCGATGATCAAAAGCCTTCAGACGAATTCTGATTTTTTGGTTCTGCATTCTGATCACGCATTTCCTGTTAATTTTATTACGGCAATAGCCGACCTCCCCTTACATGAGGGGACGCAAATTATACTTATACCGTGACGTGAGTACAAGCCCATCGGTACAGTTTTTAACCAGCCATAAAAAAACCCTCCGTAGAGGGTTTTTAGAATGACTAAATCTTAGTCAAGAATTTTCGCAACAACACCTGCACCCACTGTACGACCGCCTTCACGGATCGCAAAGCGCAGGCCTTCTTCCATCGCAATCGGGTTGATCAGCGTAACAGTCATCTGCACGTTATCACCCGGCATTACCATCTCAACACCTTCTGGCAGTTCACACGCGCCAGTGATGTCCGTGGTACGGAAGTAGAACTGTGGACGGTAGCCTTTAAAGAATGGTGTATGACGACCACCCTCTTCTTTGCTCAGTACGTACACTTCGCCTTCGAACTTGGTGTGTGGTGTGATTGAACCTGGCTTGGCCAATACCTGACCACGCTCAACGTCATCACGCTTGGTGCCACGCAACAGCGCACCGACGTTCTCACCTGCACGACCTTCGTCCAGCAGCTTACGGAACATCTCAACACCAGTACAAGTAGTCTTGGTGGTTGGACGGATACCGACGATTTCGATCTCTTCACCCGCTTTAACAACACCACGCTCAATACGACCGGTTACTACAGTACCACGACCGGAAATAGAGAATACGTCTTCAATCGGCATCAGGAACGGCTTATCAATCGCACGCTCCGGCTCAGGGATATAGCTATCCAGAGCTTCTACCAGCTTCTTAACAGCGGTAGTACCCATTTCATTGTCGTCTTTACCCTCCAGCGCCATCAGCGCTGAACCGATGATGATAGGGGTATCGTCGCCTGGGAAGTCGTACTGATCCAGAAGTTCGCGAACTTCCATCTCAACCAGTTCCATCAGCTCTTCATCATCAACCATGTCCGCTTTGTTCAGGAACACGACGATGAAAGGTACACCCACCTGACGTGACAGCAGAATGTGCTCACGCGTCTGTGGCATAGGGCCGTCAGCGGCTGAACACACCAGAATTGCACCATCCATCTGCGCCGCACCGGTGATCATGTTTTTTACATAGTCAGCGTGCCCTGGGCAGTCAACGTGCGCATAGTGGCGAGTCGGTGATTCATACTCTACGTGTGATGTAGAGATAGTAATACCACGCTCACGCTCTTCAGGTGCGTTGTCGATACCGTCAAAGGCAACCGCTGCTCCACCCCATACTTCCGCACATACGCGCGTCAGAGCGGCTGTCAGGGTTGTCTTACCGTGGTCAACGTGGCCAATGGTTCCTACGTTGACGTGCGGCTTGTTACGTTCAAAAGCTTTCTTAGCCACGGCTAAATCCTCTTAATCAAGTAATTGCTAAATCAATTCTGTTTAGTAACAGCTTCGGCTATGTTCTGCGGCGCTTCACTGTAGGAATCAAATTCCATAGAGTAAGTTGCCCGACCCTGTGAAGCAGAACGAAGGTCAGTTGCATAACCAAACATCTCGCCCAGCGGAACCTGAGCATTGATGACTTTACCGGACACGGTATCTTCCATACCCTGCACCAGACCACGGCGACGGTTAAGGTCACCCATCACGTCACCCATGTACTCCTCAGGAGTTACCACTTCAACCTTCATCATCGGCTCAAGCAGACAAGGGCTTGCTTCCTGGGCATATTTTTTCAGTGCCTGGGATGCAGCGATTTTAAACGCCATCTCGTTGGAGTCAACCTCATGGAACGAACCGTCATACAGACGCGCTTTCAGGCCGATCAGCGGATAACCGGCAATAACGCCGTTTTTCATCTGCTCTTCGATACCCTTCTGCACCGCAGGGATGTATTCCTTAGGAATCGCACCACCCACGATTTCGTTAATGAACTCCAATCCTTCTTCATCACTCGGACTGAACTCAACGACGACATGACCATACTGACCACGACCACCGGACTGACGGGCAAACTTATGGTTTGCAACAACCGGTTTACGGATCTTCTCACGGTAAGCAACCTGTGGCTTACCGATATTGGCTTCAACCTTGAACTCGCGACGCATACGGTCAACGATGATGTCCAGATGCAACTCGCCCATACCAGAAATAATGGTCTGACCACTTTCTTCGTCTGTAGCCACACGGAAAGACGGATCTTCCTGAGCCAGCTTGCTCAGTGCAATACCCATTTTTTCCTGATCAGCTTTGGACTTAGGCTCAACAGCAACCGAAATAACTGGATCCGGGAATTCCATACGCTCCAGAACGATCTTGTCATCCAGACTACACAGGGTATCACCCGTAGTAACATCTTTCAGACCGATAACCGCAGCGATATCGCCAGCGAGAATCTCTTTGATCTCTTCACGTGAGTTAGCATGCATCTGCACCATACGACCCACGCGTTCTTTTTTCTCTTTAACAGAGTTATAAACACTGTCACCAGATTTCAGAACACCCGAGTACACACGAATAAAGGTCAGCGTACCCACGAACGGGTCAGTAGCGATTTTGAACGCCAGCGCCGCAAACGGTGCATCGTCATCCGCTTCACGCGTTGCCACTGTGCCGTCTTTATCGTCCAGCTCACCTTCGATCGCCTTAACTTCAGTTGGCGATGGCAGGAATTCAATAACGGCATCCAGTACAGCCTGTACACCCTTGTTCTTGAATGCAGAGCCGGCCAGCATCAGTACGATATCATTTGCCAGGGTACGTGCACGCAAACCGGCTTTGATTTCTTCCTTGGTCAGCTCTTCGCCGCCCAGGTATTTTTCCATGTACTCATCATTGCTTTCTGCTGCGGCTTCGACTAACTGCTCACGCAGCTCTTCAGCACGCGCCTGAAGCTCAGCAGGAATCTCTTCCAGAGAGAAGGTCATACCCTGATCAGCTTCGTTCCAGATGATTGATTTCATCTCAATCAAGTCAACGACGCCTTTGAAGTCATCTTCAGCACCGATTGGGAAATTCAGCACAACAGTATTAACATTCAGACGCTTTTTCAGCTGCTCTTCAACACGGAAGAAGTCTGCACCGGCACGGTCCATCTTGTTGACGAATACCATGCGGGGTACTTCGTACTTGTTCGCCTGACGCCAGACTGTTTCAGTCTGTGGCTGCACACCTGAAGAGGCGCACAACACCACAACCGCACCATCAAGAACGCGCAAAGAACGCTCTACTTCGATAGTAAAGTCAACGTGCCCAGGGGTGTCGATGACGTTGATACGGTGTTCATCGAACTGTTTGCCCATACCACTCCAGAAAGTGGTGATTGCAGCCGAGGTGATAGTAATACCACGCTCCTGCTCCTGTTCCATCCAGTCTGTGGTAGCGGCACCATCATGCACCTCACCCAGCTTATGAGACAAACCTGTATAAAATAATACACGCTCCGTAGTGGTGGTTTTACCAGCATCTACGTGCGCACAGATACCTATGTTACGGTATCTGGATAGCGGTGTTTTACGAGCCACGACGTTATCCTCTGAAGTTTAGAAGCGGTAGTGAGCAAAAGCTTTGTTAGCTTCAGCCATACGATGCACGTCTTCACGTTTCTTAACGGCTGCGCCGCGCCCTTCAGAAGCGTCAACCAGCTCTCCAGCCAGACGCAAGGCCATGGATTTTTCACCACGCTTACGCGCAGAATCGACCAACCAGCGCATAGCCAGAGCCATACGACGTGAAGGACGAACTTCAACAGGTACCTGATAGGTGGCACCACCGACTCGACGGGATTTAACTTCCACTACGGGCTGAACCGTTTCAAGTGCTTTATCAAACAGTTCCAGCGGATCCTGTTTAGTACGCTCTTGTACTTTATCCATTGCGCCATAAACTATGCTTTCTGCAACAGATTTTTTGCCACTGACCATCAGATGGTTGATGAATTTTGCCAGTGTGATGTTACCGAATTTTGGATCCGGCAGTATTTCGCGCTTCGCAGCTATGCGTCTTCTAGGCATGATAAGCCCTCAATCAATTAAAAGGTCTTCAGGTTTAGCCAGGATGTCTTGGACACCTGCCCTTACTCTTATCGTCAGTTCGGTTTAGCGCAACAGCATGCGTTTTGAAAAAAGCCTGACTGTGACAACTTTGCCGTTTAACGACTTATTACGACTTAGGACGTTTGGTACCGTACTTGGAACGAGCCTGTTTACGGTCATTAACACCGGAACAGTCAAGCGCGCCACGTACTGTGTGATAACGCACACCCGGCAAGTCTTTTACACGACCACCACGAATCAGAACAACAGAGTGTTCCTGCAGGTTATGGCCTTCACCACCGATATAAGAAGACACTTCATAGCCGTTGGTCAGACGTACACGACAGACCTTACGCAGCGCTGAGTTAGGCTTCTTCGGTGTGGTTGTATAAACACGGGTACAAACACCACGACGCTGAGGACAAGCTTCCAGTGCACGAACGTCACTTGGCTGTACTTTGCGCTTACGCGGCTTACGTACCAACTGGTTAATTGTTGCCATTCAGCAAACTCTCCACCTTTGGTTTTAACATATAAAAAGACTGAGCATTCCTACTCAGTCAACAAGAGGGCGGGAAGTTTACCTAATTCCCGCCCCGATCGTCAATTACTGTCTGTTTTTTAATCAGAACCAGACATTGACGCATTCAGTGCTTTGGTCAGTGCCTGCTGGACTTCTTCCGCACTCACTGTACCACTTTCGGAGCCCAGACGACGTTTGCGTTTGCGCTCACTGTGGTAGGCAAGACCGGTACCGGCTGGTATCAATCGACCGACCACAACGTTTTCTTTCAAGCCGCGCAGGTAATCGCTCTTGCCATTCACGGCGCCTTCGGTCAATACGCGGGTTGTTTCCTGGAAGGATGCCGCCGAAATAAACGACTCGGTTGCCAGCGATGCCTTGGTGATACCCAGCAGTACGCGCTCGAACCGTGCCGGGAATTTACCTTCCTCAACCAGTCGTGCATTTTCATTACGTACAGCAATGTATTCAACCTGATCGCCCTGGATAAAGTCAGAATCACCAGAGTCGATAATTTCAACTTTACGCACCATCTGACGCACAATCACTTCGATATGCTTGTCGTTGATGCCTACACCCTGGAGACGGTATACATCCTGAATTTCAGCAACGATATACTTAGCCAGTTCATTAACACCCAAAATACGCAGGATATCGTGTGGGTTGGATGGGCCATCAGAAATAACCTCACCCTTCTCAACCGACTCACCTTCGAAGATGTTCAGGTTACGCCATTTCTGGATCATGATCTCTACCGGATCACTACCGTCATGCGGTGTAATCACGATACGGCGCTTACCCTTGGTTTCCTTACCGAAGGTCACCACACCAGAGATTTCAGCCAGGATGGCGTACTCTTTCGGCTTACGCGCTTCAAACAGGTCGGCCACACGTGGCAGACCACCGGTGATATCCTTGTTAACCGTACCTTCCTGTGGAATACGTGCCAGAACGTCACCGATCTGCACTTCAGCACCATCATTCAGGTTGACGATCGCCTTAGGCGGCAGCAGATACTGCGCTGACATTTCTGTACCCGGATAACAGAGATCCTTACCGTCGAAATCGACCAGCTTGATCATCGGACGAATATCTTTACCCGCCTGAGGACGATCCTTGCCTTCCAGAATCTCGATAGTGGAAAGACCGGTCAATTCATCAGTCTGACGTTTGACGGTGATACCATCTTCCAGACCCGCAAAGACAATCTTACCCTGTATTTCCGACACGATTGGATGCGTATGCGGATCCCAGTTAGCCACGACGGCACCAGCGTCTACTGTTGAACCTTCGCGTACTTTGATCATCGCACCATAAGGCAGCTTGTAACGCTCGCGCTCACGACCATGTTCATCAGTTATGCCCAGTTCACCTGAACGTGACGTGGCAACCAGATTACCATCGGTACGCTCTACGTACTTCAGGTTATGCAGGCGTACGATACCGCCATTCTTGACCTGAATACTGTCAACTGCGGCGGCCCTCGAGGCTGCACCACCGATATGGAAGGTACGCATAGTCAGCTGTGTACCTGGCTCACCGATTGACTGGGCCGCGATAACACCTACAGCTTCACCCTGGTTAACCAGGTGACCGCGTGCAAGATCACGCCCATAACAGCTGGAACAAACACCCTGATTAGCATCACAGGTGATAGCAGAACGCACCAACACTTCATCAATTTTGCTCAGTTCTTCGTCTGTTTGCAGACGATCAACCCAGGCTTCATCGATCAGCGTAGCCTTCTCGATAAGCACATCGCCCGTTACCGGACTCAGCACATCGACCGCCACGACACGACCCAGCAACTGCTCACCCAGACTGACGATGATATCGCCACCCTCAATGATCGGCTGAACCAGAACACCGTTTTCGGTACCACAATCTACTTCAGTGATCACCAGATCCTGAGCCACGTCAACCAGACGACGAGTCAGGTAACCGGAGTTAGCTGTTTTCAGCGCCGTATCGGCAAGACCCTTACGCGCACCGTGCGTGGAGATAAAGTACTGCAGTACGTTTAGACCTTCACGGAAGTTGGCGATGATCGGCGTTTCGATGATCGAACCATCCGGCTTGGCCATCAGACCACGCATACCGGCTAACTGACGTATCTGTGCCGCACTACCACGTGCACCTGAGTCAGCCATGATATACACAGAGTTAAACGATTCCTGCTCAACCTGGTTACCATTAACATCGGTCACCAGATCAACTTTCAGGTTGTCCATCATGCGCTTCGCCAGTACTTCGTTGGCGCGCGACCAGATATCGACTACCTTGTTGTATTTCTCACCGTGCGTGACCAGACCTTCAGCGAACTGACGTTCAATTTCGGTCACTTCAGCTTCAGCATCAGCGATAATACGAGGTTTTTCATCCGGAATAACGAAATCATTGACACCAATCGAGGCACCGGACAAGGTCGCCTGACGGAAGCCCATGTACATCAGTTGATCCGCAAAGATAACCGTTTCTTTCAGGCCGCAACGACGATAGGCTTCGTTAAGCAGCTTGGAGATAGCTTTCTTTTTCATTGCCTGATCAACCAGCGCAAACGGCAGGCCATCGGGAACGATATCAAACAACAGCGCACGGCCGACAGTGGTATCACGAACCGCAGTGATCTCTTCAACATTACCGTGAATATCACGGATCAGTTCACGGATACGCACTTTAACCCGGGCCTGCAGATGTACCTGGCCAGCACCGTGCGCACGAGTCACTTCTTTGATGTCACTGAACAACATACCTTCACCAGCAGCGGCAACGCGCTCACGGGTCATGTAATACAGACCCAGAACCACGTCCTGCGATGGCACGATGATTGGCTCACCATTGGCAGGCGAGAGGATGTTGTTGGTAGACATCATCAAGGCACGGGCTTCAAGCTGTGCCTCAATGGTCAGCGGCACGTGAACGGCCATCTGGTCACCGTCAAAGTCGGCGTTGTAAGCCGCACAAACCAGCGGGTGCAGCTGGATCGCTTTACCTTCGATCAGTACTGGCTCAAATGCCTGAATACCTAAACGGTGAAGTGTCGGTGCACGGTTAAGTAGCACTGGGTGCTCACGGATCACTTCATCGAGTATATCCCAGACCAGCGCTTCTTCACGCTCAACCATTTTCTTGGCGGCTTTGATGGTGGTGGCATGACCACGCAGTTCCAGCTTGGAGAAGATGAACGGCTTAAACAGCTCCAGTGCCATTTTTTTCGGCAGACCGCACTGATGCAGACGCAGTGACGGACCGACCACGATAACCGAACGACCCGAATAGTCGACACGTTTACCCAGCAGGTTCTGACGGAAACGACCCTGCTTACCTTTGATCATATCGGCAAGCGATTTCAGCGGACGCTTGTTAGAACCGGTAATGGCACGACCACGACGACCGTTATCCAGCAGCGCATCAACCGATTCCTGCAACATACGCTTCTCGTTGCGTACGATAATATCCGGTGCATTCAGGTCTAGCAGACGCTTCAGACGGTTATTACGGTTAATTACGCGACGGTACAGATCGTTCAGGTCAGACGTAGCGAAACGGCCGCCATCCAGCGGTACTAACGGACGCAGATCCGGTGGCAGAACTGGCAGCACATTTAGAATCATCCACTCCGGCTTGTTACCGGATTTAAGGAAGGCTTCCATCAGCTTCAGACGCTTGGACAGTTTCTTCAGCTTGGTCTCAGAGTTGGTCTGCGGAATTTCTTCACGCATACGCTGACACTCGCCTTCAAGGTCGATAGAGCCCAGCAACTCTTGAACCGCTTCAGCACCCATACGCGCATCGAATTCGTCGCCGAACTCTTCCAGCGCTTCAAAGTACTGCTCGTCATTCAGCAGCTGTCCACGCTCCAGGGTAGTCATACCCGGATCGATCACTACAAAGGATTCAAAATAGAGCACGCGTTCAATATCACGCAGCGTCATGTCCATCATCAAGCCGATACGGGACGGCAGAGATTTCAGGAACCAAATGTGAGCTACCGGTGAAGCCAGCTCAATATGCGCCATACGGTCACGGCGCACTTTGGTCATGGTCACTTCAACGCCACACTTCTCGCAGATAACGCCGCGGTGCTTCATGCGTTTGTATTTACCGCACAGGCACTCGTAATCCTTGATCGGGCCAAAGATCTTGGCACAGAACAAACCATCACGTTCCGGCTTAAAGGTACGATAGTTAATGGTTTCCGGCTTCTTAACTTCACCGTAAGACCAGGAACGGATCATATCCGGTGATGCCAGGGTGATACGGATAGAGTCAAACTCTTCAGTTTTACCCTGATTCTTGAGCAGATTCAGCAAATCTTTCATTGTCTATAGCTCCTCACGGAGTTCTCTGGGGAAGCGCCCGCAAGGGGCGCCACCTGATGTGATCAGTTTAGGTCTCAATCGCTTTCAAGTTCGATATCGATACCGAGAGAACGAATTTCCTTGATCAATACGTTAAACGACTCTGGCATGCCAGGCTCCATACGATGGTTGCCATCCACAATGTTTTTATACATTTTGGTACGACCATTGACGTCATCTGACTTAACGGTGAGCATTTCCTGAAGCGTATAAGCCGCGCCATACGCCTCCAATGCCCAGACCTCCATCTCACCGAATCGCTGTCCACCGAATTGCGCCTTACCACCCAGCGGCTGCTGCGTAACAAGACTGTAAGAACCGGTAGAACGTGCATGCATCTTGTCATCAACCAAGTGGTTGAGCTTGAGCATGTACATGTAACCTACGGTGACCTGACGGTCGAATTTATCACCGGTACGGCCGTCATACAGGGTCACCTGACCACTGTCATTCATATCGGCCAAACGCAACAGGGCTTTGATTTCACTTTCCTTGGCACCGTCAAATACTGGCGAGGCCAAAGGCACGCCCTTACGCAGGTTATTCGCCAATTCCAGAATCTCGGCATCACTGAAGCTTTCCAGATCTTCACGACGACCCAGTGGCAAGCCAGCATGTTCGGCGTTATACACCTGACCCAGGAAGTCCCGAACGTCTTTGACTTTTTCAGCCTTGGCACGTTCAATATCCAGCATGGTGTTGATCTTACGACCCAAGCCCTTGGCTGCCGCACCCATGTGGGTTTCCAGGATCTGACCGACGTTCATACGTGACGGTACACCCAGCGGGTTGAGGACGATATCGATCGGCTCGCCGTTTTCGTCATAAGGCATATCTTCAACCGGCATGATGACCGAGATAACACCTTTGTTACCGTGACGACCCGCCATCTTGTCACCTGGCTGGATACGACGTTTGGTAGCAACATAAACCTTGACGATTTTCAGCACACCCGGTGCCAGGTCATCGCCAGTTTGCAGCTTGCCTTTCTTGTCTTCGAAACGCTTATCCAGATTTTCACGACGCTCTTCAAGCTGCTTCTGCGCCTGTTCCAGCATGTCCTGCACTTCAGAATCGGCAAGACGAATCTTGAACCACTCAGAACGCTTTAAGTTGCTGAGGAATTCTTCAGTAATCGTTTCGCTCTTCTTCAGTCCGGCACCGCCTTCGGCTTTCAGACCGACCAGTGCTTTAGTCAGACGTTCGAAAGTCGCATCTTCAACGATGCGGAACTCATCGTTAAGGTCTTTGCGGATGCTATCCAGCTCAGACTTCTCGATGGAAACAGCACGGGCATCTTTTTCCACACCATCGCGGGTAAACACCTGCACATCGATAACCTTACCGATCGTACCACCCTTCACACGCAGGGAGGTATCTTTAACATCAGAGGCTTTTTCACCAAAGATGGCACGTAGCAGTTTTTCTTCCGGGGTCAGCTGGGTTTCACCCTTAGGGGTAACCTTACCGACCAGAATGTCGCCTGGGCCAACTTCAGCACCGATATGCACGATACCGGTTTCATCCAGCTTGCCCAGCGCCGCTTCACCAACATTAGGAATATCGGAAGTGATTTCTTCAGATCCCAGCTTGGTATCACGCGCCACACAGGTCAGCTCCTGAATGTGGATAGTAGTAAAACGATCTTCTTCAACGACACGCTCGGAGATGAGGATAGAATCCTCGAAGTTGTAACCATTCCAGGGCATGAAGGCGATACGCATGTTCTGACCCAGTGCCAGCTCACCCATATCTACCGAAGGACCGTCGGCGAGAATATCGCCACGGGCTATGCTTTCACCTGGGCGCACGATGGCACGCTGGTTAATACAGGTGTTCTGGTTAGAACGCACGTATTTGGTCAGATTATAGATGTCGACACCGGCATCGCCGACGGCAGTTTCATCATCGTTGGCGCGTACCACAATACGGCTGGCATCAACAGATTCAATCACACCACCGCGGGTAGCAACCACACAGACACCCGAGTCCTGTGCCACACTACGTTCAATACCAGTACCTACCAGCGGCTTCTCGGCACGCAGTGTGGGTACAGCCTGACGCTGCATGTTCGAACCCATCAACGCACGGTTGGCGTCATCGTGTTCCAGGAACGGGATAAGGGCGGCGGCTACAGATACGATCTGACGTGCCGACACATCCATATACTGGACCTTGTCACGCGGCATAACGGTAAATTCGTTAGCGTGACGGACTTCAACCAGATCTTCTGCCAGACAGTTTTTATCGTCCAGCTTGGCGGATGCCTGTGCGATAACGAAGTTGTTTTCTTCAATCGCTGACAGGTAATCGATGTCGTCAGAAACTTTACCATCCAATACGCGGCGATAAGGGGTTTCCAGGAAGCCATAATCATTGGTGCGTGCATAAACAGCCAAGGAGTTGATCAGACCGATGTTCGGACCTTCAGGGGTCTCGATCGGGCAGACACGGCCATAATGGGTTGGATGCACGTCACGTACTTCAAAGCCAGCACGCTCACGGGTCAGACCGCCTGGGCCTAACGCGGAAACACGACGTTTGTGAGTAATCTCGGACAGCGGGTTGTTCTGGTCCATAAACTGGGACAGCTGACTGGAACCGAAAAACTCTTTAACGGCAGCAGCAACAGGCTTGGCATTAATCAGATCCTGAGGCATCAGGTTATCCGCTTCTGCCATGCTCAGGCGCTCACGTACCGCACGCTCGACACGCACCAGCCCTACACGGAACTGGTTTTCAGCCATTTCACCGACAGAACGGATACGACGGTTACCCAGATGGTCAATGTCATCGACAATGCCTTTACCGTTACGAATACCGATCAGGGTCTTCATCACATCGAGGATGTCAGCTTTTTCCAGAATCGGGCTACCGACTTCAGCATCACGACCCAGACGACGATTGAACTTCATCCGACCAACGGCTGACAGATCATAGCGCTCTTCGGAGAAGAACAGATTCTCGAACAAGCCTTCTGCCGACTCTTTAGTAGGCGGCTCGCCCGGGCGCATCATACGGTAGATTTCTACCAATGCTTCAATCTGATTGCGAGTGGTATCGATACGCAAGGTATCGGAAATATAAGGACCACAATCCAGATCATTGGTGTAAAGCGTTTCAAAACGCTCGACACCGGCCACCTGCAGACGGGTAATCAACTCGTCGGTGATCTCGGTATTAGCAACAGCGATCACTTCACCGGTTGAAGGATCAGCCATATCTTTCGCCAGCACTTTGCCGCTGAGGTATTCAGCAGGAACCTGCAATTGCTTCATGCCGGCCTGGGTCATCTGACGCGTATGACGCGGGGTAATACGACGACCCGCTTCAACAATCACATTGCCCTCAGGATCTTTGATCTCAAAGGACATGGTTTCACCGCGCAGGCGCTCAGGTACCAGATCCATCCAGATCAGGTCGCCTTCAAAATTCCAGCCGGTATTTTCGAAGAAAATTTCCAGAATTTCTTCTGTGCTGTAACCCAGCGAGCGCAACAGCACCGATGCCGGCAGTTTACGCCGACGGTCGATACGTACAAACAGCGCATCTTTTGGATCGAATTCGAAATCCAGCCATGAACCACGGTAAGGAATAATACGCGCAGAGTAGAGCAATTTACCCGATGAATGGGTTTTGCCTTTATCATGATCAAAAAACACACCCGGTGAGCGGTGTAGCTGCGACACGATTACACGTTCAGTACCATTAATAACAAAGGTACCGTTATCTGTCATCAGGGGCATTTCGCCCATGTAGACTTCCTGTTCCTTGATATCTTTAACCGCTTTACTTGACGATTCACGGTCGTAGATTACCAGACGCACTTTGACACGAAGTGGCGCGGCATAAGTGATACCCCGCTGCATGCACTCCTTGACATCAAAAACGGGTTCACCGAGGCGGTAACCAACGTATTCCAGTGCCGCATTTCCGGAATAGGAAACAATTGGAAAAACAGAATTAAATGCTGCCTGGAGTCCGGTCTCGTCGCGCTGTTGCGCGTCCGCTCCCTGCTGCAGAAACTTGCGGTAAGAGTCCAGCTGTGTAGCAAGCAGGAATGGAACATCCATTACCTGGTTCAGCTTGCTGAAATCCTTACGAATACGTTTCTTTTCAGTATATGAATAAGCCATCAGTGTTCCCCAGCATGTGCACCTAGTTGAGAAGCCAGCCCAGAAGGGGATCTTCCAGTCTGTAGATCCGTTATCTGTTTGCTGTCATTCAATAACGGAAAAAGGCCGGTGGCTCGCGGCCACCAGCCATACGCTTTCAAAGCAGTTTACGCTGCTTGCAGCGCATTAAAGCGATTACTTGAGCTCAACTTTAGCGCCGGCTTCTTCCAGTGCTTTCTTGAGTTCTTCAGCTTCGTCTTTAGAAACGCCTTCTTTGATCGTAGCAGGCGCTCCGTCAACCAGTTCTTTAGCTTCTTTCAGACCCAGGCCTGTAGCGCCACGAACAGCTTTGATTACGTTAACTTTCTTATCACCAGTTTCAGCCAGGATGACGTTGAATTCAGTCTGTTCTTCAGCCACTTCAGCAGCTGCAGGACCCGCAGCTACTGCAGCAGCAGCAGATACACCGAATTTTTCTTCCATAGCTTCAATCAGAGTAACAACGTCCTTTACAGACATTTCAGCTACTGCATTGATGATATCTTCTTGAGTCAGAGACATTATATAGATTCCTGAATTACTTTCGGGCTTAGCCCATTAAACGCTTAATCAGACAGCTTGCCGTAAGGCAATCAGGCTGCCTGCTCTTTCTGATCGCGAACGGCTGCCAGTGTACGTACCAGCTTGCCAGCAGAAGCTTCCTTGAGGACGCTCATCAACTTGGCAATTGCTTCGTCGTAAGTTGGCAGGCTTGCCAGCAGGGAGATATCAACTTTCTCACCCTCAAAGGCTGCAGCTTTCAGCTCAAACTTCTCGTTACCCTTGGCAAATTCTTTCAGAATACGTGCACCCGCACCCGGATGCTCTGTAGAAAATGCAATGATAGAAGGCCCTACAAAGGTGTCTTGCAGACACACGTAGTCGGTACCTTCAAGGGCACGACGTGCCAGTGTGTTACGAACCACACGCAACCAGACACCGTTTTCACGGGCCAGTTTACGCAACGCAGTCATATCTGTTACAGATACGCCACGTGAGTCAGCAACAACAGCAGACACAGCTGATTTAGCAGCTTCCTGGACCTCAGCGACGATCGCTTTTTTGTCTTCGAGTCCTAATGCCACGATTTACTCCTGGATTGAGTCTTTCGACCATTTACCAAACCAAACACCCGAACCAGTTGATTCAGGCGGTGAGTACGGTGGTACTGATTCGTTTGAATCTTCACCGTCTGCGCAGGCCGGTTAAACCATTAAGAGGTACAACCTGAGTCATACCTCACCTGCGGTCTTTGACGGTCTTCGTATCTGTCTGACAGGTCACGAAGACCCTCAAAAACGTTGTAGTTAAAATCAGCTCAATGAAGACTGATCAACTACTACACCCGGGCCCATAGTAGTGGACAGGGTTACTTTCTTTACATAAATGCCTTTAGAAGAAGAAGGTTTAAGTTTCTTCAGATCCGCTACCAGCGCTTCAATATTTTCTTTGATTGCATCAGCTGCAAAGCCAACCTTACCGACTGAACAGTGGATAATACCATTTTTGTCAGTACGGAAACGCACCTGACCGGCCTTGGCATTCTGAACAGCCGTGGCGACGTCTGGTGTTACTGTACCGACTTTCGGGTTAGGCATCAGGCCACGTGGGCCGAGGATCTGACCCAACTGACCGACAACACGCATAGCATCAGGCGTGGCGATAACAACGTCAAAATCCAGATTACCGGCTTTAACCTGTTCTGCCAGATCTTCGAAACCAACGATATCAGCACCAGCCGCTTTAGCTTTTTCGGCATTTTCGCCCTGCGCAAACACAGCAACACGAACATCTTTACCGGTACCGTGTGGCAGTACAGTAGAACCACGAACAACCTGATCCGATTTACGTGGATCAACGCCCAGGTTTACAGCCACATCGATAGATTCAACAAATTTAACTGTAGAAACTTCAGCCAGCACAGCAACAGCATCCTGTACCGGGTAGAGTTTACCAGCTACGAGTTTCTCACTGATCGCCTTCTGGCGCTTAGTTAGCTTAGCCATTACTCTTCACCTTCTACAATAATACCCATTGAACGCGCACTGCCTGCGATAGTACGTACAGCAGCATCCATATCAGCAGCGGTCAGATCCGGCATTTTAGCAGTTGCGATCTCTTCAACCTGAGCACGAGTCACAGTAGCAACCTTCTCGGTGTTAGGACGCGCAGAACCACTTTTCAGACCCGCTGCTTTTTTCAGCAGGATTGAAGCCGGTGGGGTTTTGGTGATAAAAGTAAAGCTACGGTCACTGTAAACAGTGATCACCACAGGTGTTGGCAGACCTGGTTCAATACCCTGAGTTGCGGCGTTAAACGCTTTGCAGAACTCCATGATATTAACACCATGCTGACCCAAAGCCGGACCTACTGGTGGACTTGGGTTAGCCTGACCGGCTTTAACCTGCAGCTTGATATAAGCATTAATTTTCTTAGCCATTAAGCTACTCCTTTGGGTACAAGCGCTTTTCAGCTCCCCTTCGTTACACAAAACTGCCCGGTCGTAACCGACCAGGCATCACAAAAACAGACTCAGGCTTTCTCTACCTGACGGAATTCCAACTCTACAGGCGTCGAGCGGCCGAATATCAGCACAGCAACCTGCAGGCGGTTTTTCTCGTAATTAACTTCTTCAACCACACCATTAAAGTCAGCAAATGGTCCTTCAGTGACACGCACCATCTCGCCCGGCTCAAATACAGTCTTCGGACGTGGCTTATCGGCACCACTTTCAACACGCTGCAGAATTTCGTTTGCTTCACGCTCAGTAATTGGCGCTGGCTTATCAGCCGTACCACCAATAAAACCCAGCACTCTTGGTGTACTTTTCACCAAATGCCAGGTCTCATCATTCATAACCATATTCACCAGCACATAGCCGGGATAAAACTTACGCTCGGACTTACGCTTTTTGCCGTCACGTATTTCAACCACTTCTTCGGTCGGCACCAGCACATCACCAAAGAGGTCCTGCATACCATGGAGCTCTATACGCTCTTTAAGACCGCTCATAACCCGCTTTTCGTAGCCGGAATAGGCATGCACAACATACCAACGCTTTTTTTCTTCTGTACTCATGCGAGACCCCTAGCCTATCGTACTGGAAACTATCCAGCCGAAGAATGTATCCATGCCCCAGAGCATAAGCGCGACAACCAGCACCGCAGCCAGCACCATCAAGGTGGTCTGCAATGTTTCCTGACGTGTCGGCCATACTACACGCCGCATTTCACCCTTGGCATCTTTAAACAACTTATACCAGGTACGGCCTTTTGCCGTCTGCAGCACAATAAATCCAGCTGCAACAGCAAGCACCAACAGTGCCAACACCCGATACAACAGAGACTCGTCAGAGAACATAGAGTTCCCGACCACGCCTGCAACTACAATCGCTACAACAGCTACCCACTTAAGGCTGTCATATTTAGATTCTTCAGCTTGTACTTTTGTGTTCACGCTAAGAAGCCTCGGCTTAAAAAGGTAAGCTTACGCTATGTGACGCCACTTCCGACTGGAGGTGGCAGGCCAGGAGGGAATCGAACCCCCAACCTGCGGTTTTGGAGACCGCTGCTCTGCCAATTGAGCTACTGGCCTACTGCATAATAGGGAGGCACATTATAGTGACCTCCCCAACAGCTGGCAAGGAAAATTCTACTAATTAGTCAAGAATTTTCGCAACAACACCTGCACCCACTGTACGACCGCCTTCACGGATCGCAAAGCGCAGGCCTTCTTCCATCGCAATCGGGTTGATCAGCGTAACAGTCATCTGCACGTTATCACCCGGCATTACCATCTCAACACCCTCTGGCAGTTCACACGCGCCAGTGATGTCTGTGGTACGGAAGTAGAACTGTGGACGGTAGCCTTTGAAGAATGGTGTATGACGACCACCCTCTTCTTTGCTCAGTACGTACACTTCGCCTTCGAACTTGGTGTGTGGTGTGATTGAACCTGGCTTGGCCAATACCTGACCACGCTCAACGTCATCACGCTTGGTGCCACGCAACAGCGCACCGACGTTCTCACCTGCACGACCTTCGTCCAGCAGCTTACGGAACATCTCAACACCCGTACAAGTAGTCTTGGTGGTTGGACGGATACCGACGATTTCGATCTCTTCACCGGCTTTAACAACACCACGCTCAATACGACCGGTTACTACAGTACCACGACCGGAAATAGAGAATACATCTTCAATCGGCATCAGGAACGGCTTATCAATCGCACGCTCCGGCTCAGGGATATAGCTATCCAGAGCTTCTACCAGCTTCTTAACAGCGGTAGTACCCATTTCATTGTCGTCTTTACCTTCCAGCGCCATCAGCGCTGAACCGATGATGATAGGGGTATCGTCGCCTGGGAAGTCGTACTGATCCAGAAGTTCGCGAACTTCCATCTCAACCAGTTCCATCAGCTCTTCATCATCAACCATGTCCGCTTTGTTCAGGAACACGACGATGAAAGGTACACCCACCTGACGTGACAGCAGAATGTGCTCACGCGTCTGTGGCATAGGGCCGTCAGCGGCTGAACACACCAGAATTGCACCATCCATCTGCGCCGCACCGGTGATCATGTTTTTTACATAGTCAGCGTGCCCTGGGCAGTCAACGTGCGCATAGTGGCGAGTCGGTGATTCATACTCTACGTGTGATGTAGAGATAGTAATACCACGCTCACGCTCTTCAGGTGCGTTGTCGATACCGTCAAAGGCAACCGCTGCTCCACCCCATACTTCCGCACATACGCGCGTCAGAGCGGCTGTCAGGGTTGTCTTACCGTGGTCAACGTGGCCAATGGTTCCTACGTTGACGTGCGGCTTGTTACGTTCAAAAGCTTTCTTAGCCATATTGAGTTCCCAATCTTTCAGGTTGACCACAGGTCGTTAAATACAACAAAGGGCAGACATATCGCTATATCTACCCTTCATAAATACATGGAGCTCATGGGCGGAATTGAACCGCCGACCTCACCCTTACCAAGGGTGTGCTCTACCCCTGAGCTACATGAGCGAAAAATGGAGCGGGTAGCGGGAATCGAACCCGCCTCTTCAGCTTGGAAGGCTGAGGTAATAGCCACTATACCATACCCGCCGAAGTCAGCTGATTGAGAATGGTGGTGGGAGGTGGATTCGAACCACCGAAGCTCTCGCGTCAGATTTACAGTCTGATCCCTTTGGCCACTCGGGAACCCCACCACACACTTCGCGATCTCAACTGGTGCCGGCACGAGGAGTCGAACCCCGGACCTACTGATTACAAGTCAGTTGCTCTACCAACTGAGCTATACCGGCGTAACCGTCGAAGTGGTGCGTATCTTACTGATAGCCAACGACTGATGCAAGCCCTGTTTTTTAATTTTTTGGTTTTTTTATTAATTCTTACAGAACCGGGGATGCCTGCCCAGCTTCCGGTGCATCATCAACCAGTTGCAGCGCATTCTGACTGGGTAGTGGCGGGACGGACGGGCTCGCCAGTCCAGAATACTGTTGGGCATACCAGAAAAAAACCAGCGCATTGACCAGAAATAGCATCACCATCAACCAACGCCACATCAACCCTCTCCAAACCACTGCAGACCATCCAGCACCAGCGACTCCTGCAACCTCCCAATCTGACTTTGCCGATACAGCTCAGCTGCATCGCCACCTGTCAGGATAATATGATCAATACCATAAGCCGCACAATCCATCTTTACCCGCTGTAGTAACGCAGCCAGCAGATAGTACCCGCCATTGTACACACAGGCTGCCGTTGAACTGCCTGGCAGTAAAGAATAGTCCTCCGGCAGCTTCGACCATCGCACTCCTGCCGTAGAACCTAACAGACTATCCTGAAGCAGTCGCAAGCCGGGCATAATATAGCCTCCCAGATGCTGCCCCTGTGTATCAACAAAATCCACGGTAACTGCACTGCCAGCATCCACAACACAGACTCCTTGACGGGTCTGCTGCCAGGCAGCCAGCATGGCCACCCAGCGATCAACCCCCATCTGCAGTGGCTGTTCATAAGCATTTTTCAAACCATACCGTTGCGCTGAAACCTGCACAAAATCGACGCAAACATCCAAAGCGACTAATACACCAACAAGCCAGTCATGAACAGCATCACCTGCCACAGAGGCTACTTTTGCCTGCTCAGCCTGCCCCCAAACTGGAGGAGGCTGCACATCCCCATCGCGCACCTGTGCTGTTAGGAGCCGCCCCTCCTGTATTACCTCGCGATTGTCACGCAAACGCCATTTTACAAAAGTATTCCCGGCATCTATTTCGAGCTGTCTCATACCGGCCTCAGGCTAACCTCTCCACCATGCAACGTCCGCAACTCCTGTTCGGTCTGCAATAATAATGCGCCGGTTTCACTCACACCCGCCGCTATGCCGGTAATATAAGCTTCAGCACCCGTCTGCACACGCACAGGTTGATTGCGATAGATATCCGCCGCAAGCCATTCATCTCGAAACGCCTTGAAGCCATCACGCTCAAACACTTGCAACACCGCAATCAGCTCGATCAATAAAGCAGCCAGCAGTTCCGTGCGATTCATTGCCAGCCCTTGCTGATTCAGATCAGACCATTGCTGATCGATAGCATCTGTTTCAACCTCCCTTAAGCCGGTATTCAGACCTATGCCAATAACAAGTTGCGACTCAACCGCCGTGTCACCCGTCACCTCGATTAACACCCCGGCCAGCTTCTTTCGCCCAACCAACAGATCATTAGGCCACTTTACCCCGACATCATGATAGCCAGCCCGATCCAGCACCCGCTTGAGTGCCAGCCCTACCACAAGACTCAAACCCTCCAGAGCCGTCACACCACAGCGAAAACGCCAGGCTAATGAGAAATACAAACCCGAAGCTAAAGGACTGACCCATTGACGCCCACGACGCCCCCGGCCAGCGGTCTGTTGCTCAGCTACATACAATGCACGATGTACACCTCGGCGCAATCCCTCTAAGGCCAACTCATTGGTTGAACCCGTAGACAGACGCAGATCCACTTCATCCAGCAGGATCGGCGATGTGGCTCCCAGCAGACCTTTAAGCCTATCCAGCTCAATCAGGTCAACCCCACCAGGAATACGATAACCACGCCCACGAATACTGAAAACCTCAAGCCCCATAGCTTCAAGCAACTTGATCTGCTTCCAGACAGCCGTACGACTGATTTGCAAGGCCTCACCCAGCTCTCGCCCGGAATGAAAAGCGCCATCAGCCAGCAATGTCAGTAGAGAATGTCTTGTCACAGCTCAGCCTCAGCTCTGTCAGCACGCTGGTAAACAATAAAACTATAATCATAGGGATTAGGCCCATCGGCATTAAAGTCCTGACGCAGCGCTTCCTGCCACTGATCCTTGTCTATCGCCGGAAAGAAAGCATCGCCTTCCACCTGTGCATGCACCTGAGTCAGATACAAGCGGTCCGCCTGTGGCAGGGTCAATGCATAGATTTCCGACCCGCCGATCACCAAAGCCTCTTCGGAACCATCAACCAGCGCCTGTTGTTCGGCCAGATCCAGAGCCTGCTCCAGCGTATGCACAACCTTAATGCCCGGTGCTTGATAATCACCGTCACGGGTGATGACAATATTGGTACGACCAGGTAACGGACGACCGATGGATTCATAGGTTTTGCGACCCATAATAATCGGCTTTCCCTGGGTAATCCGCTTGAAGTACTTCAGATCTTCCGGCAGATACCAGGGTAACTTATTGTTGATACCAATCACCCGATTTTGTGATTGGGCCACGATAATTGATAACAGCATAACTCTCCTTAAATCGCTATCGGTGCACGTATACCGGGTTGAGGATGGTATCCCTCCAACTGAAAGTCTTCATAGCAGTAATCAAACAGGCTAGCGGGACGACGTATAATACGCAGCTCAGGCAAAAGGCCGGGGGTACGGGAAAGCTGTTCAGCTACAATCGCCGGATCATTGAGATGGTTGCTATACAGATGTACATCACCAAAAGTCAGCACGAATTCACCTGGCTCCAGGTCACACTGTTGCGCCAGCATCATCGTTAACAGGGCATAAGAGGCTATATTAAACGGCACACCCAAAAAATAATCAGCGCTGCGCTGATATAGCTGACAGCTCAATCGCCCGTTGGCAACATAGAACTGAAACAGCGTATGGCAAGGAGGTAAAGCCGCCTTTCCCCGGCGCACATTTTCCTGCGGACTCAGCGACTCATCCGGCAGGTCTGCCGGGTTCCAGCCACTGACAATCAAGCGCCGCGAGTTAGGTTTAGTCCGGATCATCTCCACCAGGTTAGCGATCTGATCCACACTACTGCCATCCGGACACGCCCAGGAGCGCCACTGTTTGCCATAGACCGGCCCCAGGTCACCATCTTCCAGCGCCCATTCATTCCAGATGCTCACACCGCGCTCTGACAGCCAGTTGTTATTGGTATTGCCGGAAAGAAACCACAGCAACTCATAGATAATCGACTTCAGATGTACTTTTTTTGTCGTCAGCAAGGGAAAGCCCTGCTGCAAATCAAAACGCATCTGTCGACCAAACACCGAGCGTGTCCCGGTTCCGGTCCTGTCCCCTTTATCCACACCGTTATCGACAATATCCTGCATAAGATCGAGGTATTGCTGCATCAGCCGATCACCTTTTCTACTCTGAAATTATCTAATAGACGTATTTTAGCGCTTTACGCCCCGATAGGCATAGATCATCATAAATGCACCTGCCAGCAACATCGGCAGAGATAACACCTGCCCCATTGTCAACCAATTGAACGCAACAAAGCCCAGTTGTTCATCCGGCTCACGCACAAATTCCACCAGCATACGAAAGCTTGCATAAAGCATTAGAAACAAACCGGAAACAGCCATACGAGGCCGTGGTTTGGACGAAAACCACCAAAGCAGCACAAACAACGCCACACCTTCCAGGAGCATTTGATAGAGCTGTGACGGATGGCGGGCCAGACCATCGCCCGCCGCGGGAAAGATCACCCCCCAACTCTGATCAGTGGCTCGCCCCCAGAGTTCGCCACCAATGAAATTACCCAGACGACCAGCACCCAGCCCAATGGGTATCAATGGAGCGACAAAATCCCCCATATCGAACAGGTTTTTCTGATAGCGGTGTGAAAAAATAATCAGGGTAACAATCACCCCCATTAAACCACCATGAAATGACATCCCACCTTCCCAGATGGCAAATAACCACAGTGGATCAGTGAGAAAATAGTCAAAATTATAGAAGAGCACATAACCGGCTCGCCCACCCAACACCACGCCGACAGCACCCCAGAAAACAAGATCCGCCACCTGCTGTTCAGTCCAGCCTGAGTCAGGCTTTGCGGCACGGCGATTACCTAGCCACCAGGCTGCCGCAAAACCTATGACATACATCAGCCCATACCAATGTATTTGAATCGGGCCCAACTGCAAGGCAACTGGGTCTATCGAATGCATCCACATAAAATAACCGTTATAAATTACTTAATAGAAACCGCAGACCTACCAACAGCAGGAACACAGCAAAACACTTCTTCAATACGGCCTGAGGCAAACTGTGCGCCAAACGTGCTCCCAACTTAGCAAAGGGGGTACTGCTAATAATGATTCCTGCAAATGCCGGCAAGTAGACATATCCCAGACTCCAGGCCGGAAGCTCAGGGTAGCCCCAACCCACCCAGATATTAGTAACAGACCCCATTAACGCAATCGGTAAACCACAAGCAGCCGAGGTTGCTACCGCCACGCGCATCTCTTGGCGTCGCCAACTCAGGTAAGGCACAGTCAACGTACCGCCACCTATCCCAAAGATGGAGGATGCCCAGCCAATCAGACCACCCGAGAAAACCAATTCCTTTTTGCCCGGCGCGTCCGATCCCTTAGGGGGCTGGAGATTAAATGCCATCTGCGTAGCAACCAGGATCACAAAGAGCCCCAGGGCTATCTGCAACAAATACCCCGGTAGCATTACTGCCGTATTCACACCTATTAATGCACCGAAAACTATCCCGACAGCAAGCGGTTTAAACAGTGGCCAGGCAACTGCGCCACGCTTCTGATGCGCGCGAATTGAACTCACAGAGGTGAAGCAAATTGTGGCCAGTGAGGTGGCAACAGCCATATGTGTCAACACCTCGACAGGTACACCCTGTAGCTCAAAACTAAACACCAGTACAGGAACAATCAACAGGCCGCCACCTATGCCAAACAAGCCAGCCGCCAAACCGGCAAACGCTCCCAGCACCAGATAGAGGATCAAGGTCATCAACATTTATATATCCTTAGCAGGGAGGGATTTTCTGATCGGGCATCAACGGTCGTGTCAGTCGCGCCAGACCAAAGGCTTTCAAGGATTGGCGCAATTCCTGATGAATATCGTCAGCATCATGCAAGGAGCGCACGGACAGCAACAGCTGACGTGCGCGAGCAAAACTGACACTACGTATAGCAAATTTGATTTTAGGCAGGTTATTGGCGTTTACCGACAACACATCGTACCCCATTGCCATCAGTAGCAGAGCGCCGCCCGGATCTGCAGCGATTTCACCACAAATGGAGACATGTTTACGCTCCTTGTGCGCTTCATGAACGATAAAATCAAGCGCCTTCAGCACAGCCGGATGATAGGAAGCGTAGAGCCCGGCGACGCGTGGATTATTCCGATCCACAGCCAGCAGATACTGGGTCAGGTCATTAGAGCCGACGGATATAAAATCCACTAATCGGGCAAACCGACGCGTCTGATACACGGCGGCAGGCACCTCAATCATTACACCGACCGGCGGCTTCTTGATCTGATAACCTTCTTCACGCAACTCTTCACAGGCCCGATCAATCTGGCGCAGCGCTTCCTCTACCTCACTGACACTGGTCACCATCGGCAGCATAATACGCAGATTATCCAACCCTTCTGAAGCCCGCAGCATGGCCCTGACCTGCACCATAAATATTTCCGGGTGATCCAGCGTGACTCGAATACCACGCCAACCCAGGGAGGGGTTTTCCTCTTTAATCGGAAAATACGGCAGGGCTTTATCGCCACCTATATCCAGGGTGCGCATAGTCACGGGTAGCGGGGCGAAGGCCTGCAACTGAGTACGGTAACTTTCCAACTGATCCTGCTCACTGGGAAAGGAGTCACGGATCATAAATGGAATTTCGGTACGGTACAGACCAATGCCCTCAGCGCCCTGCTCCAGTGAGCGCGGCACATCAGCGGCAAGACCGGTATTAACCCAGAGCGGCAATCGATAACCATCTTTGGTGATTGCCGGTAAATCCCGTAACACCCGCAGCTCATCAGTGACCACTTGCTCATCAATCACTATCCGACTGAAGGCCTGCACCAGCTCAACTGATGGATTGATATACACCCGGCCGCTGTAACCATCGACGATCACGGCAGC
The DNA here is from genome assembly GCF_008727795.1 of Nitrincola iocasae. Lineage (NCBI taxonomy): Bacteria > Pseudomonadati > Pseudomonadota > Gammaproteobacteria > Oceanospirillales > Oceanospirillaceae > Nitrincola > Nitrincola iocasae. The sequence goes on along the minus strand of NZ_CP044222.1, from coordinate 226,276 downwards.
ACCATTCAAGCGACGGTAAGGCAGATCCACCACGCCCATGACGGTGGGAATCCCCATCGAGCGCGCCAAAATCGCCGCATGTGAATTACCCGAACCTGTAATTGAAATCAGCCCGGACAACTTACCTTCGGGCACCAGCCCCAGCATTGCCGGGGTCAGCTCATCAGCCAGCAGAACGGCATTTTCGGGATAGTCAAGATGACGGCCATTATTGTCTTCTTGCAGATGCTGCAAAATCCGCTTACCCAGATCTTTAATATCTGTGGCACGCTCACTCAGATAGGGATCATCCATCGCCGAAAACGCTCGTACATGCTCCAGAATCACTTCACGCAAGGCGCCCTGCGCCCAGCTGCCCTGCTCAATTTTGGCACGCATTTCCAGTGGCAGACCATTATCATCCAGCATCCGCAGATACACATCGAAGAGAGCACGCTCATCCTTGCTCAATCGCCCAGCCAGGTTTTCCGCCACCAGGCCGATCTCTTCACGCACTGCAAGCAGCGCTTGCTCCAACTGCGTCAGTTCCAGCGCGACATCTGCTGTTTGCTTGTCCGGTACACTATCCAAATCCGATGGCAGAGAAGCAACCACAATTTCACCGATCACTACCCCACCAGCCGCAGCTACGCCATCGTAGCGCAAATCAGAGCGTAGCTGACTAACTTCACCTTTTTCTCCTGCCGTCTGGATGGCACCAGTCGCGTAAGCGTGAGCAATAATACCTGCCAACTGTGCCGACAGGGTCACCAGAAAAGCTTCTTCACTCTCATCAAAACGGCGACGTTCCTGTTGTTGTACCACTAACACGCCCAGCACTTTGCGCTGATGCATAATCGGCACACCTAGAAAAGCATGAAAAAGCTCTTCACCGGTTACATCCAGATAGTGAAATGCCGGATGACTTGAAGCATCCTCCAGATTAATCGGCTCAGCGCGTTTGGCAACCAAACCGACTATACCTTCGTCCTTAGCCAGACTCACCTCATCCACTGCTGCGGCGTTCAAGCCCATGGTTGCACGCAATACATAACGACCACTGTCCTGATTGAACAGAAATACCGAGCAGACTTCGGTTTTCATGGCTTTTTGTACACGCCCAACGGTAATTGCCAGCACAGCATTCAAATCAGGTGCCGTACTGACATCCTGTACTATCTGCCGTAACACCTTAAGAATGCTCATACGTTAATCTACCTGATTGGGTCTCTGTTAACCGCTACTGCAATATTTTTGACAGCTTAGGAGATAATTCTTTCATCGCTTTGCGGTACACTTCTCGTTTGAACGAAACAACTTGTCCCAAAGGATACCAGTAGCTCACCCACTGCCAACCATCAAACTCCGGCTTGTCGGTCTGGTCAATTTTCACTGCGCTATCATGACTCAGCATACGCAACAAATACCACTTTTGCTTCTGCCCCACACACATGGGCAAGGAGTGACGCCTTATCATGCGTCGTGGCAAACGATACTTCAACCATCCACGTGTCACTGCCAAAAGTTCTACATCGGTCGATAGCAGCCCTATTTCTTCTTCTAATTCCCGGTACATCGCTTGTTCAGGTGATTCATCCTGCTGGATACCGCCTTGGGGAAATTGCCAGGCATCCTGCCCAACGCGCCTTGCCCAGAGTACCTGCCCCAACGAGTTCACCAGAATGATACCGACATTTGGCCGAAACCCCTCTGCATCAATCACAATTTACTACCCGACTCATCATTCTGTTGGCTTTTATTGTTCCACAGTTAGACGCTCGGGCAAATAGCCAGTTTCGACTCATTGCATCTGCAACAGCCTTCAGATTAAGCTATCACGCTTTCATTGAGGTTACACAGGAGTATTGGCGTGAGACTGGCAATTTTTGATTTGGATAACACCCTGTTAAATGGCGACAGTGATCATGCCTGGGGAGAGTTCCTGTGTAATGAGGGTCTGGTTGACCACGACGTCTACCGTGAAGCCAATGACCGTTTCTATCAGCACTACCAGCAAGGCACACTGGATATTGACGAGTTTCTTGGCTTTGCACTACAGCCGCTGACACGCTTCTCCCGTGAACAGCTGCAGCAACTGCATACGCGTTTTATGCAAGAGTGTATTGAGCCGATGATATTGCCTGCTGCCCAGGCGCTATTGGAAAAACACCGCCAGGCAGGCGATTTTTTGCTAATCATCACCGCAACCAATAGTTTTATCACCGCACCTATCGCCAGACGATTGGGAGTTGATGATCTTCTGGCAACCGATCCTGAAGAAATCAATGGCGACTATACCGGCAGGGTTGCTGGCACCCCCTGCTTCCGTGAAGGCAAGGTATTGCGCCTGCAGACCTGGTTAGCACAAGCCGATCATTCACTGAAAGACAGTTATTTTTACAGTGATTCCTGTAACGATCTACCCTTGCTTGAAGCGGTAGATCATCCGGTAGCCGTGAACCCGGATGAGACGTTGCTGGCCGTTGCCCAGGAGCGCAACTGGCCAGTGCTGGATCTGCGCTGATCAGCTCGCGGGCAGTACACGCAAAAAACAGGCTTTCAGATATTCAGTTTCCGGAATAGCAGGGTGGATCGGGTGATCGGCCCCCTGATGTCCCTGGATAAACAGCTGGGCGGATCGATCCAGTTCACGGGTGTTACCCCGCAGAATGTCCACCAGACTTTCGCGAGTCAGGTGCATGGAACAGGAGCCCGCGATTAACACGCCATCACGGCCCAGCAGGCGCATGGCAAAGTTATTGATCCGGGAATAGGCTCGTTCACCATTGCGGATATCTTTACGGCGTTGAATAAACGCTGGCGGATCAGTAATAACAATATCGAACCGCTCACCTTCGGCAATCAACGCCTTGCAGATATCAAAGGCATCACCACGCAGACCCTTGAAGCGCATTTCACCCTGATTAAGACGCGCATTTTCAGCCGCCACATCCAATGCTGTCTGTGAGGCATCAACACAGACGACTTCAGCGGCACCCGCGGCCAGCGCTTGTGCGCCCCAACCACCAACATAACTGAACAGATCCAGCACGCGTTTGCCTTTGGCCAGTTGCATCATCCGCGCACGGTTATCACGGTGATCATAAAACCAGCCGGTTTTTTGACCATCCAGTACCGGCGCTACCAGGTTGACGCCATTTTCAACCAAGGGAGCGTATTCCGGGACCTCGCCCTGCAGTACTTCAACATAGCTGTCCAGCCCTTCCATTGCCCGCATTTTACCGTCATTACGGAACAGGATGGCCTGGGGTTGAAATACCTTATTCATCGCATCGACTATCTCATCACGCACGGCTTCCATACCTGCGGTAGAGATCTGTACCACGAAGATATCAAAAAAACGATCAATAACCAGCCCGGGCAAGCCATCCGACTCACCATATACCAGACGGTAACAAGGCTGCGGAAAATGCATTTCACGTAGCCCAAGAGCGACTTTAAAGCGATGCACTAACAGTGAGCGATCCAGCGGATAACGCACATCGCGGCTGACCAGACGACCACAGATCAGGTTGGAAGGGTTAAGGTAAGCAATACCTAACGCTTTACCCCTGGCATCCTGAACCACCACCTGCTCGCCCGCCACATAGTTTTTCAGCGGCGACTGAGCGGTGTCGATTTCATTGCTGTATATCCACAGATGACCGGCTTTGAGACGACGCTCAGATCCGGCATTGAGGGTCACTGACTGAAAGTTCATTAAAATCACTTATCCAATAATAAAGACCCCGGCTGTTGCCGGGGATCCAGGTGGGCGAAAAGCGTTACCACAACTCAGCTTTCCGCTTCACAGTGCTCAGCATAGCCATCGGCATCTAACAGATCTGTAAGCTCTTCGACATCAGTCAGACGCAAGCGTATAAACCAGCCATCGCCATAAGGATCGCTATTAACCAGTTCCGGAGCATCTTCAAGATCCTCGTTCACGGCGACCACTTCGCCCGTCAGCGGCGCATAGACATCAGACGCGGCCTTTACCGACTCAACAACACCGATATCATCACCGGCTGAAACCTGATCACCCACCTCGGGCAGCTCAACAAAAACCACATCACCGAGCAAATCCTGGGCATGATCCGTAATACCGATGGTGACTGTGCCATCACCTTCATCGCGGATCCATTCATGACTGGCAACGTAGCTGAGTTCGTTTGGAATATTGCTCATGTTTTCCTACCTGTTTCAGGAATAGACTTTTTGACCCTGACGAACAAAGGGCGGCTTGACAACGCGCACTTTGACCCGTTTCCCACGCATTTCCACCTCGGCTTCACCGGATGTATCTACGGGTATTCTTGCTAAAGCTACAGCATAGCCCAGCGTTGGTGAAAAACCACCACTAGTAATACTGCCTTCAGCATTGCCAGCCGTTAGTACGGTCTGACCCTTTCGTAACACACCTTTACCTTCTTCCAAGGCCAGGCCGACAAGCTGACTGGACGGACCGGCTGCCAGTTCTGCAGCCAAGGGATCACGGCCAACAAACCAGCGTTCTTCGGGCTCCCAGGCGACAACCCATGCCATATTGGAAACCAGCGGGCTCACGTTTTCATCCATATCCTGGCCATACAGGTTCATACCTGCTTCAAGGCGCAGGGTATCACGCGCTCCCAAGCCACAGGGAGACACACCCGCCTCAGCCAAAGCTTGCCAGAAGGTTTCTGCTTCATCCTCAGGCAGCATGATCTCCAGGCCATCTTCACCGGTATATCCGGTACGAGCGATAAACCAGCCTTCTGATTCCTGCCCCTGAAATACTTTTAGGGCATCAATCAACTTGCCGCGGAACTCACTGACAACTGTTTTAACCCGAGACAATGCCTGTGGCCCCTGAATAGCAATCATCGCCAGGTCTGGCTGCTCTGTCAGGGCGACATCCATTTTCATCACCTGGTCAGACATCCAGCGCAGATCTTTTTCCCGCGTTCCGCAGTTAACAACAACGCGAAACCACTCGCCAGACACACCCGGATCGGTCATCAAATACACGATCAGATCATCAACTACACCACCCTGCTCATTCAACATAGCGGAGTAAAGGGCTTTACCTTTGAGTTTTAGCCGCGCGACATCATTAGTCAGCAGACGGCGCAGGTAGTCCCGTGCATCAGAACCGGTGATATCCACCACCGTCATGTGCGACACATCAAACATACCGGAATCACGGCGCACCCGATGGTGTTCTTCAACCTGGGAGCCGTAATGCAGGGGCATATCCCAACCACCAAAGTCGACGATTTTGGCACCCATGGCGAGGTGTTGATTATAAAGAACGGTTTTATTGCCCATTGGAAAGCTCATCTATACAACATTTAGCAGGCGAAACGGTGACACAAACGCCTGAATGCAAAAAAAGGGAACCTAATGTAGCGACAAACTCTGATCAGTTCAATGCCTGTCTAGATCTTTACGCGGCGGAATTATCGCGCTGCGCCAAACGAGGCAGGTCCGAGTGCAGTCCCATCGCCAACATCGCCAGATGATTTTTCAATGGAGACAAATGATTAACCAGATTCATACCACTACTGCGCAACAAGCGCACCGGTGCCGGTCGTTCACCAAATAAGCGCCGAAACATTTCCATGGTGGCAGACATGCGCAGATTATCACTGCGCCGCAAACGCTGGTAACGACGCAATACACTCAAACTACCCAGCAGCTCTCCCTGGGCATGAGCTTCCATTAATACTTCAGCCAGTGCAGCCACATCCAGAAAACCCAGATTGACACCCTGTCCGGCCAACGGATGAATGGTATGCGCGGCATCACCCGCCAACACCACGCCCGGGACAACATAGCTATGCGCATGACGCTGGCGCAGATTGATCGCCTGACGCGGCTCAGCCGTCAGCACGCGTCCCAGGCGAGTATCAGACGCCCGGCTAAGTGCTTCACAAAAGGCCTGATCATCCATCGCCAGCAACGCACGCGCATGTGCAGGAGACGTCGACCAGACAATCGAAGCACGGTCAGCCGTCGCTGATGCCAAGGGCAGAAAAGCCAAGGGGCCATCCTCAGTAAAGCGTTGCCAGCATTGCCACTGATGTGAAGTCTCAGTGGTCACTGTAGTAACCAGGGCATGATGGCCATAATCCCAGGCCGTTGCCGGAATGCCTGCCAACTGCCGGGTAGGTGACTCTGCACCGTCAGCCCCAATAAGCAAAGGCGCGTACAGTGACTCGCCATCAGACAGCGTCAGCCAGCGTCCACCCTGTGCATCCGGTGCCGACAGTGCGGTCATTTGGACAGCATTACGTACTTCAATACCAGATTGCATCAGCAAACACTGATACAGCGCTGCCAGCGTGACCCGATTTTCAACAATATGACCCAAGTAAGGCTCGTGCAGCTCAGCCGCACTGAAATGAACATGTCCGCTTCCCAAACCATCCCAGACTTCCATACCCTGGTAAGCCGCCGCTCTTGTCGCTGCCATGGTCGGCCAGGCACCGATATGGGTTAGTAGCGCCTGAGAAGCCAGTGTCAGCGCACTTACACGAGCATCGTAGCCTTGCGCCTGTAGTTCAGGCAATACATCAAGCAACTGCTGCGGGGTTTCTTTGCGCGGTTCGAGCACCAGGACGCGCATACCTGCGCTTGCCAACAAGCATGCTAAGGCGGCACCGACCATGCCTGCACCGTTAATCACTACATCGGTACTACTTTTTTCAGGCTGCTGCATAAAAAGTCCTCTATCGGGGAAGCTGTAAAGCTGGTGAATTCAACCCCATGGCGGCACGGGCAAACAGAGTTTTACCCAACGGACAAATATCAAGGAACTGTAACCCCAATGAGCGACCCAGACTTAATATCGGGTTGGGATTAGAAAACAAACGCATGGTTTTATCGCTGAAGCCAATGGTGCGCAACTGATCAGCCTTACGCTGCTGTTCATAGGTCTGCAAACGGGCCAGATCACCCAACGAAATACCCATCTGCCGCGAAGCAATCAGATTTTCAGCCAAGTCGGTAACACCCCGCAGGGCCAGGTTATAACCCTGACCCGCAATCGGATGCAAAGCGTGCGCCGCATTACCCAGCACCACCAGCCCCGCACGCACCTGCTCCTGTGCCAAGGTCAGTTTAAGGGGGTAGCTGTAACGCTCACCAACCCGCATAAAGCGCCCGGCACGGTAGCCAAATGTCTGCTGCAACTGCTGCAAAAATGCCACATCATCCAGCGCCAACACATCAGCAACATCCTCATCTGGCAGCGTCCAAACCAGGCCACAACGAAACTCACCATCCAGAGTTTCACCCGGTAACAGCGCCATCGGACCCGAGTCAGTGAAACGTTCATAGGCTACCTGCTGATGCGGGCGATCAAGGCTGATATTGGCAACCAGGGCATGCTGATCATAGTGGTGTTCTTCACAGGAGATTCCCAGCGCCTCACGCAAGCCTGAACGACCGCCATCAGCAATTACTGCAAGCTCTGCCTGCAACTGCAACTGGGCGTCCGGAGTCTTCACACTCAGAAGGCTACAACCCTCACCCGGCGTGAAGGATTCAATCTCAGCCGGACAAATAAAATCCAGACAGCCTGAACGATCCTTACGAATATGATCCAGCAACACCTGACCCAGCCAGTGATTTTCAACTACGTAACCCAAGGCCGGCACCTGCTCATCAGCGGCATGCAGACGTGTAGCACCGAAATGCCCGCGGTCAGAGACATGAATATGCTCAATGGGTGTCAGATGCTCTTGTAAACGTTGCCACACCCCGGTGGCTTGATAAAACGAACGCGCACCATACGCCAGGGCTGTGGAACGCGCATCATAACTGGGCTGAAAGCGGCTTTCATCTGGCGGCGGCAAGGGCTGCAGTTCAACCAGGGCGATTTTTAGTTGCAACGCCTGGGCAACTGGCAGCAAAGCGCAGGCCAGACTGGCCCCCACCATGCCGCCACCCGCAATCACCAAGTCATAATGTTTTATCATTGCTCGTCTCCGCTGTGCATCAGCGCCTCGATCTCAGCGATTGACTTAGGCACCCCGGCAGTCAACACCTGACAGCCAGTTTCAGTCACCACCACATCATCTTCAATCCGTATGCCTATGCCGCGCCAACAGGGATCGACCTGTTGATTATCAGGGGCAATATACAACCCTGGCTCAACCGTCATCACCATACCTGGCTGCAATGGCCGCCAGGCGCCAGTAGCATCTTTATAGCGCCCGACATCGTGCACATCCATACCCAGCCAATGGCCGATACGATGCATATAAAACGGTTTGTAGGCTTCTGATTTAATCAAATCATCGAGATCACCTTGCAACAAGCCCAGTTGCAGCAGACCCTGCGTCAGCAACCTCACCGACAAGTCGTGAATATCGCCCCAGGGACGGCCTGGCCGGATGGCATCAATGCAAGCTTCCTGTGTATCCAGCACCAACTGATAGAGCGCTTTCTGTGCCTCACTGAAATGGCCATTCACCGGAAAGGTCCGGGTGATATCACTGGCATAATTATCCAGCTCGCAACCCGCATCGATTAATACCAGATCACCATCCTTGAGCTCGGCATCATTATCAATATAGTGCAGAATACAGGCATTCACACCGCCACCCACTATCGGGGAATAAGCCTGAAAACGTGCACCCGCCATAGCACAATGCTGTTGAATAATCGCTTCCAGCTGATATTCCATCATCCCCGGCTGACACAGCTGCATGGCTCGGCAATGCGCCTGAGCCGACAATTCAGCCGCTTGCTGCATTACTTGCAGCTCTGCTTCCGACTTAAACAAGCGCAACTCATGCAAGTACTTATCCAACAACAGGGTTTGCTCTGGCAGACTGAATCCTAATCTGATTTTCGCCCGTAACCTGTTCAGCCAGTGAGTTACTTTTACATCCAGCCCAGCATGACTCCCCTGGGCATAACACAGCACAGCCTTAGCATTAATCAGCGTCGGCATCTGCTCATCCAATTGATCCAGATTAAATGCCTGATCCAGACCAAAGTCATTAATACACCCCTCTGGACCCGCACGATAACCGGTCCAGATTTCCATGGCCGCATCGCGCGGTGGGCAAAACAAAATCGACTCACCCTCAGCCGCACCGGGTATCAATACCAACAAGGCATCTGGCTCATTAAATCCGGTCAGGTAATAAAAGTCGCTATCCTGTCGAAAAGCATATTCGGCATCGCGGTTACGAACCTTCATGCTGGCAGCCGGTATCAGCGCAATACTGTTTTCCGGCAACTGCTGCAGTAACTGCTTACGTCGTTGGCTGAACTGATCAATCGAAATTTTCATTATTACCTACTGTACACGGTTGAGAGTCAATGTAGCTGCTTACGTTTATCCGCCGGATCAGGGTCAACATCCGGATTGCATTCAGCAAAAATATACAAGGCCGCCATACGGACATATTCTTGTAACTCCAGCAGGCCGGATTCGTCTTCATCATGCAGTTCATCCGGGTCTGTAGACACCTGGGCAATCTCGGAAAAATCCTGCAGCCCCTCTTTCAGCGCTTCGGACATAGGTAACTCACCCAGATACATACCAAAACCGGCCAGAAACCCGCTACACCAGCTACTCAGGGCATCCACCCGCTGGCTTATGTCCTGCTCATCATCTGGAAGCAGCAGTTGAAACCCGAGATCTTCGTCCAGCAAATGCGCCAGCGTAATAGTGTAAAGGGAGACGAAGAGCAGTTTACCTTCTTCTTCTACCAGTTGGTTGATATTCATCAACTCAGACAACACACGCAGCAACGTATCTGTATCAAAACGTGCACCAGCTGACAGCTGCCCAACCATGAGTCCATGCAACTCAGCAGGAGATAGAGTCAACGCCCCTTCGCTGATCATCAGATCGGCGATGGCGTCAAAATCAGGGAGGTCAGGTAGCGTTTTTTCAGAAGTCATTTCAATATCCATCAGAGAAATAAATAAATCAGGAGCAGGCTATGCTAGCATTTACTGTAAAGGGTATGAATAGTCTGTCTGATTGACCAGAATGCGCGCCAAGCTCTTTAGTTTACCCGCGGAAGATGTCAAGGTTTGCCACAGGCTGTTAATATAAACATGATGGTTGTCAGGAAGCGCCCGGACATGAGCGAACATCTTTTTAATGCACTGGAACACAAGGTTGACCAGCTGATAGCTCGGCTCAACGAACTGGAAAAAGAAAACAAGCGTCTGCGCGAGTCAGAACAGCGCTTAAAGGAAGAGCGCACCCAGTTGATGCAACTGAATACGCAAACCCAAAGTAAAATTGAAGCAATGATTTCCCGATTGAAATCATTGGAGCACGGATCATGACAACAGCCCGAAGCGTTACCGTCAGACTACTGGATAAAGAATACACTATCAGTTGCCCGGATGGCGCTGAAGCTGAGCTTTTGGCTTCGGCTGATTATCTCAATGATAAAATGCGTGAAATCAAAAATACCGGGAAGATCGTTGGGCTTGAGCGCATTGCGGTCATGGCTGCGCTGAACATGTCCCATGATTTGCTGAAAAACAAGGAGCATCAACGCCAGAGTGTTGATACTCACTTACGCCGCATTGGCAGTAAAATTGATAACTCATTAAACACATCCAACTCCGGTGGCTGACAATCCTAGTTAATCTGGTATAATGAAATCGTCTTCTGGGGTGTTCGAGAGCTGGTTAAGTCCCTCGAGCCTATATCCTTCTAAATGGGAGTGTCACTTTGATGTTGTGTGCATGTCCGCTTGTCGGAAAGCCTGATATGTCAGACACTGCTCCCTCTCTGAACCTCACGGTTCAGGGCCAGAATCAGTAAACGGCACTCTGGGAGACCTTCATCATGCCCGATTCCCGCAGGGCTCTGCGCCAACACCTTAGACGCCAACGCCGCGCACTGTCAGCCAGTGAACAAAAGCGGCATGCCAACCGCCTCTGTCGCAATCTGAAACATCAGCTTTGGTTTCGTAAAGCACAGAATATTGCTCTCTATTTACCCAATGATGGTGAAATCAGTCCCGAGCCATTGATCCACCTATGCTGGCAATTAGGTAAATCTGTTTATCTGCCCGTACTCCATCCGATTCATCACAATCGCCTGTGGTTTTTACCCTACAGACCCGGTAGTCCAATGCGACTGAACCGTTATGGTATTTCAGAGCCAAAACTACAACGCACACCCAGAACCCCGGCCTGGGCCCTGGATCTGGTTTTTCTGCCGTTAGTTGCTTTCGATATCCAAGGCGGACGATTGGGTATGGGAGGTGGCTATTACGACCGCACGTTTGGCTTCAAACTGCAGTACAAAGGAATAATCAGAGGACCGAAGCTAATAGGATTAGCACACAATCTACAGAAAGTAGATTGCCTGACAACGGAAAGCTGGGATGTACCGCTGACAGGAATTGCCACAGAGGAAGGTGTTTATCGGCTTAGCTGTTGAAAACCTGTTGAACTACAGCCGCAAACTCAATACCACTCTGAGATACACCAGTCATTATTGTGCCAATTACAAAAACCAGCACCAGCACCAGCACTAGATCAGGACTCCTTCTCATCTCGCCTATCTCTTTTATTTATTGCGTTGCAGTTTAATTAGAGATCAGCCACATAGCGTGACTGCAACTAACCCAAACAGGCGTTTATGACCCATACATAGTGTTTCACAAAATAAAAATATTTCAAGTCTATTACAGAGTTTTTTTCGTTTTTTTACTGCATGTTACATGGCTGAGTTAACCGTAGTTATTGAACTATGCCATTAACATGATGATTTTAATCTATTTTTACAGTAATAATGTTAACCAAAAAGGAATGGTTAGCATGGACAACAGGGTCTGTGCAGTAATAATTGCCGCCATCAACGATGCATCACCACCTAACTGACGCGCAAGAATATAGGCCGAAGTAGCCGTGGGAATAGTGGCGAAGATGATCAACGTCCCTGCTGCCAGAGTTGATAAACCCAATAACAGCGCAATTAATCCCGCAAGCAAGGGGAACAACAGCAGCTTAATCACTATGGAGAAGAGCATCCCCCGTCCCGAGCGTCGCAAAGCAGACAGGTTCAACGCAGCTCCGACGGATAGCAAACCAAGTGGCAGGGCCATTTGTGATAGGAGTACAAAGAAAGGCTGCATAAGCTCAGGTAAGCCTCCTGCCAAATTAATACTCACTCCCAGCACAGACGCCAGTATCAACGGATTTGTTAGCAGCGTTTTCAGCACTCCACCCAAGGTTGGTTGGCGCTCTGCATTATGAGCAAATACCAGCACACAAAGCAGATTCAATGCTGGAATCATAACGGCAGCCACTACAGCCGCCAGAGCTATCCCGGCAGAACCAAACTGTGCGGAGGCAACTGCCAGGGCTACAAAGGTATTGAAACGCATACTGCCTTGATAGAAGGACGTAAAAGCCGCATTACCCAACCGCAAGAAACGTCGCAGCCCATAGCAGACTAGCGTGCCCGCCATCAGCAATAGCAGCACGGCCAGCATCAGCCTCAAAGATTCCTGTCCAGACAGCGAGGCCTGACTCAGACTGTTAATCAATAACGCAGGAAAAAGAAAATAATAAGTCAGCCGCTCAGCAGGTGCCCAGAAGCCATTACCAGGAAAATTGAAGCGACGCATGCCAGCACCAGTAATCAACAGAGCGAACACCGGCCAAAGCACTGATACCACTGATAACATAAACTTTCCTGATATAAGTCAAGCTAAGACACACATGATCAATACTTGTACAGATTCAAGTTCTATAATTTTATAATGTGTGCTTGAATTAGATTAAATTTAGTGTCTCTAGAAAAAGTTAGGCTACTAACGTCCAGCTTTAGGAATCCCCGTCAATGCTGAGAAATATTCGCATATCCATTCGCCTTGCCTTAGGTACGGCAATCATGTTGGCACTAGTCATTGCCATCATTCTTCCCACAGTATTAAACCTTTTAAGTAATATCACACAACGTGCTGAAAGCCGTCAACTCGAAGATCTACATAACGCCCTGCAGGCTTCCATTGATGAAACAGCCGAACAGGCATTGCGTATCACTACCGCCGCTACAAGCGGTGTCGGCATTTCTGAAGCTTTTGCCAACCGCGACAGAGCACTGCTGCAACAACTGACACTACCTATATTTGAAGCCTTGCAAGAGACTTATAATATCCGCCAGTTTCAGTTTCATCTGCCACCCGCAACCTCTTATCTACGCTTACATCGGCTGGACAAATATGATGATGACCTGAGCAGCTTCCGTCTGACAGTACTGCAGGCCAACAATCAACAACGCCCCCAAAGTGGCCTGGAAAGCGGTGTCGCTGGCATTGGTCTGCGAGGCGTTATTCCTGTGTATTACCAGCAACGCCATATAGGTTCCGCCGAGGTTGGCCTCTCATTTGGCCAGGATTTCTTTAACACTTTCACTGAGCGCTTTGGTGCGCGAGCAGCACTGCATATTCCAGCAGACCAGGGCTTCAGCACCTTTGCCACAACCATTGAAAACAACACCTCTCTCACCAAGGCCCAGCTAGCCGAAGTCATGCAGGGGCAGATCTATACCAGCGAAATCGATAAAGGCGAACAGAGCTGGGCTGTCATGGCGCGTCCAATCATGGATTTTTCTGGCGAACCACTCGGCGTGGTTGAGCTAATGATTGATCGCACCGAATATGTACAGGGCTATCAACAGGCACTAATCCGCATCATTGTGATTGGCATTATTTCAGTTTTACTGGGCCTGCTGATGGCAACGCTATTGGCTCGCAGCATTATCAAACCTTTAAAAACCACGGCAGACAGCTTGCGTAATATTGCCGCTGGCGATGGCGACCTGACCGCTCGTCTTGACGACAGCGGCCGCGATGAACTGGCCAATCTGGCAAGTTCATTTAATCACTTTGTTGCGCACATCCACAGTCTGATTAAGCAGGTCGGTGCTGCCACTGTTCAGTTGTCTGCTGCAGCAGAGGAACTATCAGCCTCTAGCACCGACACCTCGCAGCAAGCCAAAAAAGAGCAGTCTGAAACGCTACAGGTCGCTACGGCAATGAATGAGATGACTGCCACAGTGACTGAAGTAGCGGATAATGCAGCTCAAACATCACATGCTGCGGGTGCAGCTAATGAATTGGCACTATCCGGAAAACAAAAACTGGCCAACACTCAAGAATCAATTCAAGGCTTGGCCAACGACATCGAAGCGGCTGCACAGATCATCAATCACTTATCTAATGATAGTCAGGAGATCAGCAAGATTCTTGATGTCATTCGTGATATTTCCGATCAGACCAATCTACTGGCGCTGAATGCCGCCATTGAAGCAGCACGAGCAGGCGAACAAGGGCGCGGATTTGCAGTGGTTGCCGACGAGGTACGCAGTCTCGCCAGCCGTACTCAGAACTCCACCGTGGATATTCAACATATGATTGAACGTCTGCAAACCGGTGCCGAAAAAGCGGTCAGCTCAATGGAGCAGAGTCGCAACAAAGCCACCGCCAGCGTTACCAGCTGTAGTGATACAGATGAGGCACTGACCAGCATCGCGGCAGCAATCGAAACAATCAATACCATGAACATACAGATTGCCGAAGCCGCTCGCCAGCAATCCCAAGTGGCTGATGAAATCAATCACAACATCAGTTTTATTACGGATGCCGCTGAAATGACTTCAAGCAGTACTGAGCAAGTGAATACAGCGGCGGATGAACTAGCCAAATTAGCCAATGAACTGCAAAGCCGGATCGGACGCTTCAAGGTTTGATAAGATACCGGAGCAGCCAATTGACTGGCGGCTCCGGCCTAACCCGGCCAAGGATATTACTATCAACTATGCAGATCACGACCTGACAGCAACTGGTGACCAGCGACTACGGCTTTACGCACTTGATTGGGTGCGGTCCCCCCTATGTGATCACGCGCGGAAACAGATCCTTCCAGCGTTAATACACTAAACACATCCGCTGCAATGATGTCAGAAAACTGCTGCAACTCGGATAGCTCCATCTGCCCCAGATCCTTACCAGTGCGGATGCCATAAGCCACCGACAAGCCGACAATTTCATGCGCATCACGGAAAGCAACGCCCTTACGCACCAGATAATCAGCCAGGTCCGTAGCGGTTGAAAAGCCTCGCAAGGCCGCTTCACGCATCACCTCTTTACGTGCCTGTAGCGCTGGCACCATATCAGCAAAAGCGCGCAAACAACCTTTAACCGTATCAACTGTGTCGAACAGCGGCTCTTTGTCTTCCTGATTATCTTTATTGTACGCCAGCGGCTGAGACTTCATCAGTGTCAGCAAAGAGAACAAATGTCCAAAGACCCGACCACTTTTGCCTCTTACCAGCTCTGGCACATCGGGATTTTTCTTTTGCGGCATAATCGACGAACCGGTGCAGAAGCGATCCGGCAGATCAACAAAATTAAACTGCGCAGAGGCCCAGAGCACCAGCTCTTCTGACATTCGCGTCATGTGCATCAACAACAGGCTCGATGCGGCACAGAACTCTATGGCAAAGTCACGATCCGATACCGCGTCGAGTGAATTACCTGCCGGAGCGGTGAACTTCAACAGTTCAGCCGTATAGTGGCGATCAATCGGATAGGTGGTACCGGCCAGTGCAGCGGCTCCCAAGGGTAGAATATTGATACGCTTGCGACAATCAACGAAGCGCTCATAATCACGGCTAAGCATTTCAAACCAGGCCATTAAATGGTGGCCAAAGGTCACCGGTTGCGCCGTTTGCAGATGGGTAAAGCCCGGCATGATGGTATCGGCTTCACGCTCAGCCAATTCCAGCAACCCCTGCTGCAATCGGGATAGCTCATCCAGGATCAAATCAGTTTCATCGCGCAGATAGAGGCGTATGTCCGTAGCTACCTGATCGTTACGTGACCGCCCCGTATGCAGCTTTTTGCCGACCACACCTATTTTATGCGTCAGTGCCGCTTCGATGTTCATGTGAACATCCTCTAATGCAACCGACCACTCGAACTCACCCCGTTCTATCTCAACGCGAATTTCACCCAACCCGCGCAAAATAGCATCACATTCATCCTGACTCAGCACACCTACCCGGGTCAGCATCCGCGCATGGGCAACGGAGCCCTGAATATCCTGCTTGTAGAGGCGTTTATCGAAATCAACTGATGCGGTAAAACGCGCGACAAAAGCATCGGTCGGCTCGGAAAAACGGCCGCCCCATTGCTGATTGGTTTTGTTGCTCATACTGACACTCTCCATGAACAGGCCATGAACTGGCGGATGGCTGAAAATCCCGCCATTATACCAAGCTTGGCCACGGATTACCGTGGGGTTTATCGCCCGTTGTGGTTAATCTGCTACAATCTGTATCTGATTTTTTGCACTCACGGCAACAGGACACCCTTATGAGCAGAACCATCCGTATCGCAACACGCCGAAGCCTGCTGGCCCTATGGCAGGCTGAATATGTCAAAGCCGAGCTTGAAGCTCACTACCCTGGCATCCAGATTGAACTGGTCACCATGGTGACTCAGGGTGACAAGATTCTGGATACGCCATTAGCAAAAATCGGTGGTAAAGGTCTGTTCGTCAAAGAGCTGGAAAATGCCATGCTGGAGAATCGTGCGGATATTGCCGTACATTCGATGAAAGATGTACCCATGGAATTTCCTGAAGGACTGGGATTGGCCGTGATTTGTCCACGTGAAAAACCTACCGATGCCTTTATCAGTAACCACTTCGCCTCGCTTGACGACCTCCCCCAGGGCGCCCATGTCGGCACCTCATCATTGCGCCGAGAGGTTCAAGTACGTGAACGCCGCCCCGATCTGAAAGTCAGCAGTTTACGCGGCAATGTACAGACACGCCTGGGCAAGCTGGATGCTGGAGAGTTTGACGCCATTATTCTGGCAACTGCCGGTTTGGTTCGGCTCAAGCTGGAAGCGCGTATCCGTAGAGAGATGCCCGCCGAGGAGTGCCTTCCTGCCGGTGGACAGGGTGCTGTCGGCATTGAGTGTCGTAGCGATGATCAGGAACTGATCAGTCTGCTGAAACCCCTGCACGACACTCAAACAGCCAGCCGCGTGTTGGCAGAACGCGCCATGAACCGTCGCCTTGAAGGGGGCTGTCAGGTGCCTATCGGTTGCTATGCCGTATTACAGGAAAACAATACTCAGCTTTGGTTACGTGGTTTGGTCGGCCTGCCGGACGGTAGTCGTGTGTTACGCGATGACATCACCGGTCCGGTTGAGTCCGCTGAGGCTCTGGGCATTCAACTGGCGGAGCAACTGCTTGCCGCGGGCGCTGACGACATATTAAAGCATGTCTACACAGAACGCGGCTAAACCGCTGCAAGGACAGCGTTTACTGGTCACTCGAGCGGTCCATCAGAGCCAGACACAGCAGGCGCTGATCCAGGCGCTTGGTGGCGAGGCCGTATGCCTGCCACTCATCCAGATCGAACCGGTGAGTGATTCAGATGCGGCTTACGCCGACCTCAAGTACTGCCTGCTGGATCTGGATCTCTACCAGAAAGTCATTTTTGTCAGCCCCAATGCCGCCAGACTGGGTGTTGAACTGATCGAAGACTTCTGGCCACAATTCCCCTTGGGCATCGACTGGATCGGTATAGGCCGCCAGACAGTTAAGCAGCTTGAAAAGCAGGGTATCCCTGCCTGGTCCAGTGATCAGGGCTATGACTCTGAAGCGCTGCTCGCTAGCGACAGGTTCCAACAGGTTAATGGTCAGCGGATTCTGATACTGCGAGGCAATGGCGGTCGAGATCTAATGCGCTCCACCCTGACAGCACGCGGAGCCAGAGTTGACTATGGTACAGTTTACTATCGACGTCTCCCCGGTTATTCTGAACAAACAGTAAAGCAGAAACTGCTGGATGAACCCTTGTCGGCGCTGCTCATTACCAGCGGCGAAGGTCTGTTAAACCTGCAGACCCTTATTACGGCCTATTCAGCAGACCGGTATCAACCGCTGCTCAACACGCTTTTAATAGTGCCCAGTGAACGCATTGCCGTCATTGCACGGGAGCTGGGATACAGGCGGGTCAGAGTTGCACAGGGACCGGATGACGACTCAATGGTCCGGGCCACTCTCCCCGGAAATGACTTGGAACAGCTGGCATGACAAATAAATCTGATAAACCCGACCAGAATAGTAATCCTGAAACACCTGTAGCTGAAACAGAACAACCGGATACACACACAACAGCGGCGCCAGGAGACGATAGCACCTCCAGTGCTACAGAGAGCCCTACCTCAGAGAGCCTTGCAACTGAGAGCCTTGCAACTGAGAGCAGTGCAGTTGAGAGTACAGCCACTGAATCTGAGGTCCGCCAAGCCAAGCCCGGATTAGCCACACACAGCTCAGACACAGCAACGGCATCTAAATCCTCATCCCCCTGGCCCGCAAGAGCAGCCTTAGTTATCGCCTTGGCTGCATTGGGCTTATCTGGCTATTTGTTTTACCAGAACCAACAGCTGCAGAATAAAACCGTCAGTTTGGCGGCTGAGGTCGAAACCCGACTGGCCAGTAATGCTACTGAAGTAGCTCGTACGGTTTCCTCTGTTAGCGAGCAGGCGGCGGGCATCAATCAGCAACTAGGCCAATTGAAGGAGCAAACAGCGGCCAGCCAACGTAACGTCGACAGTCTGCAACAACGCTTGACTCAAAGCATTCGTCAGGTTCAAGCACAGCAGGTCGTTTCCGAAAAGGACTGGCTGCTGGCTGAGGCTGAGTATCTATTGCGCCTTGCCAACCAGCGTGTACTAATGGAACAAAGCGCCACGGGTGCCCTGGCCTTGCTCAGGTCTGCTGACGAAATACTGCAACAGGCAGATGACGCGGCACTCTATCCGGTCCGCGAAGCTCTGGCAGAGGATATCGCCGCACTGGATGCTGTTCCCCGTCTGGATACCGAAGGCGTTTTCCTACGCCTCAGTGCTTTGAATGCACGCGTGTCTGATCTACGCATGACACCGGTTACAGATCGTCGTCAGCTACCGGATATGCTGGAAGAGATAACACCTGAAGCAGTCCGTGACACTTGGGGAGCTGGCGCCAAAAACGCACTGTCCAGCGCCATGTCTAAGCTGGATCAACTGGTTGTAATCCAACACCGTGATGACCCGGTTGAACCTTTGCTCTCACCAGAACAAACCTACTATCTGCAACAAAACCTGCACCTGATGCTGGAACAAGCTCAACACGCGTTGCTGCAACGCCGCCAAGGCGCCTATTCAGAGAGCCTGGAAAAAGCCAGCCGCTGGATAGCGGACTATTTTGAACCCAGCGATGCAACAACCCAGTCATTGTTGCGCGGCCTTGATGAACTGAAAGCTGTCGAAGTCGCCCCAGAGGTGCCGTCGATCAATGCATCGCTGGATGCATTACAGACTCACATCAGTGAATTGCGCCGCCTGAAGCGTGAAGGAGGCAACTGATGAAGCGCCTTTTCGTATTACTGTTACTGGTCCTTGTAGCCGGTGCTTGGGCTGGCCAGATGATGGTCACCGATTCCGGTTATGTGCTGCTGGCCTATAACAACACCACCGTTGAAACCACCCTGTGGGTATTTCTGGTTGGCGTATTCATTGCCTTTATACTGCTGCATTTGATCTTCAATCTGATCTTTAATACCCGCCTGCCAACGGGACGCTTCCGTCATTGGCGAGCCATCAAGAAACAGCAATCTGCACGGAGAAATACCTTGAAGGGCCTGCTGGCCCTGTCCGAAGGCGAGTGGAGCAAGGCACAAAAATCCCTGACGCGCAGCGCAGAAAACTTCGACTTGCCTGCAATCAACTACCTGGCAGCTGCTCGGGCTGCACATGAGAATGGAGACCAGGCCGGTGCTGATGAACTGCTGAAAAAAGCTTTAAAGTCGACCCCTGAAGCCAGCCTGGCGGTCAGCATTACCCAAGCGCAGATTCAGGTTTCACGCGGACAACTGGAAGCGGCGCTGGCCAATTTACTCAAACTGCGTCGCAAACAACCACACAATAAACAAATTCTGTCCTTGCTGGCCGATGTCTCGGCACGTTTGCATGATTGGCAGGGTGTTGCCGATATTCTACCCGATCTGCGCCGCAGCAAAGCACTACCACAGGAAAATCTAAATCGTCTGGAGCGTGAAACACTGTTACATCTGCTGCATAAACAGAAAACACCAACAGCAGGAGGCTCTACACCCGAACCGGAACAGCGGGTCCGGCATCTACAGAGTGTCTGGGTAAGCATGCCTGAAACAGCATCCAGTTACGATGATGTAGTGGCAGAATATGCCGAACAGTTAATCACTGCCGGTGACTATAAGGCCGTAGAAACTTTATTGCGCCAACGTCTGGAAACCCGCTGGAGTGAAACACTTATTCCCCTTTATGGTCTAATCGATAGCACCAAACCACGCAAGCTTTATCAACAAGCACAAAAATGGTTATCGGTTCATGAACAAAGCCCGGGATTATATATTGCCCTGGCAAGATTGGCAGCAAAATGCCAACTGTGGAGTGAGGCGGTAGGGTTTTATGAGCAAAGCTTAAGTATTGATCCTGACCTGGACACCTGCGCCGAGTTTGCCCGTTTGTTGCAGCAATTGGAACAACCGGAAAAAGCCATGCAGGTTATGAATCAGGGTATTAGCAATCTGACAGCGAAATTGCCCGATCTACCCCTACCGAAACCGGCACTTAAAGCCGACTAGGTGCCTGAGGGGTGCGTCTAATAGACTTAGACGCACCCTTGATTCAAATCGTTAGCTTGTTGCCTTAGGCCGGGGCGCATAGGCAAACACATCCGCATGTATCTGGCGCTCGCTGATGCCTTTGGCTTCCAGTGCATCAACCAGTGCATACACCATACCGGGTGAGCCGCAGGCATAAATATCCGTTTCAGCGGGTGCCTGAATGTCTGCCGCCACGATGTCAGGCAGCAATCCTCGCTCACCCAGCCAACTAGCGTTGGGCTCTGATACTACAGCGGTATAGTGTAGATTGGAGTAGTCATTTGCCCACTGACGGGCCAGATCATCCAGATAGAGATCATCAGCAATCCGCCCACCCCAGAAAACATGAATAGGCTGAGTTACCTGATTGGCTAACAAATGCTCAACCATGCTTTTTATTTGCGCAAAGCCGGTACTACCGGCAACAAAAACCAGTGTGCGCTCAGTTGATAAAGCTGCGGCAGAAAGATGACACTGCCCCATAGCCATGCTCAGTTCCACTTCGGAAGCCTGCTCCAGGTGCGCAACAAGCGCACAATTCATCTCACTATCTGGCATATGACGAATATGTAGCTCCAGCTCGTCCGCCTGCTCTGGAGCTGATGCGATAGAAAAGAACGCACTGCGACCATCTGGCAAAAATAGCTCAAGATACTGACCCGCACTAAAAATTGCTGGTTCAGACCCTGATGCTTTCAGCGCAATCCGAACCCGATAGACATCACGATTCAAACGCTCATTACTGATTATTTTTGCCGTATATCTATTCAAAACTCTCTCCAGAAATAATACCTAAACTGTCCCATATATCATCTACATGCGCCTTGATCTCTGCAGACATCTGAATTGGCTCACCCCATTCACGCTGGGTTTCCCCAGGCCATTTATTGGTTGCATCCATGCCCATTTTTGATCCCAGACCAGAAACAGGTGACGCAAAATCCAGGTAATCAATTGGTGTGTTCTCGATCATGACGGTGTCTCTTGCAGGATCCATACGCGTGGTCATGGCCCAGATAACATCCTTCCAGTCACGCGCATTCACATCGTCGTCACATACAATGACAAACTTGGTATACATAAACTGACGTAAAAACGACCAGACACCCAGCATCACCCGTTTGGCGTGGCCTGGATACTGCTTCTTCATCGTGACCACGGCAAGGCGGTAAGAGCAGCCTTCCGGCGGCAGATAGAAGTCGACGATTTCTGGAAACTGTTTCTGCAGAATTGGTACGAACACTTCATTGAGTGCAACACCTAACACCGCCGGTTCATCCGGCGGTCTGCCAGTATAGGTACTGTGATAGATTGGATCCTTGCGGTGGGTAATGCGCTCTACGGTAAAAACCGGGAAACGGTCCACTTCATTATAATAACCGGTATGATCGCCAAATGGGCCTTCCTCAGCGGTTTCGTCCGGATCGATATAGCCTTCCAGAATGAATTCGGCACTTGCAGGTACTTGCAAATCATTACCGATACATTTCACCAGCTCGGTCTTTCCACCGCGCAATAAACCAGCAAAAGCATATTCGGATAGCGTGTCCGGTACCGGTGTCACAGCACCAAGAATAGTAGCAGGATCAGCCCCCAAGGCGACAGCTACAGGGAAAGGTTCACCGGGATGCTGCTGTTTCCATTCACGGAAATCCAGTGCGCCGCCACGATGCGCCAACCAGCGCATAATCAGCTTATTACGACCAATCAGCTGCTGTCGATAAATACCCAGATTCTGTCGACTTTTATTCGGCCCACGGGTAATCACCAATGGCCAAGTGACCAAGGGCCCGGCATCGCCTGGCCAACAGGTTTGAATGGGTAAACGATACAGATCTACAGCGTCGCCTTCAGTTACAACGGCCTGACAGGGTGCTGATTTAACCAGCTTCGGTCCCATATTCAGCACCTGTCTGAATACCGGTAGCTTGTCCCAGGCATCTTTGAAGCCCTTGGGTGGTTCCGGCTCTTTTAACTGCGCCAGCAATAGACCCACATCACGCAGTGCAGATACAGATTCTTGCCCCATGCCCAAGGCCACCCGCTCAGGCGTACCGAACAGATTGGCCAATACCGGAATATCGAACCCAATCGGGTTCTCAAATAACAGTGCGGGGCCACCTGCACGCAGGGTTCGATCCGCGATTTCAGTCATTTCCAGCACAGGGCTGACAGGCTGGGTAATGCGCTTGAGCTGACCTCTGGCCTCAAGCATCTGGATAAAATCGCGAAGGTCATTATATTTTGGCGTGGACATAGCTAAGTCTTACCAGACACTGACACCCAGACAGCAACGCTACCTGGGTGTCTGGGTGAAAGAGTTTCGAATGTTTACGTCAGAACTCTTTTTGCAGATCGTTTTTACAGATCGCTTACTTACGCTTCATCGACTGGAAAAACTCATCATTGGTCTTAAAGTCTTTCAGCTTATCGATGACGAACTCGGTAGCGGCGGAATCATCCATCGGATCAAGCAATTTGCGTAAGATCCAGATACGCTGCAGTTCATCTTCTGTAGTCAACAGATCTTCACGGCGTGTACCTGAACGACGGATATTAATTGCCGGGAACACACGCTTTTCCGCAATACGACGGTCCAGATGCACTTCAGCATTACCGGTACCTTTAAACTCTTCGTAGATAACTTCGTCCATTTTGGAACCGGTATCTACCAACGCTGTGGCAATGATTGTCAGGCTGCCACCCTCTTCGATGTTACGCGCCGCACCAAAGAAACGCTTGGGGCGTTCCAGAGCATGGGCATCGACACCACCCGTCAATACTTTACCGGAAGACGGAATCACGGTGTTATAAGCACGTGCCAGACGGGTAATGGAATCCAGCAGGATGACCACATCTTTTTTATGCTCAGTCAGACGCTTGGCTTTTTCCAGCACCATTTCAGCGACCTGTACGTGACGTGAAGGCGGCTCATCAAACGTTGAGGCAACAACCTCACCGCGGACAGTTCGCTGCATATCTGTCACTTCTTCCGGGCGCTCATCTATTAACAGCACAATCAAGTAGCAATCTGGGCTGTTGCGGGTAATGCTGTTGGCAATATTCTGCAACATCAGCGTTTTACCGGCTTTAGGCGGCGATACGATCAGCGCACGCTGACCTTTGCCCATAGGTGACACCAGATCGATGACACGGGCAGTAATATCTTCGGTACTGCCATTACCGACTTCCATGCGTATGCGCGATTGGGCGAATAGCGGTGTCAGGTTCTCGAACAGTATTTTATTCTTGGCATTTTCAGGACGGTCAAAGTTAATTTCGCTAACTTTTAACAGCGCGAAATAACGCTCACCATCTTTGGGTGGCCTGATTTTTCCAGCGATGGTATCGCCCGTGCGCAGATTAAAGCGACGAATCTGACTGGGTGAAACATAAATGTCATCAGGTCCGGCAAGGTAAGACGAATCTGCCGAGCGTAAAAAACCAAAGCCGTCCTGAAGTATTTCAAGGACGCCGTCGCCGTATATATCTTCACCGCTAACAGCATGCTTTTTCAGGATGGCAAAAATCACATCCTGTTTGCGGGAACGGGCCATGTTCTGGATGCCCATGCTGTTTGCAATTTCCAGTAGATCTGGAACACTTTTGAGTTTTAATTCAGATAGATTCATAGTTTTTTAGAATGCAGCCAAGCGAAGGCTGATAATTGAATGGTAAGCCGGAGGATTGAGTTGGAAAGAGATTGCTTCAGTGGATCCGCAGATCGGACTGTAACACCCTGCCGGGATCTGACAGGATCATCAGCCAAGCACAGCATGAATATAAAGTGTTTAACGACCGCTGTCCAGTATCCGTCGATATTATCGTATGGTGATTGATCCTGAGCAAGACTATTGGAAAGGGTGGAGTACTCCAACCCTTTCATCCCGACCATCACTCAGAGATTAGCATCGATAAAAGCAGACAACTGAGACTTCGACAACGCTCCCACCTTAGTGGCCTCGACACTGCCACCCTTGAACAACATCAAGGTAGGTATACCGCGGATGCCGAACTTGGGCGGCGTATCATTATTTTCGTCGATATTGAGCTTACATACCTTCAATTGCCCTTCATACTCTTTGGCAATTTCTTCCAGAACGGGCGCAATCATCTTGCACGGACCACACCATTCTGCCCAGTAGTCAACCAACACGGGGCTATCTGCTTTTACCACTTCTTCTTCAAAAGTGGCATCGGTGACATTAATAATATTTTCACTCATGTCTCTGTTTCTCCATTGCACCGGGTGCTTTGTAATAGCTGTCATATAGGGATCATAACACCTGCCGTATAGGCTTGTGAACTTATCCGAATGGCATAGATACGCCAAGAAAATGTTTTTACGGCTTCTTATGCGCCACAGCGTCTGGCAAAATAGCGACCATTCGCTACAAAACGTGACGTGGAGAGCTTAATGGAAGTATACGAACAGCCCGGCCGGCTCGATCAACCTGAAGAGGGTGCGCTGCTGGCGGCAATCGATATTGGCTCCAACAGCTTTCATATAGTAGTTGCCCGGCTGGTGGATGGAGAACTCAAACCGGTCGATGTCATGTCAGAAAAAGTGCAACTGGCTGCCGGACTGGATGAAGCCGGCACTCTCTCAGAAGAAGCCCAACAACGTGGGATCGACTGCTTGCGGCGCTTTGCTGAACGCATCAAAGAGCTACCCAGGTCAGCCATACGAGCAGTTGCCACCAACGCCCTGCGTGAAGCCTCAAATCGCCGGGAGTTTGCCAGCCGCGCCTCTGCTGTTATCGGACTACCGCTGCAGATCATTTCTGGTTATGAAGAAGCACGCCTGATTTATCTGGGTGTTGCGCATACTCTGGCCGATGATACCGGCCGTCGCCTGGTTATCGACATAGGGGGAGGCAGTACTGAATGCATCATTGGTGAACGCTTTGAATCACGACTACTGGAAAGTTTGCAACTGGGCTGCGTTAGCTTTAGCGAAGATTTCTTCCCTGCTGGCCTACTAACGGACAAGGGCTTTCAACAAGCTAAAATGGCTGCCATGCAGGAACTGCTGTCGATCCGACATAACTATCGCCGCATGGGATGGCAAAGTTGTGTCGGTTCATCCGGTACTGCCAAAGCCATCAATCAGGCCTGCATAGAGCTAGGGTACTCTTCCGGGCCTATTACGGCTGAAGCCCTGAACCAGCTTAAAGCCTATCTACTGAAATTCAACCACACTGATGACATCACCCTAAGCAGCATCAAACCGGAAAGAAAAGCCGTACTCCCGGCAGGCACCGCTATTATGTGTGCAATTTTTGAGTCGCTGGATATTCATACCATGGAATATTCGGACGGGGCACTTCGCGAAGGCGTGCTCTACGATATGGCCGGTCGACTGCGCCATGAAGATGTGCGAGAGCGTACCATCAATGCGCTGATGAAACGCCACCATATCGATACCCGTCATGCCGCCAATGTAGAAGCAACAGCACTGATCATGCTGGCCCAGGTCAGTGATAGCTGGCAACTTCAGGATAATGAATTTCACGACATGCTCGGCTGGTCGGCACGCACACACGAAATCGGCCTGACCATTTCACACAACCGCTTTCATCGCCACAGTGCCTATTTACTGCAAAACTGCGACCTACCGGGATTCAGTAACACAGAGCAACAACTGCTCGCCTTCCTGGCCAGAGCCCACCGTCGAAAACTACCCAAGGATGAATTAAAGCTACTGCCTGAAGACAAGCAACTACCCTATATACACTTAAGCTTGCTGCTTCGCCTTGCGGTTATCCTGCATAGAAGTCGCAGTAAGGCCCGCCTGCCCGCTTTCAAACTGCAGGTAGAAAATCAGAAAATCACCCTGACCTTCCCAAGCGAATGGCTGCAACATCACCCTCTGACCCAGACTGACCTGGAAAGCGAAGCGGATTATCTGAAAAGTATCGATTACAAACTGAAGTGCAGCTAACCCCACATTGTGGGTAGCTTGCTTTAGATGCGCCGCTCCTGTGCAGCCATGCGCTCGCGGCATACCGTACGTCCTGTACATAAAAAAGGGGGGCAATTTCCATTGCCCCCCTTTTTTTATGTACCAACTAAGCCGTTACAGCTCAGGTCCTGCCTTAACGATCTCTTGCGAAATGCCATTAAACTTAGTGAAATTACTAACAAACTGACCAATCAGGTCCTTCGCGGCCGCATCATAAGCCGCTGGATCAGCCCAGGTCTCACGTGGATTCAGCAAGCCACTGTTAACACCGGGGACAGCCAAAGGCACAGCCAGATTAATACCCGGCAGTTGCTGGGTTTCACAGTCTTTCAACGCTCCACTTTGAATCGCACTGATAATAGCCCGGGTTGTCGGGATACTAAACCGTTCACCCGTACCATAAGAGCCACCAGTCCAACCGGTGTTAACCAAGTAAACGCGTGAACCATAGTCACTGATTCGCTTCATCAGCAGGTCAGCATAAACATGCGCCGGACGCGGAAAGAAGGGCGCACCAAAGCAGGTAGAGAAGGTAGATTTAATCCCACCACCTGAACCCATTTCCGTGGAGCCAACCAGCGCCGTATAACCAGACAGGAAATGATAAGCTGCCGCTTCTTTGGACAATACAGACACAGGTGGCAAGACCCCTGTCAGGTCACAGGTCAAAAATACAATGGAATCCGGCTCTTCACCCATATTGGTCGCAGAACGCTTATCAACATGCTCCAGCGGATAAGCACAACGTCCATTTTCAGTCAGTGACGTGTCGTTATAATCCGCTTTGCGACAAGCATTCAGGGTAACATTTTCAACGATGGCACCAAAACGAATCGCATCCCAGATAATCGGTTCGTTCTTTTTGCTCAGATTGATGGTCTTGGCATAGCAACCACCTTCAATATTGAATACAACCCCTTTGCCCCAGCCGTGCTCATCATCACCAATCAAGTAACGCTCTGGATCAGCAGACAGGGTAGTTTTGCCGGTACCTGACAAACCAAAGAACAACGTGGTAGAACCATCTTCTCCAATGTTAGCAGAGCAGTGCATCGGCAGCACATCATGCGCAGGCAGCAGGAAATTCTGCACTGAAAACATCGCCTTTTTCATTTCACCGGCGTAACGCATACCGGCGATAAGTACCTTGCGTTCAGCAAAGTTGAGGATCACGCAACCATCACTGTTTGTACCATCACGCTCAGGATCACATACAAAACCTGCAGCGTTAATGATTTCCCACTCAGGCTTACCCTTGGGGTTATACTGATGCGGGCGAATAAACAGATTCAGGCCAAACAGGTTTTGCCAGGCAGTCTGGGTAGTCATTTTGACTGGCAAATAATAATTGTGGTCAGATCCAACGTGAACCTGAGAGACAAAACGCTCTTCACCTTCCAGCCAGCTTTCTACACGCTGCCAAAGGGCATCAAACTTATCAGCATCAAACGGACGGTTAACTTGTCCCCAATCGATGTCTGCGACTGTAGAGGATTCTTCGACGATATAACGATCCATCGGTGAACGACCAGTGCGCTTGCCGGTAGTTACAACCAATGCACCGGTATCAGCAAGCACACCTTCCTGGCGCTGCAGAGCACGCTCCACCAGTTCAGCAGGGCTCAGATTCTGATGTGCAATTTTGACAGTGTCTGTAGTCATTACGCTTTCCCTTGGCTTGATGCCAACAAATTACTGAATAGCAAATGCGAGCCCTGACCAGATACGCCACAGGTATCAGATAGTACTTCGCAGTGTAAATATACCGGCTTGCAAAACTTATTATTGTTTTAAGGACGGCTATTATTGC
Organism: Nitrincola iocasae; assembly: GCF_008727795.1. Taxonomy (NCBI): domain Bacteria; kingdom Pseudomonadati; phylum Pseudomonadota; class Gammaproteobacteria; order Oceanospirillales; family Oceanospirillaceae; genus Nitrincola; species Nitrincola iocasae. The sequence continues at coordinate 197,833 of NZ_CP044222.1, read as the reverse complement.
ATAAAAAAACCGCCATGTGGACAACCGGAAACTGTTCTCATTAACTGTTTCACTAAAGTTGCATAGCGGCTTAATTCAATGCAGGGTTTCTCCAGCCGGACGCTGATCCTCTGTTAATGCCAAAATATCTTCATGATCAAATTGATAGACGGTATTACAAAATTGGCAGTCGACGCTGATATGCCCGCCTTGCTCACCGACCGCTGCAAGCAATTCATCCCGGCCGACCAACTGAAGCGCACGTCCACAACGCTCACGAGAACAGTCACAGTGAAACGCCAAGGTTTGTGCCTCGTAAAGACGACACGCCTCTTCATGGAACAATCGATACAGCATTGATTCATTATCCAACGTCAGCAGCTCCTCCTGCGTCAGCGTATCAGCCAGCATACCAATCCGGTTCCAGTCCTCATGCCCCCCTCCAGCAGCTGGCAGCACCTGCAACAACATTCCCGCCGCACGCTCACCATCGCAGGCCAATTGAATACGCGTAGGCAACTGTTCCGAACGACTGAAGTAATCTTCAAGACAAGCCGCCAGTGATCCCTGCTCCATCGGCACAACACCTTGATAACGTTGCCCGTTGACAGGCTCAATAGTCAGGGCCAAGCGCCCCTGTGCAAACAGTTGCGCAAAATTTTCGGCATCCGGCAGCTCACCTTCAATGCGCGCGATACCACGCACCTGTTGATGATGACTGCACTCTGCCATCAACAGGCGCACGGCACCCTCTCCCTGAGCCTGGAGTATCAGACGACCATCAAATTTCAAAGTAGAACTCAGCAGTGCTACAGCAGCAAGCATTTCACCCAGTAGCTTCTGAATCATCATAGGGTAGCTATTGCGCTCCAATACGGCACCATAGCTTGTCTGTAAACCGGCCACAACACCGCGGACATCGGCCTCTTCAAAAAGGATACGCTGGATTTTATCCGCTGTACTCATACACTATTTTCCATTATTGCTGCAATACCAGACTTTGAGCTGGTATCTATGACTGTTACTATAGGAGACGATTTTATCACAACCCATAAAGATAAACGCATGACTTCAATCTCTCCTGTATTTGGTAATCAATGGCGCCCCATTCCCTTGCTCATGATGCACTTGATTGCTTTATTGCTGATGCTCAGTTTTATATTTCCCAGCGGTTTTCAACTATGGCGACAATTAGATAGCAGCCTGTTTCTGACACTTAACGGAACCCTTGCGGAAGGCGATACCTGGGCATGGATCTGGGCCTGGGCCAACACCCGCTACAAAGATATGCTACTGGCTATCGTCATGCTGATATTCATCATCTTTCCCGGGTTCGGTTTCAGAAGACAACAGCTACAACAAGCACTGGTAGGCTTCCTGGCGCTAATGCTGTCACTAGTAGTTTTACGTTATTTTTTCTACGAATTCTCCGAAAAGCTGGATCTCAGCGGGCCCAGTCCCTCTTTAGTCCTGTCTCCAGCGTACCTGTTAACCGAGCTATTCCCGGACATTCCTGCCAAAGACGGCTCCGGTCGCAGCTTTCCAGGTGACCATGCCACCGTACTGATTGTTTGGGCCGCTTATCTGATCATGAATACCCGCTGTCTTGGCAGCTATCTCGCCGTTGCTCTAGCTTCAGTGATGATATTGCCGCGAGTGGTCGGTGGGGCACACTGGTTCAGTGATGTAGCTGTTGGCGGTTTCTCTGTGGCATTGCCATTACTTGCCTGGGCCTTCTACTCCCCGCTACTGTTGAGACTGACTCGCTGGATGGAAAAAGCTTTTCTACCGCTGTTCCAGCTCATCGGACGATTACCACTGCTGAAACAACTACCTTTTTTCAATCCCTGAGTAACGCAGCTAATCCCAACTGCCTTTAACGCGTAGCAATTCACGCCGACTACGTTTATCGGGGCGTTGATCCGGGGCGCTGCCTAACATTTTGCGTTGAGCGGCATGCGCCTCACGCTGCGCCACACTTTGCTCGGTTTCACGGTAAAGCGCCTGCGCTTCAGTCGCACCCCGGCGCTGATCCGATAATGCCAGCACGGCGACGGTCTTCACTTCATTGCCTTGGCGCAGGGTGATTTCTGCCCCCACTTCCACCATTTTACTGCTCTTGGCACGGGTACCATCATACTGCACCTTGCCACCATCAATCATCTGCTTGGCCAGCGCCCGGGTTTTGTAAAAACGCGCGGCCCATAACCATTTATCCAGGCGCACCTTGTGATCGGCATGATAATAATGCTGGGTCATTTGTCTGGCATAACCTCGGTGAAGTGGTCGATAAAGGGAAACTCGGTAATAGTGCGAGGCTCAGACTGACTGTCTGGCTGCACGATGGACAGCAGATAACGAATGCCATAGGTCTGCGCTGAACGTAACACAGCCAGACTATCGTCAATCAACAGGGTTCGCTCAGGGTCAAAGGGCTCTACTTGCTGTAACTGCTGCCAGAAAGCCTGCACCTCTTTAGGGTAACGAAAGTCATGCGAGCTGACGACATTATCAACCAGTGCATCGATAGCAGTTTTTTCAATCTTTAAGGATAAACTGCCGCGATGGGCATTAGTTACTATTACTGTACGAATACCGGCATAGCGCACTGCCAGCAAGAAATCTTCAACATGAGGCCTGAAACTGATACGCTCAGCTATCTCACGCTTCAGATCGGCTATGGGTATTCCCAGTTGCTCAGTCCAGTAGTCCAGGCAATACCAGTTCAGCGTCCCCTGCTCTTTGCCAATTCGTTCATGCAGCCAGACTCGTGCCTCTCCTGGTTCAAGCTGATGCACTTCAGCATAGCGAAGAGGCAAAAACTCCAACCAAAAATAACTATCAAAGTGTAGATCCAGCAGCGTGCCATCCATATCCAGCAGCAAGGTATCGATTTTTTTCCAGTCCAGCATCATCCCGCCTGTTTCTCTTTTATACTGACTAGAGTATGAACGCTTGCCCAACGCTTTTAAAGTCTATGACCAACGCATTACTCATGGGAGCAGCATGTACCGCAACCTCTTACCGACTCTAAAACAGTTAGCCTGCGATGCTGGCGATGTCATTATGCACATTTACCAGGATCCAACCCACTGGAACACGCAACAGAAAAGTAATAACACACCGGTGACAGCCGCCGATCTGGCCGCACACAAGCTACTGGTAGAAGGCTTGCAACAGCTCACTCCCGACATACCGATACTCAGTGAAGAAGCTGAAATTCCTGACTGGCAGCAGCGGCAGCACTGGCCTCGCTATTGGCTACTCGACCCACTCGATGGCACCCGGGAGTTTTTGCATCGCAACGGTGAATTTACCGTCAACATCGCTCTTATAGAAGCTGGCCAGACGCAACTTGGCATAGTTTATGCTCCCGACAGTGAAACACTCTACTGGGGCAGCCCGGCAATCGGGGCATGGAAAAGTCAGCGCTTAGAAGCTGGCACCGCGATTCATACGCGCTCAGTTGAAGGCACTCTGACATTATTAACCAGTCGTCGCCACAGCCAGCATGAATCGGAGGCCATTGGCCAGCTTTTACCAGCCGACGCCAGCAACATAACGACTCAATGTCTGGGCAGCTCACTCAAATTGTGTCGCATTGCCGAAGGGCAAGCCGATCTGTATTTACGCTTATCACCTACCAGCGAATGGGATACAGCCGCAGGCCAGGCCATTCTAGAAGCGGCGGGTGGTGAACTGCTGCAGCTGCCTGAGCTCAACACGTTGTCATACAACAGCAAAGCTTCATTAGAGAATCCCGGCTTCATTGCCAGCGGTCAAAAGCGACTTGACTGGCGACCACTCCTCCTGTCGGACTGACAGGAGGAGTGGCAACCCTTGATTTTTACAGACTCACCCCAAGATAAACTAATGAAGATGGGCGATTGAAGACCTATTCTATTTATGTGGCTCAACTCTTTTGCTATTTTTCGCCAACAAAAAAACACACTTTTTGTATCATGATAGATACATATAACGGTGCTATGATTAAGCAACATTAAGCCACATTGATTTAAACCTGTCAGATAATAAGGGACATATACTATGAGCTTCGAACTACCAGCACTACCCTATGCCAAAGATGCACTGGAACCCCATATCTCTGCCGAAACCCTGGAATACCATCACGGTAAGCACCATAACACCTATGTGGTCAAACTGAATGGACTGGTTCCCGGAACAGAATTTGAAGGCAAATCACTGGAAGAAGTGATCAAAGCCGCACCCGCCGGACCTGTTTTCAACAACGCCGCTCAGGTTTGGAACCACACTTTCTACTGGAACTGCTTGTCCCCCAATGGCGGCGGCGCACCTACTGGTGCTTTAGCAGATGCCATCAATACCAAGTGGGGTTCTTTCGAGAAGTTCCAGGAAGAGTTCAATGACCGCGCAGTGAACAACTTCGGTTCCAGTTGGACCTGGCTGGTCAAAAATGCTGACGGCTCACTGGAAATTGTCAACACCAGCAATGCCGGCACACCTATGACCAATGGTCAGACAGCCGTACTGACAGTCGATCTGTGGGAACACGCCTACTACATCGATTACCGCAACCTGCGTCCTGACTACCTGAAAGGTTTCTGGGCTCTGGTTAACTGGGATTTTGCCAACCAGAATTTTGCTGCATAATCACCACAGACGTTAAACTGAAGACCGCGCCCAGCGCGGTCTTATTGTATATGATGACAGGCAATTCCAGACAAGTTACCTCAGAGCAGCAAGGCTGCCACCCTGATCTGATAGATCGGGTTGCGCGCCATCGCAAGCATGAGTTTCAAAAGCCGATAGCCGACTTTAATCTGCACGCCTTTCAGCAGGCAGAAGCCCAACTGACGGCGCATGGTGGACCCTTAATACTGGATTCAGGCTGCGGTGTCGGTGACTCAACCCGCCATCTAGCTGAACACTATCCGGATCATCTGGTACTGGGCCTGGATCGATCCGGACATCGCTTACAACGTCAGCGCCCGGACTTACCCGATAACGCGCTACTGATACGAACTGACCTGGTGGATTTCTGGCGTCTCGCTGCGGCAGCAAACTGGCAGCCAGCACGCCACTGCCTGTTCTACCCCAACCCCTATCCGAAGCCTTCTCAGTTAAGCCGGCGCTTTCATGCCCACCCAGTATTTCCAGCCATGGTTACCCTGAGCAGGCAATTTGAAGCACGTAGCAACTGGAAAATTTATCTACAGGAGCTTCAGCTAAGTCTAGCAGTCTATGGTATCCACAGCCTGATTGAGGCCATTGACTCCGACAGCCCGGTGGTATCCGCATTTGAACGCAAATACCGAGCCAGCCAACAGCCCCTATGGAAGCTGATCACTCAATCTTAACACCCGCCAAACGCTGCTCAATCAGACTCATCCGCTGACGCGTCTGGGCAATAAACATATCGGCAGCATGATAGGAGCCAACTTCACCACCGCCATTACGATTGAAGGCCTCACTGACGGCCTCCTGACGCGTATCCAGCCACCTGTTCTGCTCATCGATTTCCTTTATCCTGGCCGCGTCCGGCAAGTAATCCAGAAACTCATCGAACAGCACATAGAGCTGTGCATCATACAGATAAGCAATATTGGTGATAGTTTGCCCCATAGCCCGATCATCTGTCTGCTCACGCAACTGCGCTTCCAGATAACGAATAGGTTGGGAGTAATTAGGTGCCCAGTCCAGTGAGGTAATTAACGGTGGTTCAGTTACCTGCGCGGTTTCTGCCGGGGCAGGTTCCGGCTCGCGGCTGCCAAAGCCAGGAATTTGCACATTGCTGCAGGCTGAAACCAGCAACATGACAGTCAGCAGACTGCCTGTCCGAATAAATGAAGCCGGTGTTTTCATGCTAAAAATCCATAGTACTGTGAGATTAAGTGCCATCCGCTGCGGTTGTCAGCATCACATCCAGATAGGGCCAAACATTATCCAGAATGAGTGGCTGTGCCCTCGCATTGGGATGAAGCCCGTCAGACTGCATCAGATTCCAATCCAGTGCAACATTTTCAAGCAAAAAGGGAACTCTGGACACCCCATACAGGTCTGCTACTTCAGCATAGAGAGCAAAGAAAGCGTCGGTATACTGAGGTCCATAATTGGCAGGTATACGTATACCAATCAATAACACCTGGCTGCCAGCATCGACACTTTGCTCTACCAGTGATTTAAGGTTTTTACGGATAACTGCGACTGGCAGTCCTCGCAAGGCATCATTGGCACCCAGTTCAATCAGCACAATATCCGGCTGATGCTGAGACAACAACGCAGGCAAGCGCGTCAGGCCACCACTGGTTGTTTCACCACTGACACTGGCGTTGATTACCTGATAATCTGTATCAGTTGCCTGCAAGCGCTCATCCAGCAATGCCACCCAGCCTTGCTCAGGTGAAATACCGTATGCGGCTGACAAACTGTCACCAACGACTAGCAGGGTATTGGCACTAAGCGAAGCTGACATAAATAAAGCCAAGGAAATGAGATAACGCATGACGCTCCTGAACTCTGATGAAATTATTCTTGAGGCCCAGAATGTCGCAAAATGGTTCCCGGCACAAGCACAACGCCTAAACCTGTTCAGCGATTTGAACCTTACTATTCACGCAGGCCAGACGCTCGCCATTGTCGGCCGTTCAGGGGCGGGAAAATCCACCCTGTTGAGCCTGCTTGCCGGACTTGATCAGCCCAGCGAAGGCCAGATTAAACTGGTCGGACGCTCTCTCAGCGACATGGATGACAAAACCCGCGCTGACCAACGCGCCCGCTATATTAGTTTTATTTTCCAATCGTTTCATTTGCTTCCAGAACTGACAGCCTTAGATAATGTACGTCTGGCACTGGAAATACGATCAGACAAGGATGCTGACCAACAAGCCCGCCATTGGCTAACCGAAGTCGGCCTGGCTGATCGCATGCAACACTACCCGGCGCAACTCTCCGGTGGCGAACAACAACGTGTCGCGATTGCACGCGCCTTTGCCACCCGACCGGCCTTGTTGTTTGCCGATGAACCCACTGGCAACCTCGATGAAGAAACCGGTCATCAGATTATTGAGCAGCTTTTCGACCTGAACGCCAAGGAAAACACCACATTGATCCTGATCACCCACGACCAGGAACTAGCCGCTCGCTGCCAACGCTGCGTTACGCTGCATGCCGGACAATTGCACGAGACAGCCACATGAAAGGGTTCCGACTGCTGTTATTGCGTCAGATAGGCAGCCAACTTCGTACCACTGAGTGGCGTGCGCTGCTGTTCGCCACCTGGATAGCCATTGCGCTAGCTACACTACTGGCATTGCTGGGAGACCGCCTCGAACGCGGTCTGTTACGCGAAAGTGCTGCGATGCTCGGCGCTGACCTGGTACTCAGCAGTCAACGTCCAATCAATCCCGAACGCATTGAGCTGGCCCGCGATGCAGGCCTGAAAACCTCTGAAGTTGCCCAGTTTCCCAGCATGATCCATGTGGGTGAACAGATGATGCTGGTCTCGGTACGCGCGGCAACGCCCCCCTACCCCTTGCGGGGCCAGATACGCACACAGCCAGAACAGCCCACGCCGATGCCGCCACCGGGCGAGGTCTGGGTAGAAGCGCGGATTCTATCCCAGCTTGGGCTGGCACAAGGTGACAGCATCACACTAGGTTACAGTGAACTGCGCATAGGCGCAGAAATGCTCAGCTCACCCGACCGTGGCACAGGCTTTCGCAGTTTCAGCCCACAACTGGTCATGCACAGTGATGATCTTGAAGCAACGCGCATTCTCGCACCGGGCAGTCGCGCCCAGTTTCGCTTACTCATGGCAGGGCCTGGGGAGATACTTGAACAATTTGAAACCCAGTTGCAGAGTGATTTGTCATCCGATGAGCGGCTTTTCAGTCTCCGATCAGATCAGCCAATGACGGGTGCCGCGCTGGGTGGCGCGTTAAGCTATCTCAAACTTACCGCACTGATTGCACTGCTGCTCGCCGCACTGACTATATTCCTCAGTCTGCGCCGCTTTAGCATCGGACAACACAAACGCTGCGCCTTACTCCTCAGCCTGGGTATGCGAGCCAACGACCTGATCAGGCTATACCTCTGTCAGTTACTGATTGCCTGGTTCATATTGTCGTTGCTGGGTACGTTAACCGGCGTACTGCTTGAACAACTGATTCTAAGCTGGCTGAATGAACTGCTCCCCCAGCAGCTTCCACAGCCAACCGCCTGGCGTTATCTCAGCGGCAGTGCCATGGGCTTCGCGTTACTAATTCTGCTGGGCTTGCCGCCTGTGCTGCAACTGTCACGGGTGGCGGTGTCGTCATTGTTTCGGGATGAAGTCAGCGGTTCAGACAAACGCGCCGTGTCTATCCAACTGGTCTGTTTCACACTGTTAGCCGCCGCCCTGCTCACTTTTCTGGAAGCCCCGCTGGCCGCCTCAACCCTGTTGCTGCTAATTTTAATCGGTGGAGCCGTGTTCGGCTGGATAGCGCAGCGTTGTCTGCGTCTGCTAGCCCGCCCCCTGGCGCACAAGTTACTACTAGGGCGCTTGTTGCTGATGCGACTGGAACAGCAGAAGCGCTGGCATCGACTACAGGCCGGCGTTGTCATCCTGCTGATGACCCTGCTGAGCCTGGTGTGGATCAGCCGGACCGACCTGCTGGCAGACTGGCAGGCACAGATTCCGGACAATACCCCCAACTATTTCGTAGTGAATATTCAACCCTGGCAAACCGAGCCCTTAGAAACCTTCCTGCAACAGGAGGGCATCAACAGTGAACTCTACCCAATGGTCAGAGGACGCATCTCAACACTCAACGGCGAGCCGATACGTGCACACATGAGTCCTGAACAGCTGGAGCACAACACCCTCAATCGTGAGCTCAACCTCAGTTGGAACAATCAGCCGCCAGCTCATAACCGCCTGGTAGCGGGTAACTGGTGGACAACAGATACGTCGGAGGCTGAGATTTCAGTTGAGAGTGAAATGGCTGAAGACCTGGGACTCATTCCGGGGGATCGTTTGGGATTTGATCTTGGGGGCTTAACCGTCGAAGCACGCATCACCAGCTTACGTGAAGTGGAATGGGCCTCTTTCAAACCAAATTTTTACGTTATTTTTAACCAGGCAGCCCTGCAGGATATGCCAGCCACCTTTATTACCAGCTTCAGGCTCACCCCAGAGCAGGATGCGCTGGCAACACAACTGGTTCGTGAGTTCCCATCGTTGACATTGATCGATATTGGACAGCTACTGCAGCAGATTGCAACCTGGATGCAACGCCTCGGTGACAGCTCCGCCCTGATTCTGTCACTGACGCTGTTTTGTGGCGCCTTGTTGATGCTGTTGACACTGCGTCAGGCACTGGATCAGCGTCGCTATGAAAGTGCGTTACTGCAGACACTGGGTGCCAGTGCACGCCAGACACAGCAACTCGACCTGCTGGAATTAATGCTATTGGGACTGGTGTGTGGCGTACTTGCTGTATGGACCGCTGAAGGCACACTGGCATTACTGTATTTATATCTGCTGCACCTGGAGCCGGGACTGCATCCATTCATGTGGATGCTACTACCCGCCGCATCAACACTCTTTTTCACTTTGAGTGGCGCACTGATGCGACGCCAGTTAACACTACCCCAATGTTACCGACTGCTACGCACCGGCTAAGCCCAGAGTGGATTGATACCTGACCTATCAGTCCTGCTGCAGGGTAACTACGCCCTGCGGCGTACCCATGAGAATGACATCCGCACTACGGTTAGCAAACAAACCATTGGTCACTACACCAACAATATTGTTCAGGTGGCGTTCAAAGGTCTTTGGATCAAGAATATCAACAGAATGCAGATCCAAAATAATATTACCATTGTCCGTCACAAAACCCTGACGATAGACCGGTTGTCCGTCCAGTCCGGCAAGTTGCCTGCCGACATAAGAGCGCGCCATAGGAATCACTTCCACTGGCAAGGGAAAGTTGCCAAGCACATCCACTTGCTTGCTTTCATCGACAATACAGATAAAAGTTTTTGCCACCGCCGCAACAATTTTTTCACGTGTCAGTGCACCACCACCGCCTTTAATCAGGTTGAAGTGCGGATCAAATTCATCAGCACCGTCGATATAAAACTCCAGCTCTGAGACACTATTCAGATCAAACACTTCAATATTATGGCGGCGTAAACGCTCTGCCGTGGCTTCCGAACTGGCCACAGCACCGGCAAAGTCATTGCGACAAGCGGCCAGCGCGTCAATAAAACAGTTGGCCGTGGAGCCAGTTCCGACACCAATCACTGAGTTTTTTTCCAACTTAGGCCGGATCATATCAACAGCAGCCATCGCCACGGCACGCTTCATTTCGTCCTGGTTCATTATTTACACCTACATTCACTTGGATAGATTGTGGCAATTATACGCCTGACAGCTTTTAGCTTATAGACGTTAGCACACATAGCCGATACCATCAGTATCCATAAATTATTCAGACTATCTTGGCTTACTCTCCCGCTATGGCACACAGGTATATCAAAAAAATTCTTGAAGCGCGCGTTTACGATGTTGCCATCGAAACCCCGCTGGATGAAGCACCCTCACTTTCGGCTCGCCTCGACAATCGCGTTCTACTTAAACGCGAAGACCTGCAGCCGGTATTTTCATTCAAACTCAGAGGTGCCTACAACCGTATGGCACAACTCAGTGAAGCCGAAAAAGCGGCGGGCGTAATTACCGCCTCAGCAGGCAATCATGCTCAGGGCCTGGCCATGTCAGCCAAGGCGATGGGGGTTAAAGCCGTTATTGTGATGCCAAAAACTACCCCTGACATTAAGGTCAGCAGCGTTAAAGCCCGTGGCGGCCAGGTAGTCCTGCATGGTGATACCTTTGATGAAGCGCAGGCACATGCACGCAAGTTAATGGCAGAAAAAGGGATGACTTACATCCCCCCGTTTGATGATCCAGATATCATTGCCGGGCAAGGCACCATTGCCATGGAAATATTACGGCAACACAGCGCTCCGATTGACGCTATTTTTGTGCCTGTGGGTGGCGGCGGTCTGATTGCCGGCATTTCAGTCTATGCAAAATATCTGCGTCCGGAAACCCGCATCATTGGCGTTGAACCTGAAGATGCCGCCTGCCTGAAAGCGGCTCTGGATGCTGGCGAGCGCGTTACCTTATCCCAGGTAGGTTTATTTGCTGACGGTGTGGCCGTGGCGCGTATCGGCGAACACACCTTTGAACTGGCCAAGCAGTTCGTCGATGACGTAATTACCGTTACAACCGATGAAATCTGTGCCGCGGTAAAGGATATTTTTGATGATACCCGCTCCGTCTGTGAACCAGCAGGCGCTCTCGGAGTCGCGGGCCTGAAAAAGTATGTAGAGCAGACCAACGCCAAGAAGCAGACCCTGGTCGCCATAGATTCTGGTGCCAATGTTAACTTCGATCGCTTGCGTCATATCGCCGAACGTTCTGAGCTGGGTGAAAAGCGTGAAGCGATCATTGCCGCACGGATCCCCGAACACCCAGGCAGCTTCAAAAAGTTCTGCACCGCACTGGGTAAGCGCAATATCACCGAATTTAACTACCGTTATGGTGATGACAAAGAAGCGATCGTGTTTGCTGGCATTCAAATCAAGCCTGGCAACGATGGCCGCAAAGATCTGCTGGAAACACTGAACAAACACGAAGTGGACGTGGTCGACCTTACCGATAATGAAATGGCCAAAATCCATATTCGCTACATGGTCGGCGGCCATGCCCCCGCTAACGTGAATAATGAAGTGATTTACCGCTTTGAATTTCCAGAACGCCCCGGTGCGCTAATGCTGTTCCTAAGCAAACTAGGCGGTCGCTGGAACATCTCCATGTTCCACTACCGCAACCATGGCGCCGCCTACGGTCGTGTTCTTTTAGGCATGCAGGTACCAGAAAACGAACGCGATCAGGTGCCTGTTTTCCTAGATGATATTGGCTACAGCTATTGGGAAGAAACTGACAACGAGGCTTATCGGTTGTTTTTGGGTTAGTTCGCGCGACATAAGCAACAGTTCTCTGCCCCCACATCCGAAAAAATGGCGCTTCAAAGAAGCGCCATTTTAATGTGTAGACCGATACAAGCCGGCCGACCAGAATCGATCAAGCAGTTGCCTTGTTACGAACAGCTAACTGCCACGCCAGCACCAGCGCACTCAGAACCAGACCGACTACATCGGTCAGCAAACCACCAGCAATCATGGCCAAAGCAGCAACCAGTAGCAGACCGCGCTGTATCAGATTAACGCGATTGCTCACAAACCAACCCTGAATCGATGCGGCCAACAGGTAAATACCACCACTTGCAGTGACAAACACCCTAAGTATTTCACCCCAGGTTCCGTCCATTAACAGCGCGGGGCTGTAGAAGAACATGAATGGCACGATAAAGGCTGCCAGACCAAACTTGAAGGATGTCATCGCTGTTTTCAGCGGATCAGTGCCGGCAATGGCTGCCGCAGCATAACCTGCCAGCGCCACCGGCGGTGTAATTGCTGAAAGCACCGCGTAGTAGAACACGAAGAAATGCGCTACCAATGGCGGAATACCGATCTGCTGCAGACCCGGTGCCACTACAGAAGCGGCTACGGCGTAAGCTGCCGTTGTTGGCATACCCATACCCAGCAGAATACTGATACACATGGCAAAGAACAGCGCTAGCAAATGACTGGCATCAGCAATATTCAGCAGCATGGAAGCGAATCGTGCACCCACGCCGGTTAGACTGATTACACCCACGATAATACCAGCGCAGGCACACACCGCAATTAACGGCACCGCCATTCTAGCACCCAATGACAGGGCTTCCAGCAAGGCTTTAGGTCCCATGCGATAGGGTGTAAACCAGGACACCACCGCCGCACTCGCCATTGCCAAGGTACCGGCACGGATTACTGAGTAGCCCATAAACAGGGTAGATACCAGAATAATAATCGGCAGAAACAGGTAGACCTGTTTGATCATTTCCTTGAATACCGGCAACTGATCCTTAGTCAGCCCGGACATACCGTCACGACGCGCCTCCAGATCAACCATGAAATAGATTGACAGGAAGTAGAGCGCAGCTGGAATCAGGGCAGCGATGGCGATTTCGGTATAGGGAATACCGGTCACCTCGGCCATGATAAACGCACCGGCACCCATGATCGGCGGTACGATCTGTCCACCGGTAGAGGCAGCCGCCTCGATACCTGCGGCACTACGCGGGTGGTAACCCACTTTTTTCATCAGCGGGATAGTCAAACTACCTGTAGCAACTACGTTACCCGCTGATGTGCCGTTGATCATCCCCATCAAACCGGATGCAAACACCGCCACTTTGGCAGGACCACCACGGGCACGACCGGCTGCCGCGAAAGCAAAGTTAACGAAATAGTCACCTACACGCGAGGCCTGCAGGAAAGCGGCAAAGGTGATAAACAGTATAATATAAGTGGAGGAAACGGCCGTTGTCGGCCCCAGAATACCGTTATCAGTGTAAATATAGGTAAAGAAACGCTGTGCTGAATAGCCGCGATGCTCCAGGATGCCTGGCAGAAAAGGCCCGGCAAAGGCATAAGCCAGGAATACACCGGTAATAATAATGAGTGCCAGACCCGCCACACGACGTGTCAGCTCCATAATCAGCGCAACGCCTGCCAGCGCCACCAGAAACTCGGTTTGCCCCACCATTGGCGTACCTGCCGCCATGCGCCAACGATTCAGCACAAACAGCAGATAGGCGGCAACAACAATAGCGGCAAGCATCAATGCCCAATCGGCCCAGTTAATGCGTTCATTATCCGCAGACTTCCACACCCAACTGGAAACAATCGCTGCCAAGGTTCCAATAGCCAGTAGCCAGGCAATCTGGGGTAATAACCAGTTTGGCGGCATCTGCCCGGTAAACTCACGGCTCAGCCACGCATACGTTATTCCTGCGGCAGACAGCAACACAGCCAAGGATACCGGTACCATAACAGCTCGCTGCAGCAGCGATAGAGGCACAGGTTTTTTGTGTCGATCAAGCGTGTAGGCTGCAATCAGTGCAAATCCCACCACCAGGCCACCCGCTACGTGAATAATACGGAATGCCCAGGTCTCGATCGGAGAAATATTGAGTGCATAAAGGTGCAGCAGCGTATAGAAGACACAGGTAAAAAAGATTACCTTAGCCACGACACCACTTAAATCCCGCTCATTATGACCCAGAGGGGCATCGGCTACGCCTTCAGCGCCGATTTTTTCAGCTGCAGCATCTGCAGATGCCGAAGTTCTATCTGTCATGTTATGAAGACCTACATTAAGGCATAGAAAACAGGGCCAGGCTGACAACCGGCCCTGCACAAGCAATTCCGTCGATAGACGATTAGTCTTTCATATCGGCCGGAATATCATAGCCATTTTCTTCAAACCAACGAACCGCACCGGCATGCCATGGCACGATGGTGTTGTACTTGTAGTTTTCAGGAATTGTCTCTTTCGCAGCACCGTGAATCTGTAGCATCCGCTCGTTATTTTCCATCACGGTCTTGGTGACACCATAAACCAGAGACTCAGGCATATCTTTGTGAGTGATGGCAAAGTTCCACAGTGACAAGGCTGATTTATCTTCATCCATTGACGAATACACTGACGCCGGAATAACACCTGCACTGAGTTCAGGATAATCGGCCGCAATGAGTTCGATGTTTTCTGGAGAATAAGAGAAGATGTTTACATCAACCTGAGCTTCCAACTGGTTGAATGCCGAGATAGGCATACCGGCCGCAAACGCAAAGGCATCGATAAGACCGTCCTGCAACTGACCTGCCTGATCAGACGCACCGCCATTACGGGTTGTGACGTTCAGACCCAGTCGTTCAAACAGCTGCGGATGATACATATCAGCCGTACCGCCAGCAGGGCCTACACCTACGGTTTTACCATCCAGATCAGCAACTGACTCGATACCGGAACTCTTCAGTGAAATGATCTGCAAGGTTGTCTGATACATTGGGAACACGGCACGTACGTCCTCATGCGACATACCCGGCGCCAATGTACTGTTACCAGCAAGCGCTTCAACCAGCGGACCGGTGGTGACCATACCAAAGGCATGCTCGCCCATCTGAACCAGCGTGGCGTTCTGAACCGGACCACCGGTAACTTCTGCGCCCGCAGAAATACCCAGCGCTTCACCTACCATATTGGCCCAGCCAGAACCATAAATGTAGTAAGTGCCGCCCTGGCTGGCAGTGCCGACAGTGATACTGTTCGGCCAGTCACTGCGATCTTCTTCTGCAAAAGCCACACCTGTCGCCATAACAGCGCCAAGGCAACCGGCAATGAGGGATTTTTTGGATAAAATAGTCATTATTGTATTTCTCCTGATTGTATTGCTTGTTGTCGTTTTAGTTTGCACTTACTCAAGTAACCCTGTCAGTTACTCATATCTCTGCTTAGCCTGATGTACTAGCCCTTTTTCAGCACTGTGAATCAGGTTCTGACGGTTAATACCGGAATGGTGGAATTACGCACGACCCGCTCTGCTGTAGAACCTACTAGTACCTTCTCTATGCCGGTTCGGCCATGGGTGCCCATAATGATGAGGTCAGCCTGAATACGGCTTGCTTCATCAATGATGTCTTCATAGCCGGTGCCGACAATCACATTATGGCTTAACTCAAAACCCTGAGCCTGAGCATCAGCAAAGTGCCGATCACAGAAAGATTGCATATCCTCATGGGCGTGCTTGGTAACCTCCCGGATAAAGGTATCAATCACATCCGCCGGGACACGCTTACGTCGTTTGTCTGAGAGCTCAGTAATGATATGCAGCAGATGCAACCTGGCACCTGTGAGCAGGGCAAGCGTACGTGCATGATCCACAGCCCTTTCTGCACCTTCAGAAAAATCTGTCGCAAACAGAAGCGTTTTATAATTCGCCATTCATTCCACCTGTTCCATTTCAATTAAACCCATGACACTGACCTTCAAACCTTAACTCTAGTCATATTTACGCCAGTTGCCAGTCGGCTTGCTGTAAAACTAACAAGCGGAATTCATGCCAAGTATAATAACAAGCTGAAATACAACAATATTTTATAAGTAGCAGATGGAGATGCTGAATGTTTGTGTGGAAAATCGCCCATAACAAATCAGCAAGGGGTGAAAATCCGCCACTTTCTGATTAAAACACTAAGCCTCTGTTTAACTTATGCAAGGTTACAGGCGTATTACTTTAGGGTATTCTTAGTAGACTTAAGGAAAATACGCTAAAATTACAAAGACAAACGTTTAATACGGGCCGCATTTACATGTCAATCAAAACCAAAGTTAACGTCTCACTATTGATTGTCTTCGTGGTGGTACTCTTCAGTTCCCTGACGGTCATTTACCGCAGCGAGTCATCGCTGGTAGCCGATGTTGCCAGAACTACGACCCTTGATACGGCTGATTCTTATTTCGATAGCATCAACATTTTGATGCTGAGTGGATCCATGGGGATTCGCAAAGAGCTGCAACAGCGTGTTCTGAGCAATGAATCCATCACTGAAGCCCGTATTGTACGCAGCCAACAATTAAACTCAGTCTATGGCCCTGGCTCTGAAGATTCAGTGATCATGGATGATCTGGACAGACGTGCTTTGGATGGTGAGCGCGTTATGGAAGAGGTTCGTGATAGTAACGGTCATCGCCTTACCGTTATCGTGCCGATGAAAGCTGTTCCCGATTACAAAGGAACTAACTGCATGCTGTGTCACCAGCATCCGGAAGGATCTGTGATCGGTGCGGTTCGGGTAACCTACTCATTGGATAAGATGAATCAAACCATTCGCACCAACATGATTAAAGTGGCCCTGGTGGAACTGGCGCTATTCGTCATTGGCATACTGGTGATCGGCTATATACTGAACCGTATTGTAATCCGTCCAATCAACCGGTTTGCAAATACGCTTCATGAGATCGAACAAGAGCATAATTTCAATCTTCGGGTCAGCGTCAACTCCGCTGATGAAATAGGTACCATGTCTGCTGCGATGAATTCATTGCTAGATAATATGCACAAAAGCTTGAAACAAGTTAGTAGCACTGTACTGAAATTGTCCGGCTCAAGCGGGCGTATCAATGATATTGCCAACCTGACCACCCAGGCTGTTTTACATCAACAGGATCAGACCCGCTCCGTTGCATCAGCGATTGAGCAGATGGAAGCCTCTACACGCAGTGTTTCCAGCAGCTCTACCCAAACTGTAGAAGCCTCGGATCTGGCACTACGTGAAAGTGATGAAGGCACTCGTGTCACAGCCCAGGCGATTCATGCTATTGAAACATTGCGACACAATATTGATGAAGCAACGATTGTTATTCAAAAACTTGATGACCAGGCTCAAAATGTCGGCACGGTACTGGAAGTTATCAAAAATATTGCGGAACAAACCAACCTTTTGGCGCTCAACGCAGCTATAGAAGCGGCTCGTGCTGGTGAGCAAGGACGCGGATTTGCAGTGGTTGCCGATGAAGTCAGGACACTGGCCAGCCGTACTCAAGCCTCAACCGAAGAGATTAATAAAATCATTGATGGCCTGCAACTGGATGCTAAAAATGCTGTGCAGGTGATGCAGACATCGCTCAGCAGTGCTGGACAGGGTGTTGAACAGGTGCAGAACACCTCTAACGCGCTCAACACCATTGCTGCAGAAATCCGCCGCATCAACGACATGAACCACGAAGTCGCTGGAGCTGTGCGCGAGCAGAGCGATATGGCCAGCAGCATTGAACGAAATATTCTGGCTATTAATGACAGCTCAGAAGACAGTTCAGAACATGCTCGCCATCTGACCCAGGTCTCAACGGAACTGACCAGCCTGGCACAAGAACTGGAGACTATGCTCTCTCGCTTTAAACTCTAAGCATCCCTGAGATTGAGGTACGCAGCAGGCCGGTTTCACCGGCCTGTTTTATTTATAGTGGCTTTTATCCAAACCATATTTACGCATTTTGTCGTACAGGGTTTTGCGCGGTAGCCCAAGAGATTCCAACGTATCCTTGATAGATCCGCCATGTCGGCCTAACTCAGTATGGATCAACATTTTTTCAAATCGCTCCACCTGTTCAGGCAACGTCATCCCTAGCCCCGGCAAATCTACAGTGATTGGCCGGTTATCAAAATCAAAGGTGCAACTCTCCCCCAGAAGAATGTAGCGCTCAGCCAGATTACGCAGCTCGCGAACATTTCCTGGCCAGTCGTGCAACATCAGGCTATGCATACGCTCAGCCGGCAGAGGCATGACTTCACGTCCGTACTGATTAGACGCTACCAGGGCAAAATGCTGGAACAGCAACGGAATGTCTTCACGTCGTTCGCGCAATGGGGGGATATCCACACGCAATACATTCAGACGGTAATACAGATCTTCACGAAAGCCACCGCGTTCACACAAATCCAGCAGGTCCACCTTAGTGGCAGCGATTACACGGAGATTCAAATCGATGGTCTGATTAGAGCCCAGGCGTTCAATACTGCGCTCTTCCAACACCCGCAACAACCGAATCTGCAGTGCCACAGGCATACTTTCGATTTCGTCCAGAAACAAGGTACCACCGTTAGCGTATTCAAACTTGCCGATACGCTTACTTCTGGCATCGGTAAAGGCACCCGCCTCATGTCCGAACAGCTCACTTTCAATCAGCGCTTCCGGCACCGCACCACAGTTAATAGCAACAAAGTTTTTATCCCGGCGTTGACTGTGTTCATGAATAAACCGCGCCAACAAGTCCTTACCACAGCCGGTTTCAGCCATCACCAGAATATCGGCTGCAGTATCAGCAATGGCAGCCAATAAGCGCCGCAACTGCTGGATCTGCTGTGACTTACCAATAATTTTGGGTCCGGGTGCGCTTTGTGCTTCAAGCTCAATACGCAGTTGCCTGTTTTCCAACGTCAAACGGCGTTTATCCAGGGCGCGCCGGACTACATCCAGAAGGAACTCCGATGCAAAAGGCTTTTCAATAAAATCATAAGCTCCCTGGCGTATAGCATTAACAGCCATAGAAATATCGCCATGGCCGGTAATCAATATAACAGGCAGATCCGGGTCCTTGGCATGAATACTTTGCATCAGCTCCAGGCCATCCATACCGGGCATATTAATATCGGTAATCACTACGCCGGGCCAGTTCTCATCCATTGCCGGGATCACACCCTCGGCATTTTCCATCAATGTCACGGCATACCCTGCCAGCTCCAGTGTTTGACCAGCGGCCAGACGAATATGCTTTTCGTCATCTATCAACAATACCGGGCTAGCGCCTTGATCTTCGGTCATAGACTGTCTCAATTAAATGTTATCCAGGGTCAGGCCCTCAACAGAGGCTTGCTTAACCGCCGTCGGTAAGCGAATCAGAAATTCCGCTCCGGCAGTTTGATGGTTACGAACACGCAACTCACCGTAAAACGATTCAATGATACGCTGCGAAATAGGCAAGCCCAGCCCGATGCCCTGTCCCGAGCTTTTGGTGGTATAAAAGGGCTCGAATACGCGTTCAGGATCTCGTACACCAGGCCCGTTATCCAACACCCGAATTTCAGTCCGCTCCTTCACCTTATCAACACTAATCCGGATTTCTTTAACTGATTGCCCGGAAATGGCCTGGAGCGCATTGGTCAACAGGTTAACGAATACCTGCTCCAAACGTAAACGGTCAGCCATGACCCAGACTTCATCGGCAGCATCTGGCCATACAACGGTCACATCTTCCTTGTCGAAACGACCATACATAACCGACATCACACCATCACGTATCTGCTGCAGTGAAACCGCTTCGATACAGTTAGTACTCTTGCGGGAAAACTCTTTGAGCGGATGAATAATCTTTGCCATGCGCTCAGTCAACCCACCGATTTCCTGAAGATTGTTGGCAACAGGCTCCAGGCGGCCAGCTTTCAGAAACGCCTTGGCATTGTCGGCATAGTTACGAATCGCAGTGAGCGGCTGATTCAGCTCATGATTAATACCCGCCGATAACTGACCTAGCACTGCCAACTTGGCTGTCTGTATCAACTCATTCTGGGTATTACGATGCAGGGTCATCTCCTCGACCAGGCGCGCATTGGTCTGCACCAGATCTTTGGTGCGCTCCTCAACTCTATACTCCAGCGCTTCAGTCGCATCCCTGAGTTTCTGCTCATAAAGCTTACGCTCGGTAATGTCGTGAATTGTTAACATAAACAGTTTTTCACCGGCCACCGACATGCGCCCGATGGTTAACTCAACCGGAAATACCTGCTGATTCTGTCCTAACGCCCCGACCTCTGTAGTTAACTCCGCCGTATCCGTAGTTTCATCCATGATGTAGCGCCAGCAAATAATCCGGGCGGTGTCAGAAAACAGTGGATTCAGGTACTGACCTCGTATTTCATCGGCAGACCAGCCAAACAGCTTTTCTGCCGTAGGGTTCATATAGCGGACAGCCCCAGCTTCATCCAGGGTAATCAGACCGGCATGAGTGTGATCAATAATAGCGCGTATTCTCGCCTCACTCTCTTCGAGAGCCGTATGTTCGCGCTGCCGAAACTCCTGTTGCTGTGATTTTAGACGATAGCGAACTCTCAGCACCAGAAACAGCAATATCAGTGCGATATAGACAAAAGCCACCTGCACCATGGCAGTGATCACTTTCTGGTCAACCACTTTCATACTCGCCAGCATGGATACATTTAATCCGGCATCAGCCAGAGACTGAGTCAGTAGAAGGTAATCCTGCTCCTGGCGGGACTCATTGCTGGCAGAGATCTCTGATTGCCGGGTTTGTAGAGTGATCACTTCAGCATTATCATTTAAAGGCTGCCGACTACTTATATCTAGCGGAATCAGAGAGTTATCACCATAGCGCAAACTCTCTTTTAATCTACGCTGATCATGCGGAGCCAGGGGTGTCAGGGTACGGAACTTCCATTCAGGGCGTGTTGAGATAAACACCACATCATCACTGTCGGTAACCAGAATATCCTGTAACGGATCACTCCATTGATCTTCAACGTCATTCAAGTCGATCTTAACAACAATGACGCCTGCAACTTCGTCGCCCTGGTACACGGGGTAACTGAAAAAGTAGCCACGTTGGTGCGAGGTTGTACCCAATGCAAAATAACTGCCAGGGCCACCAGCAATGGCTTGACTGAAATAGGGCCTGAAGCTGAAATTCCCGCCAATAAAGGAGCGATCAAGGCTCCAGTTACTGGCGGCAACTGTCAGACCACGTCGGTTCATCAAATACGTGTCTGATGCACCGATAATGTCATTGACCTCCTCCAAGAAGCGGTTGAGACGCTGGCTAGCCACCTCACTATCTGCCTGAGGCAATACACTCAACAGATCCGGATTAGTGGACAGTAGCTTGGGAAGATCTTTAAAGCGGTCCAGCTTTTGCTGCACAGTGATGATATAGCGATTAAGGTCAGCCTCAGTCTTATGCTGCAACTCGTTTACTGCCTGATTACGGCTGATATCGGCTGTTTGCAGCATAAGCACCACAAACAATGCCAATACACTCAGTATAATAAGCAGACGCGCGGCCTTGCCATTTTTTGCAGGTTGTGACGATGAATTCATGAATCTTCCAGATTTACTACGCTCGCGGCATAGGTTCAACTGCGCGCAGACGATATACTATAAGCATAAAGTATACTAGAAAACCTGAACCGCACCGGAGTGAACATGTTGAAACGCACAAAAATTGTCGCAACACTCGGCCCGTCTACAGACGCCGATGGCCTGCCAGAGCTACTCCTCAAAGCGGGCGTCAACATGTTCAGACTGAATTTTTCCCATGGTACCACAGCTGATCACCGACAGCGCGTGGAGCAGGTGCGGGAAGCGTCTCGTAAAACCGGCATTCCGGTTGCCCTTCTCGGTGACCTTCAAGGGCCAAAAATCCGTATTGCGCGCTTTGAAAACAAACAAGTAACACTGACACAGGGTGATGCTTTCATACTCGATGCGGCGATGGATCCTTCGTCTGGCAATCAGCAAGCGGTTGGCATCGATTACAAAGCCCTTCCAGATGACTGTCGTGAGGGTGATATTCTGCTGCTCGACGATGGTCGGCTGCAACTGCGCGTACTACGCATTGATGCCAGCCGCATTCATACCGAAGTAACCATCGGCGGCATACTTTCAAACAACAAGGGTATCAACCGATTGGGTGGCGGGCTCTCTGCCGCCGCGCTGACAGACAAGGATCGCTTTGATATTCGTGTTGCTGCTGAACTGGACTTTGATTATGTTGCCGTGTCCTTTCCGCGTAATGCCAACGATCTGCATGAAGCGCGCCGCCTACTGGATGCCAGTGGCAGCAGTGCCGAAATTATTGCCAAGGTTGAACGCGCCGAGGCCGTTGCCACCCCAGAGGTACTGGATGAGATTATTCTGGCATCAGATGGTGTGATGGTGGCTCGTGGCGATCTGGGGGTAGAGATAGGTGATGCTGAACTGATTGGTGTACAAAAACACTTGATCCGTCGGGCTCGCGAGCTGAACCGTGTGGTCATTACCGCCACACAAATGATGGAAACCATGATTTCCAGCCCTATGCCGACGCGGGCTGAAGTGTTTGATGTAGCCAATGCCATACTCGATGGTACTGATGCGGTAATGCTCTCTGCAGAAACCGCAGCAGGACAATATCCAGTTGAAGTCGTTGAAGCCATGACGCGTATTTGTCAAGGTGCCGAAAAACATCTGTTATCCGCGCCGACTCCAACTGCGTCAAGTGCCCCATGTGACCGTATCGATCAGGCCATTGCACGTTCAGCCATGAACACAGCTAACGGCCTCAGTGGCGTGGCTGCAATTATCTGCCTGACAGAGTCAGGCTCGACACCCCTGTGGATGTCGCGTATCCGCTCCGGCCTCCCCATCTATGCGCTAACCCGCAACAGTCGCACGCTAAGACGTATGGCTTTGTATCGTGGCGTGATGCCGATTTTCTTCGATGTCACCGCTATTAATGAAAGCCGTATTAATGAAGCTATTATGGCAGGCCTACTGTCCGATGGTCGCATTCGTAGCGGTGATCTTGTACTGCTGACTCGCGGTAGTGAAATCGGAGCCCATGGACAGACCAATCAAATGCAGATTCTACAAGTACAGTAACCAAAGCAGCCCTACGTAATGAACCTGACTGAACAGCTATCCTCCCGACTAAATATTCCGGCAAACCAGATCAGCGCGACGCTGAAGCTTATCGACGAAGGGGCGACCATCCCCTTTATTGCCCGTTACCGCAAGGAAGCCACTGGCGGGCTGGACGACACCCAGCTCAGGAAACTGGCCGAACAACTGGAATACTGTACCGCACTGGAACAAAGACGCACCACCATACTGGAGCAGATCCGCAGCCAGAATCGCTTGACGCCAGATCTGGAACGCGCCCTGCAGCAGGCTGATAGCAAGGCACGCCTGGAAGATCTTTACCTGCCTTATAAGCCCAAACGGCGCAACAAAGCACAAGAAGCGCGTGAAGCGGGGCTGGAACCTCTGGCCCTCTCTTTGCTGCAACGCCCGGAACAGCAGCCAGAAGGCTTAGCTGCTAAATTCCTGAATCCGTCTAAAGGTATCAATACCCTAGAGGATGCGCTTGAGGGCTGTCGCCATATACTGCTGGAATCACTGACAGAGCAACCCGATCTGATTGGACGCTTACGACAGCTACTCTGGCAACAGGGCATGCTTGAGGTCGCTGCAGCCAAAGGCAAGACGGATCCAGACAGTAAGTACCGTGACTACTTCAACTATGCTGAACGCCTGGCTCGAGTCCCCTCACACAGGGCGCTGGCAATCCTGCGAGGCAAGCAGGAAGGTGTGCTCAGTTTCAAGTTGCAATTGCCGGATGAACTACAGGAGCGGCCGATACAAGACATTGCCAATGCCAACCGCCTCTCCGTGCCACGCTGCTCAACCTGGCTGCTACAAACCCTGCAGCAAAGCTGGAAACAAAAACTGGCCCCGATGCTGGAGAATGAGCTCATCAAGCAACTGCGTAGCCAGGCAGAAACAGCGGCCATCGATGTCTTTGCGCGCAATCTACGTGATCTGCTGTTGTCGGCCCCTGCGGGTGCGCATGTGACACTGGGACTGGACCCTGGACTGCGGACCGGTGTGAAAGCCGCTATAGTCAATGCCACCGGGCAGTTACTGGCGTGCGACACCCTTTATCCACACCCGCCACAATATCAAGCTGAAGCGGCCCTGAGCCGGCTTGCCCAACTGATCAAAAAACACCAGGTCACCCTGATTGCCATCGGCAACGGTACCGCCTCACGGGAAACCCTGTCCTGGGTTCGCCCCCTGCTGCAGCAACCCCAGTTTGCCAACGTGGCGGCCATGCTGGTGAGTGAAGCAGGCGCCTCGGTCTACTCAGCCTCAGCCCTGGCGGCCCAGGAATTTCCACAATTGGATGTGACACTACGAGGAGCGGTTTCCATTGCACGTCGCTTACAGGACCCTCTGGCTGAACTGGTTAAAATTGATCCCCAGGCTATTGGGGTAGGTCAGTACCAACATGATGTTGATCAAAAAGCGCTGGCTAATAAGCTGGATGCCGTAGTCGAGGACTGTGTTAACCATGTTGGCGTCGACCTGAATACCGCGTCACAACCGCTACTGGAAAGAGTCGCCGGGCTGAACACTACGCTGGCAGCCAATCTGATCAGTGAACGCGAAGCATTAGGACGTTTTAGTAATCGCAAGCAACTGCTGAAAGTCCCTCGTCTGGGACCTAAAGCCTTTGAACAATGTGCTGGATTTCTACGTATTCGTGATGGCAACGAACCGCTGGACAATTCCGCTGTGCATCCTGAGTCCTATCCGCTGGTCAGGGACATAGCCGATCTCTGGGGTCTTTCTGTATCTCAGCTACTGAAAGCGCCTGACAAGCTCAAGGCAACTCAACCCGAGTCCCTCAGCCAACATGGCAGCTACACTTTGAAAGATGTACTGACTGAACTGGAAAAACCCGGACGTGATCCTCGCCCGGCTTTTCGCTCAGTGGAATATGATACTCGAGTCGAAACTATTGATGATCTACTTCCCGGCATGCAACTGGAAGGCGTCATTACCAACATCACCAACTTTGGTGCGTTCGTCGATCTGGGCGTTCATCAGGACGGACTGGTGCATATTTCACAGCTCGCAGACACCTATGTTAAAGACCCTCACAGCCTGGTCAGTAATGGTCAGATTGTATCGGTCCGAGTGCTCGAAGTGGACAGCAAGCGTAAACGTATTGCACTGAGTATGAAAAAAAACACCTGACACGCCTTGTCCAGCGTGACTGGCAACCCCATTCAAGATAGGTTGGTTTATAATAACCGCCATACAGATCACAATAAAACAGGGAATTGAATCTTGTCTGCTACCCTCGATCACCATCTGAACCAGTTGTTAAGCGATGGCAATAGCCGCCTACTAACACAACTTCAACACGGTCTGGAAAAAGAGGGCTTACGGGTCACTCCCACAGGTCATATTGCCCAAAGCGTACACCCCAAAGGGTTAGGTTCAGCGCTGACTCACAGTGAGATCACCACTGACTACTCGGAAGCGCTGTTGGAATTCATTACGCCGGTGTTTCATGATACCGACTTGATGCTCAGCCATTTGAGCGACCTACATCGTTTCAGTTATGAAGTTATGCAAGATGAACTCATCTGGTGTGCCAGCATGCCTTGCGATATCTCAGGAGAGGATGAAATCCCCATCGCCTTTTACGGTGACTCCAATATCGGTCGTCTGAAACATATCTATCGAGTAGGCCTGCAACACCGTTATGGCAAAATGATGCAAACCATCGCGGGTATTCACTATAACTTTTCCTTGCCCGAACAACTCTGGCCCGCTTACCAGGCGATCTGCAACGATAGTGGCGATATGAACAATTTCCGTTCAGCAAGTTACTTTCGGATGATTCGTAACTTCCGCCGCTTTGGCTGGTTACTGCTCTACCTGTTCGGCGCATCACCCGCCTTAACCCGCAGCTTTATGGGCCAACAGCCCCATAACCTGGAAAGCCTGGCCGGCGATACGCTTTATCAGCCTTGGGCAACGTCCTTGCGCATGAGTGATCTGGGTTATTCCAACCGCATACAGTCATCACTGAACATCTGTTATAACCGTCTGGACAGTTATACCGATTCATTGCAACGCGCAATTCACACCTCGCACCCAGCTTATGAGCGCCTCGGCGTGAAGGTGGATGGCACTTACCGCCAGCTCAACAGTAATATTTTACAGATAGAGAATGAATACTATAGTGATATTCGGCCCAAACGCGTAACGGAATCCGGTGAGAAGCCCATCCATGCACTGCTGAGCCGGGGTGTGCAGTATATTGAAGTACGTAATACTGATATCAATCCGCTGCTGCCCACCGGCATCAGTAGCGAGCAAGCCAGCTTTATGGATGCATTTCTGGTGACCTGCCTATTGTGTAATGATACTGAGCTGAGTGATGCCGAGTGCGGCATGATTGCAGAAAACCAACAACGTATCGTAAACCGGGGACGCGAACCAGGACTCACATTACTCACGGCCACCGGTGACATCAGCCGCACACAACTGGGTAAGACCATTCTTGACCAAGTTGCCCGCACGGCCGCCGTATTGGATGAAGCCAACGCTACCCAGCGCTACTCCAGTGCCGTTGAACTACAACGAGAAAAACTCCAAACTCCCGAGTTGACACCTTCAGCCCAGGTTTTAGCTGCCCTTAAAGCGGCAGGCGGGAGCTATCATCACTGGATCCGGGATCTAAGCCGACAACACCGTGATACCTTGATGCAAAAACCCCTGGCACCAGAACTAAAGGCTCGCCTGCAAAGCGAAGCTCAGACGTCGCTTCTGGAGCAAGCCAGCATCGAAGCAGCAGACAATATCAGCTTCGACGAGTTTCTGGCGAGCTACAACAAGGAATGATGTTACTTTAGTGGTCGCGTTACTGTATTACCAAACTGGTAAAGAACAGATCATCTACTTGAGGATGATCTGTTTCATCAACCAGTATTTGCTGCACTATTCGTAACGCCTTCTGAGCCAGCAGAGTCTGAGCTTCTACGGTAGCCAGATCCGGCTCTTTTTGCTCCATAAACAAAAAAATCAGATCATTGCGAATGTGCGCCTGGTGTTTTTCCACATCAATGCGACTTCCTCCATCAGCCAAATGCAAAGTCACATCGGCTTTCATAAAGCGCAGCGGCCCAGATGGCACTTCCCCAAAATTTGTCACGAAGGACTCCAACTCAATATAATTGAGGTATTCTTCACTCTGCACCAGGCTTGGCGGCATAATCACCAGTACCAGCATTAATAGCACACGTTTAATAACCACCTTTGTCTCCCGTTAGAAAAATAAGTCCATCTGTTGTTTTGATTTTATCTGATAGTTTTGTGACTGTCAGGTTGCCGCGCACCATCTCTCGCATTACTATGGTGCCGTAGCGCTGACTTGTTCATTACGGTTGTACGACAACTGACAAGCCGAGTCATTTTTTGAGTCACTAGGAGAACTTTAGCCATGTTGGAAAAATGTCGCAACGCCAAGGAGCGCTGGGGTGGAGTCAGTCAAATCATCGACCAATGGCTGGAACAGCGTCAGCAAGTCATCAGTGGATTTATCAATTTACCCGATGCCGAAGTAGGTGAGATGCTTAACGCTCGTCTGGATGAGTTTTGCTCTAACCTGATCGACTATATTTCATCCGGGCATTTTGAAGTTTATGAACAACTATTGAATGAAGGTAAGGACTTTAAAGACGGCAGCGTTGCTGAAGCCCAAAAACTCTTGCCATTAATTCAATCCTCCACTGATTCTGCTTTGGATTTCAATGATGTCATCCACGGCTTCAGCAGCCCGACACTACGTGAGTTGCGTGATTTTTCGACACAACTGTCATGCCTAGGGGAAAAGCTTGAAGAGCGTTTTGAGCTTGAAGATCAGTTGATTGAAATTCTCCACAACGCCCACAAAGAACAGATAAACGCAACGGCATGAGAGCCCCACACGTTGTTGTAATGATGCTGTTTCTGCTGCTGAGTGGCTGTGATTCGGCGCAACAACCTGAAAACCACTTATCACTCACAGCTGGAGGAGCTTACAGTGCCTCCATCTCTGAAGATGGCCGTTACGCCATGATCGGCTCTTTTGAACTAGGTGGACACCTTTGGGATTTGGTTAATCGTGAGCGTCTGTATGACTGGAATCATGTAGACGACGGCTTTTCTGACTTGGTCGCCAGCGCCTTCTCTCCAGATGGAAGCTACGTTGCTACGGCAACTACAACAGATCTGGTGCTCTGGCAAACCCGTGACGGCCAACCGGTATGGTTCTGGAGCAGCCCCGGTGAAATTCTGGATATGGCACTATCGGCCAATGGTGACTTTGCGCTGCTGGGACTAGCCAATCACACAGCCGTTTATTTTGATATTAAAAATGGCGGTGTTCGTCACACACTTCGCCACCCTGCCAGAGTGCGCAGCGTTGCTTTAAGTCAGGATGGTCGCTTCGCTTTAACCGGTGCAGATGATTATATTGCGCGTTTCTGGGATCTGGAAAATGAAACCCTACTGACGGAGCATGCGTTCGACAATATCGTCAACCGTGTAGCGCTTAGTCCAGATGCCCAGCTTGCCTTCAGCGCAGCCACTTTAAGCAGCGCAAGGCTTTGGCGTACCAGCAATGGCGAACAAGTTCATTCACTCAGTGGCGATGAATCCTTCTTTACCCGCCGCCTGAGTCATCTTTCCGCACGTTTCTCTGCTGACGGCAGTCAACTCGTGACTGGCACGGCCTCCGGGCGCGTCATGCTTTGGGATGTCGGAAGTGGCAACCATCTACGCAGCTGGCGTATTGAACAACGCGGGAGTATTGGACCGGTACAAACAGGTGTCTACGCTGTCGGCTTTTCAAGCCATCGCGAAGGGCTGGTTGCGGTTGGCTCCAATGGTCTGCTGAATGAACTGAGATAAGGTTAAAAAATCGCCCGGCGTCTAATCCGCTCGGGCGATTTTTCAGAACAAATAATTAATTATCTGTCTCTGGATTGACTTCAATGAGCTCAACCTCGAATACCAGCGTTTCATTCGGACCGATGGCATTACCCATACCATTAGCACCGTAGGCCAGATCCGCAGGGATGACCAATCGCGCTTTTTCTCCGGTTTTCATCAGCTGCAAGCCTTCAGTCCAACCGCCGATAACGCCATTCAATGGGAAAGAAACAGGCTCTCCACGAGCATAGGAGCTATCAAACTCGGTTCCATCGATCAGACTTCCACGGTAATGTACTTTTACCACATCACTGACCGAAGGGGAGGCACCTTCACCGGCTTCCAGTTGCTCATACTGCAGTCCGGATTCAGTTGTAGTGACACCGGATTTTTTGCCATTTTCTGCTAAGTAAGCCTGCCCTTTTTCAAGGTTTTCTGCAGCCATCTCAGCGAAAGCAGCTTGCTGTGCCTGCATTTGCTGTTGTTGAAATGCCTGCATGGTTGCCATGATTTCTTCTTCAGTCATCAGGGCTTCCTGATTACCGTAAACGGTATCAATACCCTGGCGGAATGC
The DNA here is from genome assembly GCF_008727795.1 of Nitrincola iocasae. Classification (NCBI taxonomy): domain Bacteria; kingdom Pseudomonadati; phylum Pseudomonadota; class Gammaproteobacteria; order Oceanospirillales; family Oceanospirillaceae; genus Nitrincola; species Nitrincola iocasae. The sequence continues at coordinate 168,267 of NZ_CP044222.1, read as the reverse complement.
CTCGGTATCCAGAGTTTCAAAGTCCTGAATCAGAATATTTTCACCGATCATGACACCCAAACTATAACTTAACTTCTGCTCATCTGATGTCAGAGTCTGCGCATGCACACCCTGCGCCAGACTGACGCTACCGGCCATCATTACTGCCAGTGCAATTTTCTTCATAATCCCATCCTATCGTTTGTAAAAGCTGTTAGGCATTAACAGTGTAACTGTTAGTCGAACATTTAACGTCAAAGTTCAGTATTTTACCAGTCTATGACCAAATCACACATCCGAGTATTAATTAACCAGGACCAGTGCATCCACTAATTTATTGCAACAAGTCACCGCTGTTGTTGAATCCATTCCAACAGTTTTCAGATAGCTGGCTATATTTATCCGCGCAACGTCATCAGGCAAGATATCGGCTGAAGCGCCAGAGACTACCGGTGAAGATTTTGCCAGATATAGCTGCCATAACAAGGCGATATCAACCTGTTCAGCCGCAAGTTCACTCAACTTTAGCTGCTGATAACAGGACTGTAGCTCCGGGTATGTCTTACACATCTGTCTAACCTGATAACGCACCTGACGTAATGGGCTTAGCACAGGTTCACGCCATAGCGAATAGGCACTGGAGTAACGCTCAGGATGAAAATATTCACCCTTTGTTGCCAGCCAGCAGCACAACAATAGTGTATTTACGTGTAAACCCACTTCCTGCGCAGCCAGACAGGACTGTTCAACAGAAGAGTGTGAATAAACCTTAAGCGCATAACGCCAGAGTGGATTGTCCAACTGCATTTTATGCTAAAATCCCGCCATGATTCAGATGACTAACCTTAGCATACAACGCGGCACAACGCGGCTCCTCGATCACGCCAACCTGACCCTGCATCATGGCTGGAAGGTCGGTATTATCGGCAGCAACGGTGTGGGTAAATCCAGCCTGTTCCAACTTCTGCTTGGGCAGTTGCAAGCCGATACCGGTGACCTGAAAATCCCGCCGTCCGCGACTGTGTCACACATGGCACAGGAGGTCGCTGCGAGCGACCGTCGGGCTCTGGATTTTCTGCTGGACGGCGATCAGCAACTGCGCCATATTCAACAACAGCTGCAACAAGCTGAAGCGGGTCACAACCCGAGCCGTGCTGGCGAGCTCCACGCTGAGCTTGACAGTATTGACGGCTATCGCGCCGAAGCGAGGGCTCACCAACTGCTTAATGGCCTGGGATTCAAACCCGATGATGCAAATAAGTCAGTCTCTTCTTTTTCCGGTGGCTGGCGAATCCGCCTGAACCTGGCCCGAGCACTGATGTGCCGTTCTGATATCCTGCTGCTGGATGAGCCGACCAACCATTTGGATCTGGATGCTACGCTTTGGCTGGAACAGTGGCTAAACAGCTACCAAGGCACGCTATTGCTGATTTCACATGACCGTGACTTTTTCGACAATGTAATCGCTCATACCGTGCACATGTCGGCACAACAACTTACCCTGTACAAAGGCAATTACACCGCCTTTGAGCGTGCAAAATCAGAACGTTTATCACAGCAACAGGCCGCTTTTGAAAAACAGCAGGAACGCATCGGCCAAATTGAAAATTTTGTACGCCGCTTTCGTGCTAAAGCCACTAAAGCCAAACAGGCACAAAGCCGCCTGAAAGAACTGGAACGCATGGAGCAGCTTTCGCCAGCGCATATCGATAGCCCGTTCACCTTTGCGTTCAAAAACAGCGAAAAAACCTCATCACCACTATTGTCACTTCAGGATGTAGTCATGGGCTATGCTGGCCAGCCCGTGCTGCAAAAACTGTCGCTATCACTGACACCCGGGGAGCGTATCGGCTTACTGGGGCCAAATGGGGCCGGTAAATCAACCCTGATCAAAACCCTGACCGGCAGTCTGCTACCCATCTCCGGACAGCTGGTTGGTGGAGAACACCTAAAGATCGGCTATTTTGCCCAGCACCAACTGGAAGCTCTGGATCCTAACGCCTCACCCTTTTTACATATTCAGCGTTTATCGCCCAAGGCTACAGATCAGTCAATTCGAGATTTTCTCGGCAGTTTTGACTTTGTTGGTGACAAGGCGCTGGAACCGGTATCACGTTTCTCCGGAGGTGAAAAGGCGCGTGTTGCTTTGGCATTGATCGGCTGGCAACGCCCTAATCTGTTACTTATGGATGAGCCTACAAACCACCTTGACCTTGAAGTCTGCCATGCATTAACACTGGCTTTGCAAACCTTTGAGGGCAGCTTGATTTTGGTGTCCCACGACCGTCATCTATTGCGCAATACGGTGGATTCCTTCCTACTGGTTGCAGAAGGTCAGGTTAAGGAGTTTGATGGTGACCTGGATGACTACCAAAACTGGCTCGGACAGTACCGACGTCAACAGAATAACGATAACAGCCCAGCCCGTCCCGCAGATAGTCGCTCTCTCAGTGCAAACGAACGCAAAGAAATCAAACGTCTGCAGGCCGAACAACGTGCAGCCCTTCGACCACTACGCAAACAGACAGAGACTCTGGAACAGGAAGTCGCACGTCTCAGCAAGGAGTTGAGCAGCACCGAGGCACTACTGGCAGATGCCGATATCTATACAGCGGAACGTAAGGATGAATTAAAAAGCCTGCTACAGCGTCAAACGGATCTCAAACAAACACTGGAAACCCGTGAGCTGCATTGGCTGGAATTGCTGGAAGAACTGGAAGAGAAAGAAGCAGAACTAGAGGTTGAGTAAGCACTTACTCAACCCCTGAATGCCCAAATAAACGAGTCAGTTCTTGCAACTGTTCCTGACTACTTAAAAAAGCCTCAACAGCTTTATCTTTCAACTCTGGCGTGAGCCCAACACGAAGTAAATCACTGGTTGAAACCGGCTCAACTGGTCCGTCACAGTACCCTAATTCCCGCAGAATCCGACTAGCGACACTGATCAGTTGAGGATACTCTGCAAACTTGCCAGTATAATCAGGTTCATTTTGACGCCTGACAGCGACACAAATTGGTTCAGGCAAAGACCAGTTTTCCAGCAACCAGGCACCGACCTGTTCCCGCGTAAGGCGCAACACCTGCTGCTCCACCAGTGTATAAGACAGGTGTGGGTTCGCCTCTATATAACGTGACAGAGTTGAGAATTGAGCCGGAAAAAGGTGCGATAAAAGCAAATAACCAAAATTATGCAACAAGCCGGATAGGTATACTAACCCAGGCTTGGGTTTCTCATCAGTCTGCACCAGGTGAGCCAGGTGATCGGCAAATACTGCCAGCGATACCGACTGAAACCAGAAGGGCGTTCCACCTCTGAGCATATTTTCTGGCAGGCTCATGATGCGTCCCATCGCCACACCCAGGGCCAGATTGATTACCAGATCAAAGCCCAGTACACGAATAACGGCATCTTCAACCGACTCTACCTTGCCTGGGGCGGCATAATAGGGTGAGGCAGCCCAACTCATAACCTGAGCAGAGACCGGAGCATCGAGTTTAATTACCTTAAGCAGATCATCGATATTTGCATCAGGATTACCGCGTAACATTATTAACTTTTGCGTGGTTTGACTGAAACCAGGCAGGCTGAGAGTGTCTTCCAGTCGTTGACGGACACGCAGTGCTGAAAAATGTTCCAACGCTCGAGTGATCGCTTCCGCGTCACTTTGTTCAGGCGTATGCTCACGAATAAGTTCAGAAGTAAGACCCAAAGGGCCCGTATTAACAGCTTTTTGCAACCAGCCTTCACGCACCTTGAACCTGAGCCCAGTATAAGGCTCCCAAAGTTCAACCCTTTGCTTTTGGTCGATGGCACTGTCAATGATCAACGGCATTTCCATCAACTGCTGCTGACCCCAAGGTGTTTTGAGTCCATCCTGGGTAAAAAAGCGTTGGGAATCGCCACAACTGACCGGTTGTAGTTGCCGCCCGGTCAAACGCCAGAGGGAAGCCAAATTCAACAAAGCATGAGCGGGAACCAACACCAAGGCTTTTCCCTGTTTATCATGCACCAGAGCGATTCTGACCACATTTTGCTCAATATGACCTAAGGGTCTTGCGCCGACAGACAATTTACTACCCCTCATGATTGTAATAATCTGTTTATTATTGCAGCTAGTGTAACAGAAGCTGCAAAAAACCAAACCAATTCACTACAAGTTATACGGAATCACCATGCATCTTCAGATCATCACCACAGGCGGCACCTTTGACAAGGTTTATTTTGATGCACTGAGCGAGTTCAGCATCGGTGATCCAGCGGCTGAAGCCATTCTACATAACATCAATCCAAACCTGAGCTGGGAGGTCACTAGCTTACTGCGCAAAGACAGTCTGGAACTCACCGATGCTGATCGCGAGCTGATCTATCAGACCGTAACCAACTCTCCGGCTGAACACCTGGTCATCACCCACGGTACAGACACCATGACTCAAACCGCACAACAGCTGAAAGACATCTCGGGGAAAACTGTTGTTATCACCGGCGCAATGCTCCCCGCATTGTGTAAACAAACCGATGCCGAGTTTAATCTAGGCGGTGCCGTAGCTTTGGCTCAGACCCTACCACACGGGGTGTACTTATTCATGAATGGCCGTGTATACGACCCTGATAAAGTTACCAAAAATCGTGCCGCCATGCAGTTCCAGGATGCTTGATCACCGATCAAGGGCGGGTTATTTTTAACACCGCCCTTAAACGACGTAACTTTCTGATAACCTCAGCCAAGTGCACTCGGTTGCTGACAGCCAGATCCATCTGCACCTTGTAGATCTGCCCTTCATGCTCGCCACTATCGATTTTCAACAAGTTTGCACCTGCCTGGCTAACAGCCGAGGCCAGATTGGCAATAATACCGCGCTGCGACTCCACCTCCAGCAGCAAAACCACCGGATACTCATCTGCATCACTGCCCGACCACTCGAGATAGATGCAGCGTTCAGGATCATCACGCAAATCTCCCAAATTACTGCAATCGGTCCGGTGCACTACCATGCCTTTACCCGCGCTCAGGTAACCGACAATAGCATCACCCGGTAGTGGGTGGCAGCAGCGGGCATACTGCAGCACCACACCTTCAACACCTTTGATGGCAATAGGTTTGCCATTCACCGTCTGAGGTGATTCCTCATCGCTACCGTCTGGCTTGAGACGACGAGCCACCACGTAAGCCATGCGATTACCCATACCTATATCTTCCAGCAGATCCTGAAGAGAAAGCAGTTCAGCCTCTTGTAACAGGGCGGTCAGCTTTTCAGAATCCACATGCTCCAAACTGGTACCGTAATTACTCAGGAACTGATTCAGCAAGCGACGCCCCAGCTCGACAGACTCATGGCGTTGCTGGTTTTTAAGAAAATGACGGATGCTGGATCGGGCTTTGCCGGTCACTACAAAATTCAACCAGGCCATATTAGGTTGAGCGCGTGGTGTTGTGACCACTTCAACCGTCTGACCACTTTCAAGTGGTTGCGATAAAGGTGCCAAACGCCGATCTATTCGGCAAGACACACAGGAATTGCCTATATCTGTATGCACGGCATAGGCAAAGTCTACCGGTGTCGCCCCTTTGGGCAATTCCAGAATGCGGCCTTTGGGAGTGAACACATAGACCTCATCGGGAAACAGGTCTTTTTTCACATGCTCGATAAACTCCATCGAGTCACCGGCACGCTCCTGCATTTCCAGCAGACCTTTGACCCACTTGCGAGCACGGTTGTAGGAACCCACCGCGCTGTCTGAATCTCCATATACTTTATAGTGACTGTGTTCCGCTATGCCCTGGCTGGCGACCGCATCCATTTCACGCGTACGTATCTGCACTTCAATGGTGATATCCTTGGCGCCAAACAGATCGGTATGCAATGACTGGTAACCGTTAGCCTTGGGGATGGCAATATAGTCTTTAAAACGACCGGGCACCGGCTTATACAGATTATGCACGGCGCCCAGTATGCGGTAACAATCATCGACACTTTCGGTAACGATACGGAAGGCAAACACATCCATAATATCAACAAAGGCTTTGCGCTGGGTTTTCATCTTTTTATAAATGCTATAAAGATGCTTCTCGCGCCCTGCGACCGAGCCAGACAGCCCTTCCATTTTTAAGCGATTATCGATGGCTTTTTCTATGCTGGAGATAACATCCTTGCGTTGTCCTCGCGCTTTCACTACCGCACGGCGAATATACTTAGCCCGCATCGGGTAATAAGCCTGAAAGGCCAGATCTTCCAACTCAACCTGCAGATCACGCATACCTAATCGCGCCGCAACAGGAGAGTAGATATCCAGTGTTTCACGGGCGATACGGCGCTGTTTTTCCGGTGGCATAGCACCGAGCGTGCGCATATTGTGCAGCCGGTCAGACAGTTTGACGATAATGACACGGATATCCTCCGCCATCGCCAACACCATTTTCTGAAAATTTTCCGCCTGCGCTTCGGCTCGGGTTTCAAATTCCAGGTGGGTCAGCTTGGACACACCGTCCACTATGTCAGCTACGGACTGGCCAAACTGCTCAGATATGCCCTGATAGCAAATATCAGTATCTTCAATAACGTCATGCAGCATGGCCGACATCAGGCTCGGATGATCCATGTGCATACTGGCAAGAATGGAGGCTACAGCAAGCGGATGGGTAACATAAGGCTCGCCGCTTTTGCGCCGTTGACCATCATGGGCTTGCTCAGCATAATAGTAGGCACGCCGAACCAGATTAATCTGGTTTGGATCAAGATATTCAGTCAGACGCTGAGAAAGATCGTCAATTGTCGGCATCACCCCTCCCGTATTCAGACCAGCTATTCAGAGAAAATAACCGCCCTACCAAGATGATGCCGCATAAGTGAAGTAATTGGAAGAATCAGAACTCGTCGGCGTCTTCAAGCACTGAACGATCAATCAAGCCTGCGCTGATTTCCCGTAGTGCCACAACGGTCGGTTTATCATTTTCCCATTCAACCTTGGGATCTTTACCACCTATAGCCAGTTGACGCGCACGTTTTGACGCTACCATTACCAGCTCAAAACGGTTTTCCAAATTATCCAGACAATCTTCAACAGTTACTCGGGCCATACCAACCTCAGGATTCGGGGCAAAAAGATGCGATAGTTTACGAAATGACCAGTTTCACGACAAGAGCTCAGACAGCAAGGCAGCATGTTTTATCTGCTGAGCATCCTGTCTTAACCGTCTGGCAATGAACAAACTATGCAGTTCTTCAAGGGCCTGGTCAAAATCATCGTTGATTATAACATAATCAAACTCAGGATAATGGCTCATCTCATCAACAGCCTTAGACATTCGCAACGCAATCACTGACTCGTCGTCCTGACCCCGCCCTTTGAGGCGTTGCTCAAGCGCCTGACGCCCAGGTGGCAGGATAAACACTGACACAGCCCCGCGCATCAAACGGCGCACTTGCTGTGCGCCCTGCCAGTCAATTTCCAGAATCACGTCAACCCCGTCAGCCAACCGATCCTTCACCCAGGCCTGAGAGGTACCGTATTTATTGCCAAACACATCAGCATATTCAAGAAACTGCCCCAGTCCGATCATTTCATCAAAGGTCTCATGACTGACAAAATTATAATCGCGGCCCTCTATCTCTCCAGAACGAGGCGAACGAGTGGTATGTGAAACTGATACGAGAACGTTAGTATCTTGTTGCAATAACGCTTTCACCAAGCTGGTCTTACCTGCACCAGAAGGTGCTGAAATAATAAAAAGTGTTCCTGGCGTATTCATGCCCTTATCCTGAATAAAGTTATCATTAAATGAAGTAGCTGCTCAGTGTATTTGCTGATTAATAGTAAAACATTCTACTAGCTAATGCTTAAATCACAGACCAGGTTAAACTGTTATGCAACACAAAGTGGCCTCGATGCACTACCGAACTCGCCGGAGCTGAGTAGTTTACTGCAAGCACGCCTTCACACGGTTACGCCCTGCATGTTTAGCTTGATACAAGGCCGTATCCGCACGTTGCAACAGGCTCTCAAACTGCGGATCAGAGATAAGAAATTCACTGACGCCCAGACTGATAGTAATGGCTCGTTCATATTGTGGAAAACAAGCACTGAGTTCTCTGAACACCACTTCCCGCATGCGCTCAGCCAGATGCAGTGCTTGTTCCATCACAGTGTTTGGCAATACCACGATAAACTCTTCCCCGCCAAAACGGGCCAACAGATCATTATCCCGCAGAGTTTGTTGGCAAATATCACAAAGGGTAGTCAGCACCTGATCCCCCATCAAATGTCCGAAGCGATCATTGACCTGCTTGAAGTGGTCAAGATCAAATAAAATCAAGGATGTAGGGTGGTGATAACGCTGAAACTCGCTGAAGCGACTCTGTAACAGATCAAATAATGGGCGCCGGTTAGCCACTCGGGTTAAGGGATCTGTTTGACTGGCCTCCAGCAACTCTTTTTCCAATAGTTTGCGCCGGGTAATACTTCTCGCCACCCAGATTACAGCACGCTCACCCTCGACACGCCGAGGAAAGGGTTGGATATGCCCTTCAAACCAGATTACCCCATCGGGTCCAGCCTGGCTTTCCAGCCCCTTAACCTGTGCTGCCGATAATGGATACTCTACTTTGACCAGGCCGCCTTTATCCCAGGCCAGCTGCATATGCTGCATCACCCATTCAGCAACATCAGCAGACAACACATCGGCTAAATAGGCACCAACCAGATCATGGCCACTGTGATAATAATTTGGATCTGCATGTCCATACACTCCCGCATAGCGTCCTGTTTCCGTAAGCACAAACACAGGGTCCGGCAGGGCATTCAGTACTGCCAGCATTTGCTCCGGATTTAGGCTCATGAACAGGCTTCCAATAAATCTAATTTATACCAAGTGAATTCTATGCACTATGGCCTATTCTAGGGATTTGACGCTGAATTACTACTGGGGCGGCCTACTCAAGTTTGGATAACTCATCAAGTGAGTAGGAGTGCTCCCGTATTAGATCCAGCATCGCGGTCGCTGCCGCTGAATGCAAGCCACGGGAGGGGGTGATAATACCCAATGACCGTGGCACATAGGGGGCTGTTAATGACCGCCAACCCACACCTTCCGAAGAGATTTGACGAAAGCTAAGGGATGGAAGCGCGGCAACACCTAACCCTGCCGCAACCATTCGTCCTGCTGTACCAATTTGACTAACCTCACACATTAGATCCATCTCCATGTGCAGCGCTCGCAATACACCTTCGATGGCGTTCCGTGTACTCGAAAGTCGGCTCACCGCAATGATAGGGTAGCGCAACAACTGATCCCAACGAACCTCTTGCCGCTCAAGTAACGGATGCCCAAGAGGACAAACAGCGACGAAATGGTCTTCAACCAAGGGTTCAAAATGAGTTGCCTCAGCACGAGGCGGTTGGACTGAAAGACCAATATCCGCACGATGGTCGCTGACTAAATCATCCACTTGTGAAGCCAGCACATCATGAACACTAATTGAAATATTGGGGTAGCGTTGGCGATAATCCGACAGTACGGCTGGTAGAAAACCAGCCGCCAGTGTAGGCAGTGCCGCGAGTGTTACTTTGCCTCGCTGCTTATTGAAAAGCTCACCAAGATCACCCAAGGCCTCATCCCAATCTCCGATCAACCGTCTAGCCGTCGGTAAAAAAAACTTACCCTCTGGAGTGAGCTGTACGCCTCTGGGAGACCGATTGAGAAGCGTGCCTCCCACCGACTCTTCCAATTTTCGAATAGCAATACTTAGCGCAGGCTGCGACATGTGCAGACGCTCAGACGCCTCAATAAAGCTACCAAACTCGGTGATGGCGACGAAGGCTTTGAGTTGTCGCATGGAAGGTTGCATAAAAAAAGTAAAAGTCTCGTTCGTATAATTATATTAGACAAATAATAGCAGCTTCTCTCATTATTAGTAGCGTCAAATGACACATATCTTCTGGAACCAAAAACAAATAACACCTGGGAGAAAAAACACCATGCCCTTACTCAAAAAAACGCTTCTAGCAACCATGATGACTGCAAGCCTGATCGCAGGCACAGTTGCACAGGCTGAAGAACAACTTCTCATTGGCTCCACTTCTACGTCTTCCAGCCAGTACGGCTATTTCGTTGCGGTTGGACAAATTATCAACCAGCACGTTGAAGGCGTGCGAGCGTCTGTAGTTGAAACCGGCGCTACTGTTGATAACCTGCGTCGTATTCTAAGAAATCAGGTCGATATGGGACTGGTAACAACGAATGTTGGTTACCATGCTTACGCTGGCCTAGGTGAATTTGACGGCCGCCCTGTCGATAATCGCTTGCTATGGGTCTACTCTCTGGCACCACAAAACCTGGTTATCCGCCAGGATGCAGGGGTGTCCAGCATGGAAGAGCTAGATGGCGTAAGACTAAATCCAGGTATTACTGGTTCCGCCACCGAGGCAACCACCCTGGCCGTGATGCAGGCACTGGGCCTATCCCCTGAATATGTGCGCGGCTCAACCACGGATGTGGTAGCCGGCGTAAAGGACAACCGCATGGCGGGCTATGTTAAATCTGGCGTAGGCGACAAGCTGGATGGCTCATCCATGGACATTGCTACCTTCACCCCCATACAGGTGCTCTCGTTAAGCGATGCACAAGCCGCCATACTGCGTGAACAGATGCCGGATATTTCCGTTGTTGATATTCCTGAAGGCTCAGCAGAAGGGATACCCGCCTACTCTACCTGGAGCTTCGGCTTAGCCGTGCACGCCAGTCCTGATATGGATGACGAAACGGCTTACCAGATCGTTAAAGCTGTGATGGAACATCCAGAACCGCAAGTTAGCGCACTCGCAAATCTCGCCGATGTTAACATCGCCGAGCTCACCCTAAAGAGCGGCACCGTCCCTTTCCATCCAGGAGCAGCACGCTATTTCGAAGAACAGGGATACACCCTTCCTGAACACTTAGTGCCGACTGAATAAGCAAGGAGCTCGGTGCCATGCGCAATAGACTGCTCATAACAGTCGCCCTAATACTGGGCGGCTTCATCTTCTATACCTCAGCAAACGGGCCATTCGAAAGTTTGGTCCATCGCAGCATATTTCTTGCGCTGGTCATCGTGCTGGGGTTACTTACTTATCCGCTCGGCGTTAACAAGTCATGGCGTCCAGTCGGTGTGGTTATCGACTGCCTAGTAGCATTAGGCGCGGTAACTGCCTGCCTGTTCGTTACCTTCAATGCGGATAAAATTTTAACCACACTCCCCTGGGCAGCACCCTCCGATATGGTAATGACAGCTATTCTAGTCATCGCCATATTGGAAGTAGCCCGACGCGCCATCGGCTGGGTGTTTCCACTGCTTGTCACTCTAGGGATCATCTATGCCCTATTCGGCAATCATCTATCCGGCCCGCTCAGCCATCGCGGTTTTGATGTCAGCTTCGTTACCGAAACGCTGTTCCTGGGCGATTTAGGCATCTGGGGCATGCTGCTTGGCGTCGCCGCCACAACCATTGCGGCCTTCGTACTTTTTGGCAGCCTGCTGCTTCACACAGGAGGGGGGCAAACCTTTATAGATATTTCCATGCGCATCGGTGGACGTAGCCAGGGTGGTGCCGCCAAGATCGCCACCGTAGCATCTAGTTTGTTCGCCATGGTGAGTGGCAGCGCTGTTGCCAACGTGGCCACTACCGGCAATTTCACCATCCCAATGATGAAGCGCCTTAAATACCCGCCCGCCTTTGCTGGTGGTGTAGAGGCCGTGGCATCTACAGGAGGTCAGATTGCACCACCGATACTCGGATCGGCGGCCTTTATCATGGCGGAAATTTTGGGAGTCAGCTACGTTACCATCGCAATGGCCGCTGCGCTTCCGGCTTTACTCTTCTATGTCGCCGTCTTTGTTACTCTGCATTTGGTCGCAGTACGTAATGCATTACCCCTGGTACCCGAAAATGAGCTTCCAGCGTGGCATGAGGTGCTGCAGCTTAAACGCATCACGCCAATTGTTGCGGCATTAGGCGGCCTGTTCGGCGGCGTTCTGAACGGTTACTCAATCCAGTTCGCCGCATTCCTTGGCATAGCGTTACTACTGGTTAGCTTCCTTTTGTTTGCATTCTTAGATCGCATGCCCGCCCGCCAAGTCCTGCGTTCGTTGATTAGCGGCCTGGAGGATGCAGGTAAAGGGATGGTCATTATAGGCGTATTGCTAGCAGGCGCGCAGATACTGGTGGCCATGTTGAACCTGACTGGAATCGGGGTAACCTTGTCAACGCTGGTTGTGAGCATAGCCGGCGAGCAGGTGCTGTTGGTCGCCCTTATCGTTGCTGTAATCTGCCTCATTATGGGTATGGGTATCCCCACCACCGCCGCCTATGTTCTGGTCGCTGCCGTTTTAGCCCCCGCACTTACGCGGATTGGCGTCGAACCTCTTGTTGCCCATCTATTTGTGTTCTATTTTGCCACCATATCGGTAATCACCCCGCCGGTCTGTATTGCCGTTTTCGTGGCGGCAGGCATAGCGCAAGCCAGTTGGATCAAGGTTGCCGGACATGCCATTCGCCTGGGTGCAACGACCTATATTATCCCTTTCCTAATCCTTGCTTATCCAGCACTCATCGGTTTGGGCGATGCTTGGGATATTACTCTGGCCGCCGCACGTGCCATGGCCTTTGTGCTTGCATTTGCCGGGATAATCGGAGGCGCTCGTCTGCTGGGTAACCGCTGGGTTGACAGTGGCTTGTTTGCCGCTGTGGGACTACTGACGTTGGTACCCAACATCCCACTTAGTTTAATCGGGATCAGTAGCCTGATAGGGCTCTATATCTGGGCGTGGAAGCCCGCTAAATCTATTGCATTACAAGGAGTCAAACCATGAGTACACAAGAGGCCAGCATGAAGCGTATTACCATGATTGGATGCGGCACCATCGGTATCAGTTGGGCCGCTTATTTTCTTGCGCATGGCTTACAGGTAACTGCCTTCGATCCTGATGACGCAGCACGAGCTCGCTTTTCAGACTACGTAGCGGATGATATGCGCGCCCTGGGAGCGGATGTCCGCTCACCGGACATTAAAGACAACCTTGAAGATGCCGTACGACAAGCCGATCTGATCGTCGAGAACGCGCCTGAATCCGTCGCACTGAAACAGCAATTACTGGCTGATATTCAACGCGCGGCCATGCCTCACGCACTGATTGTCAGCAGCACCTCTTCTTTAATGCACTCTGATATCGTCAACGCATCGCCTGCACCAGAACGCATCATCATCGCCCACCCTTTCAACCCGCCACACCTAGTGCCGCTGGTCGAACTCTATGGGCCTGATATGCAACTGGTAAATGAACTAGCCGACTTTTACCGCGGCATTGGCAAAAAGCCGGTCATTATGCGTAAAGAGATGATTGGGCATATTGCCAACCGGCTATCTTCAGCACTCTGGCAGGAAGCACTTTATTTGCTACAAGAGGGTGTCGCGAGTGTAGAAGACATCGATCTTGCTGTAACCGCTGGACCCGGGTTGCGCTGGGCGATTCAAGGCCCCTTCTTAACCTATCACCTGGGCGGCGGCAAAGGCGGTATTCGCCATTATCTCGAACATCTGGGCCCCAGCCAGGAATATCGCTGGGCCAGTTTAGGCAAGCCCACCATGAATGCCGAACTCTACGAGCAAGTTATCCAAGGGGTTGAATCAGCCACGCAGGGTAAGCCTTTAACCGACTTGTTTAACGAGCGGGATCAGCAACTGGTCACCCTCCAGCGCGCCATTGCGTCGAAGGAAAATCAGGAGGTGATTGCATGAGCCATTCACCCTGTTTACTGATGGTAGCGCCCAATGGTGCCAGGCGCGTCTATACCGACCACCCTGCCATTCCTCTCACCCCTGAGGAACTCGCACGAGATGCACAACAGTGCGTTAAAGCTGGTGCGTCCATGATGCATTTGCATGTGCGTGAACCGAATGGGCGCCATTTACTTGATGTCACGGCCTACAAAGAAGCTATAAGCGCCATTAATGAGGCCGTGGGCGATCAACTGATATTACAAGTCACCAGCGAAGCCGCTGGACGCTATACCCCCAACGAACAGCGCCGTGTAATTGAAGCCTTGCAGCCGGCGTCAGTTTCTGTCGCTGTAAGAGAGTGGTTTGGCGATAGACATGAAATCGACGCAAGTGGCGAACTTTGCCGGTATCTTGCAGCTAAAAACTGCCATATTCAGTACATCGTCTACTCACCCGAGGACCTGGCCTATTTTAATCTATTAAGACAGCAAGGTTGCCTGCCTCATGGCAGAGCCTTCTTGCTGTTTGTGTTAGGGCGGTATTCCACACCCCCTCTTGCAGATCCAGGCAGTTTAACCGGCTTTCTACATGCACTGGAAAAAGATGACGCATGGGCCGTCTGTGCTTTTGGAACGACCGAAGGTGAGTGCATGTCGATAGCGGCCCAACAAGGTGGGCATGTACGGGTCGGTTTTGAAAATAACCTATGGCGGGCGGATGGCAAGCTCACTAACAGCAATGCTGACATCGTCACCGACACCAGGATCCGCATTGAAGCCGCTGGCCGTAGCGTAATGAATGTACAGCAAACACGCCACTTTCTCGCCCTGACTACAGGGGCTGGACGCGAGGGCGAATTATGACGGTCATTGTAGGTTGTGGTGCTGGCTTCTCCGGTGATCGTACCGATGCGGCCAGACCCTTGGTTGATGCACTGATAGCGTATGATGCACCACGCGCACTGATGTTCGAGACACTCGGTGAGAGAACCCTGGCCGCCGCCCAATTACGCCGAATCAAAAACCCAGATACAGGTGATGAGCCCTTACTGGAGGAATTTTTGTCGCCAGTCCTAAGTGACTGCCTGGCTAACAAGATTACCATCCTGGGTAATTTTGGTGCGGCGAATCCCGATGCGGCCTGCAATCGCATTAAGCGGCTAGCGCAAAACTGTGGCTATCCTCAAGCTTGCTTAGCCACCATACATGGCGATGATGTACGTGAACGGCTTACTGAGCTTGACTGGCTGGCGTGGGAAGGTGAAAACCGCCCCCTAAGTTCACTGCACCAGGTGTTAGCGGCCAATGTTTACCTTGGTGCGGGTTCGTTAATTGAAGCAATGGAAAAAGGGGCTCAGGTAATCATCACTGGTCGTGTAGCAGACCCGGCTTTGGCGCTTGCCCCGCTGTGTTATTACCATGACTGGGCATTAGACGACTGGGACAGATTGGCTGCAGGAGCCTTAGCCGGCCATTTAATTGAGTGTGGTGCTCAAGTAACCGGCGGCTATTTTGCTGACCCTGGCTTTAAAGATGTCCCCGGCATGGCAACGCTGGGCTACCCCTTGGTTGAAGTTGAACGCAATGGTCGATTGGTGGTAACCAAACCAGCGGGTACTGGAGGCTTAGTCACCGAGCAAACAGTTAAAGAGCAACTGCTCTACGAAATTCATGACCCCAGTGCTTATATTACGCCTGATGTCGTCGTTGATCTGTCCCATGTCAGCATCAGGCAACTGGCTAAAGATCGTGTTGAAGTAGTAGGAATACGTGGCAAACCAGCACCTGCACGCCTAAAAACTACTGTCAGTTTCCTAGACGGTTACCAAGGGGAAGCTGAAATATCCTATGCAGGCCCCAATGCTCTCGCTCGAGCCCAGCTAGCACGAGAGACCCTTCGTCAGCGCTTGGCAATGCGCTGCCCCAGCGATTTACGCTCGCGGTTTGACTTAATTGGTCTATCCAGTGTGTTCGATGGTGATACGCAAAACGCCAGTCAATGCATGCACCATCAGCCAACCGATATTCGCTTGCGCTTAGCCGTAGAGCATGCCGATAAAAAAGTCGTTGAACTAGCGACCCAAGAGCTATTAGCACTCTATTGTTGTGGGCCTGCCGGCGGTGGTGGCGTCCGCCGCACCCATTCACAACGGGTAAAAACAGCGTCTTACCTGGTTCCCAAACAACAAGTCATGCCTACCGTCACACTACATGGAGGAACGGCTAGTGAATAATACTCTGCATAATTACGCTCATGCCCGAGCAGGAGATAAAGGCGACCGACTGAGTTTAGGTGTATTCGTATACCAAGATGCGCACTACCCCTGGCTCATTCAACAACTGACTGCGGAGCGTGTCAGCGAGATTTTTAAGCACCGAGGCATCAGCAACGTTACCCGCTACCTGTTACCTAACCTGAAAGGGGTCAATCTGGTGATAGATGATGCCCTTCAGGGGGGCGTTAACAGCGCACTCAACCTCGACGGTCATGGAAAAACTTTATCGTCCTTATTGCTGTCCATGGAAGTAACGCCACCTTAGCCAGCTCTTTGTGACAGGAAAGAGCCGATCACCACCTCAACGGCAAATACTGGGTAAAGTACAAGGGCATCACGATATTAGTTTGCTCAAGCGCCGAAGAGCCTTGTGTGCCAGTTAACTTAAACGTTTTGCTCGGTGCGCACTTTGCAATGTAGGACGTCAGCGATTTAGCCCGCGTGCGTTTACCGCTTTTGACTTCGACCGGGACGATATCACCGGCATCCGTTGTCAGGACAAATTCAATTTCAGCGCGGGCATCATTCCAAGAGTAACTAGGGTCAATGCCGATGGCGGTGAGCTCTTGCTGAACAAAGTTTTCTGCAACATACCCCTTGTACTCGTAGTTTTGCTGTTTGATCTCTTTATAACTACTGCCCAGCATATGATTGAGCAGGCCTACATCAAACAGAAACAGCTTGACCATATTCTCTTTCTTATAGGCCGCCAGAGGCGATTTCGGCTGCCCTTCAATGGGGTAGTTCGCCAAGGCCAAGCGGCAACAGGTTAACCAATGGATAGCGGTTTCAAAATCGCTGTAACGAGATTTACGCTCATGCACGTGTTTAAATTTAAAGCGTCTAACGGACTCATCGCTCACCAGCGATAGTTGTGACGGAATGCTATTGAATACAGATTCAATCAGCGTCGCATCGACCTTACCCGCGTATTTACCAAAATCTCGGCGATAACCTTCAACTAAATCAGCATGAATTTTAGAGACCTTTTCAACACGTTCTAAAATGCTTAATTCTTTATATTGATACCAAGCAGCAACCGCTTCAGGCATGCCACCAGTAAAAAAGTAGTCCGTTAGCTTATCCATTAATTTAGTGTGAACTGCTGCTGTGTTTGCTTGGCTATCAAAGGCTTTGATCAGAGCCTGTTCCCCAGAAGCATAAATAAACTCTTGGAAGGTTAATGGGCGTAAGTTGTATTGTTCAACCTTGCCAACAGGAAAAGTGTTTAACAAACCAATGTTCGAGCCACTGGCCGCCACAAAATAGGACGGTGCTTTTTCAGCAAAATACTTTAATGAGGTAACGGCGCGTTCACATTCGCCAATCTCATCCAAGATCAGCAGATCAGTTTCTGGGTTGAACACCTGGTTGGTAAGCAGCTCAATATTCATCAACAGTTCGTCAGGTGACAGTGAGCCATCGAATGCTTCTTTGTAAGCTGGATTTTCCAGAAAGTCGAGACGCAGGATGTTGGCAAAGGTGCTGCCAAACAACTCTTGCAGTAAGAAGGTCTTACCCGTTTGCCTAGCACCATCGATCAATAAGGGTTTGCGCATGGGTTGAGCTTTCCATGCCATTAAGGCGTTGAGTAAGGTGCGCTGCATCGTCTCTTGTCCTGCCTGTAAGATCGTTAGCTGGTCAATACTATAACTCATTTCGCACTTTTTCGCGCAGAAAAGTGATGAATATCTCATTTTTATGCGCGTAAAAGTGTAAATTATAACTCTAGGTGTATTGGAAGTACGTCAATCGGTCTTGATGGCTGATTACCCTTTGGGCATTTGGGCAAAGCCTTAATTCACCACTTTGGCCGCCTTTCAACTATGCCTACAATGCTGTTATTAATTGGGATATTAAGGTTGCACTGGTGCAAGCACATCAAACAAGCCATTGGTTTGGCAGGCATCGAGAAAGGGTTTCTTTAAGAAATTACACTCCGCGAAAGGCTTTTTTTGAGCTTGCCTTGTTAACGTGCGGATAAATTGGGCCGGTTCGCGGCCGTCTTCTTTCCATTCGTCGAGCACTTGTATTAGCCAGTATTTCCCATCGTTTTCGCCGCATAGCTTGGCTTTGTAGCGTTCTTCAATGCCGTAGACATCTTTCCAAGTTTCAATTTGTTCATTAACAGCCGCGGGGCCGAATTGCAGATTGATATCTGCGGGTGTCAAGTTGGCGACATCTGTCTTATTCAGCTCTACTGTAATGTCAATAGTATGTGGTGCTGTTGAATACGGATAAAAAACGGCTCGACGGTGAACTAAACGTGCCGGGTCTTTAGGTGTATAGGCCGGATCTTTAGTGGTTTTGTAACTGCTGTTGCAGTGATGACAAGCGGGCACCAGATTTTTAAAGTTGATCGAGTTAAACGGATAAATAGCTTTAGGTAAGTAATGGTCGTAAGCTTCGCGCTTGCTGTGATATTCACCCAATAAATCGTTAATGCCGCAAAAGGGGCACTTACCTGCATTATTAGTTTCCATGAAGATTTGGTAATGGTCGTCGATGTCGCCAATTTTTGCGCGAAGCGCGACAAGATCCAGAAGAGACTGCGAATAGAGCCCCTTGAAAAAAATCCCAAGTTGGTCGGAAAGGGCCTTTTGATTGACAGCAATATCAGCGTATCGAACGAGCTCAGTTTTTGGGTTGTTTGCACATATTTTGGGGATATTATTATTCGCTTGATACCAGCGTTTAAACTGCGCGATTTCTTGGCGCGATAGCTTTGCAAAGCTTTCATAAATTGCTTGGACTTGGGTAGAAAACTTGTCCCCTTCTTTCGTGTGATCGTAAGCAAATGAAGTCATCACTTCTTTTAGCCCGGAGTTTTCATCAAACAGGCTTAAATCATATGCTCCGGCCTTCCTTGCTCTACACCACACTTGATAAAAAATATAATTAACATATCTCTGCATCTTTTCCATTTTATGCGGCACGTAGGTGTAGGCAAACAGCATGATTAATTTCCCTCTTCACTGTCGTTTTCTTCGCTGGCATTATCTTCTTTGGCAAGAATGGCTTTAATCAGTAATAGCTTTTCCACCGAATCGCCCAGTTGCTTATGAATTTCATTAATCAGCGTATCGTCATCCTCACCGCCTTGCTCAAAGCGTTCGCGTAACTTATCCAAAATTTCTTGGGCATAAGCGCCAATGGTTTCCCGTTTGCCAAAGGTGTTAATGGTAATTTTATTGATGGATGCACCCAGTGTGTTGTATTCGGGGTGGCGGATGCTGACTTCGCGGGTGGTTTTATCTTTGTTAAATACCAACACTTTTTCCGGCTTGCTATCGGAAATTAAAAACGGTGTATGGGTGGTGATCAGCATTTCTTGGCTTGCCGCGCCGTCTTTCGGGAAACACTGGCGCAACCGGCTGATAAAGTTAGCGCGCCAGTCGGGGTTGAAGTGGGTTTCTGGTTCGTCTAACAAAAACAGGCTGTTGGTATTGCGAAACAGCAGGCACAGGCCGAGGCTGTGGAGTAACTGGTGTTCACCATCCGACAATTCTTTAAGCATTAAAGGCTCGTCACATCCGGTTTTGCTAAAACGCACAAACTTAAAACGCATAATGCGCTGATCCGATGCCAACACCGGAATCGTTTCACTCACATAGTGACTATTGCTTTGGTACAGATCGGCTTTTAATGGTTCGCTTACCGTGTACAAATTCAGCGTTAATAACACCTGAAACGCTTGAAATAACGATAGCGGATCGTTACTGAAATTCTCGCGAAAAGCTTGCTTGGTAGCTTCGTTTACCCAGTAGTCAAGTATCAGGCTATCGCTGGCATCATCTTCGTAGTTCAGGGTGGCGCAGCGCTTAAGGGCGCTGATCATGCGCGACGATTGTTCATCGCCCTTTAACAGGTGCAAAACATTTAAGCGGTAGTGAGTGTTGCCCAGCTCGTCTTCTTCGGCATTGAGTGCCGGATTGTTTTTTACTATCTCTTCGAGGGTTTCTCGTTCGTTTTCATTTTCGCTGGCAAAGGCTGCGAGCTGGTTTGCATCAATAGCAATACTTCGGCGCAAAATAATGCGGAATTCTTTAAGTGCTTCAATGCCAACGTCTTCACTAAACGGCTGTAAGGTTTTGTCATCCTGAAACAATAAATTGCACAGCAGAATAGCCTGACTGAAGCTGTTGTCGAGGCATATCATTCTGGCTTCAGGTTGGTTGCTGTAGATCTCTTGCCGTTTTAGCCTTTGCCAGTATTCATCAAGCTGAATAAAACGCATTTTAAAAAACGGTAGGCTTAAAATTTCGTTTTCGCCAGAGGAGTAGCTGATTATGTATTGCGGCAAAAGTTTCCGCCGCATACTCCTGCCAAAGCTTGTTTTCTGGTCTTTCTCGAACTCTTCCAACTTCCTCCATTCAGCTGGAGAATTTGTCCATATCGACCATTGAGGGTCTTTTTGATTCTCCTTGCAGATTTTTAGGCGGACTTGGATTTCTTCGCTATTTAGTTCAGAAGGTGGCTCAATAATGTATTCAATCTCGAATCCGTCTGGAGTAGCCTTGCTACCTAAAAAACCATTAGGGTTATCTATTGGATCGTGGTCGAAACTATCCGGTCGATTTTCAAGATAGATGCATTCCATATGGTAAAAAATCGCGCCTAACACTTCCAATAAGTTCGATTTACCGCTGCCATTGGGGCCAGCGCATACAAAAGGAGCAAAGCCTTCGTCGCTCGTCAGTTCTTCCTGCAACGACAATTCAGTGCGAAAGTGATGTTCAAACTCACAGGGCAGACTGCGAAAGCCAGCTGGATCGGTGATTTTTAGGCGGAGTAATTTCAAGGCTGAACTCCGGCTCTGAGTTCAATCAGGTTGCCGAGAATAGAATCCCCATTTTCATCATGACCAGTAACATTTTGCGCCTGTTGCAAAAGGCCACTATTGAGTGCGTCAAATACCCAGTTTTTCACGATGTCGTAATCATCCACGCTGAGTTCAAGCTCGGTATCGGGATGCAACTCGGTCATGCGTGTTTGCGCCGCAGCGAGAAAATCGCTGGCAGAAAATGACGTGTTGCCGATTTGCTGGCAATAACTTTTCAACCAATCACTTAACAAGCGCTGGCGCAGTGTGCTGTCGGCAAGGGCGTCTAACAGGTAATCCGTATCTGGCAAGTTGATGGTCAATTGTTCTTCGGCGGGCGTTTCAACTTTTTCAGTGGGTTCGGCAGCTTCGGCAGCTTCGGCAGCTTCGGCAGCTTCGGCATCAGATTGAACATCAGGCAAAGGCACCCGTGATAAATCCAGCTCGCCTTTAAAGGCTTGCTGGCTTAATGCGCCGTAGAGTGATTCAAGATCGCTAAGGCTTTGTTGATAGCCAGATTTAAGCGCTTCGACTTTTTCGACGATGGTGGCGAATTGGTCTTGAAGTTCGCTAGGAGGATAAGGGAATTCAAGTGTGTCGAGTATACCGGTATTCATATGCGTAAAAGCGCCGTCAGGGCCAACTTTGAGCCTACCAACTTTACCTTTGCAATAAGTCATCAGCGCAACGACATGGAGAGGTCTAAGATTATCTCCTAATCTCAACCGAATAAGGTTGGTACTTATAATTGCTTTTCCACCATTCATTTTCGCTACGCACATTTTACCAACGGTGCCTGCGCGGGAAATTATGATGTCTCCATCAATAACGGAATATGAGGAAAGTTCTTTAAATTTCTGCTCTGTTATCCACATTCTAAAAGGAGACAGCATTCGACCCGTAGGGTCAATATTGTCCATATTCCATACTGGGACGCCTGAATCTACATATTCGCCTTTCTTTAAAGCGCTGCCGAAAGGGCCACATTTCGTTCCTTCTTTTGGATTTATATAGAAGTCAGAAAGTTTTCTAACAGGAAAAGTATGTGGATTCTTTATTGGATCACCAAACATCTCCAAAAACACGCTTTTCAGCAGCTCGTCGAGTTGTTGCAGGTGTTGTTTGCGCTGGGCGATCAGCCCTTCCACTTTACCGAGCAGATGGGCAATGCGGATTTGGTCGTTAAACTCGACTTCAGGTAAAGGAATGCCTTCAAGGGCTTTTCGATTGATATGCGGAATAGTTGCACCTGTCGCAGTTTTCCGTAAATAGTCAAATTTCGACTTGAGAAAGAGCCCCAAAAATGGGGTAAATAGTTTTGATTCTGGCTTTATGCGTAGTCGCGCAATGGTGCTGCCAATGAGGCCTCTCTTTCCAAAACCAATAGTTCCAGCGTTAGCACCGTCCCATGCGATAAGTACATCTTCTGGGATTGCTTCTACTCCCTTTCTATCTTCAGTGTATCGAAGCAAATCATCATTGCGGAGGTCATCTATGCCAATCAAACGTTTCGCAGAGCTAGATGGTGATTCAATAACCTCATGTTTTTTACCTTTCGAAATTGAAATTGCTGAGCCTAGGAACTGTGTCATCCCACCATCCCTTTCAATTCCAACAACTCCCGCACTATACCGCTTTGCACTTTCGCCAGCTCCGTATCATCCACCTCACCTACTTCTGCCTGAATAAGCCGATCTAAAATCACCCCCGGCGCATCGTAATGCACTTCTTCAAACACATCTTCTTTATAACGGCTCAGCGACAGGTCATAGTCATTCTTTTCTTCTACTATTTCACTGTATGGCACCATGAACGATTTGGCAGTGCGGTCGATGTCTTTCTCGGCATTACGGGCGTGATATTTTCCGATAATATCTTGTAGGTCGCCCCAACTGTCTTTTCCATCGGTAGTCTTTTGTTTGCTGCGCTTGTCATCCAATGAATAACCATCGGCGGCCATTTCGTAAAACCAAACGTGTTCCGTAGCGGGTTTATCGACCTTGTCTTTTGGCCCCCAAACTTTGGTGAATAGTAAAATTGCGGTACTAACCCCGGCATAGGGTTTAAATACGCCACTGGGCAGGGTTATCACGGCTTTTAAATCGCAACGATCTACTAATATTTTGCGCAAATCCTTAAAGGCTTTACCGGAACCAAACAGCACGCCCTGCGGCACAATCACCCCAGCAGTGCCTCCTTTTTTTAATAGGCGATAAATATTTTCAACAAACAATAATTCGGTTTTGGTGGTAGAAAGTTGCAGGTTCTCGTTGATGTCGCCTTTGTCGATGCTGCCGGTAAAGGGCGGGTTGGCCATGATGATGTCGTATTCGGCTTCTTGGGTGTAACTTTTACTCAGCGTATCTTTATAGTCGATATTGGGCTCATCGATGCCGTGCATCATCAAGTTCATTAAGCCCAAGCGCACCATGGTGCTGTCGATGTCATAACCCCACAGCGAAGCGCTTAAAATGGCCTGGGCTTTTTCGGTCAGGGCAGCGGCCACCGAAGTGCGGATAAAGCCATCTTCATCGGGGGTAAGGTCTTTTGTACCCGCTCCTTTTTTCATTTGAGTTAGTGCTAATTGAGTCACTATGTATTGATAAGCGCCCAGCAAGAAGCCACCGGAGCCACAGGCCGGGTCGGCTATTTTGTGGCCGAGCTGCGGCTGCACTAAATCGGCCAGTAATTTAATAATATGGCGCGGGGTGCGGAACTGGCCGTTTTTACCGGCGGTAGCAATCTCGGAGAGCAGCATTTCATAGACATCGCCTTGAATATCTTGAAAGGCTTGGCCATTTTCCCGCGAGTCGCGCTCCATCACTTCAAAGATTTCATCGATAGTTTTTACTGCTTCCACCATTAGCGACGGCTTAGGAATAATAAATACCGCGTTTTTCATATGGTGGGTAAAGTTGCTTTCGGCCCCGTTTAAGTCTTTTAAAAACGGGAAGACCTTGCTTTGCACATGCTGCAGCATCTCTTCGGCCTGCATGCGTTTGAACTCGCTCCAGCGTAGGGTGCTTTTGTCGATTTCGTACATCTGCGCATCGGCGTGTCTTTTATCGGTTTCTTTCTGGGTGTCGTCTTCTCTGGCTTTGGCGCGGTATTCTGGCGGTATCCATTTGCCTGCAAATTTGGAGGTGTATTTTTCGCCCGTCCACTCGGCATCTGCTTGGCGCTTTAAGTCCAGTTCGTCGAGGCGCTTCATAAACAGCAAGTAGGTGATCTGCTCGATAGCGGTAAGCGGGTTACTGATGCCACCGCTCCAGAACTTGTTCCATAGCTGGTCAATTTTGCTTTTGAGTTCGGGGTTGTTTTGTAACATGCTTAGTTTGCTTCTTTTAATAAAATAAAATGTTCGATTAGGCGAATCATCTGTTCTTTTTGATCCGGTTTGCTTTCAGCCACCAATAGCGCCAAGGCGACTAGGGTGTTGTCGTTTATGAGTTGTTCAACAGGCTTGGCCAGCAAGTGCTGGTTAATGCGCAGGTACCACAAAAACAAGAATGATCCGCTGCGTTTATTACCGTCGGCCAGTGGGTGGTTTTTGATAACCAAGTACAGTAAGTGAGCTGCACGGCTGGCGATGTTAGGGTAAAAAAGCTCATCGCCAAAACCTTGTTCTATGGTAGCAATAGCGGAGGCTAGGCCATCACCGCGCAGTTGACCAAATAATGCAGTGGCTTCGCCTTTGATAATGAGTTCTTGTTTTAATTGGCTTATCGCAACCTGCACATCATCCGGCAGTAATGCCTTCATGCCGGTTTGTCTGTCGGTGCGTTCTATGAGGCTCTGTTCGTCGTAGGCCTGCAACAGGCTCCAACTGCGGGCATAGTCGTGAATCACGGTGACCACCGCCGCACCTTCGGTGTTGATAAGTTGCTGGTTGGTCAGTGTTTGTGTGAGCAGTGTTAGCGCCTGTTCGAATTCGATACCTCGTTCTTGCAGGCGGTGTTGGTTAAGGGTGTAGCCTTCTACCAGGTGCTGTTTGAGGATACGGGTGGCCCATATCCGAAAACGCGTTGCCTGTGCGGAATTGACCCGGTAGCCCACCGAGATAATGGCATCAAGGTTGTAGTGTTTGGTTTTGTATACCTGACCGTGTTCGGCCACATGTTCCAAAATGGAACATGTGCTGTCTTCGTCTAATTCACCACTTTTAAAAATATTGCTTAAGTGCTTAGTAATGGCCGGGCGTTTGGTGCCAAAAAGTTCCGCCATTTGTGCCTGAGTGAGCCATAGGGTGTCCGCGTTTTTTGTCACCTCAACCCTGATTTGGCCATCGCTGGTGGTGTAGAGCAGTATTTGCTGGTTCATGATTCCTCCTTGAATCAACTTGCTAAGCGTTCTGTGAGTTGCAGAATGTCGTTTATTTCCGCTGAGCTAAAAACCCCACGAATACCCTGCGGGTGGATTACCGTAAAGGGCGCATTGATTAAATCTTTTTTCTCGATTTTTTCACGCTCGATAATGAAGTTTTTAAGCAGGTTTAAAAACTCCAGCTGGCGACTGTTGAGCGTGGTATGGGCACGGATAAACTGATCAAAGGCGGCGCTGACTTCATCAGGGAAGCTTTTTAATATTTCGATGCCGAGAATATGGCGAATAAATTGAATAAAACGCGCCTTACGGTTTTTATACACCTGGCGCAGCAGGTTTTCGGTAATGTGCGGGTGCTCCTCGTGCAGTAGCTCAGCTAGCTGCTCAGCCTCATCACTGTTGACCAGCTCACCGTTTTTGATCTTTTGCAGTATGGGGTTATGTTCGGTAAGTTCGGCAATCAAACTCTCTACCATTTCCCGATAACGGGTCACGCTCACGGCTTCGTTTTGCGGGCCAAACTCTACCCATTCTTTTTTGTGCAGTTCATCCATTAAATCGAGGTGGGTTTGTTCCTGCCCGGTGTTTTGTTCGCGGAATTTCATCAGCGGGCCGAGTTTTATCACCATCTCGTCAAAACGGTCTTCGTCGGCCTTGCTCCAAAACTGCGGTGCTTGAGCGGCACGGATCAGTTCTTCTTCCTGCTTCACAAAAGGCACGGATAGCGGCAGCTCGCTGATTTGCTCGACGATACCTTCTTTAAGCGTTTCGGCTTGCTCTTTTTCTTCACGTAATATAGCCAGCGAATATTCCAGCAGATCGCGCTCAAAGCGCATGGATTTGAAGTCGGCCTCAGATACGGTGCGAAACAGCGGCTTGATGTTAGTCCGCAAAAATTCGAGCTTGTCGTCGTTTTTGTTATGAGAGAGCAGGGTGAGCCAGAAGTTGTCGTCACCGAGGCGGGCCAGTTGAGCGGCGGCTTCTTTAATGACTACAGAATTCTGCGGTAAGGCAGCGATTTGCACGCGCAGCTTGGCCACTTCTCGTGCGGCGATATCGCCAAGGCCTGCATCGTTTGCGGCTTCGATTTTATCCAGCCGCAGCCCAACGAGCTTAACCGGTAAGGGCAGCTGGGGTTTGAGCTCTTTACCTTTGGGATTGAGCTTAAAGTATTCAAAGTTATCCCAGCAGTCGAGAATTAAAAACACGTCTTTCTCTAAACACCAAGGCTTGGGTTTGCTGGTTTCGAGTAAACGGGTGCCACGACCCACCATCTGCCAAAACTTGGTGTAGGAATAGACCGGCTTGGCGAATACGAGGTTAACAATTTCGCGTACGTCGATGCCGGTATCAAGCATATCTACGCTGACGGCAATGCGCGGCATGTCGTTATTGGTGAACTGATCAAGCAGACCACCCTTGCCGTAAACACGCGGGTCATCGGATACCAGAACCTTGGCCAGTTCACCATGGTATTGCGGGTAGAGTTTGTCGAAGATTTCTTCTATGCGACGAGCATGGGCTTTGGTGGCGCAAAAAAAGATGGTTTTACCGGGCAGTACACCGTTGGCGTCTTTAATGCCCTCTTCCATAAACTCACGCACGATCAGGGTGTTAGTGCCTTTGTTGATCACCTGCTTTTCCAGCTGTGTGCCTTCGAAGTTGATATCTTCGATTTCTTTACCCTGCAGGATCAGCTTTTTCTGGTCTTCCAGTGAAATGGTGCGCTTGCTGATGCCCTCCATCTGGAATTTGGTTTGAATTTTCATCACCTGAAAATTGCAGAGGTACGGTGGCACGTTGTTGACCGCTTCTTCGTAGGTGTAGGCAAAGGTAGGAATGCCATCTTCGCAGTGAAACAGCTCGAAGGTGTTGTGATCGATAATATCCGTAGGCGTAGCGGTTAAACCTAGGGTGATAGTTTTGAAATAACTGAGTACCTCACCAAAGGTGTTGTAAATGGAGCGGTGGCTTTCATCAACCACGATAAAATCAAAAAAATGTGGCGATAGGTGTTGTGTGTCATCGCGAATAATATTGAGCATGGTTGGGTAGGTAGCCACATACACGCGGCGATCTTTAGCGATTAACTTTTCACCCACGTTGGGCCAGCGCGGTTCGTTGGGCATATGCTCTTTAAAAGCGGCTAATGCCTGCTCACGCAGTGCGATGCGATCCACCAGAAATAAGACTTTTTCGGCATGGCCGGCGCGCATCAGTGCATCAGTCAAGGCGATGCAGGTACGGGTTTTACCGGTTCCTGTCGCCATGACCAGCAAAAAATCGCGTTTTTTCTGCTCGATCCCTTCGAGAACAGAACGAATGGCACGAATCTGGTAGTCACGCCCAGCAATAGAGGTGTTAATGAATTCCTGCGTGAGTGGCTTGCGGTTGCGGCGGATGTAGGCAAAACGGTTTAAGTCATCACGGGTGGGAAAGCCAACCACTTTACGTGGAGGGGCGTTTTCCAGATCCCAGAAATAAAGTTCGTGGCCATTGGTATAAAAGCAGAACGGCAACTCACCACCCAGTTGCTTTTGGATGTTGTAGCAATACTGTTTGGCTTGCTCGCGACCAATGGCTGCATCTTTTGCGGTTTTTTTGGCTTCGACTACCGCCAGAGGCTTGCCATCTTTTCCCAGCAGCACATAGTCACTGAATTGGTGGCCTTCGTACTTGGTGCGCGGCTCGGCTACGCCTTCGGGTAAGGCGGTAACAATGTCGAATTCTTCAACGACATGGGTAGGGTCTTTGATAATCCAGCCCGCCAGAGTGAGTTGTTGGTCGATGAGTTCTGACCGGGTTTGTGCTTCGGTTTTGCTCATACTCCATTGCTCTCTTTGCTGGCTTTCTAGTTCTACATCCACCCCACCCACTCGTACCCATTCATTTACCTCTGAAAGCTAAAACTTCCACAACCGGCCAATTTTGTGTGCAGGCAGGCCTTTTCCCTCACGCTAACAGTTACACGATATCTTTAGCGATGCCTAAATACTTCGCAACGTCGAGGGCGGTGACTCAGGGGTCTATGGTCATGGCACCCAGTTAAAAGACTAGAGTCGCTTATAACCGTTAGCAGTCTACCCAACTAACCCCAAAATAACTATGCCAAATTTAATCGTACAATGAGGTACTGCTTAGCGTTTGCGTTAGCTCTAAAAATCGAGACGCCAAACCTGTTTGAACCGGTGAAAAATCTATTCAACGTTCTGGATCTGCTCTCTCATCTGCTCAATCAGCACCTTAAGATCAATGGCAGCTTGTGTTGACATAATAGCAATGGATTTTGATGACAGGGTGTTTGCCTCTCTGTTCAACTCTTGCATCAGAAAATCCAGCCGTCGCCCCATGGGTTCTGTGGTTTTCAGTACACGGCGGACTTCGTCAAGGTGTGCATCCAGGCGGTCCAGCTCTTCTTCCACATCGGCTTTGTTGATAAGCAGCACGACTTCCTGCTCTACGCGAACCGGATCGGAATCACTGATAAGCTTTCCGATGCGCTCCTGTAATGTGCGGGTTTGTCGTGCCAATATCTCTGGCAGATGTTGACGCAGTTCAGTCAATATAGCGGTGATCGCGTCGAGACGCTGTTCTATCATGACACAGAGCTTCTCTCCTTCACGAAGACGGCCATCACAGAGTGACGCCAACGCCTGATCAAACAGTGCCAGCGCCTGTTCATCCGGCACTTGCTGAGAGTCCTGTTGCTGCAGCACACCTGGCCATTTTAGAAGGTCCAGAGGAGACAGGGCTGTAGACGCGGGTAGATGCCTCTCTACCTGCTCAACGGCTGATAACAAGCCCTTGACCAAGGCTTCGTCAACACTCAATTGCGCGTCGCCCAGAGCGTCCTGAACTCGCAATGAGATTTCTACTTTGCCACGATTTAAGTGAGCCCGCAGGCGCTCACGTAACTGAGGCTCCAGATCCCGGTAGCTATCGGGCAAGCGGAAATGCGTCTCTAAATAACGGCTATTAACCGAACGCAGCTCCCATTTCAGCTCTGTTCCAGTGGATAGGTCACTTAAGGCGGCAAAAGCGGTCATGCTTCGTGTCATCTTGGCTCAATCTCGACTAAAATCACAGGTTGGACTTATATTAACAGCCTTGGTGCCATGACTCTATCTGGTACCGGCCAAGCAAGGGGATACAATGAGCTCAACTTTGTCAGATCAGTTGAAAGGTCTCGGTCTGAATAAACTCCGTCCGGGTGGGCGTCAGCCTGATCAGCTACGCGAAATAAAAATGACCCGGAACTACACCCGCCATGCCGAAGGCTCTGTATTGGTTGAGTTCGGTGATACCAAAGTGCTTTGTACCGCCAGTGTTGAACGCGGGGTGCCCAGATTTTTGCGTGGTTCTGGTTCAGGCTGGGTGACTGCCGAATATGGCATGTTGCCGCGAGCTACTAACACCCGCAACGACCGTGAAGCCAGTCGAGGCAAGCAATCCGGTAGAACCATCGAGATTCAGCGTCTGATCGGACGTTCACTGCGTGCCGCCATCGATTTGAAAAAACTGGGTGAGAATACCATCACCCTTGATTGTGATGTTATTCAGGCCGATGGTGGAACCCGTACTGCTGCGATTAGTGGTGCTTGCGTAGCACTTGCCGATGCCATTGAGTTTCTACGTAAGGATAAAAATGGTGCTGTAAAAGGCAATCCATTCAAACAGCTGATTGCTGCTGTCTCTGTGGGTATCTGTAAAGGCGAGCCGGTGCTGGACCTGAATTACGAAGAAGATTCTGTCGCTGAAACTGACATGAATGTGGTGATGACTGAGGCGGGTGGCTTTATCGAGGTACAGGGTACCGCTGAAGCAGCACCCTACTCACAGGAAGAACTGAACGCCATGCTGGATCTTGCGCGTAAGGGCATTACTGAAATTAATGAAATCCAGAAAGCCACACTAAAAAATAGCTGATAGAATAACCGGACCTGCTATCAAAACGGGTCCGGTTTATCTCAAAAATCCAGATCGTAATCGATAATCAGCGGGGCATGGCCAGAGAAGCGCTGATCTTTATAAATAGATACGTCCTTAATCGTTTTACGCAAATTAGGCGTGGTTATCTGATAATCCAACCGCGCGCCTTCGTTCAGCTTCCAGGCACGATTGTAATCAGGCCACCAGGTATATTGCCGATCCGCTTTGTTTACCTGGCGCAAAGCATCGACAAAGCCCAGATCACCAAACATCTCTTCAATCCAGATTCGCTCTTCGGCCAGAAAACCTGATACACGCTGATTAACATACCAATTGCTCAGATCTATTGGCTTATGGGCAATGTTAAAAGTACCAGTGAAAATAAAATCTCGGCGCTTTCGTAAGGTTTTTTTCAGGTGTCCCATAAACAGGTCCAGGTACTCCATCTTGGCAGCCTGGTCCTGATCACTTTTGAGCCCAGATGGAATCGTCAGCGAAGAAATACTGAACTTGTCAAAATCGGCTTGAATAAAGCGACCATTAAAATCACACTGTTCAAAACCCAATCCAGTCATGATAGCTTTAGGCACATGCCGGGTGTAAATGGCCACGCCACTAAAACCATCTTCAAAGGCATCAAAAAAGTAGGCATGGTAGCCTTCGGGGTGGTAGCGATCTGCATCCAGCTGATACTCTTTTGCACGGAGGCTTTGCAGACAAACCACGTCCGCATCCTGTTTAACCATCCAATCAAAGAATCCTTTGTCAGCGGCTTGTTCAATACCTTCAGTATTGAAAGAAATCACGCGCATATTCGGGCGGCTCCGTTGAGCAGGTTTAGTGTTATTGGTATTAAGTAGTAGATTGTATCGGGAACAGACCGAAAAAGAAATTTATACTACGCAACTTAATGGAATGGTGAAGTCTACAGGGTTATCATTATCCCCCTATTTTTCAACTCAGACCAGCGGATTGCCTATGCACGATTATCAACGCGAATTCATTCAGTTTGCCATTGAAACCCAAGTACTCAAGTTTGGCGAATTCACTCTGAAATCCGGTCGTGTTAGCCCTTATTTTTTTAATGCTGGGCTATTTTGTACTGGTGAAGCGCTACGTAAGCTGGGACACTTTTATGCCGCTGCGTTACAGCAGTCAAGCGTGGAATATGACCTACTCTTCGGCCCAGCCTATAAAGGCATCCCTCTGGCTGCCACAACGGCTGTTGCCTTGGCTGGAGAATACCAACGTGATGTTCCCTATGTGTTCAACCGCAAGGAAGCCAAGGACCATGGAGAGGGCGGCTCACTAGTGGGTGCCGAATTGAAAGGCCGCGCATTGATTGTTGATGATGTGATTACCGCGGGTACAGCAATACGCGAGGTCATGGCCATCCTTGAGCAGGCCAACGCACAACCCGCCGGTGTATTGATTGCACTGGATCGTCAGGAGAAAGGGCGTGCTGAGCTATCGGCCATACAGGAAGTGGAGCGTGATTACGGCATTCCCGTTATCAGCATCATCACTCTGGCGCAGTTAATTGAATATCTGCAGGAACAGGGTAGCCAATCTGCCGAACTAGCCGCTATTCGTCAATACCGTCAGGATTATGGTATTTAACCTTTAGCGCTACCTGCTTTTGGCCATCTGGACCATGAGCGCGTAGCGCGACACATTTTGGACTGATAACTGCCCAATAAAAAACCCCTGGCACGAGGTGACAGGGGTTTTTTAAGTATTAAGTGCCTGGCGATGACCTACTCTCACATGGGGAGACCCCACACTACCATCGGCGATGACGCGTTTCACTACTGAGTTCGGGATGGGATCAGGTGGTTCCACGTCTCTATGGTCGCCAGACAAAACTGGAACAACTCGGACTGGTTCGAAATAGATGTATTTAACTCTGTCTTATAGCACTACAAGCGTCAACCGCGTATCGATCTGTTGATTCAGTGTATCTTCTGAATCGTTGGATTCTTAATCCTTCGTTACCAGCTCACCAACCAAACGCCTTGGGCGTTATATGGTCAAGCCTCACGAGCCATTAGTACAGGTTAGCTCAACGCCTTACAACGCTTACACACCCTGCCTATCAACGTCCTGGTCTCGGACGACTCTTTAGGGGCCTCAAGGGCCCAGTGAGATCTCATCTTGAAGGGGGCTTCCCGCTTAGATGCTTTCAGCGGTTATCCTGTCCGAACGTAGCTACCCGGCAATGCCACTGGCGTGACAACCGGAACACCAGAGGTTCGTTCACTCCGGTCCTCTCGTACTAGGAGCAACTCTTCTCAAATCTCAAACGCCCACGGCAGATAGGGACCGAACTGTCTCACGACGTTCTAAACCCAGCTCGCGTACCACTTTAAATGGCGAACAGCCATACCCTTGGGACCGGCTTCAGCCCCAGGATGTGATGAGCCGACATCGAGGTGCCAAACACCGCCGTCGATGTGAACTCTTGGGCGGTATCAGCCTGTTATCCCCGGAGTACCTTTTATCCGTTGAGCGATGGCCCTTCCATTCAGAACCACCGGATCACTAGAACCTGCTTTCGCACCTGCTCGACGTGTCTGTCTCGCAGTCAAGCACCCTTCTACTCTTGCGCTCATTGGCTGATTTCCGACCAGCCTGAGGGTACCTTCGTGCTCCTCCGTTACGCTTTGGGAGGAGACCGCCCCAGTCAAACTACCCACCACACAATGTCCTCAATCCGGATAACGGATCTAAGTTAGAACCTCAAAGTTGTCAGGGTGGTATTTCAAGGTTGGCTCCACGCAGACTAGCGTCCACGCTTCTAAGCCTCCCACCTATCCTACACAAACAAATTCAAAGTCCACTGTGAAGCTATAGTAAAGGTTCACGGGGTCTTTCCGTCTAGCCGCGGGGACGCTGCATCTTCACAGCGAGTTCAATTTCACTGAGTCTCGGGTGGAGACAGTGTGGCCATCGTTACGCCATTCGTGCAGGTCGGAACTTACCCGACAAGGAATTTCGCTACCTTAGGACCGTTATAGTTACGGCCGCCGTTTACCGGGGCTTCGATCAAGAGCTTCTCCGAAGATAACCCCATCAATTAACCTTCCGGCACCGGGCAGGCGTCACACCCTATACGTCCACTTTCGTGTTTGCAGAGTGCTGTGTTTTTAATAAACAGTCGCAGCCACCTGGTATCTTCGACCGACAAAAGCTTACGGAGCAAGTCCTTCACCTTCATCGGCGTGCCTTCTCCCGAAGTTACGGCACCATTTTGCCTAGTTCCTTCACCCGAGTTCTCTCAAGCGCCTTGGTATTCTCAACCTGACCACCTGTGTCGGTTTGGGGTACGGTCGTCTGTAACCTGAAGCTTAGAGGATTTTCCTGGAAGCAGGGCATCAACCACTTCAACTCATACGAGTCTCGTCATCAAGTCTCAGCCTTAGCAGAGCGGATTTACCTACTCCACCAGCCTACACCCTTAAACATGGATAACCATCACCATGCTGGCCTAGCCTTCTCCGTCTCCCCATCGCAGTTACAGCCGGTACGGGAATATTAGCCCGTTTCCCATCGACTACGCATTTCTGCCTCGCCTTAGGGGCCGACTCACCCTACCCTGATTAACATTGGATAGGAAACCTTGGTCTTCCGGCGGACGAGTTTTTCACTCGTCTTATCGTTACTTATGTCAGCATTCGCACTTGTGATACCTCCACGATGCCTCCCGGCTTTCGCTTCAACGGCTTACACAACGCTCCTCTACCATGCGTGCACTTCCTTAAATACACTTATATTCCACCACCTCACCCGACTCAACGTTCGGGGCGCGCTTGGTCGTGCGCTTCGCGCCCGACAATCGCTTTAGTGTACTTAAGTGAAGTGCACGCATCCGCAGCTTCGGTACTAAGTTTGAGCCCCGTTAAATCTTCCGCGCAGGCCGACTCGACTAGTGAGCTATTACGCTTTCTTTAAAGGGTGGCTGCTTCTAAGCCAACCTCCTAGCTGTCTGAGCCTTCCCACATCGTTTCCCACTTAACTTAGATTTTGGGACCTTAGCTGGCGGTCTGGGTTGTTTCCCTTTTCACGACGGACGTTAGCACCCGCCGTGTGTCTCCCATGATTGCACTTCTGGGTATTCGGAGTTTGCATCGGGTTGGTAAGTCGGGATGACCCCCTAGCCGAAACAGTGCTCTACCCCCCAGAGTGAGACATGAGGCGCTACCTAAATAGCTTTCGAGGAGAACCAGCTATCTCCGGGCTTGATTAGCCTTTCACTCCGATCCACAGGTCATCCGCTAACTTTTCAACGGTAGTCGGTTCGGTCCTCCAGTTGATGTTACTCAACCTTCAACCTGCCCATGGATAGATCGCCCGGTTTCGGGTCTACTCCCAGCGACTTGACGCCCTATTAAGACTCGGTTTCCCTACGCCTCCCCTAATCGGTTAAGCTTGCCACTGAAAGTAAGTCGCTGACCCATTATACAAAAGGTACGCAGTCACCGTATTAAAACGGCTCCCACTGCTTGTACGTACACGGTTTCAGGGTCTATTTCACTCCCCTCACAGGGGTTCTTTTCGCCTTTCCCTCACGGTACTGGTTCACTATCGGTCAGTCAGGAGTATTTAGCCTTGGAGGATGGTCCCCCCATCTTCAGACAGGATATCACGTGTCCCGCCTTACTCGTTTTCACTACGTTTAGGTTTTCAAATACGGGGCTTTCACCCTCTACGGCCGCACTTTCCAGAGCGTTCTTTTAACCATAACGCAGCTTAAGGGC
This sequence comes from Nitrincola iocasae, assembly GCF_008727795.1. Taxonomy (NCBI): domain Bacteria; kingdom Pseudomonadati; phylum Pseudomonadota; class Gammaproteobacteria; order Oceanospirillales; family Oceanospirillaceae; genus Nitrincola; species Nitrincola iocasae. The sequence goes on along the minus strand of NZ_CP044222.1, from coordinate 133,431 downwards.
TGCTCCCCGTTCGCTCGCCGCTACTTAGGGAATCTCGGTTGATTTCTTTTCCTCCGGGTACTTAGATGTTTCAGTTCCCCGGGTTCGCCTCTCAAAGCCTATGTATTCAGCTAAGAGATACCTGACACTTTAATGACTCTACCTCTCTCCACCTCCTCGCGTTTGCGCAAGAGGGCTTTGACCTGCGCTTCGCGCAGTTAAAACCATTAAAGTGTCAGGTGGGTTTCCCCATTCGGACATGTACGGATCAAAGCTCGTTTGCCAGCTCCCCGTACCTTTTCGCAGGCTACAACGTCCTTCATCGCCTCTGACTGCCAAGGCATCCACCGTGCACGCTTATTCACTTGACCATATAACCCGAAGGCGTCTGTTCAATTGATGTTTGCTAGTAACGATCGATTTCGCCGGTTGGCGCTTGTATTTCTACAAGACAATCTATTTCTTTCAGTTCGAATTGTTAAAGAGCGATGTCCATGGATGGACTGAATGTCGCAAGGAGGCATGGATGCCGATGCGACTGTCTAAAATTAGCACAAGGCTTATTTAAACATTTATCCAAGAACACAAAAGTCAATAAAGAGTGCTTTCCAGCTATCTTCATTCACTGCTGTATTCTCAGCCGCTTAACTTTCAATCAGGTAATGCGTGTGGACACTTGAACAGGCCAAGCTATCGTTTAAGGAGGTGATCCAGCCCCAGGTTCCCCTAGGGCTACCTTGTTACGACTTCACCCCAGTCATGAATCACACCGTGGTAACCGTCCCCCTTGCGGTTAGACTAGCTACTTCTGGTGCAACCCACTCCCATGGTGTGACGGGCGGTGTGTACAAGGCCCGGGAACGTATTCACCGCGACATTCTGATTCGCGATTACTAGCGATTCCGACTTCACGCAGTCGAGTTGCAGACTGCGATCCGGACTACGACCGGTTTTCTGAGATTTGCTCCACCTCGCGGTCTTGCGGCCCTCTGTACCGGCCATTGTAGCACGTGTGTAGCCCTACTCGTAAGGGCCATGATGACTTGACGTCGTCCCCACCTTCCTCCGGTTTGTCACCGGCAGTCTCCTTACAGTTCCCGGCATTACCCGCTGGCAAGTAAGGACAAGGGTTGCGCTCGTTACGGGACTTAACCCAACATTTCACAACACGAGCTGACGACAGCCATGCAGCACCTGTCTCAGAGCTCCCGAAGGCACTTCAGCATCTCTGCCAAATTCTCTGGATGTCAAGAGTAGGTAAGGTTCTTCGCGTTGCGTCGAATTAAACCACATGCTCCACCGCTTGTGCGGGCCCCCGTCAATTCATTTGAGTTTTAATCTTGCGACCGTACTCCCCAGGCGGTCAACTTATCGCGTTAGCTGCGCCACTAAGACATCAAGTGTCCCAACGGCTAGTTGACATCGTTTACAGCGTGGACTACCAGGGTATCTAATCCTGTTTGCTCCCCACGCTTTCGCACCTCAGTGTCAGTATCAGTCCAGAGAGTCGCCTTCGCCACTGGTGTTCCTTCCTATATCTACGCATTTCACCGCTACACAGGAAATTCCACTCCCCTCTACTGTACTCTAGCTCAGCAGTATCAGGTGCAATTCCCAGGTTGAGCCCGGGGATTTCACATCTGACTGACTGAACCACCTACGCGCGCTTTACGCCCAGTAATTCCGATTAACGCTTGCACCCTCCGTATTACCGCGGCTGCTGGCACGGAGTTAGCCGGTGCTTCTTCTGTGGCTAACGTCAATGTATAAAGGTATTAACTTTATACCCTTCCTCACCACTGAAAGTGCTTTACAACCCGAAGGCCTTCTTCACACACGCGGCATGGCTGGATCAGGGTTGCCCCCATTGTCCAATATTCCCCACTGCTGCCTCCCGTAGGAGTCTGGGCCGTGTCTCAGTCCCAGTGTGGCTGATCATCCTCTCAGACCAGCTAAGGATCGTCGCCTTGGTAGGCCTTTACCCTACCAACTAGCTAATCCTACGCAGGCTCATCTGATAGCGAAAGGTCCTAAGAGCCCCTCCTTTCCCCCGTAGGGCGTATGCGGTATTAGCGTCCGTTTCCGAACGTTATCCCCCACTACCAGGTAGATTCCCACGCGTTACTCACCCGTCCGCCGCTCTCAAAAGTAGCAAGCTACTTTCTACCGCTCGACTTGCATGTGTTAGGCCTGCCGCCAGCGTTCAATCTGAGCCATGATCAAACTCTTCAGTTTAAATTTCGACAACCAATTACCTAAGCAATCAGCCGTCTAAGTCATGCTCAAAAACGTACATCTAAATGAATTCACAGTTAGGTTGCTTGTCTTTGATTAAGCTTTAATGCCTAACCTGAACAAGCGCCCACACGCATTACCTGATTAATTTGTTAAAGAGCGGCTTGAGCTACCCGATGTGTTGGGCTGTTGTCTCAAGCGAGGTGCGTATAGTATAGATCAAAATCAGATGGGTCAACGGTTTTTTGTAGTTATTTTACCGAATGACTAGTACAGAGCAATTAGCTTGCTCAACCACCTTTGACGTCACTGATCCTATAAGAATATTTTCTAGTTTAGAGTGGCTATGGCTAGGTAGCATTATCAGTTGCGGCTGCAGTTTGCGGGAATACTTCAATATCTCTTTATGCACTACACCTTCCGCAGTCTGGACTGTAAAGCCCGTCAATTGCGGCAATGCCTGTTTGACAAGCAAAGTTAAGTCATCCTTGAGAACGGACAAAGCACTTTGCACCTCTTCTTTTGAGGCATAGGAAGACAATAGCGGCACCGGCTTTCCTGGCAATATTGACATAAAGTGCATACATACCTCTTGCTCTCCAAGGTATTTCATCACTTTTATTAAGCCGGCAACCGCAGCATCTCGATCCTGTATATCAACGGGAAGCAGAATTTTCAGACCCATTGGCTTATCCGAATTTTATATGCACAAAACAGCGGCTGGGTCTTCGACTCAGCGCACCACCATCACTGATATATTACTGTGTTTTACCACATGGGCTGAATTGGGTCCCAGCACATAATCAGCGAATTTACGTTTGTTGTGAGCAGCCATAACAATCAAATCTGCATCGATCTCTTTTGCAATGTTTACAATCGTCTCCCAAGGAGACCCGTCCGCCACAATACGCTGAACCTGAATCTCCTCAGGAATATTTTCCTTCACGAACTTTTTCAACTCATCCTTGAGCAGCGTATGTGCTTTGCTGGAAAAGTCCTTAGGAAAGAAAGAACCCACCATTGGCATGGAAAAATCTGGCATCACCGTGAGGACATGCAAAGAAGCATCATAGGTCTTGCATAAATTTAGTGCTACAGGCAAGGCACGCTTCCATGAGTTAGGCTCACTTAACACCACAGGCATTAATATTTTGTTGTACATAGTCAAAGCTCCTATGCCTCGGTAACAGTTTGAACAGCATGCCCCTTACGGGCATGCCGGCGTCTTTGCAGCCAATAAACAAGGCCAAATAACATAAACCCAGGCACCCATACCCACTCTTTAGCCCAACGATCCACAGGAGCACTTACTTCCACTATTTCTTGATCAAAGTCGAAGCCTATGTCCGCAGCCAAACTACCAAATTCAACCATATCAACAAATGCACGATCAGCATCCATATACAATTCAAGGCCTAAGTTTTGCATACGCTCAACAGCCGTTTGACCGCCGGGGACCGGAACCAGTCTATAGGTAACCAGTGGATCACCTACAGCATCCTCACCGGAAATTTGAACACGTAGATGGCTACCTTGATCGGCTCGCATCAAAGCCTCTGCGAATTCTGCAGGTGCCACCGTCTGATAGGGATCATGTATCTTATCCATCCAATAACCCGGACGGAACAGTGTAAATGCCACCAACAATAACAGCAGGGTTTCATACCAACGACTGCGGGTTAACATATAGCCCTGTGTAGCTGCAGCAAAAATTAACATCGCGATCGTCGACACGATAAATATTAATATCCCCTGAATTACAGTGACATCAATAAGCAACAGATCGGTATTAAAAATGAACAAGAAGGGCAGCGCCGCCGTTCGCATACTGTAGTAGAAGGCTTGAAATCCGGTTCGAATCGGATCGCCCCCTGACACGGCGGCGGCGGCAAAAGACGCCAACCCCACCGGTGGGGTAACATCCGCCATAATACCAAAGTAAAATACGAACAGATGCACAGCAATCAAAGGTACCAAAAGGCCATTCTGTTGTCCTAGCGTAACCACCACCGGAGCCATCAGCGCCGCAACAACAATATAGTTAGCTGTTGTTGGCAACCCCATCCCCAATATCAAACTCAGCACAGCCGTCAGCAGCAAAATCAACATCAGATTGCCCATGGCCAGAGTTTCAACCACATCAGCTAATAGATTTCCCACCCCTGTCTGCGAGACAGCGCCTACAACGATACCAGCCGCGGCTGTGGCAATACCTATGCCGATCATGTTACGGGCACCAGCCACCAAGCCATTCCACAGATCCTGAGCGCCTTCTTTTACATCATCCAGCGGCTGGCTACGCTGTCTAAACAACGCAATCAGAGGGCGCTGTGTCAGCATGATAAATATCATAAACACTGTTGCCCAGAAAGCAGATAAACCCGGTGATAAACGCTCAACCATCAAACACCAGACCAACACAACAACCGGCAGAATATAATGCAATCCAACCATAACCGTTGGGCGAGTTTGCGGCAGATGAATGACTTCGGAATTTGGATCATCAAGCTCAAGCTCTGGATATCTCGCGCCTAATTTCAGCAAACCCACGTAGGCAATAGCCAAGGCTACGGAAACCACCCAAGGAGTAGCATCACCCAGGAGTGGCTTAAGCCAACCCAATCCATAGTAAACGCCAAAAGACAGCGCCATAACCAGAATAAGGCCAGTCATAAAGCTGATCACCTTATTGAGTAAGGGCCTGACCGGGTTAGCCGATGGCAATCCCTGCATATTTGCCTTAAGGGCTTCAAGGTGAACGATATACAACAGTGCAATGTACGAAATTAAAGCCGGGAGGAATGCATGCTTAATCACTTCCACATAGGATATACCAACATATTCAACCATCAGAAAGGCCGCAGCCCCCATAACCGGCGGCATAATCTGACCGTTAACCGATGACGAAACCTCAACAGCACCAGCCTTTTCTGAGCTGAAACCTACGCGTTTCATCATCGGAATGGTAAAAGTACCTGTGGTTACTGTGTTGGCGATCGACGAGCCTGAAATCAAGCCCGTCATTCCTGAGGCCACTACAGCGGCTTTCGCCGGACCACCACGATAATGTCCAAGTAAGGAGAAGGCGACCTTTATAAAATAATTACCTGCTCCTGCCTTATCTAGCAGGGCACCAAAAAGTACAAAGAGAAACACAAAGCTGGTTGATACGCCTAGTGCGATACCAAACACCCCCTGAGCTGACACCCACTGATGGTTAACCAAACCATCTACACTGACACCGCCATGGGCCACAATACTTGGCATATAGGGCCCCAGCAGGCTATAGACAAGAAATACCATAGCAACAATCACCAGCGGCGGCCCAAGCGCACGGCGTGTCGCTTCCAACAATAACACCAAACCTATTACACCGATAATAACATCCTGAGTAATCGGTGCTCCTGGGCGCTCAGCTAACTGTGCATAGAAAATGTATATATACAGTGCACAAAAAGCTGCGACTAGCCCGATAGCCCAGTCAAACAGAGGAATGCGATCACGAGGAGAACGCTTGAGGGCCGGATATGCCATAAAAGCCAGCGTTAAAGCGAAAGTCAGATGAATTGATCGTGCTTCAGTTGAGTTAAAAACACCAAAGCCAAAAACAAATGGCAATGGTGATGCAATCCACAACTGAAACAACGACCAAGCCGCAGCAATACTAACCAGCAATTTCCCCTGAAACCCGACCGGCGCTCGCGCCCCTGTATCAGAAGCGGCTACCATTTCATCAAGATCAACTGCTGGCTTTGCTGGCTGATGCGTATCGTTAGTCATCTGTTTACCCTGTAATCATGTTCAGAGAGCATCGGAAGTCGAGACTTGTGATCTCTACACTCCTACCTTTATAGCTTATTAGAACTAAAAATGATAAATACCGGCATCACTGCCGCCTTTTCCATGCGCCCGCGGTATACCGTACTTCCTGTACATAAAAAATGCGCGACGGGTTAGGACGCGCATTTATTTAATATATCGGCTAGTTATTCCTGCATCCAGCCACGCTCAACATAATAACGCATCGCGCCATCATGAATAGGAGCAGTTAAACCATCGGCGATCATATCGGCTTCTTTAAGGTTTGCGAAGGCCGGATGGAGACGCTTGAAGCGATCAAAGTTATCAAACACCGCTTTCACTGTCTGATAAATTGTCTCGTCATCAACACTCGCATGGCTAACGAAGGTGGCTGCTACACCGAAGGTCGGCACGTCCTCATCATTGCCACGGTATAGTCCACCAGGAATAACAGAACGAGTATAATAAGGATAAGCATCGACTAGCTCATCTATTTCTGCACCTGACACGGATACCAGTTTTGCATCAACGGTAGTCGTAGCTTCCTGAATTGATCCATTTGGATGGCCAACTACATACACCATGGCATCAATGTTGTTATCTGCCAGAGCAGATGCCTGCTCAGCAGCATCCAGCTGTGATGCCAGAGCAAAATCTTCAACAGTCCAGCCCATGGTGTTCATCACAACATCCATAGTGTTACGCTGACCTGAACCAGGATTACCAATATTGACCCGCTTACCTTTTAAATCGGTAAAATCGGTAATCCCCGAGTCAGCACGTGCGACAACGGTCAGAGGCTCACCGTGCATGGTGAATACTGAACGCATTTCTTCCCAGGCACCTTCTTCTTCAAAGTTACCTTCGCCATTATAGGCACGGTAGTGAACATCTGACTGTACAACGCCCATATCCAGCTCAGCATTTTTCATACCGTTTACGTTAGCCACGGAGCCACCGGTTGACGGCGCATTACAACGAACACCATGCTCATCACTATTACGGTTTACCATGCGGCAAACCGATTGGCCTACAACATAATAAACACCAGTTTGTCCGCCGGTACCGATAGTAATATATTTCTGTTCTGCGACAGCTTGGGTCGAAAACGCAGTTGCACCAAGTACAATGCCCGTCACGGCTGCTGCTAAAGAAAGACGCTTCATATAACTTACCTCATCAGGTTTATATTTTATTTTACTGCCCGGACCCATTTGACCGGATTAACACATTAACTGTAAGTGCTCGCTGTCAGTCAGCGGAGCTTTTCCTGCATCACTGGATGCATATAACTAAAGTCTAAAAATAGCCCATTAAGCATGAATTATCAAAGTATTATCCATCTTCCGGCAGTATAAGACCCTTTTCTTCATAAAAACGCCTCGCTCCTGAATGCAAGGGTGCCGTCAATGCTTCCTGGACCATGGCTTCAGGAGTTAATTCTGCAAATGCAGGATGCAATCCTTTGAAAGTATCAAAATTATCGAATACCGCTTTAACCAACGCATAAATGATTTCATCTGGAACACTGGAGCGCGTAACCAATGTTGCCACTACGGCAAAAGAATCAACTTCACCAGCATTTCCCTTATAGATTCCTGCAGGAATTCTTGACGTGCGATAATAGCTGTGTTTTTCGATCAACGAGCGAACCTGCTCATCATCAACGGCAATTATATTCACATCACAAGTGGTGGTCGCTTCCTGAACTACACCACTGGGATGTCCCACCGTATATACGGTTGCATCTATGCGGTTATCACATAACGCACTGGCCTGCTCAACCGGCCCGATAGTTTTTACTTCCTGAAAATCATCTAACGTCCAACCCTTGGCCTCCATCAGTACCTGCATGGTAGCGAACTGCCCCGAGCCGGGATTTCCAATATTTACCCGTTTACCCTTAAGATCATCCAGCATGGTGATGTCTGCATCAGCCCGTGCCAGTACAGTAAAAGATTCTGAATGCAACGAAAATACTGAACGCAACTCAAGGTCAGGGCCCTCAGTCTCAAAAGCGTCAGAGGTGCCCAAATAAGCGTGATGCTGCCAGTCAGATTGTGCCAGCCCCAGCTCCATGTCGCCAGCTTGCACCACCTTAAGATTAATCAGCGTCCCCCCTGTAGCACGAACAGCGCACCGCACCCCATGCTCAGCACGAGTGCGATTAACCAAGCGACATACCGCACCACCTGCCGGATAATAGACACCCGTAACACCACCAGTGCCAATGGTTATCGCAGTACTCATTCCCGGATCCGATTGCGCAAGCACAGCTGAGTTATTCATCAAGCCAGCTACCAGCAACAAAGCTCCCACGGTCGATTTATGCTTGCTAAGCATTTTTATTTATCCTACAGCTCCCAGATTAATTGATTATTGGATGTTTCCAGTATTAGCCACATTAACAAACATCTCCAGCTATGACGCTAAACTTTTTCGCACTCGTTAAACAATCGTAATTAAATGCGGCTGACTGCAAGCGTTGAACAGGCGCAAGTTACGCAAAAAAAGTATAGTCTATAAGGACACCTTTATTTGGTTCAGGACCCGTGCCATGTACAATCTTCCAAGCCTAGAAGCGATCCGGGAAATCACCTCTGTTGCCGTATTAACCAGCGGCGGTGACTCGCCCGGCATGAATGCAGCCATCCGCGGTGTTGTGCGCACAGCCCTGAGCTATGGCATCACCGTCTTCGGTATCCATCGAGGCTTCACCGGGCTATTGCAAAATGACATGGAATTACTGTCCTCCGCCTCAGTATCCAACATCGTCCAACGCGGAGGCACTTTCTTGAAAAGTGCTCGTTGCCCTGAGTTCCATGACCCGGCATGTCGCAAACAGGCCGCTAAGATACTGCACACTAGGAATATAGAGGCGCTGCTTGTTATCGGCGGTGACGGCTCTCTGACCGGAGCCCACCTGCTTGAAGAAGAGACTGGCATTCCGGTTATAGGCCTACCGGGGACCATCGACAATGATATTTTTGGTACTGAAGATACCATAGGTTTCGATACAGCCATGAATACGGCACTGGATGCTATCGATCGCATTCGCGACACTGCCGACTCTCATGAGCGCCACTTTCTGGTTGAGGTAATGGGACGAAATTCAGGTTTCCTCGCCACTCACGTTGGGATTGCTGCTGGTGCAGAAATGATTCTGGTACCTGAATATTCCGTCAATATTGCAGAAATCGCGCTGCAATTGGCCACGTCCCGCAAAGCAGGCACTGGCTCCAGTGGTATTATTGTTGTAGCCGAAGGCAATGAACCCGATTTGACCAGTAAGATTGCCCATGAATTACAACAACATGGCCTTGCGCCTCACATTTCCATTCTCGGGCATATTCAGCGTGGTGGACGCCCCAGTGGCCATGACCGGGTACTCGCATCCTGTCTTGGAGCAGTGGCAATCGAATACCTTCTGGCGGGCTACAGCGATATCATGGTGGGTGTTAGCAATGGTGAGGTTGTCGATATACCGCTGGACGACTTGATCCGCTATCGTAAAGGACTGGATCCTGAATTACTCAAAATCGCTCTGCAACTACATAAATAATCATAGAGCTAAAGAGCCAAATTAATTTCAGTCACTCTCTCGCTCAACCGAGACTTCGAGGGTGTTACCGATCACCACGCGGATTGCAACCGGCGCACAGCAAACCGGACAGTCTTCTGTATATTCCTGATCACCACCGCTACAGTCTACCATCAATGAAAAAGGCTCACTGCAATAAGGGCACACCAAATCAACAGCTTCTAATGGATTCATCTTTTCCTCCTCACTTCAGCAAGACGGCTGGTGATACCGCAACAGATACAAGGCTGGCGTTTACACAACACACAGACAGCACTAAGCTTAGCCTAATTATGACTGCACGGCATGAACTCAACCATAAATACGGGTGCAGTTGCGTCCTGCCGACTTAGCTTCGTAGAGCGCCTGATCAGCATGTTTAAGCAAGCGGTCAGCTGAATCAGTTACCCCAATTCGAAAACAGGCAATACCGATACTTACAGAAAGACTAACGGACTTATCAGGCAAGAGAGCAATTTTCCGGCATTCGACATGTAAGGTTTCTGCGATCTGCAGCGCTTCCTCAACAGTGGTTTCCGGAAAGATCAGGGTAAACTCTTCACCGCCAAAACGAGCTGCTAACTCACCAGGTCGCTGAGTGTACTGCTGAAATATCCTTGCCATCTCTTTCAGACACTCATCACCTAACTGATGCCCATAGGTATCGTTAAGTCGTTTGAAGTGATCAATATCGATCATCAACACGGCAATCGGATGGTGGTAGCGCAGTGAACGACCCACTTCAGTGTCTAACGCCTGATCCAGGCAACGTCGATTAGCTAACCCGGTTAAGCCATCCATCTGCGACAGGCGCTCAAGTTCCAGGTTTGCTTTTTGCAAGCTATGAGCCAGCCTGGAATAATCCTCTATCGACTGACGAATCGTATCCAGCTCTTTGAAGCAGAGAGGCTGTAATTTGATCGGTTGCTCACCCTGCCCCTCGATGGCGCGCAGACCATTTACCAGATCTTGAACAGGGCGCAGAATAAGTCTTTGGAAAGAGAAAAGTATGATGGCTGAAAAAAAGATCAATAAACCAATCAGAATGAGAAAGTAATTGCTGATTTTCAGTGCGTCATCACCAATATCACGGGTAATCAAACGCGCCTTCAAGGCTGCATCAGAACTGAGGTAAGACGACAGATTTTCAATCCGCTGATGGGTGTCATCTACCAGCCAATCCAACTGAATATTCAAGTCAGATATAAAACGAATATTGTACAGCAAGCTATCGTAATCGTCCGGCGTCAGACGGGTTTTCAGGCGATCCAGTGTATTCTGCAAACTTTGCAGCTGAATGGCCTGTACCGAGATAGCTGAAAAAAAGCCGACGAAAAAACTCAAGTCAGTATAGTCAGCTTCACTCAGTTGCTGATGTACTTTCTGCTGCAGATCACGCTGCAACTGCCGGACATTAAGCATCTCGCGAATATCAAACATGATATTGTTAGCTTCCGACATCAAGTAGGCATCCTGATCCAACATAAAGCTATGAACAAGCACCTGCGATAGTAACCGGTAATGCCGCTCTTCTGACGCGTTTTGTACTCGATACGCGGCATCCAGATAGGTACCGATTTTTTCTACTTTCAATGCATCCTGCTGTGTACGAACCAACTCTGGCAAATAGTCTTCTGCAGTAGCCCGCGTTTTAGCAGATATATCCTTTAGCAGCCCAAGTGATAGGATAAGAGCCAGGGTAAACATTAACAGCAGACCCAGCACCACGACCAGCAGGGTAACTGACATTTTAAACTGTGGAATACACTTTGGATGTACCATATCAATAGATACTGAAGGGAATGTACTTACGGTTTATCCGCTCATAGGTACCGTTTAACCGTATGGTTATCAGCGCCTGATTGATAGCGACGCGCAATGACTCATTCCCCTTCTGAATAGCTATATGTGCATCAGTTTTCAGCAAGTCATCGATCAGCGGCTCTGCAATAAAGTCAAATTTGCTACCTTCGGCTGACTGAAGAAAACTTAAAAGATTAATACTATCAGACAACACCAGTTCCACATCACCAGACACCAACTGTGCAAGCGCCTGTTCCTGATCTTCAGTAACAATAACCTCAGCCGCCGGATAGCGTGTTCTCAGAAAGTTTTCCTGTACAGTACCGACACCCGTAGCGATACGTACACCCGCTAAAGCGTCAGGACTACTGCTGGAGTATTTATGTGGGTTACCAACAAAAATGGAGTGACTACGATAATAGTAATCACTGAAATCAACACGCTCTTCCCGTTCAGCGGTCCTAGCCATACTGGCAACTATCAGTTGATAATCGCCTTCTTCCATACCCTCTAATATTTCGATCCAAGGTACGGCGACCAGCTCACAGTCCCGCTGCATAGCCTGACAAAGTGCTTGAGCGATATCTACGTCAAAGCCTGACAATTCGCCAGCTTCATCTATATAGCTGAACGGAGGATAAGCACCTTCAGTTGCGATGATCAGCGGGCCTGCCTGTGCAAACCCCAACCATCCTGTAAGCAGGATACCTAACCAGATGTTTGTTTTTGTTGTTATCATCACAAACGTCCCTGATTATAAAAAACGATGGGTTATAATCTTACTTCGATTCCCCGCGACTGCATATACAGCTTCGCTTCAGGAATGGAGTACTCATTAAAATGGAAAATAGAGGCGGCCAGTACCGCATCGGCTTTACCTTCCAGAATACCATCAACCAGATGATCAAGATTACCCACGCCACCTGAAGCAATTACAGGCACATGCACGGCTTCACTGATAGCACGAGTGACGCCCAGATCAAAGCCTGATTTCATACCATCCTGATCCATTGAGGTCAGCAGGATTTCACCCGCCCCCAGATCGACCATTTTCACGGCCCACTCGATGGCATCTAATCCGGTTGGTTTGCGACCGCCGTGGGTAAAAATTTCCCAACGATCAACTTCGCCGGGCAGAGAGACCTTTTTAGCATCAATTGCCACAACAATACATTGTGAACCAAAACGAGATGCAGCTTCTTGAACGAAATCAGGATTGAAGACTGCGGCCGTATTAATAGACACTTTATCAGCACCGGCATTCAACATACGACGGATATCTTCACACGCACGGATACCCCCACCCACAGTCAAGGGGATAAACACTTCTGCTGCCATACGCTCAACCGTATGCACAGTAGTTTCCCGCCCTTCGTGACTTGCAGTGATATCCAGAAAAGTAATTTCATCGGCGCCTTGTTGCTCATAACGACGCGCTATTTCAACCGGATCACCGGCATCGCGAATGTCCAAAAACTTAACGCCTTTCACAACGCGGCCATTTTCAACATCCAGACAGGGGATAATACGCTTGGCCAGTCCCATAACCGCTCCTTATGCTTTACACAGCTGGTCGCTGAGTATCTGAGCTTCTGCCACATCCAATGTACCTTCATAGATGGCACGACCAGTAATAGCACCCAGAATCCCCTTGTCGGCAACCGCTGCAAGACGACGAATATCCTCAATATCGGTCACACCACCGGAGGCAATGACCGGTATACCTGCATCCTGTGCCAGCGCAACAGTCGCTTCCACATTAACCCCCTGCATCATGCCATCACGGCTGATATCGGTATAAACAATGGAAGAGACGCCATCATTGCGAAACTGAATCGCCAAATCAGTAGCCTTAACGCTAGACACCTCAGCCCAGCCATCGGTGGCTACATAACCATCCTGTGCATCCAGTCCAACAATAATATGACTGGGAAAACGTTTGCACATCTCGGTTACGAAAGCTGGCTCTTTCACCGCCTTGGTACCGATAATAACGTACTCCACACCGGCATTCAGGTAAGCTTCTATGGTTTCTGCGGTACGAATACCACCACCTATCTGAATCGGCAGGTCAGGGTAGGCCTGTGCAATCGCTTTAACGATTTCACCATTAACCGGCTCTCCGGCAAAAGCACCGTTCAGATCGACCAGGTGCAAACGGCGGCAGCCTGCGTCAACCCATTTGGCAGCCATATCAACCGGGTTATCCGAGAACACCGTAGAGTCATCCATGCGTCCTTGACGCAGGCGCACACATTTACCATCTTTCAAATCTATTGCAGGGATAATCAGCATGTTTCTTTCCAGTTAATCAAAATCGGTTACACCCATGTTTTCACACGGAATGGTCAGGCACGCCCATCCCAGCTAAGGAAATTCTGCAACAGTTTAAGCCCTGCCTGCTGGCTTTTTTCAGGGTGAAATTGTACGGCAAAAACATTTTTATGTGCCAAAGCGACATCAAAGGGTACGCCATATTCACAGCGACCCGCTACCTGCTCAGATTGCGCCAGTTTCACATAATAACTATGTACAAAGTAAAAGCGGCTATTATCTTCGATCCCCTGCCACAGTGGGTGGAACTTCGCCTGTTTAACCTGATTCCAGCCCATATGAGGAACTTTCAGAGTCTGGTTGTCGGCATCACGCAAATCATTACCAAAGAAATTTACTCGTCCGGCAAACTCGCCCAGACAATCTACACCACCATTCTCCTCAGAGAAATCCATCAGCGCCTGAAAGCCGACACAGATCCCCAAAAAGGGCTTACCGGAGCGGATAGCTTCAGCCACTTCAACATCAACCCCCAAGCGGCGTATTTCAGCCATACAGTCACGAATCGCGCCAACGCCCGGCAACAGAACTCGGTCGGCATCACGTACCGCTTGCGGATCGGCCGTTACCAGCACTTCAACATCAGGATTGACATGTTCAAGCGCCTTGGCGACCGAGTGAAGGTTTCCCATGCCATAATCGATAACGGCAATACTGCTCATATTTACAGACACCCCTTGGTTGACGGCATCATACCCTTGGCACGCGGATCTTCTTCCAGCGCCATACGCAGGGCACGGCCAAAGGCCTTGAAGATGGTTTCAGCCTGATGATGGCTATTCTTACCCTTGAGGTTATCGATATGTAGCGTGACGCCAGCATGATTAACAAAGCCATGGAAAAATTCGCTGAACAGATCTACATCAAAGCTACCAATACGGCCACGGGTAAACTCAACGTCCATTTCTAACCCGGGACGCCCAGAAAAATCGATAACCACCCGAGACAAGGCTTCATCCAGGGGGACATAGGCATGGCCATAACGGCGTATGCCAGTTTTATCACCTACGGCCTGACGAAATGCCTGCCCCAGAGTGATACCGACATCCTCTACTGTGTGGTGGTCATCAATATGCAGATCGCCCACCGCATTCACTTCCAGGTCAATCAGGCCATGGCGGGAGATCTGGTCCATCATGTGATCCAGAAAGGGAACACCGGTATCTGCCTCGAATTTGCCGCTCCCATCCAGATTAACAGCAACGGTAATCTGGGTTTCCAGAGTGTTCCGGGTAACTCTGGCTGTGCGCTGCGCCATAACATTCTCCGCAAATAATTCAGTAAATACTGCTATTATACGGTATAGATGCTGCCAACGGCAGGGCTGAAGCCCAGTGAGACTGCGTAAATTATTTAGCGGTGTATTTTTCTTTTGTTAACAGACTGTGAGACGTACTTATGAAACGCTTTGTCAAAATCATTGCTGCAGCCTTAGTCGTTCTGGTTCTGGTTGTAGCTATCGGTCTTTTTTACATTACTTCTGTAATGGATCCTAATGACTACAAACCAAGAATTGAACAACTTGCGCTCGACAAGGCCGGACTGGAACTCAACATTGAAGGGGATATCGCCTGGTCACTGTATCCTTGGCTGGGCATGCAAACCGGTGCCATCCACATCGCATACCCTGATAAACCACAACTTGCCAGTCTGACGTCAGCACAGGTATCGCTGCAACTGATGCCACTGTTCTCAGGTCGGGTGGAAATGAGCGATTTAATACTGGAAGGTTTTGCTCTGACTTTATCTAAAGATACTGATGGCAATGTAAACTGGATAGAGCCATCAGCAGAAGCAACGGAAGCCTCTGCACATTCAAGTGCTGAAGCTGCCAACCCAGCCACGACAACAGCGGATATTGATCTGAACATCGAATCCATCTCTGTACAGCAGGCAAGCATTCAGTACACAGATCTGGCCGAAGATACCCGCATGGAGCTCAGCAACCTGACACTGACAACAGCCAACGTACGTCTGGATCAGCCAATCCCTACCGAACTAAGCTTTAATCTGCGCTTATTTGAAGGTGCTGATGCCGTTACTGAAGCCAAAACAGAACTGGACACCCAACTTCTGATCAGCCGGGACTTAAAACGCTTCAATCTGACAGACAGCCAGATAAACCTGCAACTGGGGGGCAGCGGCCTGCCGCCGAACCTTCCAGCAATCAGTTTACGTTCAGATATCAATCTCAATCTGCTCGAAGAGCACCTGACTATCGATCAACTAAGCCTAACACTTGGCAGCTTGGCACTGCAGGTCCAGCTCAGTCTGCAGAATTTTAATGAGCCAGATATAAGCGGACGTATCGAAGCCGCGCCCTTTAACTTGAAAGCCCTGTTGGCCGAACTTGGGCAGCCGCCACTCACCACGCAAAATTCCAGCGCACTTGAGCAAGTAGGCTTTTCAACGCAACTCACCGGCGACCTCAAGGCCATCAGCCTCTCGCCGCTAAGCCTCACTCTGGATGACACACAATTAACAGGGTCTGCGGGCGTCAACTTGCAAAGCGGACAACTATCCCTGGCACTTAAGGGCAACACGCTGAATGCCGATCATTACCTGCCACCCCAAACAGCAGCCACCTCTGCATCTGGCAGCAACAATACCAACAGTCCAACTACGACTGGCTGGTCACAGGAAGAGATACTGCCGATTGACAGCCTGAAGGCCATTAATCTTTCTCTGGAACTGGATCTGGAAGCGCTGATATTTGAACAACAGCACATCAATAATCCAGGTATCAGTCTGACCGCCGCAGGCGGCCTGATTAACCTCAACCGACTGACTGCTCAGCTCTATTCAGGTCAGCTCAATGCCAATGGCATCCTCGATGCTCGAACAGCACCGGCATCAACGCAGGCTAACCTTCAAATCAGCGACATACAGGTAGGGGAGCTGTTAAAGGAGATGGCTGATTCAGAAGCGGTCAGTGGTCTCTTTTCAACACAAGCCGAGCTGACCACTCGTGGGGGCTCAATACATGCCATGATCAATAATTTGAATGGCTCTGCCAGTCTCAGCATGCAAGAAGGTGTGCTGCAAGGCATAAATATGGCGCAAACCGTGTGCCAGGGCATCCAGACAGTGACCTCTTTAGGTATCAACACCCAGCAAGTTGATAAATCCACCCCCTTTGCCGATCTACTGGGCAACTTCCGTATCCGCAATGGCATTGTGGAAAACAACGACCTTAGCGCTAACCTGGATGCCATGCTGCTCAAAGGGCAGGGCAGTGTAGATCTTCCGGCCCAGGCTATCGACTACCGACTGGGTTTCACCATCCAGGAAAACCTGTTCCAACAAACCTGCTCAGTGAACAACCGTCTTGAAGGGCTGGAACTGCCAATCAATTGCAAAGGCCAGTTTGATACACCGCCGGCACAGATGTGTCGCCCTGATACCAGCGTATTTACACAAATGCTACGCCAGGAAGTACAACGCAAAATCGAAGAGCGTATCGGTGGCAGTATTGAAGAGCAGGTCAAGGAGCGTATTGGTGGTGAAGAGAGCGCCGGTGATTTAATCCGAGGGCTGCTGCGCTAAATGACCTTAAGCATCAAGCCCATTAGTGACGCTCTGTTAAGCTGGTTTGACCAGCACGGGCGTCACGATCTGCCCTGGCAGGCTGAAAAATCACCTTATTACACCTGGATTTCTGAGATCATGCTGCAGCAAACCCAGGTTAAAACGGTGATACCCTATTTTCAGCGCTTTATTGCTGAATTTCCTGACGTTCAGGCTCTAGCTGCAGCTCCTGTTGACAGGGTTCTGCATCACTGGACTGGACTGGGTTATTACGCTCGTGCCCGTAACCTGCATAAAGCCGCACAGATAATCACCCGGGAGTTTAGCGGCCACTTCCCTGATACTCAGGCTGAACTGGAAAAACTGCCGGGTATAGGGCGTTCCACAGCAGGCGCCATTCTATCCATCGCATTAGGGAAAAAAGCGGCAATTTTGGATGGTAATGTTAAACGGGTGCTAGCCCGTTACCATGCCGTGAAAGGCTGGAGTGGCGAAGCGGCAGTGCAGAAACAACTCTGGGCATTGGCAGAGCAACATACACCGGATCAGCGCAATGGCGATTACACCCAGGCCATCATGGATCTGGGCGCCACACTCTGCCGTCGCAGCAAACCCAATTGTTCAGCCTGCCCACTCAACACTGACTGTCGTGCGCTAGCACTGGGAATCACCGATCAACTGCCAACGCCCAAACCGCGTAAAATCCTTCCAGTCAAAACAGTCAGCCTGGCTATAGTGCGCAATTCAGCCGGAGACGTCTGGTTGCAACAGCGTCCTCCCAGCGGCATCTGGGGTGGGCTGTGGAGTCTGCCTGAAATCAACGACCCTGATTTACCCTTTTGCTTGTCAACACAGCATCCAAAGCAGACACTGGCTGTTTTAAAGCATAGCTTCAGCCATTACCATTTGCACATTACCCCTCAGGTATACCAATTAAAAACCCCTGAAAACTGTGTGATGGAAGCCGCCAACGGTCTCTGGTATAACATAGACCAGCCACTGCAGGCGATTGGCCTGGCTGCACCGGTTAAAAAGCTGCTTCAGCAGTTACCTATTCAATCTACTCACCCCAGCGGTGATTCAGGAGCAACAGATGAGTCGTAGTGTTTTCTGTCGCAAGTATCAGCAACAGCTGGAAGGTCTGGACAAACCTCCCTATCCTGGCCCGGTAGGCCAGAAAATTTATGAATCAGTGTCCAAACAGGCCTGGCAGGCCTGGACTGAACATCAAACCATGTTGATCAATGAAAAACACCTGAACATGATGGACCCGGCAAGCCGGAAATTTCTTCAGGAACAGATGGAAAAGTTCTTTGCAGGTGATGAGTTTGAGCAGGCCGAAGGCTATGTGCCACCCGCATGAGTTTTCATAGAGGCCTGGCCTTATCATTCTTCTAAAAACAACAAGCCCGGCTGAATAATCAGTCAGACTTTTCAGTCTCTAGCGTGCTGTTATCAGGTGGCTGGCCACACTGCGCCCGCTTTTGGTTGGTTTTGCCACATCCGCCACTGCATCCGGCGCAGCCAGAGCTGTCCGTGCTGCAACAACTGGCCTTGAGATTGGCGCGGATACGCTGCACTAACCAGACTGTCACCAGCAGTATGAGTCCAGCCAGGACAACACTGTCGAAAATGCTCATAGCAACCATTGTCCTACATGAAAAGTTATCCAGGCAAATACCCAGGCAAGACTCAACCCCAGCACCAACGACAACCCAGCCCAGGCCCAACGTCCGGTTTCGCGCCGAATAACGGCCAGGGTTGCCAGACAAGGCATGTAAAGGAGTGTGTACACCATAAAGGCAAGCCCGGCACTTGGAGGCAGTGACTGCCCAATCGCCTGCTGCAGTTGTCCCGAGTTTTCGGCGCTGGATTGGTAGACCACTGCCAGAGAAGCCACGATCACTTCCTTGGCGATAAAGCCTGACAGCAAGGCCACTGTTTCGTGCCAACTGAATCCCAGTGGTGCAAACAATGGCGTCAGCGCATGCCCCAACTGCTGCAGCAATGGCTCGCCGCCACGCGGGAAGGTTTGCAACAGCCAGACCAGAATCGAGCCGACCAGAATGACTGTTCCGGCCTTGGTCAAAAAGTCGCGACTGCGGTCCCACAAATGCAACAGTAGCGAACGCAGGCCCGGCATGCGCCAAGGGGGCAACTCCATAATAAACGTTTCGTCATAGTGCGCAGGCAACACTCGGGCAAACACGCCGGCACACGCCAAAGCCACCAGCACACCCAGGGTATAGATGCCGAACAACACCGTACCGGCATTGTCGGGATAAAACACGCCCGCCAACAGCAGCAATACCGGCAGGCGGGCGGAACAGCTCATAAAGGGATTGATCAGAATGGTAATCAGACGAGCGCGCGGCTCTTCGATCGAGCGCGTCGCCATAATCGCGGGCACATTACAGCCAAACCCCATTACCAGCGGCACCAGCGCCTTGCCATGCAAACCGACCCGGCTCAACATTCTGTCTACCAGAAAGGTGGCCCGCGCCATATAGCCGCTCTGCTCCAGCAACTCCATAAACAGGAACAGCAGCACCACATTGGGCAAAAAAACCAGAACCCCACCGACACCGGCAAAAATACCGTCCACCAGTACGTCGCGCAGTAACGACGCTGGCATCAGCTGCACCAACTGCACTGAGAACCAATCTACACCCAGTCCGATCCAGTCAGCAGGAAGCGCACCAGCGGTAAAAGTGGTTTCAAACATCAACCAAAGCAGCGCCACCAGAATCGGTAGTCCCAGCCAGCGATTGAGTACCAGGTTGTCCAGGCGATCATCCGCCAGGTTCCGCTCTGTATGCACCACTCCAACACGGTGCAACAGTCCATGCACCCAACCGTAGCGACCTTCAGAAAGCAGTTCGGCAATACTCAGCACATGCTCACTTTCGATGCTGGCTCTCGTCTTCATTAAGGCCTGTTGTTCAGCCGTCAGGTCGAACCTCACGTCGTCTTCTGATTCGAGCCAGCGAACACTCTGCCAGCGGGGCAGACACTGATCTTCCAGCTGCTGTAACAGCGCATTCACATGAGGTTCGTAGTCAATTCGGAGTGACCGGCTCACGACATGAGCCTGTAATTGCTCGACTACTGCATCAAGCAGGCGCTCACGATAGAGTTTACGTCGCCCGTCACTGGGCAACACCGGGACACCCAGCGCATCAGACAGAGCACTCAAGTCGAGCTTAACGCCGTTGCGCTCAGCCTCATCCAGCATATTCAGCGCCAGCAGCAGCGGCAAGCCTTGCTCCATCAATTGACTGGTCAGTGCCAGGTGGCGACCGAGATTACCGGCATCCAGAACATTTAATACCAGATCAGGTGGTTCATCATCCAGATAGTCACGCGCGACCCGCTCTTCACTGCGATTTTGGCTCAGGGAATAGATACCGGGCAGGTCGACGATGCGCAGGCGTACACCTTTGTGCACACATTCACCAACACGACCGCTGACCGTTACGCCAGAGAAGTTACCGGTACGCTGATTGGCGCCTGTCAGCTGATTAAATAGCGAGGTTTTGCCACAGTTGGGGTTACCGATCAGCGCAACAGTGTAACTGCGTTCAATCATTTTGCAGTTGTATCCGAATATACCGGGCTTCGACGTTGCGCAAACATAATTGCTGACCGCCAATTAAATAGGCACGTGGATCACCCCAGAGGGTCTTGGCACGTAATTCGACAACCTGCCCACGCAGGACACCCAACGCCGCCAGCCGTTGACGCAGCGATTGCGGCCCATTCAACACGGTAATGAGGGCCTTTTGATGGTGCTGCAGATCTGTCAAATTCATCAGTGGCTCTTTATATTCACAATATCAGACTAAGCCTAATTCAACTTGAATCTATTTGGGTTGATTTTCGTCAACCTGGATAAGATTTGCTGGCAAAAAAAGCATTAGAACTGCTGAAAAGTTGTTTGCAGGTGATGAGTCTGAGCAGGCCGAAGATCCCGCTGAAAATTAAACTACTCCATCGACTCAGGCAGGGGACGGCGACGTTTTTCTTCGGCTCGCCGCATCAAATACCAGGCAATAAACGCAATCACAGATACCGTCAGAATGATCAAGGTTGCCAGGGCGTTAATCTTGGGCGATACCCCGAGCCTGACAGATGAGAACACCACCATAGGCAGGGTGGTGGCGCCCGGACCGGACACGAAACTGGCAATCACCAAGTCATCCAGCGACAGGGTAAATGCCAGTAGCCATCCGGAAATCAGTGCCGGAGTAATAATAGGAATCGTAATCAGAAAAAAGGTTTTAAAAGGGGTGGCCCCAAGATCCAGGGCGGCTTCTTCTATTGAAAGATCCAGCTCGCGCAGGCGCGATGACACCACCACAGCCACATAGGCACTGCAAAAAGTCGTATGGGCTATCCAGATGGTCACCATTCCACGATCCGCAGGCCAGCCGATTATCTGCGCCATATGCACAAACAGCAGCAACAAAGACAAACCTGTAATCACCTCGGGCATTACCAGCGGCGCAGTGATCATACTCGACAGCATGGTTCGTCCACGAAAGCGATTAAAGCGTGTCATTACCAAGGCGGCAAGAGTGCCGATACACACTGCCATGGTGGCAGAATAAAAAGCGATTCTAAGACTCATCCACACAGCCGATAACAACTGCTGATCACGTAAAAGTTCCGCATACCAGTGCGTCGAGAAACCGGCCCAGACGGTAACCAACCGAGATGAGTTAAACGAATAAAACATCAGAATCGCCATGGGGATATACAAAAATAACAATCCCACCACCAGCATGACTTTGGAGAAGCTGAGATTTCTTAACTTAGCCATTCTTTTCCATCTCCTTGGACTGATAACGGTGGAAAAGAATGATGGGTATAATCAGCAATGCCAGCATGATAACAGCCAGCGCAGAAGCCACTGGCCAATCGCGGTTGTTGAAAAATTCCTCCCACAATACCTTACCGATCATCAGTGTATCCGGGCCACCTAATAGCTCGGGAATTACAAACTCGCCCACGGCTGGAATAAACACCAACATGGAGCCTGCGATAATCCCGCCTTTTGACAAGGGCAAAGTGACACGCCAAAAAGTATTGATCTTCCGCGACCCAAGATCTGAAGCGGCCTCAAGCAGACTGGCGTCCATTTTCACCAGATTGGCATAGAGTGGCAAAATCATGAATGGCAGGTAAGCATATACAATACCGATGACGACAGCGAAGTTGGTGTTCATCATCCTGAGGGGCTCGTTAATCACCCCGAGCCACAACAAAAAATTATTCAGCAACCCCTGATTACTCAGAATACCCATCCAGGCATACACACGAATCAGGAATGAAGTCCAGGAAGGCAGCATAATCAGCAACAGCAGAACTAACTGCCACTGCAGTGGTGCACGCGCCATGGCGTAGGCCATCGGATAGCCCAGCAGCAGGCAGAAGAGGGTCGAAATAAGCGCGATTTTCAGTGAACCAATATAGGCGGACACGTAAAGACTGTCTGACGCTAGGAAAATATAGTTACCCAGGTTCAATACAACGGAAAAGATCTCGTCGATATAGCTGAACACCGGTTGGTAGGGCGGAATAGCGATCATTGCCGAAGAAAAACTAATTTTCAACACCAATGCAAAGGGCAACAGAAAAAACAGTAACAGCCAGATAAAAGGTATGCCGAAAACCAGTAACCTGCCACTGGGGAGTATCTGTCTGATCTTGTTCAGCATACCTAAGCCTCCACGCATACTGCTTAATCCCAGAGCACAACAGGACTGGAATCATCCCAACTGACAAATACGGAGTCTTCCCAGGTGGGTCGATCACCGCGTCGCTCAGTGTTGGCAATGCTGGCCTGAATGATCCTGCCTGATGGTAACTGGACATAGTAGACTGATATACCGCCTAAATACGCAATATCATGTACTTTACCAGAGCACCAATTATAATCTGAATCAGGCTGCTCGCGGCTGATCAGGGTTTTTTCCGGTCGTAGCGCCACCATGGCGCGTTCACTTTCAGCGCGTGTACTGACACCATGTCCGATATAAACCGGCTGATCCAGATCTGTACAAGATAAAGTGAGACTATCAGCTTCATCTTCCAGGATACGACACTCAAAGATATTCACAGAACCGATAAACTCGGCAATCATGCGGCTGTTAGGGCTCTCGTAAATGTCGATGGGTGAGCCTATCTGCGCAATCCAGCCTTCCGACATAATGGCAATGCGACTTGCCATCGTCATGGCTTCTTCCTGATCATGGGTTACCAGCACACAGGTCACCCCCACTTTCTCCAGTATATCCACCACTTCTAACTGCATTTCAGTACGCAGCTTTTTATCCAGCGCTCCCATGGGTTCATCCAACAGCAGCAGTTTTGGCCGCTTGGCTAAAGAGCGTGCCAAAGCTACGCGCTGGCGTTGCCCCCCAGATAACTGTGCTGGCCGACGCTTGGCATACTTATCCATTTTCACCAACCGTAGCATCTCGGCCACGCGCTGATTCACTTCGGCTTTAGGAATCTTGTCCTGTTTCAGACCAAAGGCAATGTTCTGCTCCACAGTCATGTGCGGAAACAGCGCATAGGACTGAAACATCATATTGATTGGGCGCTCGTAGGGTGGCAGATCGGTAATGTCCTTACCATCCAGAATGATGCGTCCTTCACCGGGTTTTTCAAAACCGGCCAGGATACGTAACAGCGTGGATTTTCCGGAGCCGGAACCACCCAGCAGCGCAAAAATTTCACCTCGGGTAATGTCTAGACTGACATTATCCACGGCCAGTACATCATCAAAATACTTACTCACACCCTGAATTTGCAACAGCACCTCAGTCGCGGCTTCAGTATCCAGTGGTTTCTTCACAGCACTCGAGCCACTCGGCATGCGTAAGCCCTCCAATCATGTGCAAATAAAAACTGGCTGCCATCCCCTGACGGCAGCCAGTATGCTATTAACGTCCAGATTTAACCCGGTTCCAGGTACGTGTAACGATACGCTGGGCATCCAGAGGGCGCTCTTTAGCTATGAACAGGTGTTCTTTCACCTCAGCGGTCGGATAGATGGAGGAGTCGTTAAGAATATCCTCATCAACGAACTCATCAGCCGCTGCGTTAGGGTTGGCATACCAGACATAGTTGGTGATATCAGCAATAATTTCCGGCTTCAGCAGAAAATTAATCAAGGCATGCGCATTATCAACATTCGGCGCACCGTCCGGTATCGCCAGCATATCAAACCACAGTGCTGCACCTTCCTTGGGGATGGTATAGACGATAACATTGCCATTATCTGCTTCGTCAGCACGATCAGCTGCCTGCAGAATATCACCGGAATAACCGGCACCAACACAGATCTCTCCGTTAGCCAAATCAGAAATATAACGTGAGGAGTGGAAGTAAGTGATGTGCGGCTGAACAGCACTGATTACTTCGGCTGCACGGGCAAAATCGTCAGCATCGTTACTGTTTGGATTTAAGCCGAGATAAGCCAGAGCCGCAGGCAACATTTCGTCACCGGAATCCAGCATACTGATACCGCACCCGGCTTCGGCCAACTTGGCTGTCACCTCTGGATCGAACATCAGCGCCCAGGAATCGGTTGGCGCATCATCACCGAGAATTTCCTGTATACGGCCTTCGTTATAGCCATAGCCATTGGTTCCCCAAAGATAAGGAATAGAGAAGCGGCTACCTGGGTCCACGTCTTCCAGATTACGCATAAGCTCAGGGCTTAGGTTATCCATGTTGGGCAACTTACTGTGGTCCAGCTCAACAAAAGCACCTGCACTGATCTGCTTGGTCAGATAATGATTTGAAGGCACTACCAGGTCATAACCTGAACGACCGGATAACAAGGCCGCTTCCAGAACTTCATTACTGTCAAACACGTCATAGATTACATTGATACCGGTTTCAGCTGTGAATTTTTCCAGCGTATCCTCGGCGATGTAATCTGACCAGTTGTATACCCGAACTTCATTGGCACTGGCTGCTGTCGCACTCAGGGCGAGTGTTATTGCAGTCACCACCAGAGTTTTGTCAAAAGATCTGATCATCTGAGCACCTCATACTTAGGTAAACGTTGTTAAACCATATTTAACATAGTCTGACATAAAAAAAACCTGAAATTTTATGCTGTGGCTGCCGGTCTAAACAGATAACAGCAGAAACTCACGCTCCCAGGAGCTAATAACCTGCTTGAAATTCTCATGTTCAACCCGCTTCACAGCAATATAGCCCTTCACAAACTCAGGACTCAGGTATTCACGGATCACCTTGGAGTGTTCCATACGCTCCAGAGCAGCCTCTAACGTCAGGGGTAGACGCAGATTACGGCGCTCGTAGGCGCGCCCTTGAACTGGTGCTGACGGATTTATTTTTTTCATCATACCGAGATAACCGCAAAGCAGACTACCAGCAATGGCCAGGTAGACATTGGCATCAGCACCTGGCAAACGGTTTTCCACCCGGCGGTTCTGCGAATCGGAATCCGGTACGCGCAGCCCACAGGTACGGTTCTCCAGACCCCACTCTACGTTAACGGGTGCTGAGGTATCCGGCAGAAAGCGGCGGAAGGAGTTCACATTAGGAGCCAACAACGGCAGGATTTCCGGAATATACTTCTGCAAACCTCCGATATGATGCAAAAATAGCTCGCTCATCTTGCCCTGAGCATCGGAGAAGATCGATTCACCCGTGTTGAGATCCACCACACTCTGATGCAGATGCATCGCACTACCCGGCTCATTGCTGACCGGCTTGGCCATAAAGGTTGCCGCCACATCGTGCTTCAAGGCCGCTTCACGCATGGTACGCTTAAATACAAACACCTGATCAGCCAGTGATAAAGGATCACCATGACGGAAATTGATCTCCATCTGTGCGGTGCCTTCCTCATGAATCAGGGTATCGATATCCAGCCCCTGCGCTTCACACCAGTCATACATATCTTCGAACAAAGGATCAAATTCATTGGCGGCATCGATGGAGAAGGACTGACGACCGGTTTCCTGCCGCCCGGAACGTCCGATAGGCGGCTGCAAGGGCAGATCAGGGTCTTCACAGCGTTTAGTGAGGTAGAACTCCATTTCCGGTGACACTATCGGCTTCCAGCCCTGATCCTGGTACAGCCGCAGTACTTTTTTAAGTAAGTTACGCGGTGACAGGTTAATCGGTAAGCCATTGCGATCGTAACAATCATGAATCACCTGAGCCGTGGGCTCCAGGGCCCAGGGGATCATGAAAATGGCATCCGGATCCGGGTGGCAGATCATGTCGATATCGGCCGGATCAAGCAGGTCGTAGTAAATATCATCTTCAACATAGTCGCCTGTCACCGTTTGCAGCAGAATACTTTCAGGCAGACGCATGCCTTTTTCGGCAATAAACTTGGATACCGGGGTAATTTTACCCCGCGCTATACCATTAATATCACTCACTACACACTCTATTTCGGTGATCTGATTTTCTTTCATCCAGTCTTCAAGTTGTTTCATAAAATCTCTGCCATATTGTGTTTGCCTGTCCTGTTAGTCGTACGTTCAATATGCCTTTGACGACAGGCGTCTCCAAATGCTTTCAGAATGGCGCGGTAAAAAGGGAACTCTCCGACCCCATCATCCGGATGCCACTGCCACTCCGGATGCCACTGTACTGCCAAGGCGAAGCGATGGGCTTGTTTAACCGAAAAAGCCTCAATCAGTCCATCATCAGCCACGGCCTCTACCTGCAGACCAGGTGCCAGCGTCTGGATGCCCTGACCATGCAAGGAGTTCACCTGTACTTCAGTCGCGTGCGGCCAAATACTCGCCAATACGCCACCGGCCTTCAGGGTGATCGGATGTGCCAAGGTATTGTACTGTGCATTGATTGAGGTGGTTTTGTCTTCACGATGATCGTGATAGCCTTCAACTTCATGCACTTTTTGATACAGTGTGCCGCCCAATGCCACGTTCATCTCCTGAAACCCACGGCATATTCCCAGAATCGGCACACCGGCTTTCACCGCAGCCCGAATCAGGGGCAGGGTAGTTGCATCACGCTGAGGATCATGTTCCGATCCAGGATCACTCGGCTCGCCAGCATAGTGATGCGGCTCAATATTGGAAGGAGAACCAGTGAGCAGCAAACCATCCAGTTGTTCAAGCAACTGCTCTGGCGGGATTTGTGCACCCAGAGCCGGAATGACCAACGGTATACCACCCGCACCGTCAGAGACAGCACGCACATACTTTTCGCCGACAATAAAAAAAGGATGTTTTTCAGGTAAGCGTTGGCTGCAGGCATTAACTCCGATCAATGGCAGAGACGATACGGAAGCAGGTAGATCGGATGACATAAAATTCCTGATTAAGTTAGTAATAGAGAAAAGTCGGGTGACTTCTAAGTTAAACTTGTAGCGCGACTCCGTGCGCTTATCAAGGGGCTCATTGCAGTTTGAGCGATTATTTTTCACACCCTTGGCCCGGGCCGTATACCTGCCGTTAACAACGCATGGAGCAACTCACTCAATTGTTGACAGCATTTGATTATTAGAATTAACTCAGTGTTGATTCTTCTGCTGACAAACTACTGTCATCGCACAACTACCAACGGATATAAAGGTTTCCCTTATGGGTTCGGGTACAGAACAAGCCACTAATTTCCTGCAGGAACATCCGGAGCTGCAGTTTGTTGATCTGCTAATTGCTGACATGAACGGCATTGTCCGCGGCAAACGGGTTGACCCCGGAGCGTTGCTCAAAGTCTTTGACAAGGGTGTCGCACTACCAGCATCGATTTTTGCGTTAAATATTCAGGGAACTACTGTCGAAGAAACCGGCCTGGGGCTGGATATAGGTGAAGCCGACCGCATCTGCCTGCCGGTCCCCGACACGTTGAACATGGAACCCTGGCAAAAGCGTCCAACCGCGCAACTGCTGATGACCATGTATGAATTGGATCGCGAAACGCCCTTCTTTGCTGACCCTCGTGTGGTGCTGCAAAATGTAGTGGAGCGCTTCAAAGAGCTGGAATTGACGCCCGTCACCGCCTTTGAGCTGGAATTTTATCTGATTGACCAGGAAAACATCTCCGGTCGTCCTCAGCCTCCTAAATCACCTATTTCTGGTAAGCGACCTGCCAGTGTTCAAGTTTATTCAATCGATGATCTGGATGAATATGCCGAATTTCTGGCTGATGTACTGGATGCAGCACATGAACAGGACATTCCGGCCGATGCACTGGTAGCTGAATCTGCTCCCGGACAGTTTGAGGTGAATCTGCACCATGTAGATGATCCGATCAAGGCCTGTGATTACGCCACACTGCTCAAGCGCCTGATCAAAAATATGGCCTATGACCATGAAATGGACACCACCTTCATGGCCAAGCCCTACCATGACCAATCCGGCAGCGGTATGCACCTGCATGTCAGCCTGATAGACAAAGATGGCCACAACATTTTTGCCGGCAACCCGGAAGAGCCCAATGATATGCTGCGCTGGGCCGTGGGCGGATTGCTGGCCACCATGAACGATGCCATGGCCTTGCTCTGCCCGAATATCAATTCCTACCGTCGTTTCAGCCCGGAGTACTATGTACCCAGCGCGCCCACCTGGGGTGTCGACAACCGTACCACCGCACTGCGTCTACCCGGTGGTGATCCCGAGGCCTTGCGAATTGAGCACCGCATTGCCGGTGCCGATGCCAACCCTTATTTACTCATGGCAGCGGTGTTAGCGGGTATTCACTTCGGTATTACTCACAAGATTGAGCCCGCCGAAATCACCATCGGCAATGCGCATGAGCAGCATGATTCCTCATTGATCAACAACCTGCGTGATGCTCTGAGGGAGCTGGAAGATTCCCCGGTAATGCAGGAGTATCTTGGCTATAAATTCCTGAAGATTTTTGTAGCCTGTAAAGAGCATGAATTGACTGAGTTTGAGCATACCATCTCGGATCTGGAGTACCTCTGGTACTTGCATACGGTCTGATCAAACCAGAAGGGAATTCTCGTCATGAATACAGCAACGGAACATACCAGTTCCTGGTACGCGGCAACCCGACACAGCCAACGCACCTGGCCAGCGCTGCAAACAGCACTGGATGTGGATGTTTGTGTCGTCGGGGCTGGATTTACCGGCATAAATACGGCGCTAGAGTTAGCACAGCGCGGCTTTAGTGTGGTGCTGCTGGAAGCCCATCGGATCGGCTGGGGTGCCTCAGGCCGCAATGGTGGTGAACTGATACGCGGTATCGGCCATGATCTGGACCAGTTCCGCAATACCCTTGGTAGCGAGGGTGTACTGGCACTCAAACAGATGGGCACCGAAGCACTGGAACTGGTCAAGCAGCGTATCCAGATCCACCAGATCGACTGCGACCTGGTACTGGGCTATGCCGACCTGGGCACCAATGCCAAACACCGCAAGCAGCTGGATGAAGAGCTGCAAGCGCTACAAGCGATTAATTACCCACACCCGCTGCGCTTGCTGGAACCCACTGAACTGAAGCAACAGGTGGTTGATTCCGATTTCTATACGGGAGCCCTGGTTGACGAAGGTAGCGGCCATTTACACCCCCTAAACCTGTTGCTGGGTGAAGTCGATGTAGCCGAGCAGTTGGGCGTGCAGGTGTTCGAGCAATCGCCTGTCATACGGCTAGAGAAGGGTGACCGGCCGGTGGTGCATACCGCTCAGGGCCAGGTGCGTTGCAACCGCGTGGTGCTTGGCTGTAATGGCTACCTGAATCCTGATCTGGAGCCCTGGCTCGGTGGGAAAATACTTCCAGCAGGTAGCTACGTTGTCGCCACAGAACCTCTGCCAGTTGAGCTTTGTGAGCAACTCATGCCCGGTCGCAAAGCCGTTGCCGACATGCGCAGCACCCTGGACTACTACCGCATCAGCCAGGACAATCGTTTAATCTTTGGTGGCCTGTGCACCTACAGCGGCAAAGACCCCAGGGACATTGCCGCCGCACTGCACCCCAATATCGCCAAGGTTTTCCCGCAACTGGGGCCGGTTAAAGTCGACTACCAATGGGGTGGCATGCTGGGTATCGGTGCCAACCGTCTACCCCAGATAGGCCAGTTACCGGATTGTCCGGCGATTTATTTTGCTCAGGCTTATGCAGGCCATGGCGTTAACGCCACACATTTAGCTGCACGCATACTGGCCGAGACCATCAGTGGTGAAACCGACCAGCGCTACCGCTTGTTTTCACAGGTTAACCATCTGACATTTCCTGGAGGACGCTACCTGCGCACCCCACTGCTGGCGACAGGTATGCTGTGGCACCGCCTCAAGGAGCTGTTCTGAAAAACAGGATGCTATGTGACTAGTCAGACACCGCGCTTTTTACAGATTAAACAATACCTGCTGGATGCCATCCATGCCGGTCAGTTTGCTGTACACCACAAGATACCGCCAGAGGAACAACTGGCTCGTGATTTTGGTGTCAGTCGCATGACAGCCAACAAGGCGATTCGCGACCTGGTTCAGGAAGGCTATCTGGTCCGTCAAGCGGGTCTGGGTACCTTTGTCACCGACCGAAAGTCTGAATCACCGCTGGCGGAAGTCAACAATATCGCTGAAGAGGTCCGCTTGCGTGGCCATGAATACAGCAATTCCGTACTGCTCTGTGAAGAGGTCAGTGCTGACGATGAAATTGCCTTGCGGCTGGGCGTACGTGTCGGTAGCCACGTGTACCACAGCATTATCGTACATAGAGAAAGCCGCACGGCGATCCAACTGGAAAGCCGTTACGTCAATCCCCGCTGGGTACCGGATTATCTAACCTCGGATTTTTCCCGGCAGACACCTAATGAAGTACTGGTGTCCGCCTGTCCGATCACCGATCTTGAGCATGTGGTTGAAGCCGTCCTGCCAGATACTCAATCAGCGCAATGGCTGGATATTTCCCCACACCAGCCCTGCCTGAGCATGATCCGTCGCACCTGGTCAGGTGATCACCTGATCAGTTATGCCCGGTTACTGCATCCCGGCGACCGCTATAAATTACGCTCCTCAACCGGCAGCCACACAACTCGCCAATAAACTTCACTTCACTCTGATAATCTTTAATGTATATACATTAAAGATTTAGCCTTCCAGCGGTACATCGTCATACAGGAAAACAAAAAAAGTCCGGCGTGAATACTTGACAGATCTGCTCAAATGATCAATTGTATATACAAATATAATGACAAATGGAGTCAGGCATGTGCCGTCAAACCGTCAAGCGACATCTATGGCAAGACATCACTCTGTTTGATGGCCTGAAAACCCATGCTGAAAAAATGGCCGTTCTGGTTGAAGGTGCCAAAATCCAGCAGATTTGCCCCATGTCACAGCTGCCAGCCGACCTGCGTGATACGGCCGAAAAAACCTGTCAGGGTGGTGTCATGACACCCGGTCTGATTGACTGTCATACCCACCTGGTTTTTGCAGGCTCACGCGCTAACGAGTTTGAGCAACGTCTGGAAGGGCTCAGCTACGCAGAGATTGCCAGGCGTGGCGGCGGCATTCTAAGCACGGTCAGTGCCACGCGCGCAGCCTCAGAGCAGGCCTTATTTGAAGCGGCTCTGCCGCGTATTCAAGCCCTGATTGCAGATGGTGTCACCACAGTTGAGATCAAGTCAGGTTATGGTCTTAATCTGGTGGATGAACTGAAAATGCTGCGTGTCGCTCGTCGTCTGGGACACCAGTTGTCTATCCATGTCGTCACCACCTTGCTGGCGGCTCATGCTCTGCCGCCAGAATATCAACAGGATGCCGACGCTTACATCGATCTGATCTGCGATGAGATTATTCCCAAGGCAGCCGCTGAAAAGCTGGCGGACGCCGTCGATGTATTTTGTGAAGGGATCGGCTTCAGTCCAGCACAGTGTGAGCGTGTCTTTCAAGCGGCACAAGCGCACAAACTTCCCGTTAAGGCCCACGCTGAACAGCTATCGAACCTGGGGGCAGCAGCCTTGTCGGCACGCTACCAGGGCTTGTCAGCCGATCATATTGAACACCTGGATGAAGCGGGTGTCGCGGCCATGGCCAAATCCGGCACAGTGGCCACTCTGCTACCGGGCGCTTTTTACACGCTGCGGGATACCCAAGTGCCGCCAATCGATCTGTTGCGCCAGTATCGAGTCCCTATGGCCGTTGCGACCGATGGTAATCCAGGCTCATCGCCTATTTTTCAGCTCAGTCTGATGCTGAATATGGCCTGTACGCTGTTCCGACTGACACCAACCGAAGCCTTGCAGGGCGTCACCCATCATGCCGCGCTGGCGCTGGGACTTTCGCAGACAGCCGGTTTGCTATCCCCAGGCCGGACGGCTGACTTCTGTGTATGGGACGTCAACAGCCCGGCTGAACTGGCTTATGCCATCCAACCCGGCCGCCTGAAGCAACGCGTGTTCAATGGCGAGGTTACCGCATGACACTCAGAACAGCAGACACACTCATGGAGTGCTGGACAGGCCGTCATGACCCTGAAGCAAACAGCCTGCGCTGGCACCAGAAAATTCAACCTGTACAGCCAGACAGCCCGCCTGGCATAGCCTTGCTGGGATTTCCGTGTGATGCAGGCGTGCAGCGGAACCAGGGGCGCCGCGGGGCCGCACTCGGCCCACAAGCACTTCGCCAGCAGCTAGGTAACCTGCCCTGGCTACAAACGGCTCCCTTGTATGAGTGTGGTGACATCCTCTGTGAACAGGATAACTTAGAACAAGCCCAGGCCGACCTGGCGGATCATCTAGCCCAGTTGCTGAATCAGGGACACCTGCCAATCCTGCTTGGCGGTGGACATGAAATCGCCTTTGGCAGTTGGTCAGGATTAGCTAAGCACCTGGGAGCCAGCCCAGACAAACCTCGGATCGGCATCATCAATTTCGATGCTCACTTTGACCTGCGCGATCCGCACTGTCAGCCGACCTCTTCAGGAACACCTTTCGCCCAAATAGCCGAAGTTTGTACTCACCATCAATGGAAATTCCAATATGCATGCCTGGGTGTCAGTCGCATGAGCAACACCCCGGCCCTGTTTGCACGCGCAAAAACGCTCGGCGCGTACTTCGAAGAAGATTTGCAAATGACGCTGTGGCATCTACCAGAACTGCACCAGCGTCTGCAGGATTTTATCAACCAGTGCGACCACCTCTACCTGACCATCGATCTGGATGTTTTTCCAGCAGCCCAGGCCCCGGGGGTTAGTGCGCCTGCTGCACGAGGTGTCAGTCTGGAGGTGATCGAGCCCCTGCTAATACAGATACGTGACAGTGGCAAATTGCGGCTCATGGACCTGGCTGAACTGAACCCCGGTCTGGATATCGATGCACATACCGCACGCTTGGGCGCGCGTCTGATTCATCAGATGACCCTGAACCCTGCAGCCAATGAATCATCAATAACTGAACAATAACAATGAGGAGAATTGCATGAATGCCCCACAGCCCCACACACAAGATCTGCGCCACGATACGTCGCGTGTCATCCATGCTCCAACCGGCAGCACGCTAAGCTGTAAAAGCTGGTTGACCGAAGCGGCCCTGCGCATGTTGATGAATAACCTGGATCCGGATGTCGCTGAACGACCTGAAGACCTCGTAGTGTATGGTGGGATAGGCCGTGCCGCGCGCGACTGGCCCTGCTTCGACAAGATCGTTGAGGTGCTCAAGCGTCTGGAGATGGATGAAACGTTGCTGGTACAGTCTGGCAAGCCGGTCGGGGTCTTCAAGACTCACCCGGATTCACCTCGGGTATTGATCGCTAACTCAAACCTGGTTCCTCACTGGGCCAATTGGGAGCATTTCAACGAACTGGATCGCAAAGGGTTGATGATGTATGGCCAGATGACTGCGGGCTCCTGGATATATATTGGCTCTCAGGGGATTGTACAAGGCACCTACGAAACCTTTGTGGAAGCAGGACGCCAGCACTACGATGGCAACCTCAAGGGCCGCTGGATTCTAACCGCCGGTTTAGGCGGTATGGGCGGCGCGCAGCCACTGGCGGCAACACTGGCGGGTGCCTGCTCACTCAATATTGAATGCCAGCAAAGCAGTATCGATTTTCGTCTGCGCACCCGCTATCTGGATGAGCAGGCCAAAGACCTTGATGACGCACTGGCCCGCATCAAACACTACACCGAGGCAGGCCAGGCCGTCTCTATCGGCCTGTGTGGCAATGCGGCTGACATACTACCAGAACTGATACGCCGCGGGGTGCGCCCTGATATGGTCACCGATCAGACCAGTGCCCATGATCCCTTACACGGTTACCTGCCTTCGGGCTGGAGCTGGGATGAATACGTAGCACGGGGTAAAACCGAAGCGGATGTTGTGGTCAAGGCGGCCAAACAGTCGATGGCGGTACATGTTCAGGCGATGCTGGCCTTCCAGCAACAAGGCATACCCACCTTCGACTATGGCAATAATATTCGACAGATGGCCAAGGAAGAGGGCGTTAGCAATGCATTCGATTTCCCCGGCTTCGTACCCGCTTATATTCGCCCGTTATTTTGCCAGGGTATAGGCCCCTTCCGTTGGGCGGCGCTTTCTGGCGATCCGGAAGATATCTACAAGACCGATGCCAAGGTTAAAGAATTGATCCCTGACAACCCGCACCTGCACAACTGGCTGGACATGGCGCGCGAGCGGATCAGCTTCCAGGGCCTGCCTGCACGTATCTGCTGGGTCGGCCTGAAAGACCGTGTACGCCTGGGACAGGCCTTCAATGAGATGGTTCGCCAGGGCGAACTTAAGGCACCGGTAGTAATTGGCCGGGATCACCTGGATTCGGGTTCAGTCGCCAGCCCTAACCGTGAAACCGAAAGTATGCTGGATGGTTCCGATGCTGTATCCGATTGGCCGCTACTGAACGCACTATTGAACACCGCCGGAGGAGCCACCTGGGTGTCCCTGCACCATGGCGGTGGAGTGGGCATGGGATTCTCCCAGCACGCAGGCGTAGTGATAGTCGCTGATGGGACCGATGCCGCGCATAGCCGTTTAGGTCGCGTACTTCGCAACGATCCGGGCACAGGAGTGATGCGTCATGCCGATGCGGGCTATGATATTGCCATAAACTGTGCTCAGGAGAACGACCTTGATCTTCCGATGATCACGGCTCAGGGAGATGTTAAATGAATAAGCTATGCATTCTGCCAGGACAGATGACACTGGCACATCTGCGACAGGTCTACAGTCAGCCAATCCAGATTGCGCTACCCGCCAGTGCTGATAGCGCCATTGAAGCGTCTGTTGCCTGTGTTAACCGGGTGGTTGCTGAAGATCGCACCGTTTACGGCATCAATACAGGCTTTGGTCTGCTGGCACAAACGCGCATCAAACATGAAGATCTGGAGAGTCTGCAGCGTTCACTGGTGCTGTCACATGCAACCGGGCTGGGTAATGCCATCTCAGATGAACTGGTGCGGCTGATTATGGTGCTCAAGGTAAACAGCCTGGCACGTGGATTCTCCGGTATTCGCCGTAGTGTACTGGATGCGCTGATCAAGCTGATCAATCTGGAAATTTACCCCTGCATTCCTTTACGCGGCTCTGTCGGGGCCTCGGGCGATCTGGCACCCCTGGCTCACATGAGTGCGGTGCTACTGGGAGAGGGACGTGCACGTTACCGTGGCGAGTGGATCAGCGCAATGCAAGCTCTTGAACTAGCTGGGCTACAGCCGCTGTCCCTGGCCCCCAAAGAAGGGCTAGCACTGCTCAACGGCACACAGGTTTCAACGGCCTATGCCTTACGTGGCCTGTTTGAAGCTGAAGACCTCTATGCCGCCGCCACTGTCTGTGGCTCACTCACGGTCGAGGCAACCCTGAGTTCACGCAGTCCTTTTGATGCACGAATCCACGCAATACGTGGACAACAGGGCCAGATCGATGCGGCCGCCGCCTATCGACATCTGTTACAGGAACGCAGCGCCATCAGCGACTCTCATAGCCATTGTGACAAGGTGCAAGACCCCTATTCATTGCGGTGTCAGCCTCAGGTGATGGGTGCCTGCCTGACCCAGATACGCCAGGCTGCCGACGTATTACTGGTGGAAGCCAATGCCGTTTCCGACAACCCACTGGTGTTTGCCGAGTCCGGCAACATCATCTCCGGTGGCAATTTCCATGCGGAACCCGTGGCTATGGTCGCCGATAATCTTGCGCTGGCGATTGCCGAAATCGGCTCACTGACAGAGCGGCGTATTTCCTTGATGATGGATAAGCACATGTCTCAGTTGCCCCCTTTTCTGGTTGAAAACGGTGGGGTCAACTCCGGTTTTATGATCGCGCAGGTCACAGCGGCTGCCCTGGCCAGCGATAATAAAGCCCTGGCACATCCGCACAGTGTCGATAGCCTGCCTACGTCGGCCAACCAGGAAGATCATGTTTCCATGGCGCCTAATGCAGGCAAACGCCTATGGGAAATGGCCGAGAATACCCGGGGTATCCTGGCGATTGAGTGGCTGGCAGCCTGCCAGGGTCTGGAATTCCGCAAGGGTCTAAAAACCACGGCATCCCTGGAGCAGGCGCGCGTATGGCTGCGTGAACAAGTCAGCTACTATGATAAGGATCGCTTTTTTGCTCCGGATATCCAGGCCGCTATCGACCTGTTACTCACCCAGCGTTTAAGTGCCCTGGTACCGCCGTCTCTGCTACCCAGCCTGCATTCTTAAACTCAATACCTGGCCCCTTTCCCGACTCAGGGCAGGGGCTGGCATTTCAGCAAGGCTTACAGGAAATAACGTTTGGGTACCCGGTTACCCTGCAGCAGAATCCCGTCCGCCAACAGCCGGGCACGCTGCTCCGCAGCACCGGCATGATCGGCAAGCTGACCATCACTGCGAATAACCCTGTGCCAGGGCAGAGTGGTGCCTTGGGGTAAGTTGGCCATTGCTCGTGCCACCATACGTGCATTAACACCGTCCAACTGACGCGCCAGCCCGCCATAACTGATTACCCGATCCGACGGCAAGGCATCCAACAGCGTATAGAGCTGTGTTTTCCAGTTGCTCTCTACGTACCTATCCACCTATCTACCTCAAGCTTCAAGTAAGCACTTACACTCAAGAAAGCTCAATCCAGGTAGCTTTCAGCTCGGTATACTTGTCAAAAGCATGCAGGGATTTATCCCGTCCATTGCCTGACTGCTTGAAGCCACCGAAAGGCGCGGTCATATCGCCACCATCATAATGGTTGATCCAGACACTACCGGCACGCAGTGCCTTGGCGGTTTTGTGCGCCTTGTTAATATCCGCAGTCCAGACGGCGGCGGCCAACCCGTAGATAGAGTCATTGGCAATCGCAATAGCTTCTTCCGCGGTGTCAAAAGGAATCACCGACAGCACCGGTCCGAAGATCTCTTCAGCCGCGATCTTCATCTGATTGGTTACATTATCAAACAGCGTAGGCTGCACGAAGTAGCCACCGCTCTCCTGCAACACCTGACTGCCGCCTTCGGCCAGCGTTGCGCCCTCCTGCACACCGGCTTCGATGTAACTGATAACCCGCTCCAGTTGCTGCTGATCAACTATGGCACCACAGGTGGTTTGTGGATCCAGAGGGTGGCCCGGCTGCCAGGCTTTCAATGCTTTGGCCACGCGCAGTACAAACTCATCCTTAATGCTGGCTTCCACCAGCAAACGACTGCCTGCTGTGCAAACTTCACCCTGATTAAAGGCAATAGCTGAGGCCGCTTCAGTGGCAGCACGATCCAGGTCCGGCGCATCGGCAAAGACAATATTCGGGCTCTTGCCTCCGGCTTCCAGCCACACGCGCTTCATATTTGATTCGCCCGCATAGATCATTAGCTGCTTGGCCACACCGGTAGAGCCGGTAAACACCAGACAGTCAACATCCTGATGCAGCGCTAATGCCTTGCCCACGGTATGCCCATAGCCCGGTAACACATTGAATACTCCGTCCGGGATACCGGCTTGCTGTGCCAGCGCCGCCAGACGGATAGCGCTCAAGGGCGACTTTTCCGAAGGCTTAAGAATGACCGAGTTTCCGGTAGCGAGTGCAGGCGCCAGCTTCCAGGCCGCCATAATCAGCGGAAAATTCCAGGGTACGATAGCCGCGACCACACCGATAGGTTCACGGGTCACCATGCCGATCTGATTCGCCGGTGTTGGTGCCAGCTCATCATAGATCTTGTCGATCGCTTCGGCGGTCCAACTGATGGCCCGCGCGGTTGCTGGCACATCACCTTTAAGAGCGTGACTGATAGGTTTGCCCATATCCAGCGTTTCCAGCAATGCCAGCTCTTCACGATTTTCCAGGATCAGTTCGGCAAAGCGCAGTAGTACCTTTTTGCGTTTAGCCGGAGCCAACTGACTCCAGCCACCGGATTCAAAGCTCTGCCTGGCCGCAATCACCGCCAGGTCGGCATCTGCCTGATCACAGCTGGCGACCTCCGTCAGAATCTTGCCATCCAGTGGGCTGATCGATGCAAAGGTTTCGCCGGACACCGCTGGGCAAAACTGACCGTTAATAAATGCCTGCCCATTGAAATCCAGGGTAGATGCTCGTTCTTGCCACTCCTGACGCGTTTTAGGTGTAGACATAAGTACCTCGTAGGCTGAATATATGAAACAATCATAGCAGGTTAATTCAGCCAGGAACCTGCTTTCAAGATAGGTTTTTCTGGCATAGACTGACAGCTAATTTCCGACAGTGAGGTTGTGATGACAGCTTTTGAACCGGTTCCATCCTATTATGCCGCCTCTGCCAATCCCACACCGCCCAGACCCGCCCTGCAAGGCCAGGTCGACGCTGATGTGTGTGTGATAGGTGCAGGTTATACCGGCCTTTCTACAGCGCTGTTTCTGGCTGAAGCTGGCTATAAAGTGGTTGTGCTTGAAGCGGCCAGCGTTGGCTGGGGCGCTTCTGGTCGCAATGGTGGTCAGATCGTCAATAGTTACAGCCGAGATCTTGATGCGATCGAAAAGCAGGCCAGCCCAGGTAATCTCAAACTGCTGGCGGAAATGGCCTTTGAAGGCGCACAGATCATTCGCCAACGCGTTAAAGACTATGCCATTGACTGCGACCTGAAAGAAGGCGGTGTTATGGCCGCTATCACTAACCAACAACTGAAGCATCTGGAAACCCAGCAAACCCTGTGGCAAAAGTACGGTTACGATCAGCTTGATCTACTTGATGCCAAGGGGATACGGAGCGTTGTAGACAGCGAGCGCTACGTCGGAGGGGTACTGGATCATACCGGCGGACATATTCATCCACTCAATCTGGCATTGGGGGAGGCCGCTGCACTGGAATCACTCGGGGGGCAAATCTACGAACACTCGGCTGTTACCCAGATTAAACCCGGTGAGCCGGTAGAACTGGTTACCGCTCAGGGTTCCGTGAAGGCCCGCTTTGCTGTGGTGGCGGGCAATGCTTATCTTGGCGACCTGCTGCCACAACTGGCATCGAAATCCATGCCTTGCGGCACTCAGGTAATTACCACCGAACCGCTAAGCAATGAACAAGCCGCGCGTTTAATCCCGCAAGACTACTGTATTGAGGACTGTAACTACCTGTTGGACTACTACCGCTTATCCGGCGACAAACGCCTGATCTACGGCGGTGGCGTGGTCTATGGCGCCAGAGATCCGGCCGATATCGAACGGATTATTCGCCCGAAAATGCAGAAGACCTTTCCAGAGCTGGCCAAAATCAAGGTAGATTACGCCTGGACAGGTAATTTCTTACTGACCCTGTCGCGGCTGCCACAGATGGGGCGAATCGGCAGCAATATCTACTACTCACAGGGCTGCTCAGGCCACGGCGTCACTTTTACTCATGTGGCGGGTAAATCACTGGCACTGGCCATACAGGGCCAGGCCGAGCGTTTTGATGCCTTTGCCAGTCTGCCACACTACCCCTTCCCGGGTGGACGGCTATTCCGCGTGCCTTTTACAGCCATGGGAGCCCTCTACTACAATTTGCGTGACCGGCTAGGCATTTAATTCAGGGGTTTAATTCAGGAGTTTGTTTCACTATGCGTAAAGTCAGCGTTGCTGCCACCCAGATGCCCTGCGGCTGGGATGTCGAAGAGAACATAGCCAGCGCCGAAGCCCTGGTGCGCCAGGCCCATGCGCAAGGGGCGCAGATTATTCTGTTACAGGAACTGTTCGAGCGCTGCTACTTCTGCCAGAAGCAGATATATGATTATCTGACCTTCGCAACGATCCTTGAAGACAATCCGGCGCTTGCCCATTTTAGCCGCATCGCCGCCGAACTCCAGGTGGTTTTACCCATCAGCTTTTATGAGCGTTGCAACAACGCCTATTATAACAGTATCGCCATTATCGATGCCGATGGCAGCCTGTTAGGCATCTACCGAAAAAGCCACATACCTGATGGTCCGGGCTATTCAGAGAAATTCTACTTCACCCCGGGTGATACAGGCTTTAAGGTATGGGATACCGCCTATGGCCGCATCGGTGTGGGTATCTGTTGGGATCAGTGGTATCCGGAGTGCGCCAGAGCTATGGCGCTAATGGGTGCTGAACTGCTGTTTTATCCCACCGCTATCGGCAGCGAGCCGCAAGATACCAGTCTGGACTCGCGTGATCACTGGCAGACAGTGCAGTGCGGCCATGCCGGTGCCAATCTGGTGCCTCTGATC
Organism: Nitrincola iocasae; assembly: GCF_008727795.1. Lineage (NCBI taxonomy): Bacteria > Pseudomonadati > Pseudomonadota > Gammaproteobacteria > Oceanospirillales > Oceanospirillaceae > Nitrincola > Nitrincola iocasae. The sequence continues at coordinate 92,559 of NZ_CP044222.1, read as the reverse complement.
GCCAGCAATCGCACCGGCATAGAAACCGAAGGTGACTCATCCATCACCTTTTACGGCTCATCATTTATTACAGATGAAACCGGCAAAAAAGTGGCTGAGCTGGATCGCAATAGCAGCGGCATTCTGGTGCACAGTTTCGATCTCGACGCCATTGCCCACAAGCGCCATAACTGGGGCATTTTCCGTGACCGCCGACCTGATTTGTTTCAGGTGTTACTAACTAAGGACGGAAAAAACCATCAATGAGTAGCCGAACACTGGATACCACACCACGCCAGGATGGCTTCAGCATGCCTGCTGAATGGCGCCCTCACGCCCAGACCTGGATGATCTGGCCGGAACGCCCAGACAACTGGCGCCTGGGCGCAAAACCGGCCCAGCAAGCCTTTGCAGCCGTAGCACGCGCCATAGCCGAGTTTGAACCCGTCACGATGGGTGTTTCTGCGGCCCAGTATGAAAATGCTGCTGCTCACTTGGCTGAAGCCCCTGGTATACGGCTTATCGAGCTATCCACCAATGATGCCTGGATGCGTGATACCGGCCCTACTTTTGTAAAGAACCCGGCAGGGGAACTGCGAGGCATTGACTGGCAGTTTAACGCCTGGGGCGGACTCAATGGCGGCCTGTACTTCCCCTGGGATAAGGATGACCAGGTTGCGCGCAAAGTCCTGCAGATCGAAGGTTTGAGCCGTTACCGCGCTGATTTCGTGCTGGAAGGCGGTGCCATTCATGTGGATGGCGAAGGCACCCTGCTGACTACCGAGGCCTGTCTGCTGAACCCTAACCGTAATCCGCATCTCAGTCGTGCGGATATCGAAGCACAACTGAGCAACTACCTGGGGATCGACAAGGTACTTTGGCTACCACGTGGTATCTTCGAAGATGAAACCGACGAGCATGTGGATAATATCGCCTGCTTTATCGCCCCTGGTGAAGTGCTGCTGGCCTGGACAGATGATACCCAGGATCCACAGTACGCACATTCTCAGGCGGCACTGGACTACCTCAGCCAGCAGACCGATGCCAAAGGGCGGCCACTTACAGTGCACAAGCTACCGCTTCCCGGTCCACTCTATATGACCGCCGAAGAAGCCGAAGGTGTTGATCCGATAGATGCCACGAAACCTCGTCAGGCCGGTAATCGTCTGGCAGGCAGTTACATCAACTTCCTGTTCTGTAACGGCGGCATCGTCATGCCCAGCTTCAACGACCCGATGGATGCCAAAGCGCTGCGTATTATTCAGTCACTCTGCCCGGAGCATCGAGTGGTACAGGTGCCAGGACGTGAAATACTGCTCGGAGGCGGCAATATTCATTGCATTACCCAGCAACAGCCTCTTTAAAGGGGCTTTTGTGCAAAAAAACATAAGTATTTCAGTAAAGGTGTTGACGTAAGGCCTCAAATTTAATTTAATACGCGCCTCGGTTAGCCCGGATAGCTCAGTCGGTAGAGCAGAGGATTGAAAATCCTCGTGTCGGTGGTTCGATTCCGCCTCCGGGCACCATTACTTTAAAGCCAAATCAACATGTTATGTAAATAACATACGGTTTGGCTTTTTTGTTTTTGGTGAATATTGACCCGCTATTGCGCTGAGATACGTTGGCTTACGTAACGCAACCTCCCCTCTGCTCCCCCATTTAGTAGAAGCACTAAACACCTCTACAGACACAAATTAGAGGTATGATCATGACTACATTAGGGAGCCTGCGATCAAGTTCCTATAGCCCAGCGCCCCGACAAAGTCAGCGCTTTGAAAAAGCACCCGCACAAAAACAAAAAATCTTACAGCGCATGTGCTTCGGATTGTTTTATTCTCCTGGGTAGTCCATTTAGATAGTATGAGTAAACAAGTAAAAGTATACTCAAGGTCTTTAATGCATAATTGAGATTCCTAAATGCAAACTATTACAAAAGAGCGGCACCTTCTTCGAGTTAAAACTCTTTCGCTAGCAGTAGCTGGCTTAATTGGTGCGGCTTCTTCCAATGTATTTGCAGTTGGCTGTAATGTGAATTTGACCATAGGCCAGGATTACAACGCTACGTCGGATTGTGCCAGTAGCTATGCTGTCCGTATAAGGAATGCGGCTGCAGGCACACTCACGATTGACAGTGGCGTAACGCTGTCTTCGACTGGACTTAATGCGGCGCGTGATGTAGGTGCGGTTGTCTTGGGAACCCAGTTTCCCGCTACAGCCCCATCGTCTCTCCAAAGTTTGGTCAATAATGGCACGATCAGCGGTGGGTCTGCTGCCGGTATCAGTATGTGGGGTGACGGCTTCTCAACCACAGTGTCCAGTCTGACCAACAATGGTGCGATCACCGGTGTCCATGCCATTCATATGGTCAATACTGCTGATATAGGCACCCTTACCAATAATGTTGGGAGTTCGATAATTGGTGATGACCATGGTATTTTGAGTCAGACAGGCAGCATTGGTAGCCTCCTTAACTACGGCACCATCAGTGGTCAGGCTGCAAACGGTCTCTCCTTGGGATCAGTTGTTACTACCGTTGATAACTATGGATCGATTACGGGTAATGGGCATGGTATTGGTATGGATAATACCCTCACTACGCTAAATAACTACGGGACTATTTCGGGGAATCACGACACTGATATATTCAATAATGGTTCTCTGGGCACCTTAGTAAACAGTCAAAGTAATCTATCCTACAGAGGCAATCTGCCTTCTACTTACGTCACCTATTTCAGTGATGCTTCAACCTACGGAACCGTTGATTTCTCCAATATTACTGGCGGCACGACCCTCGACACTTATGGTGCGCGCATAGCAGATGGTGAGAATTGGGCTGCTGGTACGTTTACCAATGTAATTACCTCTGACTCGGCACTCACCATTACAAACTATGAGCCTATCAGTGGTATCAGCTATCAGCTCGTTAATGTAAATAATGATGGTAAGACCTGGAACTTGGTGATTAGCGGGGTTTCAACGTCCCGAGTGTATGATGCAGCTCAAGCCCTGCGTAATACCCCGGCAGGCGTGGCTGCCCAAGTGATCGATGCAGATCCAGCGTTACTGGCTTATTTCGCTGGTCTGACTACAGATCAACAGCTTTCTGAGGCAGCAAGCCAAACCCTGCCATTGTTGGTGGGCGCCACGCCTCAGGTTATCTTCAATGCTCTGGGTAATACCAACCGTATTATTCAGGATCGTCCGAGCGCCAATAGCGGTATGAACTCAGGTGATGAGATGCTAATGGATACCCATGCCTGGGCCAAGGTGTTTGGCTCTTTGCATGATCAAGACGATCGCAACCAGGTGGTGGGTTACGATGGACATTCCAAAGGGCTGGTATTCGGCTTTGATGGGGACCTGAATGACCGCACCACCCTGGGTGTAGCGTTTGCTTACGGCAATACCAATGTCACAGGTAACACTAACCTGAACTCAGCCGAGATCGACAGCTACCAAATGGTGGGTTACGGCAGTTATGCTGTTAATGATCGTACTGAAGTGAATTTTCAGGCTGATGTTGGCCTGAGTAAAACTGATGGCGAGCGTACTATGGTTATCCCTGTTGCAGGGCTTGCCAACTCGGATTACGACAGCGTCAGCGTCCATGTGGGTACCGGCATTGCCAAGAGCTTTGACCTCGGACCTCGTACACAAATTGCGCCCACTGCACGAATCGATTACACCCGTGTGGACAGCGATAGCTATACCGAGACAGGCAGTGCGGCGGTGACTCCGTTCCTCAATCAGGTGAACTCTGAGACTGCAGAGGCTCTGGAGGTTGGGCTGGGTGCCAAGTTGAGCCAACAGGTAGGCGATAATACTCGCTTGGATGCAGAGCTGGGTGTTGCTTATGACACCATGAATGAGGCCGCTACCATTACCTCCAGTTTTGTCGGTGGCGGTGCCAGCTTCACCACGACAGGTATCAAGCCTGACCCCTGGATTAAGCGCTTAGGATTAGGCATTACCAGCACCTTAAATAATGGCGCTGAAATTACAGCGAGCTACGACATTGATTCTCGCAAAGATTTCACAGACCAATCGATCAGTGTTAAGTTTAGAATGATGTTCTAAATTCACGTTATCAAGGAATATAAGAAAAGCACCTTAGGGTGCTTTTCTTATATTGTACCAGGTCAAGAACACAGCTGTTGCTGGGCTGAAAAACAACTATGCAAAACCCGCGACCTTAAAGCTGGGTCTATTTGCCGAATATACTCCTCGTTAACTTTTGCATAAATCGATACATCTAGTGGCGTTGACTCAATGTTGAGTGCTTATTGGCTGATGGGTGACCGATAATCCGAGTGCCTGTTTAAGTAAAATCTGCAATAGTAAAAATATCTCTGAATCACCTGAATAACCCTTTGGAACCGAAAACAGGTTCAGTTGTTTTTATCCAGTCATTAGCGCCAACCAGTTACCAAGCTCCCCTGTCGTAAACCAGCATAATTCTGCCGCTACAGTGATGACATCATCAACCTATCCATGCGACGCTCTGAACAATAGGCAAAGAATATATCGCCGCTGAGGGTATTGAATGAACAAGGTTATACACGGGGTCTGGCCCCTGCTGCTCGGTATTGTGCTCATTATGTTGGGCAATGGCATGCATTTTACCCTGATTGGCCTGCGCGGTGGTATCGAGGGCTTTTCGGCTGCGGAACTGGCAATTGTCACCTCAGGGTATTTTGTCGGCTTTTTGTCTGGCGCCCGTATTGCCCCAATCATGATCAAACGGGTAGGTCATGTACGCGTATTTGCGGCACTGGGAAGCTTTATGTCGGCTGGGCTTATCGCTTTTCCCTTGCTAACCGAACCCTGGGCCTGGACGCTGCTGCGAATTTTAATCGGCTTCTGCATGTCGGCCATCTACGTCACCGCCGAGAGTTGGCTGAACTATGCCGCTACTAACGAGACTCGCGGCAAGGTGTTATCGGCCTATATGATTGCACAGACCCTCGGAATAATCGGCGCACAGGGACTGCTGACACTGGGTGATGCGGCGACTTCAGTGCTATTCATTGGTGCTTCAATTCTTGTATCCATCTCCTTTGCCCCCATCCTTCTGACCGTCACCCCGGTCCCAGCCGTCGAAGTTGCGCGTCCGATGCGTTTGCGTGACCTATTCTCAGGCTCACCACTTGGCACTGTAGGGATCTTTTTGCTAGGCAGTGTGTATGCAACCCAGGCAGGTATGGGTGCTGTATTTGGCACACAGATAGGTCTCACGTCAGGACAGATAGCCTTATTCGTTGCCATGCTGTTTGCCGGAGCATTGTTGCTGCAGTACCCCATTGGCTGGCTGTCAGACAGGATGGATCGACGCAAACTGATCTTCATTGCTGCTACGCTGGGTGCCACATCCTGTACGCTGGGCTGGCTTTCCGGTGGCGATTTCAGACTTTTACTGGCAGCCGCCTTCCTGGCGGGCGGGGTGACAACGCCTCTCTATGCCCTGTTCCTGGCTTACACTAACGATGCGCTTTCGGTCGAGGATATGCCAGCGGCCTCTGGGGGTCTGGTCTTTACCTTCGGACTGGGTGCCATAACAGGTCCACTGCTTACAGGCTGGGCAATGCAAGAGTTGGGGCCTTTTGCATTCTGGCCAGTGCTTGGCGCCACCTTCGCCGCCATCTCACTCTTTGCGCTCTACCGCATGACCCAGAGTGTCAGTGTGCCTATGGAAGCAACCGAAAGTTACTTAGGGGTTATTCCGACGGCATCGCCTGTAGCAGTTGAAGCGGCAGGTGTCTGGGCTGCGGAGCATGCTGAGGCTGAGGCTGAGACTGATAAATCTCTCTGACTAACTGGAGATACAACAAATCCGGCTTAATGCGGCTAAGGCTGACTACCGCAATATAATAATGATTTAGCTCAGCTTCATACAAGTGCCATTGCCCTATCTCGGACTTCAGGTCTTGGTATGCTGGTCATGATCAGAATAAAGCCCAGATACTGCGGGTGCTACACCCGGGCATACAACCCTTGAGTGGTGAGTGACTTGTCGCATTCATCCTTTTTCGATATGCAGAAATAAGTGCATGACGCTTAGACCCTTATTTTCGAGTATGGCTATTTGTGCGATGGCAACTCCAGGGTTCATGCCGGGCATTGTTCTTGATGTTCTGATCGACAAAGCGGTAATACTCTTCCTTGAAGTGAGCCCACAAGCCATGCCTGGGTTGGATACCGTATTTTGTCAGAATTTCTTCCACGCAGTCGATGCATAATCGGGATGCGTCATAGGAAAAATCGAGCCTGCCAGATTCCTCGTCGAAAGCAACGTTATCCAGACCATATAGTTGGTCGATTTCTACAATGGCGGCGTTCAGTTTTGTGCTATCTATCGGTTTCAAAAGCCCGAGATGACGCGTCACCAGGTTGACTTCTGAAACGCCTAAACGATGTTCATTGTGGCTCATTGTCTGTCTCCTTCTTTTCGACCTTCTTCCAGGCCGCGGCGATAGGCCGCTTCCGCATCCTGATGATTATGTTCTTCGTGACCGTGTCTGCCGTGGCCTTTGTGCATGAAAATATGCATCAGTGGGCACAACAGAATTATCAGAAAGGGGAAATACGGAAGTAGGTGGGCGCCGTGCTCCACAAAGAGAAAGTAGAGCGCTGCGCCAATCAGTGTGAGTGTTGCCAAGCCATGAAGGCTGGTCCAGTATCCATGTTTGCCTGTCATAGAGTTTCTCCTGTGCTGCCCGTCAGGCGGCGCTGTCATGTTGTTGTCTGATCATTTATCCACACTCAGTTTCACCCGCTTGAGAAGCAGGGAGTTGCCGATCACCGACAATGAGCTGGCCGTCATGGCAATTACGCCTATCATTGGGTGCAACAGACCTAGAGCGGCCAGCGGGATGGCAGCAGCGTTATAAGCACTGGCCCAGATCAGGTTCTGTACGATTTTGGCGAAGGTGGCACGAGACAGGTGCATCGCTTCGACCACGGCACTCAGTTCACCGCGTACCAGGGTGACATCGGCTGCTTCAATGGCGACATCTGCTCCGGCGCCGATGGCTATTCCTACATTGGCCTGTGTCAGGGCCGGTGCATCATTGATACCGTCGCCGACCATGGCGACTTTATTACCGTATTGTTCCTGCAGCCTGCGTATGGCATCCACCTTGCCCTCCGGCAACACACCTGCCTGAACTTCATCAATGCCCACTTCGCTGGCTACGGCACGAGCGGCACGTTCATTGTCGCCAGTGATCATCACCACATGCAGGCCCAGTGCGTGCATGCCACGAATCGCGGCTACTGAATCCGCCTTGATGGTGTCAGCGACGGCGAGCAGGCCTAGAGCCTGACCGTTCAGTGCCACAGTGACGACTGTGCGGCCCAGTGATTCGAGTCGGGACAGCTCTTCATCCAGAGCATCCAGTCCTTCGACGCCCTCCTCTTCAAGGAGGCGGCGGTTGCCTATCAGAACTGACTCACCGTCGACCTTTCCGGCAACGCCTCGTGCCCCAGTAGAACGGAAGTCTGTGACCTGCTCAGCTGCTATGCCCTGTTCTCGGGCACCGGCCACGATCGCTTGGGCGATCGGGTGCTCAGAGGCATTTTCTACACTGGCGGCAATCTGTAACAGTTGCGACACCTCAATACCGGGCGCTGCGTAGGTATCGGTCAGTCTGGGTTCGCCTCGGGTGATGGTGCCGGTCTTGTCCAGCACCATCACTTTGACATCCTTGAAGGTTTGAATCGCCTCACCGGAACGGATCAGGATACCGCGCTCTGCGCCGATCCCGGAGCCCACCATCAAGGCGGTCGGTGTGGCCAGACCCAGCGCGCAGGGGCAGGCGATAACCAGCACCGCAATCGCGGCGAGCAGCGCCAATACCAGTGAGCTGGCCTCTGGATTGACCCAAGGCAGGAATAGGGCACCCCATTCAAGTACTGGCCTCAGGCTGTCAGCGGCCAGAAGCCAGGCGAATAAGCTACCCAGCGATATCAGAATTACTACAGGGACAAAGCGACCCGTCATGCGGTCAGCGAACTCCTGAATCGGCACGCGTGACCCCTGTGCCTGATCGATCAATCGCACCACCTGGGACAGGAAGGTATCCTTGCCGATGCGGGTTGCCCGGACATGCAGGCGACCCTCCTTGTTGATCGTGGCACCGATCACTGTGTCTCCGGTGCTTTTGTAGACCGGAACAGATTCGCCAGTGGCGATCGATTCGTCCAGATGGCTTTCGCCGCTGACTACCTCGCCGTCGGTCGGTACCTTATCACCGGGTCGTAACACCATGATATCGCCGACCTGCAACTCGTCTATGGCGATATCGATCTCCTGTCCATCACGTTCGACACGGGCTGTTTTAGCACCCAGCGTTAACAAACTGCGGATCGCCTGAGAGGCACGCCCCTTGGCACGAGCCTCAAGGTAGCGACCGAGGAGATGGAAGGTCATGATGGTTGCGGCCATCTCCACGAAAGAGGTCATGGGGTAGATAAACCCGATCAGACCGATTATGTAGGGCGGCAGACTGCCCATCGAGATCAGCACATCCATATTGAACGTGCGGTTGGTCAGAGATCGCCATGAGGCTTTATGGGTGGCTGCACCGCCATACAGAAACACCACCGGGAATGCCAGCAACACAACGATCAGCAGATAGCCCGGCAGCGGTTGCCAAAACATGTGCGGTATCATCAGTAACATGATCAGTGTGGTGGGTATACCAGCAATCCACAGGCGCTTTTTGGCCGTGTCCAGATAGGCTTCGTCAATCTCTGTATCTGCCGGGCCCTGATCATCCAGTGCATCATTGCGTACGGCGGCGACATCATAGCCAGCCCCTTCAACAGCCAGGCGCAGTTGCTCACCATCCGGCCCACCCGGCTGAACAGTAACCTCCACCCGGTGGTTGGCGATATTGATATGGATATCGCCCACGCCATCAAGGCGAGTGAGTGTCTGGCGGACAATACCGGCACAGTGGTCACTGCCCATGCCGGGAACGGTCAGTTTGAATAGTGTGTTATGAACATCTGCTGACATGATCTGTCTCCCTTTGATGTCTGGCGTTGATATCGGGCCATCGCGGAGTTTCCGTCTGCGATGGCCTGCTGCCCGTGTTGTGACTGATCAGTGGTGAGCCGCGTGGTCTGTCTCATCACTGTTGGTCGCTGGCGACTCTATCAAGGTCTGACGCTGTTCATCCGTCAACAGATCCTGAATGGCGTTATTCAGTTTGATGCGTGCAACCAGCATTTCACCATGCATCTCGGCAATTTGACTGTGCAGTGCCTTGATTTCATCAGGGTTCGGGCGATCTGATGACATTTTTGCCATCAGATCTTCGCGCAGATTCATCAGATGGCCCATTTGTTCGAATTGAGTCGGACGGTGGGCGTGTCTGAGCTCGCGAACTTCCAGCCGTTGCTCCTGGGTCAGTTGCGCATGCATGCCAGTTCCCATCATGCCCATGCCGCCTTCCATCATTGGGCAGGAGCCCATCATTCCACCTCCCATGCCAGACATCATGCCGCCTTGCATGCCGCCACTCATCATGCCCATGCCACCTTTACTCATGGGTGAGTTTGTTTCTGACTTTGCCTCTGACTGTCCACCGCGCATGTTATCCATCATGCCAGAACCCACACCTTGGGCGATGACCTGACTGGAAACGGCGGTTAACAACAGTATGGATAAACCCTGTAACAGACTGTTTTTTGAAATAATCATGGCTATTCTCCTGGCAGGCAAAGCCTGCACCTAATGCACTAAAAAAGATCTGGATTGCTTTTACATCAACGGCTATCGCTGCGCGCGATCACTCATAAGCGCAGGCGTTGCGTCAGTAAAAATAGAGGTGCAGTAGAGGAGAGCTGGTAGGTGACAGTATGGATACTGGTTATCTGATAGTTTGCTAAAGCGAATAAGTCAGACAGCTGTATCAGGAAAAAATCAGGTTTCAGATCGGGCTTGGCTTGTCTTGATTGGGCCATCACCTCCTGAGAGGTGTTTTCATGATGGCATTGATGGTCTTTGTGGGGCTGTTCAACAGCAGACCACTGATGCTCCACGCTGGATGTTGCAGCATGTGCATTGGCGGTCGTGCAAATATAAAGGATGGAAAAAGCGATCAGAAACAATACAACTCCTGCGGCCAGTAAGGCCGGTTGGAAGGGTTGTTTGCTACTGATCGCACGTGCATGCATGAGTTGTGGCTCTTCAGTTGATCATGGATACAGCTTAGTCTATTTAGATCATTTTGGCACTGATTTGTACCAACGGGAAACCATTGCTTGAGTTTCTTCATCATTGTCAGGCGCTGCCACTCTGCATCACGTAGAGTATCAGACTAAGCTTCGTATTTGATGCTTGTCATCATCCCTGCTGCCATGTGATACAGGTGATGGCAATGGAATACCCACTCCCCCGGATTTATAGCATCAAAGGCTATAGTGATCTGCCCCCTTGCAGGTACGAGTACCGTGTCACGCATAGCGCCAGAAATCCGTTTGCCATTAATAGCTACGACCTGAAAATGATGACCATGTAAATGCATTGGATGTGCCATACTGGTCTGATCGGTGATGGTGATTTCCACACGCTCCCCCTGTCGAACCCACATTGGCTGATGATCGCCATGTGCTTTCCCATTCAACAACCATCCATAGCCAGCAGTTTCTGTAATAGTTACATGGTGTTTTCTATCTACTGGGCGCTGCGATAAAGGAGTCACTGCACGCAGTGCCTGTTCGAGATTGAGCCCTATTGCAGGCACCTGCTGGGATGCCAGATTAGAGACTTTAGTAATCGTTGCAGCCGGTGTGGCTAGCAAAATCCCGGTGCGTTCACGCTCGCCTTCACGTATCGCAAAGATCGGCCAGACCCCTTCTTCACCTGCTGGCAGGTCGACTAAAATATCCAGTCTCTGGCCCATTGCAAATTCAAACTTACTCGCTCTCATCGGTTCAACAGGCATACCATCAACCGCAATCAACTGACCTTGCAGACGATCAAGATCTATCCAGAAGGCCGTTGCAGTGGCTCCATTAATCAAACGTAAGCGAACACGTCCGCCACGCTCAACTCTATGAACTTCAGGATCATTCAATGTCCGATCATTGGCCAGGAAGGCGTCATACTCTACATCATGTAAATGTGCCATAGGCATGGCCGCTTGATCCTGAGTAGAGCCATGTTGCATATTACCATGACCTGCATGAAGATCTGCAGACGATGAACCATGCCCACCCTCTGACTGTAAAGCAGACAAAATTTCCATGGGATCACGAAAGGTAAAGTCATGGAACAGAACAACCACTTCCTGAACATCATCCGCAGCCTCAAGCGGATCACGAACAATCAATGGAGCCGCCATCAACATCTGCTCTTGCAAACCGTGATGCGAGTGCATCCAGTTAGTGCCGGGTTTATCGAGGAGAAAGTCATACTCATGATGGCCGCCAGCGGGAATTGGCAGTTGTGTGAGTCCCGGCACGCCATCCTGTTCCCAGGGTGGAGTCAGACCATGCCAGTGTAACAGCGTAGACTCATCAAGCTGATTCTCCACTCGTACACGAAAGCGCTTACCTGCCTCCAGCATCAAACCCGGTGTACCGTCTGGTTGAGTCAAGCCAAACACACGAGCAGATTTGCCATTGACCTCAATCACGCGCGTGCCGACTCTGATAATTTGTGTATCCTGCTGCATTTCAGTGGCAGCAAAAACAGAACCCTTTCCTGTTAAAAGTGTTGGCATGGCAGTGAGTGCACCCGCTGCAGCGGTAGTTGCCAGAAACTGGCGACGTGTTATTAAACGCATCTTAAAAACTCCATTGATTAGGCTTGTTGTATTTGCTGACTTCTGCACCTCCGTCACTGAAGGATAGAAACCTATACTTCAGGCATACACACAGACTAAACTGACTATCCAGACAAGAGGATGACGCTGAAATTACAACTTTGTAATCTTTCCTTAACTGCTTGCGTGTTTTACGCTGGCCCCTGAGAATACAAGGCATGCGTATACTGATCGTTGAAGACGAACCCAAAACCGGTGACTACCTTCTGCAAGGCATGACCGAAGCGGGCTTTATCACAGATCTTGCCCGAAATGGACCCGATGGCCTGCACATGGCACTGGAGGGGGAATATGACTTGGTAATACTGGATGTCATGCTGCCCGGCATGAACGGCTGGAAAGTGCTGGAAACAATACGTCGATCTGGTCACGACATGCCGGTTCTTTTCCTGACCGCACGTGATCAGGTGGAGGATCGCGTGCAAGGGCTGGAGCTGGGTGCTGATGACTATCTGATCAAGCCCTTTGCTTTCTCTGAGTTGCTCGCTCGTATACGGGCATTGTCTCGGCGCAGCAAAGCTCCTGTGGTCGAGATATTGAAAGCAGGAGATCTTGAAATGGACTTGCTGCGTCGTCGCGTTCATCGTGCCGGACAACGCATTGCTCTCACGCCAAAAGAGTTCGCTCTGCTTGAACTGCTGCTGCGTCGGCAGGAGGAGATTCTGCCACGATCACTGATAGCCTCACTGGTCTGGGATATGAACTTCGATAGTGACACAAATGTCGTTGAGGTCGCTGTGCGTCGCCTGCGCGCCAAGGTGGATGACCCTTATTCCCCCAGACTGATCCGCAATGTACGTGGCATGGGTTATGTACTGGAAGACCCTGACGCGAATCAATAGCATGATAAAACCGATATCTCTCACTGTTCGCTTGGTATTACTCTTTACCACAGCCGCTACTCTGGTATTGCTGCTGTTGGGCTGGCTGCTGTCACTGGCCATTGATCGGCATTTTATCGAGCAGGACACGACCGAGTTAAATAGCCGTCTGGAGTTTATCAAACAACAGCTGGCAACCGCTCAAACCCCAGATGCGCTGGATCACCTGCTGACTCAGCTAAACACACTGCAGACGTATCATGTGATGGTCTCAGCCAGCCATTCAACCTCGCAGACAGACACACTCCATAGAACCACAGGGCCCGAGCTGACAACCTGGCAGCAAGATGGGCGCAGTTTCAGACGACTCAGTGGCACATTCCCAACCGCACTGCCGGATAGCCACATCACTCTCACCATCGATCTGAACATCACTCACCATAAGGAGTTTCTGATATATTTCAATCGTCTAGTATGGGGCTTCGTCGTTTTCTTTTTCCTGATAATGACTGTCCTGGCATGGTTTGCCGCCCGACAGGGGCTCGCACCACTGCGTAAAGTGACCACACTGGCAACCAAGGTATCTGCGGTCAGACTGGATAAGCGTCTGCCACTGGCTCAAGTGCCGGTAGAACTGTTACCACTGACGCAGTCGCTCAATGCGATGCTTGAGAGACTGGAAAACTCCTTTCAGCGTTTGTCTCATTTTTCATCAGATATTGCACATGAGCTGCGCACACCGGTGAACAATCTGATGATACAGACCGAGGTTGCCCTGTCTCGCGCACGCACACAGGAAGAGTATCGCGACCTGCTAGGCTCCAATCTGGAGGAATATGAGAAACTCGCGCGCATGATTTCAGATATGCTATTTATTGCCAAAGCGGATAATGGTCTGATCATTCCCTTGCGCGAGAAAATCAACCTTTCAACTGAAGTCAGGCGCATAGTTGAATTTTTCGAACCCCTGGCGGCAGAGTCATCCGTAGAGATTAGCGTTGAAGGCGACGCAGAAGTACCAGGAGATCGGGTCATGCTGACTCGTGCACTTTCCAACCTCTTATCCAATGCCATACGCCATGCAACACCCAACTCTGACATTAAGCTGATTATAACTACCCACAAAGATAGAGTTCGGGTTGCTGTCGAGAACCAGGGTGAAGAGATACCCGAAGAACACCTTCCCTATCTTTTTAACCGCTTTTATCGTGCCAATCCAACCCGAGATACTACAACAGAGCATTCAGGTCTGGGGCTAGCCATCACTCGTGCTATAGTCACTGCACATGGTGGCCAGATAAGAGTGACCTCGACAAACGGTATTACGTGCTTTTTAATTGAACTGTCTGCCTGACATTGCTGATCAGCCACAACACTGGCATTACTGTGCTTGATTTTGCCGTAAAACCGGGAAGGCTATTATTTAGCGTATCGAGACAGTAGGTGTGCTGGTCATGTGCGATACTCCATAGCCAGCTCCGGATAGCCTGTATGCTCATCAACCTGCTCATCCATGACAACAAACCCCTGCTTTTCATAGAACGAAATGCTTGAGCGGTTAGCCTTGTATACCGTTAAACGCAGGGTCTGTCGCTTGCACTTGGCATCGTTCAATAAAGCCGTGCCTATGCCCTTACCCTGATACTCAGGTGACACAAAAATGGCCGCCAGAGTGTCATTGAACAAGCTATAAAACCCGGCGATGTCGGATGCATTCTCAAACACCCGGGTCTCTGATGCGGGAAGGTAGAGATTACGCATATCCTCCAATTTCGACTCCCAGAACGCTGGCTCCACAAAAGAGTGCGCCTGAACCGACGCGGACAGCCAGATTTGCAGAACCTGGTCTACATCTTCAGGACGGTAATTACGTAGCATTCAGCACACCTTTTTCTATATGCTTTTGGACATGCCATAGTCTCGCTCAACCTTTGCAATTCTGGTTGTAAAACTGGCATACCATTTCTCACGCCCCAGCTTCTGGGCTATTAAATGTTCAGCATGGTTTTTCCACAGCCGTATAGCCTCCATATCGGCCCAATAGGAAACAGTTATGCCGACACCTTCACGTGCTGACTCAACACCGAGAAAGCCTGGCTGCTCAGTTGCCAAGGCCAGCATTTTCTCCGCCATGGCAGCGTAGCCGCTATCCTCTTCGGTACGCAGCGAGGTGAAAATTACTGCGTAATAGGGTGGTTTGGGTGTGTCAGCGATACTGGACATGCATTTTACTCTGAGTTGGGATAAGTATTTTGTCAGGTTGATAGTTTAGAACAGCATCGCCATACAGCAATCTGCCTACTAAACTAATCTCATCCACCTTATTTATACACAAGGAGAAACGCTATGAAAGGCAAATGTCTAAGCGGTTCAATCGAGGTACTTGCGCCGGATCATCAGGAAGCTGGGCTATGTCACTGTTCCATGTGCCGGCGCTGGTCGGGTGGGCCGATGTAAATAATGACACCCATAAAATGACCGGGCAGGAGGTTTTTGAGCAATTTGCACCGCCTTCATGAGCTGGTGCAAGGCAAACTAGCCAACTTTCCCTGTTACAAATCCGACAAAACACCACACAGGTGTCATTCGATACATCCTTTTCTTTATCGGATTTGCAACACAACTCATATCTTTCAATTATTTAGATGACACTCATCCGACTGGCACAGGGTTTGCCATGTAACAGGTATAGCGTCAGCGCTGTTTGTGCGTTGGCAATCTGTATTCTGGAGGTCGGAAATGGTCACTTTAACACCTGCTGCACAACTCGCGATCAGTCGCTTCATTGAAAATGCCGGTACGCCTGTAGCCGGGCTGCGGGTTTCAGTATCCGACGGTGGCTGTTCTGGCTACAAGTACGGTCTGCAACTGGAAACCACAGTCTCGGAGCAGGATACCAGCCTGTCCTTTGGAGAAGTGTGTCTGCTGATCGATCCCGAGTCCCTGCCACTGCTACAGGGCTGCGTGGTCGATTTCGTTGAATCGCTGGATGAAAGCGGCTTCAAGTTCGAAAACCCGAATGCCAAGGCCGCCTGTAATTGCGGTAAATCCTTTGCTGCCTGAGAGGTCATGTCATGTGGAACTATTCTGAGAAAGTACAGGAACATTTTTTCAACCCCCGCAATGCCGGTGAGCTCGAAGGTGCGAATGGCATCGGGGATGTTGGCTCGCTGTCCTGTGGCGATGCCTTACGTCTGATGATCAATGTCGATCCGGAAACTGAAGTGATTCTGGATGCACGTTTTCAGACCTTTGGCTGCGGTTCAGCCATCGCCTCTTCGTCAGCCTTGACCGAGATTATTAAAGGCAAAACGCTTGATGAAGCGTTACAGGTAAGCAATCAGGAGATTGCCGACTTCCTCGACGGCCTGCCGCCGGAGAAGATGCACTGCTCGGTGATGGGACGTGAAGCACTACAGGCGGCTGTCGCCAACTACCGCGGTGAAGTCTGGAGTGATGACCATGAAGAGGGCGCGCTGATCTGTAAGTGCTTTGCCGTGGATGCGGTGCTGATCGAAGAAACCATCCGTGCCAACAATCTGACCACGGTGCAGGATGTCAGCTTTTATACCAAGGCGGGCGGTGGCTGCTCGGCGTGCCATGAAGGCATAGAAGAGATTCTTAACAAGGTGCTGGCAGAAACTGGCCAGTCGTTCCAGGCCGATGTTGCCAGGGTGCAAGCTGATGCCGAGAAGGCTCTGACGCAAATCGACATGCCATCCGTTAGCGCACCTCAGGCTACCGATGCCGCTGCCAGTGGTCTGAGTACGCTGCAGCGCATTCGCAAGATTGAAGCGGTGATTGAGGCGGTCCGGCCACAACTTCAACGTGACAAGGGTGACATAGAACTCATCGATGTGGTCGGCAAAACCGTCTATGTCCGTCTGACAGGCGCCTGTACCGGCTGCCAGTTGGCCAGCGTCACCTTGAGTGGCATTCAGCAACAATTGATCGAATCCTTGGGTGAGTTTATCCAGTTATTGCCGGTCAGCAAGTCACCCGTTACTGCAGGAGCCTGAACCATGGAGACTATTTATCTGGATAATAATGCCACCACGCAGGTGGACCCGCAGGTAGTCGAGGCGATGCTGCCTTACTTTACCGAACAGTTTGGTAACCCATCATCCTTACATCAGTACGGCAACCGTGTCGGCCTGGCGCTGAAGCAAGCGCGTCAGCAGATTCAGACGCTGATAGGTGCTGAGCATGATACCGAAATCGTGTTCACCTCCTGTGGTACTGAAAGTGATTCCACGGCTATCTTGTCGGCGCTGAAAGCTCAGCCGGAACGCCGGGAGATTATCACCAGCGTTGTGGAGCACCCTGCCGTTTTGTCGTTGTGTGAATACCTGGAAAAAGATGGCTACACCGTGCACTACCTGGAGGTAGACGGCCAGGGTCGTCTGGATCTGCAACACTATCAGTCACTCCTGAGTGACCAGACCGCCATTGTCAGCATTATGTGGGCTAACAATGAGACAGGGACCTTTTTTCCGGTACTGGAAATGGCCGAAATGGCTTACCTGGCTGGGGTAATGTTTCATACCGATGCGGTACAGGCCGTTGGCAAGGTGCCGATTGATCTGAAAAACAGCAAGATCGACATGCTGTCGCTATCCGGGCATAAACTCCATGCACCCAAAGGTATCGGCGTACTTTACCTGCGTCGCGGTACACGCTTTCGGCCGTTACTGCGCGGGGGCCATCAGGAGCGCGGGCGTCGTGCTGGTACAGAAAACTCGGCCTCTATCGTGGCGCTGGGTAAGGCTGCTGAGCTGGCGCTGCAATCGATAACCCATGAAAATACCCTGGTGAAAGCCCTGCGTGATCGCCTGGAGCAAGGCATCCTGTCACAGGTCGAACACGCCTTTGTTACCGGCGATCCGGACAACCGTCTTCCCAACACCTGTAATATCGCCTTCGAATACATTGAAGGGGAATCGATCCTGTTGCTGCTGAATAAATACGGTATTGCTGCGTCCAGTGGTTCGGCCTGTACCTCAGGTTCTCTGGAACCCTCGCATGTGATGCGTGCCATGGGGCTGCCCTATACCGCGGCCCACGGCACGGTGCGCTTCTCACTATCACGCTACACCACCGAGGCGGAGATAGACCGTGTGATCGAGGTTATGCCGGGCATTATCACCCAACTGCGCAGCCTGTCTCCTTACTGGAAAAATAATGCGCCGGTTCAGGAAGCCTTTGATCCGGCCTATGCCTGAGGTTGTCTTATGTCTGATATCGGCCTGGATATAGTCATTGATGACACCACCCTGCGTGATGGCGAACAAACTGCCGGGGTGGCTTTTTCACGCGACGAAAAACTGCAGATAGCGCAACAACTGGATGCGCTGGGCGTGCCTGAACTGGAAGTCGGCATTCCCCCCATGGGGGAAACCGAGCGGGATGATATCCGTGCACTGGCCGATCTGCAGCTGTCTGCTCAGTTAATCGCCTGGTGCCGTATGCGTGCGGATGACCTGCAAGCCTGTCAGGGTTTACCGGTGCAACTGCTGGATCTCTCTGTCGCCGTATCTGACCTACACATCCACAAGAAACTGGGTAAATCACGTGCCTGGGTGCTACAGCAGATCAAGCAACTGGTTCCGACTGCTGTTGATCAGGGTTTTGCAGTGATTGTCGGTTGTGAAGATGCATCCCGCGCTGACCCGGAATTTTTGCTGCAGGTCGCTGAGGTTGCCCAATTAAGTGGTGCGCTGCGCCTGCGCTTTGCCGATACGCTGGGCATCATGGAGCCTTTCGGTGTTTTTTCGATCATCAGCCGTTTGGCGGCCGCCACCGATCTGCAACTGGAGATGCACGCCCATGATGATCTGGGGCTGGCAACCGCCAACAGTCTGGCTGCAGCCAAAGCCGGTGCCAGCCATATCAATACCACGGTCAACGGTCTTGGCGAACGCGCCGGTAATGCCGCACTGGAAGAAGTGGTACTGGGGCTGAGCCAACTCTACGGCCTGTCGACGGGTATCGACCTGCAAGCTTTTCCAGCGCTATCGACACTGGTCGCCGAGGCTTCGGGCCGACCAGTCAGTTGGCAAAAAAGTCTGGTGGGTGCGGGTGTGTTTACCCATGAAGCCGGTATTCATGTCGATGGCCTGCTCAAAGACCCATTGATCTACCAGGGCATCGACCCGGCGCTGCTGGGGCGTCAACACGAACTGGTATTGGGCAAACATTCCGGCAGTAAGGCTGTACAGGCACGCTATACACGCCTCGGGTTGTCAATCAATACCGCTCAGGCCCAGCAGTTATTGGCGGTGATTCGTGAGCAGATGCTGCGAAGCAAGCAGCCACTGACCGATAGCCAGCTGGTGGCTTTGCATCAGCAGCTGATTGTTGGTGCAAACCCTTCCCCTAATCTGGCCGAACCGACACCCGTCATTTGTTGATACGAGGTAACCATCATGAACACTGCAAGCCGATTCACTAGTACAGCCGAATTGGAAGAGCAAATGCAGGAGCTGGAAAGTGCCGAAGATTTCCTGGAATTCTTTGCCATAGACTTTGTGCCATCAGTGGTACAGGTCAACCGCTTGCATATATTGCAACGCTTTCATAACCACATCCATGCTGGTAAAGCGGCGCTACCGGCTCAGCCAGACGCCCTGTTCAACGCCTATCGGCAACTGCTGGAGCAGGCCTATCAGAGCTTTATCAACTCCAGCGCCCAGCAGGAGAAGGTACTCAAGGTGTTCAATCGAGCTGAGCCGGGTAAAGGCTTTGTATCCCTAAGTGCCATTCAGCCAGTCGCGGGAGGGCCAGAATGATCCCCGTTTATAGCTATGGTGACGAAGTCCGGGTCATACGCAACCTGCGCAATGACGGCAGTTTCCCGGGCGTGGACAAAGGCCAGTTACTGGTGCGTCGCGGAGAAACCGGTCATGTGCGTAATCTGGGTACCTTTCTACAGGATCAGATTATCTATACCGTGCACTTTATTCAGGCCGATATCCAGGTAGGTTGTCGCGAAGAAGAACTGATTCCCGCCAGTGCATCCTGGATCAATAGCCGCTTTGAAAACCGCGACAGGGTTGTGGCCGCTCAAGCCTTATCTTTGCGAGGTGAGGTGATCGTGCCGCTCGACACGCCCGGTGAAGTGTTCAAGGTCATACGCCATGAGGACGCGGTTCACTACCATGTGCAGTTTCCCGGCCATCTGTTGATCGTACCGGAAAGCGCACTAGACAGTTTAGATCCGGAGGAGGCACTGAGCCATGCATCCTGAGACACCTGAAGTACTGGCCTACCTGGAGTTAAAAATTGCCGAGTCTCAGTTCACCAGTACGCCCGATCAACTTGCAGCCGATAAGCGTGCCCAGGTTGAGCTGCTGGCAAAGCGTCAGTTTCTGCTGGAACAAAAAATTCTGGCCAGTCAGGAAGCTCAGCAAGTGTACCTGCCTGATGCAACGCTTGATGAAGCCTTTGCACGTATTCAAAACCGCTATGAAACCCCTGAGCTGTTTGCCCAGGCTCTGTCTAATTCGGACCTGACACCTGCTGGTTTCAAAGCGGCGCTGAGCCAGGAGATGCGTATCGATGCCGTGTTGGAAAGCATCTCGGCTCAGATTGAACCAGTCACCAGGGATGCGGCTGAGATCTACTACTATAACCACCTGGAACGTTTTCAGCTTCCCGAAAGGCGTCAGGCCAGTCATTTGTTGATTACCCTTGATGACGACAAGCCGGAAGCTGATCAGCGAGTTTACCGTAAACTCTGCGGGCTGCAGGAGAAAATCCAGCAAAAACCGGCACGCTTCGACAAGCTGGTGCTTCGCTATTCGGAGTGTCCCACGGCGATGAATGCAGGCAACCTGGGGCTGATCACACCGGGTATTCTCTATGAAGCCCTGGATAAAGCACTATTTACTATGCAACCGGGTGAAGTCAGTACGCCGTTGCGCTCCCCCATGGGCTACCACTTGTTGCGCTGTGATGCCTTGCACCCGGCAACCCGGCAATCCTTTGCTGAGGTTTCAGCACGTATTATTGAACTGCTGACCGAGCGCCAGAAAAGCAGGCTGCAGAAAGAATGGATATTAAGTTTGTAACCTTTTCAAATCGATAGAATAGCCATGTCTCTGATTGTGCCGGTTTTCAAGGCGCCCTTCGTAACGAGTAATACCAGTAGAACCTATTGCAACAATCGAGCCCTACCTATAGTATATATAGGTATATTATTTATAGGTAAACGCATAGGCAGCAGTATCCACGAACATTAAGGCAAGGAGGTTTTTTGAGCGCTAAGATACTAACGCTGCCCCTCCAGAAGGACCAAGCCCAAGATATTTTGCGACAAGTGGCAGAAGATAGCAGTCGCATCATATTTACTAACCATGCTGAAGATCGGATGTATGAAAGAGAGATCACTCGTACTGATATTATCAGGGTGCTTAGAACTGGTTCGATCAAGGAAGGACCCAGCCAAGCAGCAAAGGGAAATTGGGAAATGAAAGTGGAGGGAAAATCAGCTGGCACTTGGGTTACTGTTGCCATTGCAATTGATTACAAAGAGCTAAGAGAAGACAGCTGTTATACTGTTGTCATAACGACTTTCTAACAAAAAACAAACAAATAACGAAACTAATTAAAA
Source organism: Nitrincola iocasae (assembly GCF_008727795.1). Classification (NCBI taxonomy): domain Bacteria; kingdom Pseudomonadati; phylum Pseudomonadota; class Gammaproteobacteria; order Oceanospirillales; family Oceanospirillaceae; genus Nitrincola; species Nitrincola iocasae. Next base: position 71,314 of record NZ_CP044222.1, on the reverse strand, counting down.
GTTGATTTATCCAAAATGGAGATGAGGCATGTATCACTACAGAAGTTGTGGCCTGCCCAATGTGTATTTGAAAAATGGATATACCGAACACACAACTGATTATGGGGTAGGCGTGTCAATAGACAACGTTGAGGGTCTGCATAAGGCAATTGCTTTAGCAATCATTGAATCCCCTACCAAGATGACGGGTGCTGAGTTTCGGTTTTTACGAAAAGAACTGAATTTCTCACAGAAACGTCTTGGAGATGCTATGGGTGTAGAGGATCAGACCGTGGCTGGTTGGGAGAAGAAGCACCCTACATCAATGGCAGGTAGATTGCTTCGTATTCTAGCAAAAGGCCACTATGAAAATGACAAAATTAAAGAGTTGTTAGAGAAATTAGCAGATCTTGACTCAAAAGAGAGCCATGAAAACTTGTGCTTTGAGGAGTCTTCAGAAGGTTGGCATAATGCCGCTTAGCAACTAATGGAGAACCCCTCTTCTTTTGCTATCAATTTTCTAGTCTGATGTGGCTACACCAAGAAAGAGACCTCGGCTTAGTCCGAGGTTTTTTATACCTGAAATTTTCGTCGTGATAATAACCAAACCGTCAATCTTCCTCTTCGGTCTGACGTCGTGGCACCTGTGTAGGATCAGCGGTAATCGGACGATAAATTTCCACCCGATCATACTCAGCCAGAGGTTGATCCGGCTTGACCAGTTTACCAAACACTCCGATTTTCTGACTCGACAGGTCGATATCGGGAAAGCGCTCCAATAGACCGGACGCTTCGATAGCAGCGGCGGCAGTGGTACCGACAACCACATCAAGATTGACCCAACTCTGTTCACCGCTGACACTGCTATAAGCAACACTGACTTGCATCTTTGACTCCTGGCTTGATTAACTGGATGACTGACTCACCGGTTCGGGCAGACTCACCGGCCGGCGTTTGCGCTGCTCAACCCGCCGATCTATCCAGCGTTTCGCCACCAGCAGAAAACCCACTGCAATAAAGCCGCCTGGTGGCAACACCATAATCAGGAAGCCGCGATAATCCGGGATAACGGTTATCTCAAGAAAGGCGAAAGGGGCGCCCAATAGTAAATGCGCATTGGCAAACAACGTGCCGCTGCCAATCACTTCACGCACGCCACCGATGATCACCAATGCCCAGGTTAAGCCAATTCCCATCATCAGCGAGTCGACGATGGAGTCCCACAGGGTATTTTTAGAGGCAAAGGCTTCGGCACGTCCGAGAATGGCGCAGTTAACTACGATCAAGGCAATAAACAACCCCAGCACCTTGTAGAGCTCATAAGCGAAGGCATTGATCAGCATATCCGTTAAGGTAACCAGGGTCGCAATAATGACAATATACACAGGTATACGGATAGCCGGACTGATGAAATGCCGTAGTGTGGAGATAATCATGTTGGCGCCCAGCAACACAAACAGAGTCGCCAGGCCCATCCCCAAGCCATTGGTGGCTGTACTGGTCACCGCCATTACCGGACAGAGCGCCAGCATCTGAGCAAACACCATATTATTGCTCCAGAGGCCATCCTGAGCTAAACGTCGATAGTCAGTCATGCTCTTCAACTCCTTGCTGCGCAGTGACCGAACCGACAGCGTCCGGCAGCCTGACCGGATACAACAGTGTCGGCTGCTCAGCTTCAAAAAACAGCAATGCGCGTTTGATTTCCGCCACGATAGCCCGCGGAGTGATCGTGGCACCGGTAAACTGATCAAACTCTCCGCCATCCTTTTTCACCGCCCAACCTGTCGGCAGCGGGTTATGCAGCGACTTGCCAGTAAAGTAGGTAATCCAGGGGTCTCGCGCCACCTCAATCTTGTCACCCAGTCCGGGGGTTTCCTGATGTACCAGCACCCTGACGCCAGACAGTTCGCCATTGGCTTTGATCGCCACCAGCATCTCAATTTTGCCGGCATAGCCGCTGGCCTGCATGGGAAACACCACCGCACTGATGTCACCCGCCAGGCTGGCCTGATAGTAGGTCAGACTCCCCCAGGGTGCTTCGATCTGACCGGCATGATCCAGCAGATCATTGTCATACAGATGATCCGGTAACACCTGGGAAAAACTCTGGCGCATATCGTCGGCCAGCGCCTGTTGAATCGGTTCTCGCGTTAATTGATAGGCCAGGGCCAGCAGTGCACAGGTCACCATCACCACCACGCCCAGCAACAGCGACTGATAATCCAGACGCTCACGCATTACCGCCAGGTTCATAAGCGCTCTCCTGTTTTCATTTTCTGCACAGGTAGCGGTTGCCCCTTGCCAGAGCGACCATAAATACGCGGGCGTACATAACGATCAATCACCGGGACAGCACTGTTCATCAGCATTACAGCGAAGGCGATACCTTCAGGATAATTACCGAAGGTGCGAATCAGATAAGCCAACACCCCACAACCCAGACCAAAAATAAACCGGCCACTGGCGGTTGCCGGGGCGGTTACGGGATCTGTGACGATAAACCAGGCGGCCAGCATGGCTCCGCCAGTCAACAAGTGAAACAGGGCGCCAGGATAAGCCTCTGGATACATACGGTTTAATAGCAGCGCAGGCACCACCAGACCCAAAATCAACCCTACCGGTGCTTGCCAGGTAATCACGCCTCGCCATAACAGGAACAGTCCACCCAGCAGCAACAGCAGGGCGCTGCTTTCACCCAGACTGCCCGCATGCAGTCCAGTCAAGGTATCCAGCCAGGTGTAATCCTGCCCTTTAAGTATCTCAGACAGTGGCTCGTCAATGGCCAGACGGTTCTTGACGCCATCCAACAGGGTCGCCCCACTATAGCTGTCTAGCAGACTTTGCTGGCCAAAGCTGTGCTGCAAACTGGCACTGAACGCCGGGCGTTGCTGCAGTTGCTGATCCGCGGCCACCCACTGGGTCATCTCGACTGGAAAGGCAATTAACAACATCACCCGTGCCGCCATGGCGGGGTTAAACACATTCTGCCCCAACCCACCAAAGATCTGCTTGATCATAGCGACGGCAAGAAAGGTGCCGGTAACCGCAATCCACCAGGGCGCCCAGGGGGGTAAGCACAGCGCCAATAACCAACTGGTTACCAAGGCCGAGCCATCAAAAAGGTGTGTTTTCACCGGTTTATTGAACAACCGCAGAAACACAGCTTCCCACACCAGCGCACTGCTCAGGCAGATTAACCAAAGTGAAAAGGCAGGCCAACCATACAGCCAGAATCCATACAGGGTCGCCGGTGTCAGTGCCAGTAACACCTGGTACATCATCACTGGCAAGCGCGCCTCGCTGTGCGCATGGGGTCCGTGAATCGGTTGTTTCATGCCGAGGCCTCCTGTTTTAGCGCGTCTTGCTCGGCTTGTTGCGCTTTTTTTGCAGCGGCAGCGGCACGCCGCGCCGCCATCAGCGCTTCGCGATCCCGTGCTTCTCGCTCCATGCGCTGTTCACGCCGCTGTGCCAGTATTTTGGTGGCTTCCATCTTCTGTCGGGCTTTGTCCTGCAACACCAACTCGCCCTTGGCATAGTTGAACAAATGCGTCAGCGGGATAGATGAAGGACAGATATAACTACAGGCCCCACAGCCCACACAGTCACTCAAGCCCAGTTTGCTGGCACCCTTCAGATCACCTGAGCGTATATTGGCGGCCATTTCCAACGGCATCAGTCCCATGGGGCAAGCACGCACACAACGACTACAACGCACACAGGGGCTGCTCTGCTTATGACTGATTTCCTGTTCGGTAAGCGCGAGGATACCACTGCTGCCTTTGATGATCGGCACATGCAGATCCGGTAACTCTATTCCCATCATCGGCCCCCCCATCAACAGGCGTGCGGGCTTCGTATCGAATCCGCTGGCTCGATTAAGAAACTCACTGGCCAGAGTGCCCAGAGGCACCTCCCAGTTGCCCGGATGGGTCACCGCACCACCGCTGAGGGTGACAATCCGCGAGATAAGGGGTTGATCCTGATAGATGGCCATCGCCACGGCATAGGCTGTCGCCACATTGTGCACCAGAATACCGCTATCAGCGGCTCGACTGTGTGCCGGTATTTCCACGCCGGTCAGTTGCTGGATCAGCTGTTTCTCCGAGCCCATAGGGTAGCCACTGGGTACCGCTTTAACAGTGATCCCCGTACCCCATGAGGCTTCGGCCATAATCGCCAGGGCTTCCGGCTTATTGTCCTCAATGCCCAGAATCGCCCGCTTGGCTTGTACTGCATGGCAGATAAGCTGTGCTCCCCGCAAAATATCCACGGCGTATTCGCGCATCAGCCGATCATCACAACTCAGATAGGGCTCACATTCACCGCCGTTCAGAATCAGCGTATCCACCCCTGACTTTAAACTTAGATTCAACTTTACCGCAGCGGGAAAGGTGGCACCGCCCAAACCAACGATGCCAGCGGCACCAATGCGTTCGCAAACTGCCTCCGGAGACAAGCTGAAAGGGTCCGCTACCGGATCCCGACTAATCCACTGATCACGGCCATCAGACTCCAGTGTGACGACCAATACCGGCAAGCCGGAGGGGTGAGGTGCGGTATGCTCGGCAATGGCCGCTACCCGCCCGGAAGTGGGTGCATGAACAGGCGCAGACACCGGCCCTTGAGCGACAGCCAATAGCTGCCCCTTAAGCACCCTGTCTCCCACCTTCACCACGGGTGAGGCGGGGACGCCCAGGTGCTGCTGCAGGGAGACATACAAGCGCTCCATAACCGGAAAGTGCTGGATTTTGGTGGTGTTGCTCAGTGCCTTGTAACCGGCGGGATGAACCCCGCCACGTAAGGATTTCCACAACATAATCGTCTCCTGTTACAGGGCTGGCTGACTCCATACCCAGGTTTGCAGAGTGGGCTGTACCGGTTCCAGGTAAATACACTCGGTTGGACACACGGCTTCACACTTGCCACAAGCCGTGCAGGCATCAGCGAACACAACATGCATATGCTTCGCGGAACCCAGAATCGCATCGGTCGGACAGATTTTGAAACAGCGGGTACAGCCGATACACAGGGCTTCATTAATCCGTGCCACTTTCGGGCCTTCATCGCACAAAGCGTTCAAATCCAGCGAGATGCCCAGCTTTGCCGCTATAGCTTCAGCCACGGCGCGACCGCCGGGGGGACAGAAGGTTGCGGGTAAATTGCCATCTGCAACCGCTTGAGCCGCCGCCCCACAGCTGGGATTTCCACACTGTCCACATTGAGTGCCGGGCAGCAGTTGTTCAATTTCTTCCACCACATTGCTGCGTTCCACCTTTAACAGCCGTGAAGCAATACCTAGCAGCAACCCCAGTATCAGGCCCAAGAATGTTAACGGCATCACTGACATCAGCATGGTTAGTTTCCTCCAGAATTCAGGCCAGTCCGGCAAATCCCATAAACGCCACCGACAACAGGCCCGCAACAATAAACGCAATCGGGGCACCCTGATAAAGCTCAGGCACTTGCAACACCGCCAGGCGCTCACGCAGGCCAGCGAACAGCACCAATACCAGGGTAAAGCCCATGGCTGAGCCAAATCCGTACATCAGGCTTTGAATAAAGCTGTGCTGGTTTTGTACATTGAGTAAGGCAATACCCAGTACGGCACAATTAGTGGTAATCAATGGCAGGTAAATGCCCAGAATCTGATAGAGCGAGGGGCTGATTTTACGAATCAACATCTCGGTAAACTGTACGACGGTGGCGATCACCAGAATAAACGCCAGTATGCGTAAATACTCCAGACCCAGAGGGTTCAGCAACCAGTTCTCCAGCATCCAGCTGGCTGCCGCCGCCAGGCTCAGTACAAAGGTCGTGGCCAATCCCATACCCAGGGCACCATCCATTTTGGTGGACACACCCATCAACGGACACAAACCCAGAAACTTGATCAGTATCACGTTGTTTACCAGCGCTGTGGATACCAATAACAAAATGTAATCAGACATGCGTTTCTCCACTCAGATCGATGCTGATGGGTAGTCAGCAAAGTCTGTGCCATACACCGAATGCACTGTGTGACGCCTTATTTCGGTGCATTCACGCCATTTTTGAGTGATGGAAATGCGACAAAATGACAGTTTGTAATTAACCCGACAAAACATTTGTTCTTAAATCAATCCGCTATCAGCGCCAGCATCACATCCACACAAATGGTACGCCTATTGCATGGACTGGTTATAGATTGACTGTCCCAGGAACCTGAGCATATGACCGAACCGGCAGATAATGTTGTGCTAGCTGAGCTTAAGATAGCGGCAGAAACCCTCCCGCCCGAAGTCTTCAGGCTAGCGGTAGAGCAGGCGGCTGTAGCCATATCTATCACCGATGCCAAGGCACGGATCGTCTATGCCAATCCCTGCTTTGAAAAGATGACCGGCTACAGTTGTGAAGAGCTACTAGGCAAAAACCAATCCATTCTGTCTTATAAGGTCACGCCCCGGCTGGTGTATGACAGTCTGTGGGGGCAGTTGGAACGCCAACACCCCTGGAATGGCCTACTAGTCAACCGACGCAAGGATGGCAGTCGCTACCTGGCTGACCTGACGATTACGCCGGTACTCAATACGGCGGGAGAAACCACGCACTACCTGGGATTACAGCGCGATGTGACTGAAGTACATCAGTTGGAGCATCAAGTGTTGAACCAACGCGCTCTGATTGAAAAAGCCGTGGATGCCACCCAGGTAGCCATGGTGCTGGTAGACACCAAACTACAGCCAATTCTGCGCAACCGCAGCTATAAAACCTTGGAAGCCAGACTGGGTCATGAACCCCTGGAGATCATCTTCGATGCACTGGAGCAGGAGTGGCCTGATCTGTTTGAACGGAAAAAAGCCCTGCATGAAGGCTTTGTTACCCTTGAAGTGGCCTTGCTGCTGTCCAGCCGTGAGGAGCCGCTCTGGTTCAGTTGTACCGGCTCGCTAATTGAAGAGAAAGACACCAGTGCCGATGCCTTTTACCAGACACGTCTGAGCCGCTATCTATTGGTGACCCTGCAGGACATCACCGGACTGAAACAACAACAGGCACAGCTACGCCTCAATAGCCTGCAAGCTTTGTTAGCCGAGCAGGAACGGGTACAAAGTGTCCGGGAAGCCCTGTCAGGTGCCATTTACCAGCTCGAACGCCCGTTGAATATGATCAATGCGGCTTCACGGCTGGCGACCCGCCGTAACCGCATCGATGCCGCCGAGATGCTAAAGCTGCTGAATGAGGTGCAGAAGGCTGGCCATCAGGCTATCTCCATGCTCAACGCCTGCATCCCGGCACGTGGCGATGAAGTTACAGAAGTGGTGAACATCAACGAACTGTTGAAAAACACCCTGAGTTTGTTAACCCCCAGGCTACTCGCGCTCGGCATCACGGTGGACTGGCAGCCTGAATGTAATTTACAACGCGTTCATGGTCAGCCAACGGCACTGGTCACTCTGTTCAAACAGCTGATCGATAATGCCATCGATGCCATGAATGACACCAAACAACGGACACGCGAATTGCGCTTAAGCACCCGCACACTCGATAAGGTTGTGGAGATCAGCATTGAAGATACCGGTGCCGGAATTCTGCCAGCTGATCAATTTAAGGTTTTCGAGCCCTTCTACACTACCCGCGACCATAGCAAAGGTCATCTGGGCATGGGACTGACCCTGGCTCAGGATATCGTTAACCGCCATAACGGCTTGCTGGCAATTGATGCTGATGTAACTACCGGCTGCTGCATTAAGGTGCACCTCCCCTATGAATAAATCACCTGCAAGTTATCAAGACGACACTAGCGATTCGCTGAGTCCGGAAATGCTTCAGGCGATTCTCGTCGGAGAGCTGGAAACCCTGTTTCTGGTCAGCCAGGTGCTATCCAAATCCCTCAACCTTCAGGAAACCCTCAGTAAAGTCATGGAGGTACTGGACGATCGGGTTGGGCTGGAACGAGGTCTGGTTGGACTGGTACCACCAGATCAGAATGAACTGGTCATTTATGCCCTGTGTGGAGTACCGGATCTGGAAGCCGGAGATATACGTTACCAGCCAGGTGAAGGTGTCGTAGGTGAAGTAATGCGCCGCGGCAGCAGCCTGATACTCCACAAAATTACCGATGATCCGCGTTTTCTTGGCCGTTTAGGCATTTATGATACCAAACGCCCCTTTATCGGTGTGCCTATTCTCAGTGGCGATGAAGTTCTGGGGGTGTTCGCAGCCCAACCCAGTAGCTCCCACAGGGAACTGCTGGGAGAGCGTGCCCGATTTCTGGAGATGGTCGCCAATTTAATCGGCCAGAGTGTACGCCTGTCGCGGGAGGTGGAACGTGAGCGTAAAGCCCTCAGAGAGGAACGTGATCAGCTCAAACGCACCGTGCGCGGGCAGTTTGGCTTCGACAATATCATTGGCCACTCTTTCCCCATGCGTCAGGTATTTGAACAGGTACGCCAGGTCGCTAAATGGAACACCACGGTGTTGATTCGTGGCGAAACTGGTACCGGAAAGGAACTGATTGCCAATTCCATCCATTACAATTCCCCCAGGGCCAGAGGACCATTTGTTAAGCTCAATTGCGCCGCTTTACCGGAAAACCTGCTGGAATCGGAACTGTTCGGGCATGAGAAGGGTGCCTTTACCGGTGCGGTAAGCCAACGCCAGGGGCGCTTTGAGCAGGCCGACAAGGGCACACTGTTTCTGGATGAGATTGGCGAAGTCTCGGCCGGATTCCAGGCCAAGCTGCTGCGCGTGTTACAGGAAGGTGAACTCGAGCGTGTGGGTGGATCGCGCACGATTAAAATCAATGTTCGCGTGGTAGCGGCAACCCACAGGGATCTGGAGGCTGATGTGGAGCAGGGGCTGTTCCGTGAAGACCTTTACTACCGTCTTAATGTCATGCCTATTTTCATGCCGACGCTGCGCGAACGCCTGGAAGATGTGCCCGATATCGCCAATTTCTTACTCAACAAGATAGCCACCGCTCAGGAACGCCCACTCAGCATCACCGACAGCGCCCTGCGGGTGCTGATGCATCATAGCTGGCCAGGTAATGTACGCGAGCTGGAAAACTGCCTGGAACGCGCCGCGGTGATGTCAGAGGATGGCATCATCGACCGTGATCAGGTATTGCTGACCGGAATCGATGAGCAGGTCATGGGCAGTCATGGCGGGCAGATCGACCTGGGGGATGACAATCTGGATGAGCGTGAACGGGTGATAGCCGCACTGGAACAGGCTGGCTGGGTCCAGGCCAAGGCGGCCCGCTTACTGGGCATGACACCACGTCAGATCTCCTATCGTATCCAGACGCTCAATATTCGGGTCAAGCAACTCTAAACGATGACTGTCTCAAAGCTGACATAGCGCCTTTGTGTAGCTGTCAGCTTTGAGACAAACCTACCTAGCCATCCATTAATTAATATACAAATCAATAGATTAATAAAATACAGCAAATAGGCATGGAATTTGCGACAGGTCAAATGAACCCAAGACGAGGATCTGACCGTGAAACTGCCCGTTATCAATAACACCACTGTAACCAGCGAAGCCGGTGGTTGCGCTTCCGGCTCCTGCGGCAGCAGTGATGCCTCTGTTCAGAGCCTGCCCGAATCCATCCGGGCCAAGGTGGCCGATCATCCCTGCTTTTCCGAGCAAGCTCACCACTTTTTTGCGCGTATGCATGTCGCGGTTGCACCGGCCTGCAATATCCAGTGCAACTACTGCAACCGCAAATACGATTGCAGCAATGAATCCCGTCCCGGTGTCGTCTCTGAAGTGCTGACCCCGCAACAGGCGGTGAAGAAGGTCAAGGCAGTGGCCGCCGCCATACCTCAGATGTCGGTATTGGGGATTGCTGGCCCTGGGGACCCTCTGGCCAATCCGCAAAAAACCTTTGAAACCTTTCGACGATTAACCGCCGAAACACCGGATATCAAGCTGTGTGTGTCGACCAACGGGCTGACGCTGCCCGAGTGCGTGGATGAGCTCTGCCAGCACAATATCGATCATGTCACTGTCACCATCAATTGTGTCGACCCGGAAATAGGCGCAAAAATCTATCCGTGGATTTTCTGGAATCATAAGCGAATTCGTGGAGTTGAAGCGGCACGTATCCTTATCGAGCAACAGCAGAAAGGGTTACAGATGCTGATTGATCGGGGCATTCTGGTAAAGGTGAATTCCGTGCTGATCCCTGGCATCAATGATCAACACCTGATTGAAGTGTCGCGAATCGTCAAGGAAAAGGGTGCCTTCCTGCACAATGTGATGCCGATTATCGCCGAACCGGAACATGGTACCTACTTCGGCCTGACCGGCCAGGCTGAACCGACACCAGCTGAACTCCAGGCGGTACAGGATGCCTGCGCCGGCGATATGAATATGATGCGCCACTGCCGCCAGTGCCGCGCCGATGCAGTCGGACTCCTGGGCGAAGATCGCGGTGCGGAATTCACGCTGGACAAGATCGATGCCATGGAGATCGATTACGAGGCCGCCATGGTAAAACGTGCCGAGGTTCATGAACAGTTGCTTGGCCAGCTCTATGCCCAACGTGAGTCAGTAGTTCAACCAGATACAGCCCTGCAAGGCCGGGCGGTACTGATGGCCGTGGCTACCCAGGGAGGCGGCCTGATTAATCAGCATTTTGGTCATGCCACCGAATTTCTGGTCTATGAAGCCAGTGACGATGGTGTACGTTTTATTGGTCACCGGCAAGTTGAAAAACCTTACTGTGAAGGCGGTAGCAGCTGTGGCGAGGATGCAGAAACCCTTCTGGACAAGCTGCTTAACAGTCTGCAGGGCTGCGAAGTACTGCTGTGCTCCAAAGTCGGCTATGAGCCCTGGAGTGCACTGGAACAGGCCGGTATTCAGCCCAATGGTGAGCATGCTCTGGAACCGATTGAAGATGCCATTCTGGCGGTTTACCAAGAGATGCTGACAAAGGGCTTGTTGCAAACACCCGACAGGGTTGATCTGAAATCAGCTTGATCCGACAAATCTGACCTGAGCTAAGGAGTATTTCTTATGGCTTTTGAAATTGTTGCCAGCTGTGTCAGCTGTACCGCCTGTGAATCTGTCTGTCCCAATGATGCGATCACGGATCAACAGGCTATATTCGCCATAGATCCGGACTTGTGCACTGAATGTGCCGAGTCGTTTCCCGACCCTCAGTGCGCCAGTATCTGCCCCATTGAAGGGGCCATAGTCGATAGCCTTGGCGATCCACTGAACCCACCCGGATCACTCACGGGAATTATTGCCCGTGTTGCTGCCTGACAGAGGGGAAGTGCCATGAATGCGCTGATTATGCCACCGCGAATACAACAACGTTACAGTCACTGGATGGGCTTATCCCGCGGCGATTTTAATGCCGTGTACCTGGCGCGTATGCTGGCATCTGTCGAGCAGGGACACAGCGTACTCAGTGATACGCTGGGCCTGACTGACGATCGTTACCAAACCCTGATACAGCGCTACTTTCCGGTTAAGAACAAATGTTTTCAAACCCGGTTGGCAGAACCTCTTGGTGAGCTGGATAATCAAGGCGTATCAAATGAAGTGATTCAACTGACAAACCTGCTGCTTGGCTATCGTGCCCAGCGCAGCAACAGCGAATACGCCTTGGCACGTATTATCGCTTGCGCCTGCGGTGGCAGCGACCACCTCTGGTACGATCTGGGGCTCTGGTCGCGTGATGATCTGAATGCGCTGCTACAACACAATTTTCCGGACCTGGTCAAGGCCAATCGCTTCAATATGCGCTGGAAAAAATTTCTCTACCGCCAGCTTTGCCTGGAGTCCAATGTGATGATGTGCCGATCCCCCAACTGCCGGGATTGTGTAGATTATTCAGAGTGCTTTATCCCTGGATAACCCACAGCATCAGCTATTCACCGCCACGCCTTTGATCAGAGCGTACACTTGCTGTCCGGGCTGGAGCTGTAACAACCCGGCAGATCGTTTTGAAATACGCGCCATCAACGCCTGTTCACCCAGTTGTAAATGCACCAGTACCTGACTCTTGTCCAGATCGGTATCAAGCGCTACAACCCTGACTAAAAGTGCATTCAACAAGCTGATCGCTTCAGGTAGCTGCCTTGCCAAAACCACATCGCGAGCCATAATAGTGACCTTGACAGTCGCGCCCAGGGTGATGGGTGATAACCGTCCAGGCGACAAGTGAGTCTGACTGATTAACAACGGCTGCTGTTCCAGTTGTAAACCAGCCAGTCCATCACCGGCATCCGTGTCAACCAACTGGGCTTTAAGCAGACTCGCCGCCTGTTCACTACGGGCAAAGGGCAACTGATGATCGGTCAGCAGCGCCTGTAGCGGGCCTTGAGCCTGCACCTGGCCCTGATCCAGCAGCACCATATAGTCAGCCAGGCGCATCACTTCATCAACCGCATGACTGACATAAATAATCGGTAACTGCAGCTCTTCAGTCAAACGCTCCAGATAAGGCAGTATTTCCTGCTTGCTGGTAGCATCCAGTGATGCCATAGGCTCATCCATCAGCAGCAACCTGGGACTGGTCAGCAGCGCACGACCTATAGACACACGCTGACGTTGCCCACCGGATAGCTGGTCCGGATAGCGCGTCAGATAGTCTTGTAAAGACAAGAGTTCAACCACTTCATCAAAGCCGATGCGGCGCTCAGCCGCGCGGATACGTTTAAAGCCATAGTGCAGGTTTTGTTCAATGGTCAGGTGCGGAAACAGACTCGCCTCCTGAAACACATAACCGATAGGACGTAGATGCACAGGCACAAACTCATCAGCAGACTGCCAGACCTGACCCTGAAAGCTCAGCGAGCCACCGGGTAGCTGTTCCAGGCCTGCAATACAGCGTAACAAGGTGGTTTTACCTGATCCTGAACGCCCGAACAGCGCCGTTACCCCCTGATCCGGCAGTTCCAGCGATACCTGTAACTGGAATTCAGCGCGATTAACCTGAAAACTCATAGCCAGTGACATACACCCTCCAGCCTAAACCACACTAACGACTTTGAAGCGCCGGTTCAGTGCAAACACCAGCAACAGCAAGATAAATGAGGCACCTACGAGGATGATCGAGAGTTGATGTGCAGCGGCATAGTCCATAGCTTCGACGTGGTCGTAGATGGCAATTGAGGCCACCTGAGTACGGCCGGGAATATTGCCACCGATCATCAGAATCATGCCAAACTCACCCAGGCTATGGGCAAAAGACAGCACCGCTGCGGTCAAAAATCCGCGGCGTGACAACGGCAGCACGATGCTGACAAAGCGGTCAAACGGAGAGGCCTTAAGCGTTGCCGCCACCTCCAGCACCCGCCCTCCGGCGGTAGCAAAGGCATTCTGCAACGGCTGTACCACAAACGGCAGCGAAAACAGCATGGAACCAATTACCAACCCGGTAAAACTGAATGCCAGATGGCCAATCCCCACCGACTCCAGAAAACCACCCACCACACCGCGTGGACCCAACAACACCAGCAGGTAAAACCCCATCACTGTAGGTGGCAGCACCAGCGGCAAGGCGACCAGCGCTTCCACCAGCACCTTGGCCCGGCAAGCTGTGTGAGCCAGCCACCAGGCCAGGGGGGCACAGAGTAGCAACAGGGCCAGGGTGCTGATCAACGCCAGTTTCAGCGTGATCCATAAGGCCATTACATCAGCACTACTGAGATCCATAGATCAGAACCCGTAGCCAGCGGCTTCAATCACGGCACGGGCCTGATCACTTTTCAACCAATAGAGAAATGCCTGACCAGCCTCTAGCTGCGGTGAAGCGCTCAACACCACGGCCTGCTGCTCCAGTGAGGCATAGCTATCCACATCAGGTAACCAGGTATTACCTCGGATGCTGCCATCCGTCTCTATCACCTGAGACAGTGCCAGGAAACCAGCCTGTGCGGTGCCACTGGTAATGTATTGCATCGCCTGAGTCAGGTTTTCCGCCTGAGCGATATGCCCTGCCTGCAAGCGTTCATAAGCACCCAGTTGCTGCATCACCTCAACACCTGCTGCGCCATAGGGTGCGGTACGGGGGTTCACCAACGCCAAGTGCTGCAAAGACTCACTGTGCAGAAACTCCCCACCCTGCAACGGCAGATCCTGCTGATCACTCCAGAGCACCAATACACCACGTGCATAAGTAAAGCGCGAGTCAGCCAGAGCTAGCCCCTCGTCAACTAACAACTGAGGTCGCTCAACATCCGCTGACAAAAACACATCAAAAGGAGCGCCATTCCGGATCTGAGCATAATGACGCCCGGTGGAGCCGGAGCTGATCAGCAGCGTCTGGCCTGAGTGAGCTTCATACAGGGGTGCTAACTGGTTCAGCGTACCCAGAAAGTTGGCCGCCACGGCCACTCGTAGCTCGCTGGCCAGGGATGTAGTGCTGAATAGCAGGCTGAGGGTCAACAACAGTAATTTATTTACGGTTTTTATGGCTGAGGCTTTCATGGCTTGCTCCGATAAATAGATTAGTAAAGGAGCTTTAGCAACAAGGGTGCCAGTTATCCATAGAGCTGTATTTAGCCCTATATAACGCTGGGTGAAACGCCAGATAGCCCAATGTGCAGGTTTTTTGTCATTTCTGGATTGTCATCAATCTGACAAATGTCACTTTCCTTTCACTGAAAGACCTGTGGTCTTGAGCTACGGGTGGTGCTTTATAACGAAATCATGGGCGATATCGCTGCAGGGTGTGCTGCTGGCACGCATTTCGCTATAGCTAAACCTATATAACCCTGCATCAGGAGGTCATGATGAAAGCAGTTTATCCGATAGTGGCGAAGCCCAGAATGCAGAAAGCCCGTTTTAAAAGCAGTGCCCGCAACCAGTACAGTGGGCAGGTTATGTTTATGGTGACCGAAGGCGAGCTGGTACACACCAGGTTACAACTACCTTCCGGTTATGTGATACAGGCCTTGCTAACCCGTGCCAGCGCTGAAGCCATGGCGCTGAAGGTCGGCGGGGTGGTATCGGCTCTATTCAAGGCAGCCTCCGTTGAACTGCTGCTGGACCCTCACCTGGAACTGGAAATTAGTAACCAGTGGTGGGGCGAGGTGACTCACATAGTCGAAGGCAATGTACGAGACGAAGTGACCCTGAGGATAGCGCCGGAGGTGGAAATAACAGCACTGGTGAATGCGGATTTCTGTCGTCAGCAGCACTTATACAAGGGGGATGCCGCCTGTGCAGTGTTCAGTGCTTCGTCGGTGATTCTGCTGACGCTGGCGTGGGAAGATTAACAATACAAATACCCACATCCAGACGTGATTTAAGTGTATCCATACAGGAGTCCTGATTTATGAGTTATGAGTTTTCCGAGCGCTTTATCAGTCGACTGTCACTGGAAAATGGTGCCGGTGCGGCACTGTCGGATACCCGCATCCATCTGCTGGAGCAGATCGACCAATTGGGTTCGATTTCTCAGGCGGCCAAGGCGGTACCGTTATCTTATAAGGCCGCTTGGGATGCCATTGACCTGCTTAACAATACGGCTCCCGAGCCGCTGGTAGTACGTTCTGCCGGTGGTCGCCAGGGCGGGGGCACGTGCTTGACCGAATACGGGCGACGGATGGTAGTGATGTACCGGGCTCTGGAAATTGAATATCAGTCCACGCTGGATCGGGTGATGGCAGGTATGCACGAGATGCATAAGGGGGATCTGAAGGAGTTTCAGCTGCTGATGCACCGCATGGCAATGAAAACCAGTGCGAGAAACCAGTTCACAGGGCGAGTGTCTGGTCTGAGGGACAGTGGCCTGGATTATCTGGTACACCTGCAATTGACGGAAGATCATGAGCTGGTGGCGATGATTACCAAAACCAGCGCCGAGTATCTGGGTTTATCGATGGGTGCCGATGTGTTTGCACTGTTCAAGGCCTACAGTGTGGTTCTGGCAACGAAGCCGGAGCGGGCCAGAGGATTTGCCAACCAGCTCTGGGGCGTGGTGGAAGGCGTCAATCTTAGCCGGGATCAGGTAGAAGTCATCCTGCAGTTGCCAGGTGAACGCCGCCTGGTCTCACTGGTGCAGGAAACGGATTTCCAAGCGCTGAACCTGAAGCCTGGCGATAAGGCCTGTGCCTGTATTGATCCGGAGCAGATTTTACTGGCGGCTTATGACTGATCACCAGACCACAGAGGATCGCAACGATATAAACCCAAACGTGCTAGCACTCCAGGGTCATAAGCAGCATCTCTATTTTCTGCAACATTGCAGGTTTTACTCTATGATTAAAAATAAATTTCTACCCTTAAAATGCTTTGGAGGCAACATTGGGTATTCACAGCCAGGAACATCCCGTCAGAGGTCGTTTAACCATTCGCACCCTGGCCATGCCAGCCGACACCAACCCCTCAGGGGATATCTTTGGTGGCTGGGTACTGTCTCAGATGGACTTAGCGGCCGGCATTTGTGCAGGTCAACGTGCTCAATGCCGCGTAGTGACGGTTGCACTTGATAGCATGAGTTTTATCCGGCCGGTAAAAGTCGGTGATATTCTCGGCGTCTACACCGAAGTCTCACGCGTTGGCCGTAGCTCATTGGACATTCATGTTGAGTGTTGGGTAAGACGTGGTCGTATCGGTATACGCGAAAAAGTCACGGAAGCCGTTTTCAAGTTTGTGGCACTGGATGATGATGGTAAACCCATCAAAGTACCCGACACAGGGTCACTTCCGCCCTATGTCGAGAGTGAAATTTAGCGATTAGCGCTCGTAGGAAGGCATCTGCCAGGTTTCAGCGCGTGCCGATGCCAACCATTCCTGCATTGCCGGAAGGTCATACATCGCCTGTACCCAACGATCAAACGCAGGTGACACTGTCAAACCATAGTTGCGAACTCGCCACATTACTGGCGCAAACATGGCATCAACGTTACTAAATTCTCCCGCTAAAAATGGACCCTTTGGCTTATCCGCTTGTTCAAAGCGCGCCCAGATCTCCGCTAATCGTTGCAACTCTTGAGTCACAGCGTCACTCGGTGCCACAGCCTTTTCAGTACGGCAGTTCATTGGAAACTGACTGCGTAACGCATTAAAACCACTGTGCATTTCAGCGGCAGCAGAGCGTGCCAAAGCACGCAGTGCACCAGACTCAGGCCATAACTGCCGCTCTGGATAACACTCTGCCAGGTACTCTAAAATGGCCAGGCTATCCCAAATAACCAGGTCTTCCACGATGAGTACAGGCACCTGTGCGGGTAACCCATGCTGTTCACTGAACTGCTTTAAGCTGTTGCCATGCGCGAAAGGCAGCAGCGTTTCTGCAAAGGGAATACCGGCCACTTTCATTGCCAGCCAGGGTCTCAAAGACCAGGACGAGTAGTTCTTATAGGCTATATAGAGGTGCATCTGACGCTCCTTGATGACTTAGGTAATGAATGAGTTTTCAGACTAATCCGTTATACTGGACAACAAAAGCGAATTATTTAAAACATATTCAATGGTATTTTCGAACAATGACACCTAAACAAATACGTAGCTTATTAAAAGTGCTCGATTTAGGCAGCGTTCAGGCAGCAGCTAAGGTCTTGCATCTTGCGCCGTCCAGTGTCTCGGCACAGTTAAAAGAGCTTTCCAGCGAATTAGGTATACAGCTCTTTGCTAGTGCTGGCCGCGGCTTAGTGCCAACGGCGGCAACACACCAGTTGGAAGCGGCTTTTCGAAGTTTTATCCTTCAGGCCGACGAAATTCGCTACCGGGCACAGCATTTTATTAATGAAGCTCAAGGTCAGTTGCGCGTTTTTGCACCCAGCTCAATATGCATCTACCGTTTACCCGCATTAATTGATGCGCTTCAGCAAGAGGCGCCGGGCATTGAACTGCTACTCACCCATGAACCGTTTGATTATAGCCGCGCCTTTGAACAGGGCGAACTGGATGCTGCCATTTTAGTGACACAGTCTTTGGCATCTAGTCATGACTGGATCCAGCATCCACTGCATACTGAAGAGGTGATTTTTGTCTGCCATCACCAACGGCTTCAGAACACCGCACTCACCCTGGCGCAATTAGCTGAACAGCCCCTAATCACGACAGAGCCGGGATGTACCTACCGAGTGCGTGCCGAAGCACATTTTCGCAGCCAGGGATTACAACTAAAACCTCGGCAATCCTTTGCAAACGTTGAAGTCATCCGTCGTTGTCTGTTTGCTGACATGGGTATCGGACTGCTACCGCGCTGCGTTGTTGAGGCTGACCTGGCGACAGGTCAGCTATACGAGCAGCCAGTTGTCGATACGCCCTACGCTTTCCTCTCCAGTCTCGTTTATCCAGCTGAACGCTTCCGTTCACCCCTTTTGGACAAACTGATTCAGGTGGTTGAAAGTCAATCAACTTTCTAGACTAAGCACCACCTGTTCATGCGGATGCCAGCAGTGAGCATGGCGCAGATATTGCGCCAGCGGGTCATCCCAGTTTTGCTGGTGCTCATCCTGCCAAAGGCACAACTGGCTGTGCAGTGTGAGCGCATCGGGTCCTGTCTGATGCTGTAATTGTTGGTGATAGTCATCCAGCATTTTCAGTAACGCCTGATGCTGTCGGCGGTGTGACTCATAGCCAGGATAGCCGGTCACCAGCATAAAGCGTTCTTCCTGATCAAAATGCTCGCGTGCATTCAGTATCAGGCTATTCAACAGGCAAGGCAGTGCGGTTTCTGACACCATCGGCAGGGCGCCAAGCAGTGCTGTGAAGTGGTGATGGGCACGATCCATGGCCGGTAAATTGTAATGCTGTAAGCGCAGTGTCGCGGTCATATCTGTCATGGTAGATCTCCTCAGTCAGGCATAGCAGGGGTCGGTAACCTCAACCAGTGCTGCCAGACATTCGTCGTGTGTCATTGGCAAAATCTGGAACCCTTTGCGACTTAGAAATTTTTCTTCGTTAGGGGTGGGATCAGGCAGACAAGCCCAGCCAGCAGGCTTTCCGGCACCATAGGCAATATCACTGAGCAGCATGCGCGGGGTGTCACGGTTCAGACGCAAGCCCAGCAACAAATACTGTTTCCCCAGGCGTTGCTGTTTCAGGAAGGGGGGCATTCCGAACCCGCCCATCAGTTCTGTCAGGTAATCGACATAATCCGCATCTGAGGCAATATAGAGCGACTCAGGCAAGGGCGTTCCTACCGGTTTGAATAATACCGATAGATCTGTATCCAGCCAGGATGCCTGGGTTGCCAGATATTGGCTGCCGTTGTAATGAAACAGTCGATAGCGTTCGCTCCCTCCGCCAATACGTGCTACCCCAACCACCAGAATATGCGGCGTGTCCTGCCATAACAGCTGCATCTGGGTATCACGGTTCATATCGATAATGTAATCCTGATTCAGTGATGCCAATTGCTGATGAACGCTGGAAACACTCCAGGTGGTATCACGGTAGGTGGTATCGAGAAACCGCGTAACCGCTTTGCGACCTTTTTTCAGTTCAATATTCATCGCCGCACGTGGAAACTCGTACATCAGTTTAGGTGCCATCGGCCGCCCCTGATTCATGGCGATGATCAGGCTGTCGCTATCAGCGGGTATCGGATTTCCCTGCGGGTCGGTCACACCATTAAGTGCGTCCGGCCCTATAACCGGTACACATTGACCAGAGCGCATGGCATCCAGCAGGCTGTCAGGCAGTGTCTTGTTCATCATCTGGTTCGCCTCTGTCTTTAGGTATTCAACCTGAACACAGCAAATCACATGCCATGATCACACCCGTGTTCTTAATTCGCGGTATAGCAGTGGCTGTGTACCTTTCACCTTATAAGTACCTTGTCGGTGACCTACAATTTTGTTGTCGCCAGTCCGACAAGACGTTTAGCTTTGTCAGCTCCATAACGACCATGTCAAATACAGGGTTATTTTAAATCCATATAAATAACAACAGGTTGAAATATTTTTAACACTTGGCACAGCCCTTGCGATATGACCTGCAGCGGTGAGCAATTTTGTTCACCAAATGATCCAACTTGAGGAGAATGACTATGGCTTTACGTCAAGCTGCTATCTACGGTAAAGGTGGTATCGGTAAATCCACTACAACCCAGAACCTGGTTGCTGCACTAGCAGAAATGGGTAAAAAAGTCATGATTGTGGGCTGCGATCCAAAAGCAGATTCCACCCGTCTGATTTTGCACTCGAAAGCACAAACTACAGTAATGCATTTGGCTGCAGAAGCCGGCTCAGTAGAAGACCTTGAGCTGGAAGATGTGATGGCCGTGGGTTACGGCGGTATCAAATGTGTTGAGTCCGGTGGCCCTGAGCCAGGGGTTGGCTGTGCCGGTCGCGGTGTTATTACCGCCATCAACTTCCTGGAAGAAGAAGGCGCCTATGATGAAGAACTGGATTTCGTATTTTATGACGTATTGGGCGATGTGGTGTGTGGCGGTTTTGCCATGCCAATTCGTGAAAACAAGGCTCAGGAAATCTACATCGTCTGCTCTGGCGAAATGATGGCTATGTTCGCTGCCAACAACATTGCCAAGGGTATTGTGAAATACGCCACCTCCGGCAGCGTGCGTCTGGCCGGACTGATCTGTAACAGCCGCAACACCGACCGTGAAGATGAACTGATCGAAGCGCTGGCTGCGCGCCTAGGCACCACGATGATTCACTTTGTTCCACGCGATAACGTGGTGCAGCATGCTGAAATTCGCCGCATGACCTGTATCGAATACGACCCGAACACCAAACAGGCAAATGAATACCGTACTCTGGCACGCAAAATTGTTGAAAACAAAAATTTTGTCGTACCCACCCCGCTGGAAATGGACGACCTGGAAGAACTGTTGATGGAGTTCGGCATTCTGGAAGAAGAAGACGAAAGCATTGTTGGTCAGCGTGCTGAAGAGGTTGCTTAACCGCAACCCTTCATGCTGATAGATCTCGTGCTGGGGTCAATATGAGTAGTAAATACTCACTAATTTATTCTCGATGGTGTTTCTGCAGATTAGCAGACACCGCTGGAGGAAACCTGTTATGGCTAAATTAAACAAAGAAGAGGCTCAAGCACTCATTCAGGAAGTGCTGGAAGTCTATCCGGAGAAGGCGAAAAAGGAACGTGCCAAGCATTTAACGGTGAATGACACCGCTGCTGAAGCAAAAACCTGCGTCACCTCTAACCGTAAATCCCTGCCAGGTGTCATGACCATCCGTGGTTGTGCCTATGCTGGCTCCAAGGGCGTGGTCTGGGGACCAATCAAGGATATGATCCATATATCCCATGGCCCGGTTGGCTGCGGTCAGTACTCGCGGGCTGGACGACGTAACTACTATGTTGGCACCACGGGTGTGGATAGTTTCGGTACGATGAACTTCACTTCGGATTTTCAGGAAAAAGACATCGTTTTCGGCGGCGATAAAAAGCTCAGCAAACTGATCACGGAAATTGAACAGCTGTTCCCGCTTAATCGGGGTGTCAGCGTGCAGTCCGAATGCCCTATCGGGCTGATTGGAGATGATATTGAAGCTGTCTCCAAAGCCAGCAGTAAAGAGATCGGCAAGCCGGTGATTCCGGTGCGATGCGAAGGTTTCCGCGGTGTGTCCCAGTCGCTGGGCCACCACATTGCCAACGATGCGATCCGTGATCATGTGTTTGACCGCGAAGG
Source organism: Nitrincola iocasae (assembly GCF_008727795.1). NCBI lineage: Bacteria > Pseudomonadati > Pseudomonadota > Gammaproteobacteria > Oceanospirillales > Oceanospirillaceae > Nitrincola > Nitrincola iocasae. Next base: position 49,764 of record NZ_CP044222.1, on the reverse strand, counting down.
GGGTGGCAATGGTGTCGAACCGGGTCAGTACGATGTCGCCATTCTGGGTGACTACAATATCGGCGGTGATGCCTGGTCTTCGCGTATTTTGCTCGAAGAAATGGGCTTGCGTGTCGTTGCTCAGTGGTCCGGTGACGGTACCCTGGCCGAGATGGAGCAGACGCCGAAAGTGAAGCTTAACCTGTTGCACTGCTATCGTTCGATGAACTACATCTCCCGCCATATGGAAGAAAAGTATGGCATCCCCTGGGTAGAGTACAACTTTTTTGGCCCTACCAAAATTGCCGAAAGCCTGCGCAAAATTGCCGCCTATTTTGATGACAGCATCAAAGAAGGCGCTGAAAAGGTTATTGCTAAATATCAGGCCATGTCTGAGGAAATTATTGCCAAATACCGGCCGCGTCTGGAAGGCAAGAAAGTCATGCTGTATGTCGGCGGCTTGCGTCCACGCCATGTTATCGGTGCCTATGAGGATCTGGGCATGGAAGTGGTCGGGACTGGCTATGAATTCGGCCATAACGATGACTATGACCGTACCCGTAACGATATCGGCAACGCCACGTTGATTTATGACGATGTCACCGGATTTGAGTTTGAAGAGTTCGTCAAACGCGTCAAACCTGACCTGGTCGGATCCGGTGTGAAGGAAAAGTACATTTTCCAGAAAATGGGTGTGCCTTTCCGTCAGATGCATTCCTGGGATTATTCCGGCCCCTATCATGGCTACGATGGCTTCGCCATTTTTGCCAAGGATATGGACATGACACTGAACAATCCTTGCTGGTCAAAACTGACACCGCCCTGGAAACAACTTCCAGCAGAAGCCGAGCAGCAGGCGGTTGCCTGATTCCAATATCACTACTCACGCCTGCGTCCGCAGATTAGCGGCCAGGCAAGGAGACGGTCATGCAAGACATTGAAGATATCAAACAAAGCTACCCCTTGTTCCAGAATGAAGAGTACAAGGATGTGCTGGCGCGCAAAAAAGGTGACTATGAAAACGGCCATCCGGTCGATACAGTCGATGACACCTTCATCTGGACCACCTCAGTTGAATATAAAGAGCTGAACTTTGCCCGTGAAGCCCTGACAGTTAACCCGGCCAAGGCCTGCCAACCACTGGGTGCGGTACTCTGTGCACTGGGCTTTGAAAAAACCCTGCCTTATGTGCATGGGTCACAAGGCTGTGTGGCGTACTTCCGCACCTACTTCAACCGTCACTTCAAGGAGCCGATAGCCTGTGTTTCCGACTCCATGACAGAAGACGCGGCAGTATTCGGCGGTCAGAAAAACATGATCGATGGGCTGGAAAATGCCAAGGCACTTTACAAGCCAGAGATGATCGCCGTTTCCACCACCTGTATGGCCGAGGTTATCGGTGATGACCTGAATGCCTTTATCGGCAACGCCAAAAAAGCCGGCGCCGTGGCTGAAGAGTTCCCCACACCCTTTGCGCATACGCCCTCCTTTGTCGGCTCGCATGTGACCGGCTGGGACAATATGTTTGAAGGCATCGGCCGCTACTTCACCCTCAACTACATGGAAGATAAAGAAGTCGGCAGTAACGGTAAAATCAACCTGGTACCGGGGTTTGAAACTTATCTGGGTAATTTCCGCGTTATCCATCGCATGATGCAGGAGATGGGCGTTGATTACAGCCTGCTGTCGGATCCGACCGAAGTGCTGGACACCCCGGCAGACGGCGAATACCGCATGTACTCCGGTGGTACAACCCAGGATGAAATGAAAGATGCTCCCAATGCCATCACTACCATCCTGCTGCAACCCTTGCACCTGGTCAAAACAGCCAAACTGCTGACCAATACCTGGCACCATGATGTTCCCAAGCTGGACATTCCCATGGGGCTGGAGCTGACTGATAACTTCCTCATGGAAGTAGCACGTCTGACAGGCAAAGAGATTCCAGACAGTCTGGCCAAAGAGCGTGGACGCCTGGTGGATATGATGACCGACTCCCACACCTGGTTACACGGTAAAAAGTTTGCCCTCTATGGCGACCCTGACTTTACCCTGGGACTGACCAAGTTTCTGCTGGAGCTGGGTGCCGAGCCAAGCCATGTACTCTGCCAAAGCGGCGGCAAGCGCTGGGAAAAACGCATGAAAAAAATGCTGCAGGAGTCGGCACCGGTCAACAATCAGACGCAGCTGTTTTCACGTCATGATCTGTGGCACTTCCGCTCACTGATGTTCACTGAAAAACCGGACTTTATGATCGGCAACTCCTACGGCAAGTTTATCCAGCGTGACACCCTGCATAAAGGCAAGGAGTTCGAGGTACCGCTCATCCGTATCGGCTTCCCGATCTTTGACCGGCATCATCTGCATCGTTCAACCACGATGGGCTATGAGGGTGCGATGACGATACTGACCACCCTGGTGAATGCCGTACTGGAGCGCATGGATGATGATACCCGTCTGATGGCACAAACAGACTTTAACTATGATCTGGTGCGTTAATCAGACGATTCAGTACAGGAGAAACCTATGGCCAACATTATCATCAGTCAGGCAGCAGACGGTGGATTAACCTTCTACATGCCGAAAAAGGATCTGGAAGTCCCGGTGGAGTCGCTGGAATTTACGCAGCCGGAAAAGTGGGGCGGTGAACTGACCCTGGCCGGTGGCCAGCGTTATTACATCGATCCACTGGACGCTATACCGTCGCTTCCCCGATCCCTGCGTGCCAGACGCATGGACTGAAGGTCATAGGTTTCCTGGATAACTGTGGAGGATGTAACCATGTCAATGAAAATAGATCCGGATATCTGTACGGCCTGTGGTGACTGTGAGGTGGAATGTCCCACTGTGTCCATCAGTGCCAAGCGTGGAACCTATGTGATCAATGCCAGCAGCTGTGATGAGTGTGTTGACGAGGGCGAGCCGCGCTGTGTGGCGGTCTGTCCGGTCGACTGTATCACACTGGCGGCCTGAGCCATTCAGCCCTACCTGAAACCGGCTGTGACCGGCCGGTTTCAGCTTAACTTATCCATTAGCTTCCGGAGGGGAGAAATTCCATGACTAGTATTAGCCAGGGCGCCGCACGTCGCTTATCCCATGCCGCACGTGTGCTGTCCGAACAAGACCCGGCCATTTTTGTGGTGGCGATAGGTTCCTATCTCGGCTTGCCGATTACCGAAGACAAGCTGCAGACGCTGACCGTAGAAGATATTAACCGCATTCTCAGCGGTGATGATGGCGAACTGCCCGAAGACTATAGTCGTGACAGTATTAAAAATGCACTGCAATACCTTTGGGGCGAGCAGGAAGCTCAGCTCGCGACACCGGAAATAGAGGAGATGCCAGCGGTGATGCAGGGCTCACCCAGCATCAAAGTGGCTGTCGCGTCGAATAATGCCGAACTGCTGGATGGCCATTTTGGCTCCTGCCTGCGTTTTCTGGTTTACCGCATCAACACCGAAGGGCTCTACCTTGCCGATATACGTGATGCCAACACTACCCAGACGGCAGATGACCGCAATACCGCCAGAGCCGAGTTGATCGGTGACTGCCAGCTGCTTTATGTACAGTCTATCGGCGGTCCGGCAGCAGCCAAAGTAGTACGCGCAGGCGTCCACCCAATTAAGTTTCCTAAACCCGGTGCCGCTCGGGAGACGCTGAATGCGCTGCAAAGCAGCCTGGCCAAGCCGCCCCCCTGGTTGGCCAAAATTCTGGGCAAGGAAAATGCCTTGTTACGGCGCTTTGCCGAAGAGGCTGAAGAATGATCGCCGTCAACACGCTGCAGCAACTGGCTCAGGCCATTGAGCAAACGCCGCTGGCACTCAGGGAAGATACCCAGCGACTTAAAGCCTTTTTGCCAGAGGCCGGTCTGACCTGCTGCAGCGACAACGATATACCTGGGCGCGCCAAGCCAGCCTGGCAGGGAACAGGATTTGATCTGTATCTGGTGGATGCCACAGCACATTGCGCCAGCCTGACCAATGATCTGACAATCGCCTGTGGCGTGGTGTTAGCACTTCATGACGATGACGATTAGGCCTGAATCCGGTGGGGAGAACACTATGCAGAACACCGAATCTGCTGTATTACAGACTAATAGCCTGAAAAACTTCGGACCGGGCATTGACTATCTGGCCAGAGGTATTGCTCGCCTGCAACCCCGTCCACACCACACCACACTGCTAACCTACCTGAATACCTGTTGGCCGGAAGCTAGTTTCAAGCACCGCTTAACCCGCTCCGGCTGGTTCAGAACCGGGGGCATTCGTCATCAGGACGGTACTCTGCTCAGCCAGGATATGCAGCAGTGGCTAGAGAGATCGCTGCGACAGAGTGGCGATTTTGAGCAGTTGCTGATTGATCTTGAATCCCTGCAACCTCTGGTGACTCGCTATAATGGCGCCACGCACTTCTTTACGGCCAGTTACGGCCATGCACCGGAAGCCTGCTGGCAGCTGGAAGTAGAGGAGTTACAAGAAGTGATGGACCGGCAGCTACTCAACAGCACAGCGGAACCACCACAGGATCTGGCCGACCTGACCGATCCACTGCATCCGGCAAAGCTGGATGGACAGCCACTGGGGTTTCCCGTCTATCGCCTCGGCTGCCTGATCAATCTGCATCTCGCCCTGGAAACAGCCGTAAACGCACCCTCACTACGACGTTTCTTCAGTGAATGGAACGAAGGACCCGGCAGCGGATTAACCGACTTTCATCGTCATTGGTTTTTTCAGCGGCATCAAAGTCGCAATCGCTATGGTGTAGATGAGCTACGCCTGCAACCCCATGCGATTAAAGCCAATATGTTGAAAACACACCCCTGGAATCTGCATGACGACGTCACGGGAATCGCCGCACAACTGCGCAGTTTCGATAAAGCCGCCGGCTTTTTCGGGGCCTGGTATTTTGGCATGGTGGCAGGCAACCTGGTTCCCAGAGAACTCGCCGAGCGTTTACAGGATGACTGGCTGAAAGATTACCGCTACATCTCGGAGCGTCAAGCCGAGTGGATCCGTAATTGGCTACACAAGCCTTATACACTGTAATTTTCCCCTGAGGCTGACAGCAAGCCCTTGTTTGTCAGCCTCGCCTTCTAAGCAGACAGCTTTGTTGCTTTTCATACATTTTCTCCCTTACGTACGACAATGACAGCAACACACACAGATTAAAAAATACAATCCATTGTTTTAACTGAAAAAATATTCAAAAAACTTTCCAGGCACCCGTGGCACAGCCTTTGCAAAACCCTGTACAGATACGCTGAAAGCGCCGGATTAACCGGCCATCAGCCTCAGTTATCCACAGAGGAAGCGACTATGCAGGCAAAACAACTGGCCGCCTTACTGGATGAGCCCGCTTGCAGCCACAACAGCAAAGCAAAAAGTGGCTGCACTCCGCCAAAACCCGGCGCGTCGGACGGGGGCTGCGCTTTTGACGGGGCACAGATCGCCTTGCTCCCGATTGCAGATGTTGCCCATATTGTGCATGGCTCCATCGCCTGTGCCGGCAGTTCCTGGGATAACCGTGGTACCCGCTCATCCGGTCCAACCCTCTACCGTATCGGTATGACTACGGACCTGACTGAGCAGGATGTCATCATGGGGCAGGGTGAGAAGCGCCTGTTTCACAGTATTGCCCAGGCCATCAGGGACTACTCACCCGCCGCTGTGTTTGTCTATAACACCTGTGTTCCTGCCTTGATCGGTGATGACTTCGAAGCGGTCTGCCGGGCTGCCACTACGCACTTTAGTCTGCCGGTGATACCGGTGGACTCGGCTGGCTTCTACGGCACCAAAAACCTGGGCAACCGTCTGGCCGGTGAGGCCATGTTTAAGTACGTCATCGGTACCGCTGAGCCGGAGCCCATAGCCGCTGCGGTGCAGCGCCCTGGTATCCAGGTGCATGACATCAACCTGATCGGTGAGTACAACATCGCCGGAGAATTCTGGCAGGTACTGCCGTTACTGGATGAACTGGGGCTGCGCATCCTGTGCACCCTGTCCGGCGATGCACGCTTTCACCAGGTGCAAACCATGCATCGTGCTGAAGTCAACATGGTGGTGTGTGCCAAGGCGTTATTGAATGTCGCCCGTAAAATGCAGGAGCACTATGGCATTCCCTGGTTTGAAGGCAGTTTCTATGGTGTAGAAGACACCTCTGATGCCCTGCGCAGCCTGGCGCACCTGCTTCAGGACCCTGACCTGACCCAGCGCACTGAACAACTGATCACACGGGAAGAGGCCCGTATCCACAGCCTGCTAGCCCCTTGGCGTGAGCGCTTAAAGGGTAAACGGGTGTTGTTGTATACCGGTGGGGTGAAATCCTGGTCCATTGTCTCAGCCTTGCAAGACCTGGGTATGGAAGTCGTGGCCACCGGCACCAAGAAATCCACCGAAGAAGACAAACAGCGTATCCGAGACATTATGGGTGAGGATGCCCGCATGCTTGATGATGGCAGCCCAAGGGCGCTGCTGGATACCATCCGTGACTACCGTGCCGATATGCTGATTGCCGGGGGCCGTAACATGTATACCGCGCTGAAAGCGCGCATTCCTTTTCTGGACATTAATCAGGAACGCGAATTTGGCTATGCCGGTTATGACGGCATGCTGGAGCTGGCTCGCCAGCTCTCACTGACGCTGGAATCACCGATCTGGTCATCACTGAGAACACCGGCACCCTGGCAGACCCCGGTTAAAGGAGAGCAACATGGCCAAGATCATTAAACGCCAAAAACCCCTGGCAGTGAATCCACTCAAAGTCAGCCAACCCACCGGTGCAATTCTGGCGTTTCTTGGCATACGCCACGCATTGCCCATGCTGCACGGCTCACAGGGTTGCAGCGCCTTTGCCAAGGTGTTTTTTGTGCGCCACTTTCGTGAGCCTATTCCCCTGCAAACCACCGCCATGGACCAGACAACCACGGTCATGGGCGCTGATGACAATGTCTTTCAAGGGTTACGTACGGTGATCGAAAAGCGCCAGCCCGCCCTGATCGGCATTCCGACTACCGGCTTATCGGAAACCCAGGGCAGTGATATCCAGGGCCTGGTTAAACGCTTCTACCACCAGCACCCCGAATACAGCAACACACCGATCATCCCTGTCGTCACCCCCGATTACAGCGGTGGGCTGGAAAGCGGTTATGCCCTTGCGGTTGAAGCGCTGATCAATCAGCTGGTAGCCGATAATCCGGGACACGCAAGTGAGCGCCCAGAGCAGATCAATCTGTTGGTATCCTCTATGCTGACGGCGGCTGACCTGGAGTATCTGCGTGATCTGGTGGAAAGCTTTTCCCTGCAGCCAGTGATACTGCCCGATGTCGGCGATGCCCTGGATGGTCACCTGACTGATGATGACTTTACCCCGGTAACGGTCGGTGGTACCCCGGTAGAAGCCTTTGCCACCCTGGGACAAGCCCGTGCCACCCTGGTTATAGGCCGTTCCCTGCATAAAGCCGCCGATCTGTTACACCAGCGCACCGGTGTTGAGGATTACCGTTTTGACAGCCTGATGGGCCTTGAAGCCATGGATGTACTGGTCGATATCCTGCACCAGCTCAGTGGCCAAGCCGTCTCCGTAAGGCTGGAGCGTGAACGCAGCCAACTTCAGGACAGCCTGCTAGATACCCACTTTATGCTCGGTTTTGCACGTTATGCTGTGGCAGCCGATCCGGACCTGCTCTACTCACTCAGCCAACTAATCGTCAGTACAGGCGGAGAGGTTGTGGCAGCCGTCAGCCCGCATCACGCCGCCCTGCTAGCCGATTTGCCAGTCAATGAGGTATTTATTGGCGATCTGGAAGATCTGGAACAAACGGCCCGTAACCATCAGGCACAACTGCTGATCAGCAACGCTCATGCGGCCGAGACAGCAGCCAGACTGCACATTCCATTAGTGCGCGCTGGCTGGCCGATCTATGACCGACTGGGGGCACAGCACCAGCTATGGATCGGCTATCGTGGCACACGCGATACACTGACACGACTGGCTAATCAGTTGCTGGAACAGGACCATCAACACGCCATCAAGCCGCATGTCTCTATCTATGCCCATCAGACGGCACATACCCATCAATCTATGACAGGGGAGGCTGACAATGCGTCACTTGAAGCTAATTAAACCCGCTGAATCTGATACCGGCCAATTGCAGATCGCCTTTGCCAGCAGTGATCGCCACCAGGTTAATCAGCACTTCGGCGCAGCAGAAGCCTTTGTCATCTATACCCTTAGTGCTGCGGGATATCAGGTTGCTGAAGTGGCCGAATTTTCCGGCAATGACACCCTGAAGGACAGGCAGGAAGGCAAGCTGGAAGCCAAGGTCAGGCTGCTGCAGGGCTGTGCAGCTGTTTATTGTATTGCTATCGGAGCCTCCGCTATCCGACAGTTACTAGCCCAGGGTGTACAGCCTTTGAAGGTTGAGCAGGGTGAATTGATCGAAGACCTGCTTAAACAACTCAACCTGTCCTGGCAAGCGTCACCACCCGTGTGGTTAACCCGGGCACTGCGCCAGCAACATAATGCCCGACCAGCGGATGAGCGCTTTACCGCCATGCTTGCTGAAGGCTGGCAGGAGGACTGGCCATCATGCTGACAACCCAGGGAAAAATTGTACGTTCAGAAGATGGCCATCTGGCCATGCAAGCCGATTGTCTGGAATCCTGCAAGACGTGCGGAGTCAACAAAATCTGTTCTGGTAGCCGTCGTACCCAGCTATTGAGCTTGCCTGCAACACAACAGATCTGGAAAGAGGGGCAGCAAATCCGAGCTGATATTGAAGAAGGTGAACTGCTGCGAATAGCCCTGCTGGTCTATAGCCTGCCCTGTGTCTTTATGCTGATGGCAGCGCTGCTGGCTTCTCCCTGGGGCAATCTGGCTACCGCCGCAGGCTGCCTTGCGGGACTGGCAAGCGGTCAGGTCATCAGCAGCCTGATTGCCCTGCGCAAGCCACCCCAGGTACAGCTGACTCTGCAGCAGGGACACCCGGACCAGCCTACCAACCCCTTAGCCTATAACCCCGAACTTTTGGAGAAAGACTATGAACCAATGCGCTGAAGCAACGCTGCCAGACCACCCGTTTATTGCCGAGATGATCCGTCAAACCCGTGCGTTTGACAGTTATGGCGTTAATGAGCAGCTCAATACTACCGAGCTACTACTGCCTTACGTGGTCACCAAAGCACAGCGCCGCGAAATTCCTATTATCGGCGACCCCGATGAAGAGATTCTGGCCCGCCTGAAAGCCTATTACAGTGCTATCGCCATGCGTATTGAAGCTGTCTGCGGCATGATGGCCACCCCCTTGTTCAGTCTGTCCCATGAAGGATTTGGTCGCGTCATTATCAGTGTGGGAAAACTGCTGGTGCTGGATCGCTCCCTGCGGGATGTACACCGCTTCGGCTTTGAATCTATGCAGAGCCTGTGTGAGCAAGCCGACACCCTGGTTGACAAAGCCCTGGAGCTGGTCCGAGCACATCCCGATGCTGCCGCAGACTGACCCTGGTAAAGAAGGACGCCTGACAATGAATGAAAATGAGATCAAGACACTGGAAAAACAACTGCGCCGTGCGCGGCGCATCGCCGGCGAACAGGCCATGGAGCTGCACGACCTGGTGGAAGATGGACTGCCAGCGGCCTATGCCAGACTACCCGAACTTTCAGCATCAACCTATGCCGCCTGTGAAGACTGGGACAAAGCACGAAAAGCCCTGGAGCAGGCCCAGCAGGCAGAGGAGAGCACCGCATGAGTCCGATCACCGGCCTGACGCGTGGTGGCAGCGAATGGCTACCCGAATTTGTTGTGCACCTGAATGATGAAACCTGTATCGGCTGTGGACGTTGCTACAAGGTCTGTCCTCGTGATGTGTTCACCCTGGAAGAGCGAGAGCCAGATGATGACGATGAGATGGACGATGTCGTCAGTGTCATGGTGATAGCTAACGCGGCGGACTGTATCGGCTGTGGCTCCTGCGCCCGGGTATGTCCGAAAAAATGTCACACCCATGAAGCCAGAGCCCTGGGTGAAGGCTAGCCTGAAGTCAGTGCAGTTTGCCAGCACCATTGAAACTGGTAAGCTGCGCTTATTATTAATTATTTCAGGAGCCCTGCATCCATGCTATCCAGCGTTGTAATCGAACCGAAAAAACCAGCCGATAGCTGTGTCATCTGGCTACACGGCCTGGGTGCCAATGGCCATGACTTTGAGCCTATAGTTCCAGAGCTTGGTCTGCCCGACAGTCTGGCTACCCGGTTTATCTTTCCACATGCGCCGGAAATGCCTGTCACTATCAATGGCGGAATGGTGATGCCTGCCTGGTACGATATTCTGGAAATGAATATTGATCGCAGGGTCGACAGTGAGCAACTGATCAAATCCGCCCGGGACGTTACTCAACTGATCGAACAGCAGATGGCGGCAGGCATCGCACCGGAGCGCATCCTGATAGCCGGTTTTTCACAGGGTGGTGCGGTGGCCTATCATGTCGCACTGAGTTTCCCACACCCACTTGCGGGCCTGCTGGCCTTATCAACCTATTTTGCTACGGCTGAGCTGGTTGAGCATAACCCTGCAAACCAGACCCTGCCTATCCTGATCATGCATGGCACGCATGATGATGTTGTTCCCGAAGCACTGGGTCAGAAGGCCCGTGACCTGCTAAGCGAAGCAGGTTACCCTGTCGCTTATACCAGCTATCGCATGCAGCATGCTGTATGCCTGGAGCAAATTGGTGAAATTGGTCATTGGTTGGCTGAACGTCTGAAAGCAGACTAGACTGGAGGGATGCGCCGCAGTAACAATAACGAGGTGTCCGCCGTGAAAATACTGAAGCTTGTCTGCTTGATTCAACTACTGCTCTGCAGTACGGCATTGATAGCTGAAGAGCCTTTCCCGGCGCGTCCCTTAACCCTGCTGATCGGTTTTGAACAAGGAGGGTCCATGTCAACGCAGGGTAGCGTCCTGGCTAACATATTATCAGAGCAACTTGGGCAACCGGTTAGGATACAATACCGGCCAGGCATCGGTGGCGGAGCCGCCGCGGCGATGTTAGCGACAAGCCATGAACAAGGCTATATGTTGCTGTTTACACCCTCAATGCCTTTTACCAACTATCCGCTGGAAATGTCTACTTCATACAACCTAAATGATTTTGCGTATATCGGTGCTGTTTCCGAAGACCAGCAGGCGTTGGTTACCCGCCAAAGCAGCCCATTCAGCAACTGGGATGAATTCCTTGAATATGCCCATCAAAGAGGCGAAATTTCCTTTGCTTCGCAAACGTTAACAGATAGAAGAATTATCAATCGCATCGCCAAGGAGGAGGGCTTTATTGCCCGAATCATACCAGTTACAGGTGGTAATGCCATGACCACTCTGGTGATGGCAGGTGACGTGGATATTGGATTCAGTGGTGGCAGTCACAGCAAATTTGTTGATGCAGGCAATATGCAACTCTTAGCCGGTCTGGGAAACCATCGGCTCAAGCACTACGCCACGGTACCTACACTGAAAGAACTGGGCTATGATTTACAGATGTCTTCAGTTCGCATGTTGGTTGTACCTGTCACAACGCCACTGTCGCAGCAGCAGACTCTGACTTCAGCACTGTATAACGCAACCAGTGACTTACGCTTTATTAACGTAACAGAAGAGATCATTCATCAACCTGTTCGCTACATGAGCACAGAACCTCTCACACAGTTTCTACAACAGCAACAAGACGACTATTTTAGTTTGATAGCACAAGAGTCGTAACGTGACGCCACTCATTATTTCTGCCTATAATAAAACCTCAAAACATAAGCTATAACAAAGTGGAAAGTAGGGTTATGCAGATCTTGGGTAGTATATGACGACAGTCAAACCATGGGCACTGACCTTCACTACCCGTATATCACTGATTTTTGGTTTTCTCGGTCTTATGGCGCTGCTGACAGCGAGCCTGTATTCTGCAAAATCAAGTGAAGTTCAGCTCCAGGCTGAGATTAGCAAAACGCTTGAGCAACGTCACCGAACAGTACAAAGCCTGATTGAAAATCGTCTGGAGCTATTAAATGCCTACCTGGATGTAGCCTCATTCAACCGTGTTTTTACCACACTGCTTACCGACGATCCTGGCTTTGACTCAGTCACTGAAGATATGATCCTTTTATTTCAGGACTCAGACCGTGGCGTACATCTGGATCTTTTTTTTCTGCTCGATCCTGATGGCAAATTGATTTTCGATGCGGGTATGCCACTCTACAGCGCAGAAAACATTATTGCCGAAATGGACTCACCTATTCTCTATACCTCTGAGTGGAAACCAGTCGGTTCGGATAACTTGTCTATTATCCGGTCTACACCGATCTTCGACCCTTCAACCATCCAGCTGCGAGGCTATATGGTCACCGGGCTGGCGATAGGACAGAACCGCTATTTTATTCAAGAGCTACTGAATATGGCTGATCTGGATGAAATCAGCATTCATGACAGTCACAATAAAAAATTGATCAGCGCGGGTCGTCTGAATAAAGCGGATGAAAACAGTGTTTCTAAACCGATAGATCAAAGTGGCGTCGCGGCGCACTGGCAAAGACAGCCATTGATCATTGCTGGTAAAGAAACCCGCTTTATGGTTTCTGTGGCCCTTGCTTCTGAACGATTCGCCCACCGGAGTGAACACTTCACTCGTTCATTTGTGTTGTTTGCGGTAGGTTTTATCGTTCTGCTGGTCATTGCCGGGTGGCTTTTACATATAAGCCATAGCCGGGCAATCTCTCGGTTACTCGAATTTATCAACGCTACCCAGAGGGGAATCAGAGGGAGTCTTTTTCAAACCACCGGTATTAAAGAGTACAACCAGGTAGGCTATGCCATGCAATCTATGGTCAGCGACCTCAATATTGCTGCAACTGTATTTGAATCGGGTGAGGGCATACTGGTTACTGATCACAATCGCACCATTCTCAAAGTCAATCAGGCATTTACTCGCATAACCGGTTTCACACCAGACGAAGTCACTGGCAAAAATCTGAGTTGCATTAAAATCAAAGATGAAAACACCAGCTTTGATTTGATCAACGAAGCCTTGGAAAAATATGGTGTCTGGCAAGATGAAGTCTGGAGTCAGCGCAAAGGTGGCCAGGGATTCCTGCAGTGGACCAGTATTTCAGCTGTCATCAACGACTATGACGGCTCCATTATCAACTATGTTGTCACCTTGCTGGATGTTACCGACCGCAAAGAAGCTGAAATCCGTATACGCCAACTGGCGTTCTATGATCAGTTGACCCTGCTGCCAAACCGACAACTGCTGATGGATCGTCTCCAGCACGCGCTGGAAAACAGTCACCGCCATAAGAGTGTCGGCGGTATTCTTTACCTTGATCTGGATGATTTTAAAACCCTGAATGATACGCGAGGCCATCACACAGGTGATCTGCTGCTGAAACAGGTTGCCGAGCGCTTATCCGCCGGTGTTCGCCGAGCTGATACCGTCGCACGCCTGGGCGGCGACGAGTTTATAATTCTACTGGAAGAACTGGGAGATGAAATTGACCAGGCATCGGTAATGATCAATCATTTATGTCAGAAATTATTACACTCCCTCTGCCAACCCTACCACTTCGAGAATTTGGAGCACTTCAGTACACTGAGCATTGGCGTCACCTTGTTTCGAGGCAAGGAAGAGAGTATTGATGAACTGTTTAAACAAGCTGATCTGGCGATGTACCAGGCCAAAGCCGCTGGACGAAACACCTTTTGTTTTTTCGATCCAGCCATGCAAATCCGTGTGACCGAGCATGCCACTCTGGCCAGGGATATACGGCAGGGCATCCAACAGCAGGCCTTTTTCCTGGTGTATCAGCCCCAGATCAGTCATCAGGGACACGTGTCAGGCGCTGAAATACTGCTACGCTGGCAACACCCGGAAAGAGGGATGGTCTCACCCGTGGAGTTCATTCCGATAGCCGAAGAAACCGGCCTGATCCTGCCCATTGGGCAATGGGTGCTTAAGCAAGCCTGCGAGCAGTTGGCGATCTGGGAACAAGAACCGAGATGGCGTCACCTGGAGCTGGCCGTTAATATCAGCCCCAAACAATTCCAGCAAACTGATTTTGTCAGTCAAGTACTCGCCACTATTGAAAAAACTCAGTGCAATCCACACAGATTGAAACTAGAAATCACTGAAAGCATGTTGCTTGAAGATATCGATGACACCATCTCAAAGATGGATCTGCTAAAAGCAGAGGGTATCAGCTTCTCACTGGACGACTTTGGTACCGGGTACTCATCACTGTCCTATCTTAAACGTCTACCGCTGGATCAGTTAAAAATCGACAAGTCTTTTGTCAGTGATATGCTACATGACCAGCATCATGCAGACATAGCCAAAACCATCGTCTCTCTGGCTCGCAGCCTTGACCTGGCTGTTATCGCCGAAGGTGTGGAAACAGAAGAGCAAAGGGCCATGCTGGAAGGCTTTGGCTGTTTCTCTTACCAAGGTTACTTGTTCAGCCACCCCTTAACCCTGGAAGCCTTTACCCGGCAGTTTTTATGATTAATATTGTCCTTTACCAACCCGAAATACCTCCCAATACCGGCAACGTGATACGACTGGCGGCTAATACAGGTTGTCATCTGCACCTTATCGAACCATTGGGATTTTCCATGGAAGAAAAATCCCTGCGCCGGGCTGGTCTGGATTACCACGAATATGCTCAAGTGCAGGTCTGGCCAGACTTCGAAACCTTTTTGCAGCAGGTTAATCCAACACGTCTGTTTGCCTTGTCGACTAAAGGCACTCAGCGATATACCCAAGCCAGCTTCGAGGCAGGCGACTATCTGCTGTTTGGTCCAGAGACACGAGGTTTACCAGCCGAGCTGCTGGCAAGCTTAGTATCAGACCATATTCTGCGATTACCTATGCACCCCAACAGTCGCAGCCTAAACTTGTCCAACAGTGTCGCTGTAGTGGTGTATGAAGCCTTGCGGCAGCAGGATTTTAAGAGTCTGGATTAAACCAAATATGCCATTAATGACAATAGCATCTGACACATGTGTCATAAATGCCAGACAAACAGATTATCTTCACTAGCTATTATCGAGGTCAGTGTAGCCAGTTAGCATAGTGATCTAATTAATATCTTTAATAATCAATTGATTAAATATTACAGGCTGGCAAGAAATTAAACTGGCACCCATTTTGCTCTATTAGAAGTAAATGCAAACACCTTGCACTTCAGGAGCAATTTATGAGCCATACAACTGATGAAGCCTATGAAACCATAGGACTGATACCTTCCATCTTATTGATCGTTGGTGCGTTTCTGGTAGCCATTTTACCTTTAGCCTTTCAGCTAGGCATATTGGTCGTTTAACACTCACCGATTATTTAGCTGCAGTTGCTGGCACCTCATCCGGCCAACAAGCACCGATCTCATCCATCCCAAGTTATGCAGCAGCCTGCTTAGTCACCTGAGCGGGCTTTTTTTGCTTCGTGTACTGTCATTAGCTCGTCAAACACAGATGCGGCGGCCCCCATAGGGTTAGCACCAACCTGAATCGGAATAAAAGCTGAAGACAGCAATCGAACTAAGTGAAATATAATATGGAGAGAGGATTTCAAGGTTGGTGCAGATGGGGAGACTCGAACTCCCACGCCCGTGAAGGCACTAGCACCTGAAGCTAGCGTGTCTACCAATTCCACCACATCTGCAAATTCACTTTTAACTGACTGCACCCTATAAATGGTGCAGATGGGGAGACTCGAACTCCCACGCCCGTGAAGGCACTAGCACCTGAAGCTAGCGTGTCTACCAATTCCACCACATCTGCGTCAAAAGTGGGGCGCATTATATCCAGCCCACAGAGGCTTGTGAAGCCCCCTGGGTGAATAAAACTCAATCAATTGCTCAGACAGCCCGCCATCTCAGTAGCCAAGCCACGTAAATAATCAACATAGGCTGTTTTAGAAGGTGCAATATCACGCGCCATTGGATCCAGCACTCCCTGACCAACAGAAATACCCCGGGTGATTGACTCCACGATAGCACTGGTAAACTGAGGTTCACTGAAAACACAACTAGCATTGTTATCTTGCAACTGCTGACGTATTTCAGCCAAGTGACGGGCTCCCGGCTGCCGGGCAGGATCCACCGTAAAGTAGCCCAACTGATTCAAACCATAGTGGCCAACAAAATGTCCGTAGGCATCATGAAAAACGAAAAAGCCTTTATCCTGAACCGGTTCTAACAGAGTTTTTAGCTCAACATCCAGTTGTTCAAGAGATAATTTGAATTCATTCAAATTAGCATGCAAGGCGGCTTCGTGCTCTGGCATGACACTGACTAGCGCATCTGTCATTTGCACGGCAATTTCGGCGGCATTATGAGGATCTAACCAGATATGTGTATCGTGGTTGTGCCCGTCATGTTCATCACCATGCTCATCGTGATCGTCGTGATCGTCGTGATCGTCGTGATCGTCGTGATCGTCGTGGTCGTCGTGGTCGTCGTGGTCGTCGTGGTCGTCGTGGTCGTCGTGGTCGTCGTGGTCGTCGTGGTCGTCGTGGTCACTATTATGATCAGTGTATAACGCTACAACTTTGGCACTTGTGCGCTCCAGAGGTCTGACCATGAACTGTTCCATCTCTGGTCCCACCCAGAAAACGAGTTCAGCATCCGTTAACACCTGCATATCAGATGGCCGCAACGAGAAGGTATGTGGCGAAGCATTGTCTGGCAGTAACTGAACAGGCTCAAGCACCCCGTCAGTGACGGCCTTGGCTATCAGGTGCAGGGGTTTAAGGGTACTGACAACTTGCTGAGCGCTCACTTGTGTGGAAAAAAAGAGTGCCGCAGCAAGCGGCAAACTACGGACTAACGTATTTAATTTTGGCATGATAGATTCTGATCCTGTTTATTAACTGTTTAGGTTATAATATAACAAATAACCTCGGAACGCATCTGTCATGCCTGATAAGAATACAACCTTTGTCTGTGCTAATGACCATCAGCACTGTATTGATGAAGCCATGTCATCCGCTAAAGCACTTTGCCGTGAGCAACAACTGCGCCTGACGCCAGTCAGAGAACTGGTGCTGCGGTTAATCTGGCAAAACCATAAACCCCTGGGCGCTTATGATCTGCTACCCGCACTGGCTGACGCTGGTTTTAACTCAGCGCCCCCCACTGTTTACCGGGCATTGGAATTTTTGCAAGAACAGGGCCTGGTGCATCGACTGGCTTCACTCAATGCTTATATGGGTTGTTCTCATCCTGGAAAACAACATTCCGGATGCTTCTTCATCTGCGAGCGCTGCCATCAGGCTTGTGAAGTGGATGCAGCACCACTCCAGGCAGCGCTCAAGCAACAATCACAAAGCCTGGGCTTTTCCATTACCCGTGAAACTATTGAAGTATTGGGTATCTGTCCAGAATGCCAACAAGGAAACCCACAATCGCATGTCTAGTCATGATCGCGATCTTGTACGCTTAGAAGACATCTCTGTACGCTTTGCCCGAGAGGATGTGCTCAGCCATGTATCTCTGACACTGCACGATGACTGCATTACCACCCTCATTGGCCCTAACGGGGCAGGCAAGACGACACTGGTACGTGTCGTGCTTGGATTAATCTCACCCAGCCAGGGCAGCCTATGGCGCTCACCGGGGCTGAGAGTCGGGTATATGCCACAAAAGCTGCACATCGACCGAACCATGCCTCTCACAGTGAAGCGTTTTCTAAATATCGGCCTCAAACCTGATTCAACCACTCTGGAGACGACCCTGGACCAAGTCGGCGCACGACACCTGTTACAACACTCCTTTCATGATCTGTCCGGTGGGGAAACCCAACGGGTCATGCTGGCCAGGGCACTACTGCGTAATCCGCGTCTACTGGTCCTGGATGAGCCGGTGCAGGGTGTCGATGTCAATGGTCAAACAGAACTCTACCAGTTAATCAGTGCCATCCGGGAACAACGCAAGTGTGGCATCCTGATGATCTCACACGACCTGCACCTGGTTATGTCTGCAACGGACCATGTGGTTTGCCTTAACCGCCATATCTGCTGCTCAGGTCATCCGGAGCGGGTGAGCAACGACCCGACCTTTATCGAGCTCTTTGGGCGAAGCCAGGCACAGGCTTTTGCCCTGTACAACCATCATCATGACCATCGCCATGACCGACTGGATGCAGAACCCGAACTACTTAAATCCGACACGCGTCAACCACCGGAGTCAACCGATGCCTGAGTTTATTCTGATTGCCCTGGCTGGTGGCCTGGGGGTTGCAGCCATCACCGGCCCTTTGGGCGCCTTTGTGGTATGGCGGCGCATGGCTTACTTTGGCGACACCCTGGCACATTCGGCACTGATGGGTGTTGCCATGGGCTTTCTATTCAGCATTAATCTCAATCTGGCCGTCATGGTGTGCTGTGTATTGCTGGCCGTTATACTGGTGGCGATGCAAAAACAGCACATGGTTGCCACAGACACGCTACTGGGCATCATGGCACACAGCACTCTATCCATTGGGTTGGTTGCGGTGTCTTTACTGGACCATATCCGTATTGACCTAATGCAGTATTTATTTGGTGATCTGTTGGCAATTGCACCCACTGATCTGTTGTGGGTTTATGGCGGGGGGCTGCTGGTATTGCTCACACTCTGGCGCCTGTGGCATCCACTCCTGGCGATTACCATCAACGAAGAGATGGCACGTGTAGAAGGGGTGAATGTCACAGCCACGCGTCTGGCACTAATGTTGATGATTGCCCTGGTTATCGCGGTGGCCATGAAACTGGTTGGTATTTTGCTGATCACCTCGTTACTGATCATCCCGGCAGCGGCAGCGCGTCGTTTATCCAGCACTCCCGAACAGATGGCCTTCATCGCCTCACTGCTGGGTATGGTCGCAGTAACCGGCGGCATCTGGGCTTCCTGGGTGTTTGACACCCCCGCAGGTCCCTCGGTCGTTGTGACAGCCCTGGTGATCTTTCTGTTTCTCTACACCCTGCCATTAAGACAAGCCAGCCACTGATGAACTTCCGTTATTGGCCCGATAACACCACACACCGTCGCGTCTGGCAGCTCGCCTGGCCGATGATGTTATCCAATATCAGCGTACCCTTGTTGGGACTGGTGGATACGGCGGTGATGGGACATTTGCCAGAGCCCCGCTATCTGGCCGCCATCGCTATAGGCGGAATGCTGTTTTCAGTAGTATACTGGAGTTTTGGCTTTTTACGCATGGGCACCACAGGACTGGTAGCCCAGGCCTTTGGCCGTGAAGATGGCGATGCCATCCGTAACTACCTTGCCCAGTCCTTGCTCATCGCCTTTGTATTAGGGATTGCGATATTTCTGTTGCGTAGTCCAATGACTGAACTGGCGCTGACTATATCCGGCGCAACAGAAGCCGTCGTGACCGAAGCTCGCCGTTATGCGCATATCCGCGCTTGGGGTGCACCGGCGGTGTTATGCAATTTTGTGCTGCTGGGCTGGTTTGTCGGCAATCAGAACACCCGCATTCCGTTACTGCTGCTGACCCTGACCAATCTGCTGAATATTATCCTTAACCTGGTGTTTGTATTTGCTCTGGGGATGCGCGCTGACGGTGTTGCACTGGGCACGGTGCTGGCAGAGTACGCCAGTCTCGGGCTCGGCTTATGGTTTTGCCGCGGACTGCTGCTTAACACTGGCGGTCAGTTCATTGCCCGTCAATTACTGCGTTGGCGTGATTATGCCGCATTGTTTCACGTGAATCGTTACCTGTTCGTCCGCACCCTGTCTTTACTGTTCTGTTTTGCCTTTTTTACTGCTCAGGGAGCGCGTATGGGTACGGACATTGTTGCCGCTAATGCGGTGCTTCTGAATTTCCTGGTACTTATATCCAATGCATTGGACGGCTTTGCCCATGCGACAGAAGCCCTGGCAGGCCGGGCACTGGGGCGACGTAAAGCGAAAGATTTTTATCAACTCATCACCGCAGCGGCCCTCTGGTCAATGATATCGGCTTTGGGGATGACACTGTTTTTCTGGCTGGCCGGTGATTTTGTCATTTCCTTGCTCACCAGTATCGACAGTGTAAGAGAGCAGGCGAGCCTGTACTTACCCTGGTTGATCGTTATGCCGTTGATTGGCGTCTGGAGCTATCTGCTTGATGGTGTTTTTATCGGTACCACTCAGGTTAAAGCGATGCAGGATACCATGCTGTTTTCGGTGCTAGTGGTCTTTCTACCGCTCTGGTGGCTAAGCCAGCCCCTAGCCAACCATGGTCTATGGATGGCTATGAGTGGTCTGTTCCTGGCCAGAGGCCTCAGCGGGGGGTGGGTCTATGTGCAACTGACCCGTCATAACCGCTGGGGGCTGGCGTAGCGACGCTCAATCACTTTTATCTGGATTGATGAATAACCTGATCGGCTCGGCCTTAACCGGCTCAGCAGCCTTGGCTTTGGCGCTGAGCCGGTCTTCCGGTTTATCCTTGTGTACCCGTGTATTGATCTCTTGTGGCTCTGGGCGTCCATCCAGACGCAAGGAATCACTGAAACCGCAGGCGATACACTCGCGGTACTCTCGTTCCTCATCCCGATGCATACGCACTGCATCCATCTTGCCACACCGGGGGCAAACGGCTCCGGCGATAAAGCGTTTAGTTACAGACATACAAACCTCATGCTTTGGGTGTTATGCCATTGTGTCTCAGTAATGCCTCGACACTGGGTTCACGGCCACGAAATGCAACAAACAGATTCATGGGTTCATCCGAACCACCTTTCTCCAATATATGGGTACGAAAATCCTGTCCCGCCGTCTCACTGAAAATACCCTCTTCTTCAAAGCGGGAAAAGGCGTCAGCTGACAGCACTTCCGCCCATTTGTAGCTGTAATAACCAGCGGCATAGCCACCGGCAAAGATGTGACTGAAGCTATGCTGAAAACGATTTTCAGGTGGGGGCGTCAGCACAGCGACCTGCTCACGCACTTTATCCAATACGGCTTGGATAACCGTTTCACCCGGCTGATACTCATGATGCAAACGGAAGTCGAACAGGGAAAATTCCAACTGACGCACCATCATCATACCGGCTTGAAAATGCTTTGCCGCCAGCATTTTGTCCAACAGATCATTTGGCAAAGGCTCGCCGGTTTCATAGTGTCCGGACATAAGCGCCAGCCCTTCCGGCTCCCAGCACCAGTTTTCCAAAAACTGGCTTGGCAGTTCGACAGCATCCCAGGCGACACCATTAATACCACTGACCTCGGCATAATCGATCTGCGTGAGCATATGATGTAGCCCATGCCCGAATTCATGAAACAGGGTGGTCACTTCATCATGCGTCAACAGCGCCGGCTTCCCCGCAACAGGTGGATTAAAGTTACATACCAGATAGGCCACTGGCAGTTGAACCTGACCATCAGCACAACGCCGACGATCACGGCAATCCGCCATCCAGGCGCCACCGCGCTTATTACTGCGGGCAAAGGGGTCCAGGTAACAATAGGCGAGCGTGTTGCCATCGCGGGATAAACGCAAGAAACGCACGTCTGGATGCCAGGTATCGGCGTTATCCTGCTCTTCTATATGAATACCAAACAAACGCCCTGCAATCGCAAACAAACCATCCAGTACTTTAGGTAAGGGGAAATAGGGGCGTAACATCTGCTGAGAAAGCTGATAGCGTGACTGCTTGAGCTTTTCGGCATAATAAGCCAGATCCCAGGGATTGAGGCTTTCCACGCCATTTTGTTCGGCGGCAAAGGCAGTCAGCTCTGCCAGATCCTGTTCAGCGACATGACGGCTTTTAGTGGCAAGATCTTCCAGAAAACCAATCACCTGGTCGGGTGTTTCAGCCATTTTTGTGGCCAGTGAATAATTAGCATAGCTGTCATAACCAAGTAATTGAGCCAATTCGTGTCGTAAGGCCAATATCTCCTGCATCACCACCGAGTTATCCCAGCGACCAGCGTTTGGGCCTTGATCAGAGGCACGGGTGGAGTAGACGCGGTAGAACTCTTCACGCAGTGATGCCTTATCAGCATAGGTTATCACTGCATAGTAGGAGGGAAAGTCCAGGCTAATGACCCAGCCTTGCAGATCACGGCTATGTGCGGCACTGGCGGCGGCTTCAATGGCATCGTCCGGCAGGCCTTGCAAATCAGACACATCATCTGTGTGAAAATACCAACCCTGGGTCGCATCTAACACATTTTCAGAAAATTTATTGTTCAGTTCAGATAAACGTTGCTGAATTTCGGCATAACGCTGCTGCTGCGCTGGCGGCAAGGCTATGCCGGATAAACGGAAATCCCGCAGAGCATTATCGATCACTTTTTTCTGTGCTGGGTTCAGGTCAGTATATTGTTCACTGGCGGCAAAGCGCTCATACGCCTGGAACAAACCTTTATGCTGACCCATTTCAGTCCAGTAGGCCGACAATTTAGGCAAGCAACGGTTGTAGACTTCACGCAGCTCATCAGAGTTCATCACACCGTTCAGGTGAGAAGCCGTGGACCAGGCATAGGAGAGTCGATCAGAGCCTTCTTCCAACCTACCCATCAGTGACTGCCAATCATGCGCCTGCTGTTCGGCTGTCAGAGCTGCTACCTCTGCACGGTTTTGCGCCAGAACTGCATCGATAGCCGGTTCAATATGCGCCACCTCAATACTGCTGAATGGGGGAAGCTGAGTGGGCTTGAGTAAAGGGTTGTGCATATTGGGGCCTCTTCAAGGTTATTCTCGGCAGACACTAAGCGCCTGACTGAAACGTTGTCGCTGATCTGTTATACAATGGGGAAGTGTACGTCACTTTTCAACTGATCCGGAGTTTTATCCATGCATATACGTGAGTATCAGGGCAAACGGCCACAATTAGGCAAGGCGGTTTTTGTCGATCCGAGCGCCGTAGTACTGGGCGACGTGGAAATCGGAGATGATTCTTCAGTCTGGCCACTGACGGTGATACGTGGTGATATGAATCATATACGCATTGGGCGCTGTAGCAGTATTCAGGATGGTTCGGTATTACATATCACTCATGCAGGTCCCTTTAATCCAGATGGTTTCCCACTGATCATTGGCGATGAAGTGACGGTAGGCCATCAGGTGACACTGCATGGTTGTCGTATTGGTAATCGGGTACTTATCGGCATGGGTAGCCTGATAATGGATGGCGCCATGGTTGAAGACGAGGTGGTAATTGGTGCGGGTAGCTTGGTACCCCCAGGAAAAACCCTGCAAAGCGGTTACCTCTACGTGGGCCGACCCGCAAAACAAGTCCGCCCACTAACTGACAAGGAACGCCACTTTTTCAGCTACAGTGCAGATAACTACCGAAAGTTAAAAGACACGCATATGCAAGAGTCCTGGAGCGAGTAAGTGCTTACAACCCAATCAGCACCCAAACCAATGGCAGGAACAGAGCGGTGAATAACCCGGTCAGCCCCATACCGAGTGACGCAAAGGCGCCAGCGGTGGGGCTGATCTCGAATGCTCGCACTGTGCCGATTGCATGGCCGTTGATACCCAGAGCAAACCCTATCACTCGATGATCTTCAATCTTTAACCAATTGCTGAGCAGATTCACCCATAGGGTAGCCATCACGCCGGTGATCAGCAAGGCGCCCATCAGTATAGGAATGGAGCCACCCAGTTGCTCAGTAATGCCCATGGCAATCGGTGCAGTTACCGACTTAGGCGCTAAAGAAGCCAGCACCTCTGGAGAAGCTCCCGCCAGCCAACCTAGTAGCAACGCATAGAGGGCTGCCAGGATAGCGGCCGGTGGCAGGGTAAAGAGTATCGGCTTCCATAACTCACGGATATGGTGGATTTGTTGAAACAACGGCACGCCAAGAGCAACCGTAGCGGGTCCCAACAACAGCACCAGCCAGCCAGCACCAGTTTGATAAGTGCGATAGTCGATCCGCAGCACTACCAGCATCGCCACCACAAACAATGCCGCCAGCAATATACCGGGACACCAGGTTGGCCGCCCCATTTTCTGAAACAGCCAGTTTCCGGAAAAAAAGGCCGTCAAGGTTATGGCAATGGCGGCAATAGGTGTCGCAGTCAGATGATCCCGCAACATGACCAAACCCGACATCAGCTCAGGCATTATCACCCTCCGGCTTTGTCGAACCGGGCATCAATCGCGCCATTAACCACAGCGTTGTGAGGACGCTCAGCATCGTGCCTACAACCAGCGCCAGGAGCCCTGCAAGCCAGTACTGAGCATAATCACCAACAACAAAAAACACCCCCACTACACCTGGCATAATCAGCATGGCCAAAAGTGCGATCAGTGGTTGGCTGACTGCGGCCAGATCATTCTGCATACGTCCACGCATCAGTAGCCATAGCATGACCAACAACATGCCGATAACACCAGGTGACACCGGCAGTTGCAGACTGGTAACGATCACATCACCTAACAACAGAAACAATAACAGGATCAAAAACCCTTTAATCACAGTCATTTATCATACCACCAGAATTTAAGGTTTGGCCTTGGCGATTTCTCGCAGACGTTTAACCACTAAGGCGTTAATGCTGCGCTGAGTGAAATGACCGTCGGCTTTCAGGTAGCCGGCCTTGCGCCCCATCAGCAGCCCCAGACACTGATCAACATGACTGACAGCATGTATAGCAAAGTCGCCCGCTTTGACAGCTTCAACCACATCCTTTTTCAGCATTAGGTTGCGCACATTTGCACGCGGAATAATGACGCCCTGACTCCCCGTCAACCCTCGCATTTTACAGAGCTGGAAGAAACCTTCGATTTTTTCATTAACTCCACCAATGGCCTGTACTTCTCCATACTGGTTAATCGAGCCTGTAGTGGCAAAGTGCTGAAAGATCGGAATTCTTGTCAGCGCTGAAATCAAAGTGCATATTTCAGCCAATGACGCACTGTCACCATCGATGTAGCCGTAAGACTGCTCCATGGCAATACTGGCGGACAGGGTCATGGGGAAATCATGCGCATATTGGTGACCCAGATAGCCAGACAAGATCAACACGCCTTTAGAGTGGATCGGCTGGCCCAGAGTCACTTCACGTTCTATATCCACTATACCCTTGTTACCAGGGTTCACTGTTGCGGTAATACGGGCAGGGGTACCAAAAGACACATCACCGACTTGCAGTACACTCAGGCCATTAGCACAACCAACGGTGCTACCATCGGTATCAATCAATACGGTACGGTTAAGAATACTTTCGAGAATTTTTTCTGACAAACGGCCTGTACGGCGCTCTTTACCCTGCAAGGCCATTTCCACATGTGCCGTACTGATCAACTCATCACCTCGCTGGCGACGGCGAAAATCTGCCTCACACAGCAGGTCAACCAATTCGCCAATATGGGCTGATAGCATCTCCTGATCTTCAGCCATACGTGAGCTGTGTTCTGTCAGGCGTGCCACGGCTTCTCGCTTCAGCGGAGCTAAGCCTTCCTCCATAGCCAGGGTTTTCATCAGCCGGGCGTAGTTACGCACACTTGCAGGTGAACGTTTTACGTCTTCATCAAAATCCACCACCACACGGAACATTTTTTCAAAATCATGATCCAGCTCTTGTAACAGGTAATAAATGTCACGACCACCGATCAACACCACTTTAACTTTCAAGGGGATAGGCTGGGGATTCAGTGTAATTGTGCTTACGCCAGTATATTCACTGACCGGATTTTCAATACGTATCTCGTGAGATTTAAGGGCACGCTTCAGTGCACTGTAGACAAATGGCTGCTCCAGCAGCTTTTCGGCCTCCAGCAGCAGATACCCACCATTAGCCCTATGCAGAGCTCCCGGACGGATCAGTGTATAGTTGGTGACCAAGGCCCCCATTTCACTGTTATATTCGACTCGACCAAACAGATTTTCATAGCTGGGGTGGGCTTCATAAACCACCGGTGCACCCTTGGTCTTATGATTGTCCACCAGCAGGTTTATGCCGTAATTCTCTTCCAAAAACTGCTGGCGCATCTGGTCAGTTTTAACTTCTATGCCACGTTCATCACTGACAATTTCCGCTACATTCTTGATTAGGTCTTTTTCGAAATAACCCAGATATTTAATGATACTGGCATGATGTACATAGCGGTCACGCAGCTGAGCAAACAACGGCAGAATCGATTTGCGCGCCGTGTCGCTGTCTAATTGACGTAACTCTGCTGCTGCTTCACGGCGCCACTTGGGTAGTTCCGTCAGCCCTTCATTGAGTTGATCTTCGAGATCAGAGATATTTTTCTGAATAACTTCGCGTTCTTCTTCAGGCAACTGCGAAAAAGCAGCTTCATCCATGGCCTGACCCTCAGCCAAGGGGGTAAAGCCGATCGTGCCGGCATCACGATAGACAGCGATATTCATATCACGCGCCTTACGTTCCACCTGATCCACAGCCTGATCATACCGACGAGTAAAATCTCGCTCGATGCGGCTTTTAATACGTTGATAACCCGGGCTTTCAAATGCTGCAGGTAGTTCTGTTTGCAAGGTTTCGAATAACGTCTCAATATCTTTTTTCAGTTGCATTGCTTTGCCAGCCGGAAGCTGCAATACAACCGGATAGCGCGAGTCTGAAAGATTGTTCAGATAACACCAATCAGACGGCTTATGCTCCTTTTTGGCATAGGTTTTCAGATTTTCCATGGCAAAAGAAAAGCGACCAGTATGCGGGTTACCCATAACAAACAGGTTGTAACCATGGCGCTGCATGCTGATACCGAAGTCCATCGCCTCAATTGCACGTTCCTGACCAAAAAAGCCGTTAAAAGGCTCAATAGAGTCTGTTGTCAGAAAAGGCAGGTCTTTTGGGTCACAGATTTTATACAGCTGATCAGTGCTCAGTAAGGTGGAATCTGTCATAAAGCGTATCCAAAGACGGGAGAGTGATAATCGGGTTATAACGTTTATTAGACCCGAGTTGCAACATTTGTCGTAACCTGTATTTAGTCCGGTGATTTATTGCTGAGCCAGACTCTGGCGCAACATAGCAATAACCGGTGCTGTATCGGGGCGTCGCTCACGCCAACGGAAAAAAGCTTCTGCTGCCTGCTCAACCAACATGCCCAGACCATCTACAGCACGTGCTGCACCTTGCCTGGATGCCCAATGACAAAAAGGGGTCTGCGTAGCACTGTACATCATGTCATAACAGAGAGAGTGAGCACCTACTATCGCTTCAGGCAAAGGAGGCAGATCTCCCTGTAAACTTGCAGAGGTTCCATTAATAATCACATCATAGGCTTTAGCGGGTATTTCACTATAACCACAGGCGTGAAGCGTCACGGCCGCGCCAGCCGTTTCTGCAAAGTGTTGCACCAGCTGCTGCGCTTTTTCCGGGGTGCGATTGGCAATAATAAGCTCGGAACAACCCGCTTCCAATAAGGGCTGAATAACGCCACGAACCGCACCACCAGCACCCAATAACAAAACAGAAGCTCCCTTCAGTGAGCAGCCGAGATTCTGAGTCAGATCATTAATCAGCCCCAAACCATCGGTATTGTCACCACAGATGCGCCCCTGCTCATCACGCCAAAGCGTATTTACCGCACCCGCCAGGGCAGCACGTGGCGTTTTAACCTCAGCCAGTTGCCAGGCGAGCTCTTTAAACGGCACAGTAATGTTGAGCCCTTTACCCTGACCCTGTAAAAAAGCATCGACTTGTTGAGCAAAGGATTCAGGATCAATCTGAGTGGCTACATAGTGCATCGATTGCTGTTGCTGACGCGCAAAGCAGGCATGAATAAAGGGTGACTGGCTATGCGCTACTGGGTTACCAAATACAGCATATTGATCAATCATCATGGCCTCCTAGCCAATCGCGTGGACGTAAAAACTCTTCATAGAGGCGCGCCTCATCAGAGCCAGGATCAGGTGACCAATCGTAGCTCCAGCGAACTTCCGGGGGTAGGGACATCAGAATTGACTCAGTGCGCCCACCCGATTGCAGCCCGAACAGCGTACCGCGGTCATAGACCAGGTTAAACTCAACATAACGCCCACGACGGTGCAATTGAAAATCGCGTTGCTCTTCTGTCCAAGGCAGATCACGACGTCGCTCCACAATCGGTCGGTAAGCTTCAATATAGGCATCGCCAATGGAACGCATCAACGCAAAGCTGCTTTCAAAGTCCGGTGTATTCAAATCATCAAAGAACAGGCCACCAATACCCCGCGGCTCGTCACGGTGTTTCAGATAAAAATACTCATCGCACCAGCGCTTGTAACATGGGTAGACAGTTTCACCAAAGGGATCACAAGCCGCTTTGGCCACCCGATGCCAGTGTATACAATCTTCCTCAAAACCATAATAGGGGGTTAAATCAAAACCGCCGCCAAACCACCAGACTGGCGGCTCTCCGGGCTTTTCGGCAATAAAGAAGCGTACATTGGCATGCGAGGTTGGAATATGCGGGTTGTGCGGGTGTATCACCAACGACACACCCATCGCCTGGAAGTTACGCCCAGCTAATTCGGGTCGGTGCGCCGTTGCGGAAGCGGGGAGTCCTGTGCCAAATACATGCGAAAAATTCACCCCACCTTTTTCGATCAGGTTACCCTTAGCCAGCACCCGACTACGACCACCCCCGCCAGCCTCACGTTGCCAGCTATCTTCAACAAACGCCTTGCCATCTAAGGCCGACAAGGCTTCACAGATACGATCCTGCAACGCAAGAAGATAGGTTTTAACCTGCTCAGTATCTGGTTGTTTCATTAAGGCTCCTGGATATTGTGAAGTGAGTAATCACTACAACCTTATTACAGATGAATCGGCTATAGAGCGTATTGTACTAGGACTTTTCTGCCCCCCAAGCTTTCCATCGATTATTTTATCTAGCCCACAGCCGAAGTAAGCCATCACTTTCAGTCTTGATCTTGCTGGATATGCATTAGATGGGTTGGCTGAGGTCGAAACAATCGGTCCACCCCAAGCCTCACATAAGGATTTAACTAAAGGATGCGCACTGACACGTATGGCTACCTGGCTGTGCTGACCCTTTATCCAATCTGGGACCAAGCCAGTAGGATCAGGGAGCAACCAAGTATTAGGGCCAGGCCAGGTCTGATCCAGCCAGCCTAACTGTTCAGCGGTAAGCCCGCCCAACAAAGGCGCAATCTGTGCCTGAGAGGCCGCCACCAGAATCAACCCCTTATGTACAGGGCGCCGCTTGAGTTTTAGTAACCGCATCACCGCAGATCGATCATAGGGATCGCAACCCAACCCCCAAACAGCTTCAGTAGGGTAAGCGATCACCCCTCCGGATTGCATAACACGCACTGTCTGTTGTAACTGCCAGGCATTCATAGTCAGAAACTACTATCAGTCAGCAACAAAGCTAAATGCAGGCGGCGGTGCATCAGGCAATAATGCTGCAACCTGATTAACCCTTTGCAGCAGAGTGTCTATGTCAGCCGCAACTAAATTAATATGGCCCAGCTTACGCCCCGCACGCTCGGACTTACCATAGAGGTGTAAGTGCGAGCCTTCCACTGCCAGGATAGCAGCAACATCACCCATACAACCAATGATATTGATCATGCAGGTAGGAGCTATCGCCTGGGTTGAACCCAGTGGCAGCCCCTGAATTGCTCTCAAGTGATTTTCAAACTGACTGGAAATCGCGCCGTCTTGTGTCCAATGCCCCGAATTATGTACACGCGGAGCCATTTCATTTGCCAACAGCGTTCCATCTGCCTGCTGAAATAACTCAAGAGTCAGGACACCAACGTATTCCAGTGCATCTAACAGTTTGTGAATATAGCTTTCAGCCTGCTGCTGCACGGCATCACTCAGATCAGGTAACGGCGCCAGCGAATAGCGCAGTATGCCATCGACATGGTTGTTTTCAGCCAGTGGATAAAAGACCACCTCACCTTGCTGATCACGTACAGCAATGATCGATACTTCGCGAACAAAGGATACAAAAGCCTCAACGATCAGACGCGCATGACCTATCTGCGCCCAAGCTTCTTCTGCTTGCTCCGGGTCACGCAACACCGCCTGGCCTTTGCCGTCATAGCCTTCTGTGATGGACTTGGCTACTACCGCTGGAGCTCCGGCCCGCATCAGCTCAGTGCAGGCTTGAGCCAATTCATCAGCAGAACTGACCAGGCGATAATCAGCAACAGGGATAGACAACTGATCGAACAGCGTCTTCTCCGCCTCACGATTTTGACACACACGTAGCGCTTCAACGCCGGGATACAGCGCTTTTTCCTGCGCCACTTGCTGCACTAGCGCCAAGGGCAAATGCTCAAACTCGTAGGTTACCAGATCCACCTGCGCTAAAAACTCATCCAACTTCACGCCCGAGGTGTCGCTCAGCGTGGTACCTATATCTGCACTGGGACTGCCTGTCGTATCAAAAAAAGCAAAACGATTACCGAGCGGGTAACCGGACAAGGCCAGCATCTGTCCTAACTGGCCGGCACCAAGGACACCTATTCGCATGGGTTTATTCACCTTTATCAACCTCGTGGATCAGGGTTATCCATAACATTACGGGTCTGTTCATCCCTAAAGCGTTGCAGGGCCGAGCGAACAGAGGCATCCTGCAAAGCCACAATCTGAGCGGCAAGAATACCGGCATTGGTTGCACCTGCTTTACCAATCGCCAGGGTACCTACTGGTACGCCACCTGGCATCTGCACAATAGACAGCAATGAATCCATGCCACTTAGCGCCTTTGACTCAACCGGCACACCCAGCACCGGCAGTGCTGTCTGCGACGCGACCATGCCCGGCAGATGAGCGGCACCACCGGCACCCGCTATGATCACCTGCAAACCTCGGTCGGCTGCACTCTTGGCATAATCAAACAGCAGGTCGGGGGTACGGTGTGCCGAAACCACCCGTGTCTCATAGGCAACGCCGAGCTTTTCCAGCATATTCACGGCATGTTCCATGGTCGGCCAATCTGACCGGGAACCCATAATTACCCCAACTTTTGGCTGCATTGTCTAAATCCTGTAGCGCAACAAGGCACCGGGAAGGCACTTGTAAAAAATGAAAGCCCAGCAGGATACCCTTAAACGCTGGGCGGGAAAAGTGAAACAGTTTCATTTATCTTCAGGCAAGCGCCGTGTAGCGGTTACCTGTAATAGCTATTTTACCGATAAGCTCCAACTTTATCAGCTGCTGCTGCAATTCACTCACTGACACCCCTGTTTCTGCGCGCAATTCATCTAAACTCCAGGATTCCTGCCGCAACAGGGACAGCAGAGGTTGCAGTTCTGGGGCAACCGGTGCAGTATCCGGCTTATCCACCATTTCAGCCGATGAATCCTGCAAATAGCCCAATAAAGGCGCTAGTGGCTCACAGATATGTTCGGGTGTTTCGGCCAATATTGCGCCCTCTCTTATTAATGCATGACACCCTCTGGCCAATGGATTACTGAGAGCACCAGGTAGGGCAAACACTTCTCGCCCTTGCTCCATCGCCAACCGCGCTGTAATCAAAGAGCCGCTGCGTAATGCCGCTTCGACCACCAGCGTACCGACACTTAAACCACTGATGATACGGTTACGCCTAGGAAAATGCTCAGGACGAGGCCGCGTACCCGGCGGAAACTCAGAAACCAATGCGCCGCCCTGAGCCAGAATTCTGTCGGCCAAGTGCATATTGCAGCGTGGATAAATCAGCTCTGGGCTACTGCCTAAAACAGCAAGTGTTGGCTTAGAAGCATTGAGCGCGCCCTGATGAGCAGCCGTATCCACACCCTGAGCAAGTCCACTGGTTATGACAAACCCGGCGCCAGCCAAGCAAGCCGAAAGTTGAAGGGCCGACTGTAGGCCACTGCGCGAAGGCTTGCGACTACCAACAACCGCCAACTGTGGACAGAAGAGTAACTTCACATCGCCACGCAACCAAAGCACCGCTGGCGGATCATGAATTTCACGCAGCAATGGAGGATAGCCTGGACAATCAAATCCAATAACCTGCAACTCAAGAGATTCAGCTACCCTGAGCAGTTGATCAGCTTGTCGGTAGAGTTTTCCAGCAGGGTTGTATTTAAGGAAATGCCGGGTGTCAGTACGCAAACGAACTGTATCCGGAAGTTGTTGAGCCAAGATATCAACCGGTGTATAACCAGCAGCTGTCAGTTTGGCAAGCGTTGCCGGGCCTAGCCCTGGTACCTGACTGACAGCGATCCAGTCCCTTGGATCGCAGCACATAGTAAGCTCCTGTTAGCTGGGGTTACGAATTTCATCCCCAACAGAAATGACATTGGTTGCCCGCATGATCAAGCCATAGCTGACCTTATCGAACGACTTGAATACCATCAGTATACCGGCATGCTCCGAGGGTAGTTGCACTGTATCGTTGACAACAGGATCACGGATGGTCTCACCAGTACGGTAGATCGAAAACACATGCCCAGGCTCGATCTGCTCACGCTGACCGACATTCAACACCACAGCATCATATTGCCCGGCGCTGGAAACCCCTTTAAGCAAACCGATGATAAGTCCTTCCTGACCATCCGGAGCAGGTTTGGGGTAAAACATCGACTGAATACGGGTCTCTTCAGTAGGCAATACCCGGTAAGTCGCACGCACCTCTTCATTGGAGCTTTGCAGGTCCAGCGAGATAACATCCTCCTGAACTGCCGAGATAACAGCATCGGCAACCTTAAACAGCTCGTATCCCAGAAATTCGCCGGTCACTGGATCAAAATATTCACGTGCTGGACGATACACTGCCTGGTTACGATCATCACGGACAAGTTTGCCACGCGCATAGGCTCTGTCCCCGGCACCGGTGATTAGCCGTCGGTTGTCCCCCCCAACTACGTAGGGTGCTTGTTCTAGCACATCATCCTGAACCACAAGGTTATCACTGATAAAGCTATTAATATCTCGCAGAGAAATTGCCGGGATAGCCTGTTCTAACGGCATTTCCCTAACCTGAGGGCTCAAGCGACCATCCCCGGGACGCAAGCCCAGTCTTGGCTGGCCATCTACCCAGGTCAGATAAATAACATCACCCGGATAAATCAGGTGGGGATTGTCTATCTGCGGATTGACTCCCCAGATTTCCGGCCAACGCCATGGACGATTAAGAAAATGTCCGGAAATATCCCAGAGGGTGTCTCCCTTAACCACGACGTGCTCTGTTGGATGATCCTGTTTCAGCTGTAACTGATCTTGACCGGTCTGAGCTGCAGCCACACTGGAGAAAAGCAGGCCTGCTGTCAGCAGCCCACATAGCAGTTGTTTCATATCCGCTTCCCTTTGATCAGACACCGTCACCACTTTCAAATTTCCGCTTATCCGGCAATTAAAAGTACTTCCAGGCATCATAACAATGCATTCAGTTTTGTATTCAGTATAATAGGCTTAATAGACTAAAACGTCACCTATCTGACCCATTCTAGCCTCTTAATATGATGCAGACCTATGTCCAAGCTCAATATTCTTGAATTTCCTGATCCACGTTTACGCACAATTGCAGAACCCGTCGACCTTGTTGATGAAGAAATCCTTCAACTCGTCGATGATATGTTTGAAACCATGTACGATGCCAATGGCATAGGCTTGGCGGCAACGCAAGTCAATGTTCATAAGCAGGTGGTCGTTATGGACCTGTCTGAAGATGCGTCAGACCCCCTGGTGCTGATCAATCCGCGCTTCGATGTTTTACAACAGGAGCAGGATGAAATGCAGGAGGGTTGCCTGTCTGTTCCCGGTTTCTATGAAACAGTGAAACGCCCCAAGCGTATCAAGGTGGATTTTCTAGGGCGCGATGGCAAAATGCAAAGCTTTGAGGCCGAAGGCTTATTGGCTGTGTGCATTCAGCACGAACTGGACCACCTCAATGGCAAGCTGTTTGTTGACTACTTATCCAAGCTGAAACGTAGCCGCATCCGTAGCAAACTGGAAAAACAGCACAAACTCGACCAACAGCCTCAACACTGATCACCCGTAACCGGAGCCCTGTGCATGAACTCGCCGCTACGTATCGTTTTTGCCGGCACACCGGAGTTTGCCGCCAGCAGTCTGGCGGCACTTCTTGAGCAATCACATCAAATCATTGCTGTGTACACCCAGCCAGACAGACCGGCAGGGCGAGGCCGCAAACTTGTGCAAAGCCCGGTCAAGCAACTGGCACTGCAGCATAACCTTCCAGTTTATCAACCACTCAACTTTAAATCCGATCAGGCTATTGATGAACTTGCCGCACTTCATCCAGACCTGATGATTGTGGCCGCTTACGGCTTACTCCTGCCTCAAGCAGTTCTTAACCTGCCACGACTCGGCTGCATTAATGTGCATGCATCACTCTTGCCTCGCTGGCGAGGTGCCGCCCCGATTCACCGCGCACTGCTAGCCGGTGATAGTCAAACCGGTATAACCATTATGCAGATGGATGCTGGTCTGGATACCGGTGCGATGTTGTATAAGCGCAGCACAAATATTCTGCCGGGGGAGACGGCTGGCAGCTTGCATGACCGCCTGGCAGCACTCGGCGCAGAAACGCTCATAGACAGCCTTGTAGCACTTATACAGGGGCAGCTAAAGCCTGAAAAGCAAGATGACAGCCAGGCCTGTTATGCGGCCAAGCTGGTGAAAGAGGAGGGGCGTATTGACTGGTCTTTGCCAGCCGAACAACTGGCCGTACAGATTCGGGGGCTTAATCCCTGGCCGGTGGCTTTCTGCCGGCTTGAAGATGAGACCTTACGCATCTGGCAGGCTGAGGCAGACGCCTCCGAAAAAACAACTACCAGCCCAGGAACCTTAACCGCCATTCAACGTGACGGCCTTGTGGTTGCTACCGGTCAGGGCTTGTTAAAGCTCACCCATATTCAATTACCCGGCAAACGGGCGCAGCCAGTCAGTGCCTTGCTGAACGGGCAGCACCCCTTCACTGTCGGCATGAGGTTTTCCTAGTGACCGATGTGCGTCTGGTTGCCACTCGACTTCTTACTGAGCTACTCAGCCAACAGGGTTCCATTGCCTCACTGATGCCTGATGCCCAAAAGCAGATCAGCGAGCGCGACTCAGCCCTGTTACAGCAACTTTGCTATGGCTGCACGCGGGAGTTTTTCCGTTTGGATGCTCTGGCCCAACACCTATTGAAAAAGCCCTTTCAGTCCAAAGATTATGATCTCTACGCGGTGCTGCTGCTAGGCTTATATCAACTGCGTGAAATGCGCATCCCGGAACATGCAGTGGTGCATGAAACCGTTGAACTAACACGACTACTAAATAAAGATTGGGCCAAGGGCTTGATCAATGCTGTGCTACGCCGTTACCAGCGTGAAGCGATAAGCCTGGATCAGACACTCTCGCAGCAGTCTGATGCCTACCACTGGAATCATCCCGCCTGGATACTCGATAAGCTCAAGCACAACTGGCCTGAACAGTGGCAATCCATTTTGGTTCAAAATGATATCAAAGGCCCCTTAACACTCCGTGTTAATAAGCACTTACTATCACGCGAAGAATACTTGAATAGGCTGCTTGAGGATGACATAACGGCTAAAGCAGGCGTTATGTCTGACCAAGCTATCATTCTCGATGAGGCGATGGATGTTCATCTACTACCAGGTTTTGACCAAGGCTGGTGTAGCGTACAGGATGAAGTTGCACAACTGAGTGGTTATCTGCTTGATGCTCAAGCTGGCGAACATCTACTCGATGCTTGCGCCGCACCGGGCGGAAAGCTGGGTCAATTACTGGAACTCCTGCCAGAGAGCACTTCTGTTACCGCTCTGGAACTCAGCGAATCCCGTTCTCAGCGCATCCGTGACAACCTGCAGCGCCTGAATTTTAGCCATCGCTGCCAATTGATTAACGGTGATGCGGCGTCACAAGACTGGTGGGATGGCAACTTATACGATCGAATCCTGCTGGATGCACCCTGCAGCGGCAGTGGTGTCATTCGACGCAATCCGGATATCAAGCTATTGCGTCAGAATGAAGATCTATTGAAGCTGGCCAGCCTGCAACTGAGCATTCTCAGCAACCTATGGGGCCTGCTAAAACCCGGAGGGACGTTGCTATATGCTACCTGTTCGGTGTTCCCGCAGGAAAACGAGCGCATTATAGAACGCTTCTGCAAACAACAGCCAGATGCTCTACATCAACCGCTGGAGTTACCCTGGGGCCAGGCACGCCCTATGGGACAACAATTTTTTCCGCAATTACACAGCCATGATGGCTTTTTCTATGCCAAACTGATCAAGTCGACCGATACTGGACTCACCAGACCATGAATATAATTATTTTAGGGGCAGGGCAAGTAGGTGGGACACTGGCTGAAAACCTTGCCAGCGAAGCCAACGACATTACCATCATTGATACCAATCCCGCCAGATTGCGTGAACTCGCCGATCGGCTGGATATACGTACCCTGGATGGTCCTGCCTCCAATCCTTCTATGCTGGCGCAAGCTGGTGCTCGCGATGCTGATATGTTAATCGCCGTGACCAACTCCGACGAAGTCAATATGATTGCCTGTCAGGTCGCCCATACTATTTTCAATATACCCACCAAAATTGCACGTATTCGTGAACACGACTATCTCTACAACAACAGGGCATTATTTGGTTCCAAGTCCATGCCGGTTGATGTTTTGATCAGCCCGGAAGAGTCGGTAACACGTCATATTAAAAAAATGATTCAGCATCCCGGAGCACTTCAAGTACTCGATTTTGCTGAAGGCAAGGCGCAACTGGTTGCTGTGCGTGCCTATTATGGAGGCCCGCTTGTGGGTCGGGAAATTTCCTACCTGCGCGCGCACATGCCAAATGTCGATACTCGTGTTGCCGCCATTTTTCGTCAGGATCGCCCCATCATACCCAAGGGCGACACCATCATCGAAGCCGATGATGAGGTTTTCTTTATTGCTGCACAGCGTGATATCCGCTCTGTGATGAGTGAACTCAGACGACTGGATAAACCCTATCGCCGTATTCTGATAGCGGGTGGAGGTAATATTGGTGCCCGGCTAGCAGAAAGCCTAGAGAAATCTTTTCAGGTCAAAATTATCGAACGCTCTTTGCCACGTTGCCAACTTTTAGCCAAAACCCTCAATAACACCATCGTGCTGCATGGCAGTGCCTCTGATCGCGACCTGTTAATTGAAGAAAACATTGAAGATACTGATGTTTTCTGCGCCCTGACTAACGATGATGAAGCTAATATCATGGCATCGATGCTGGCAAAGCGTCAGGGGGCTCGCACGGTAATGACGCTGATCAACAACCCCGCCTACATTGATCTGGTGCAGGGCGGTGTAATTGATATTGCTATTTCGCCGCAGCAAACCACCATAGGCTCCCTGTTGACCCACATACGTCGAGGGGATGTCGTTGCAGTGCATTCCTTACGTCGCGGTGCTGCAGAGGCCATGGAGGCGATTGCACACGGTGATCGCAACTCTTCTAAAGTCGTTGGGCGCGCCATTGAGGATATCAATTTACCTCAGGGTACAACTATTGGTGCGATTATTCGTAACGATAAAGTACTGATCGCACATGATGATATCGTGGTGGAAAATAACGACCATGTCATTCTTTTCCTGGTTGATAAACGCCGCATTCCGGAGGTCGAGCGCCTGTTTCAGGTTGGCTTGACCTTCTTCTAAGGCTGCCACTATGCATTACCAGCTCACACTGCGCGTTCTGGGAGTTCTGTTGATGCTGTTCAGTATTGCTCAGATCCCCCCTATTGCCGTGTCATTTTATTATGACGATGGTGCGCACCGCGCTTTTATTTCGGCGTTTTTTATTCTTCTGGCCTGTGGTTTCTTACTGTGGGTCCCTTTCTACCGGGTGAAGGGTGAGCTGCGTATACGCGATGGCTTTCTGATCACGGTATTGTTTTGGTCAGTATTAGGCGTATTCGGTGCCATCCCACTCTACCTGTCTCCAACACCAAATATGTCACTGGTTGACTCGGTATTTGAATCTATCTCCGGACTTTCTACGACCGGTGCTACGGTCATTACCGGTCTGGACTACCTGCCTAAATCAATCCTCTACTACCGACAACAGCTTCAGTGGCTCGGTGGAATGGGTATCATCGTTCTCGCTGTAGCCATACTGCCTATGCTGGGAATCGGGGGGATGCAGTTGTTTCGTGCTGAAATTCCTGGGCCAGTCAAAGATACTAAACTAACCCCGCGTATTACAGAGACGGCCAAAGCGCTTTGGATTATCTACGCCATTCTGACATTTCTCTGCGCTACAGCCTATTGGCTCGCTGGCATGACACCTTTTGATGCCATAGGCCATAGCTTTTCAACCGTTGCCCTGGGTGGATTCTCAACCTATGACGCCAGTATGGGCGCGTTTAACAGTGCCACCATCGAGCTTATTGCCATCTTTTTTATGATTCTGTGTGGTATGAATTTCGCGCTGCATTTCTTCGCTTGGCGACAGCGCAGCCTGCTTCACTATTTTGGTGATTCAGAGGTGCGCTTTTTTCTCAGCATATTACTGCTGACTTTTGTTATCACCTTTTCCGTCCTGTTGATTCATGAAACCTACCCCCCAATCAAATCGTTACGCAATGCCGCATTTATGACTGTATCGGTTGCATCCACGACAGGTTTTGCCACGGGTAATTTTGCTTATTGGCCCGTCATGCTGCCGTTCATGTTGTTTGTGACGGCTTTTATTGGTGGCTGCGTGGGATCAACTGGCGGTGGTATGAAAGTAATCCGGATCCTGCTTATTCTGAAACAGGGCTATCGAGAGTTGCAGCGCTTGGTTCATCCTAATGCCATATTCCCAGTAAAGCTGGGGCGGCGCACCATACCGGATAAAGTGCTACAGGCCGTGTGGGGGTTTTTCTCAGTATACCTACTGGTGTTTGTCATTATGATGATTGCACTGATGGGAACGGGTCTGGATCAGGTTACCGCATGGTCTGCTGTAGGGGCAACCATCACAAATCTCGGCCCCGGATTGGGCGATGTATCCAACCACTTTGGTAATATCAACAGCACAGCAAAATGGA
The DNA here is from genome assembly GCF_008727795.1 of Nitrincola iocasae. Classification (NCBI taxonomy): domain Bacteria; kingdom Pseudomonadati; phylum Pseudomonadota; class Gammaproteobacteria; order Oceanospirillales; family Oceanospirillaceae; genus Nitrincola; species Nitrincola iocasae. Next base: position 10,829 of record NZ_CP044222.1, on the reverse strand, counting down.
TACTATGCTTTTCCATGTTGCTGGGACGACTCGAAGTCTTCACCCTGCTGGTACTCTTTACCCCGGTATTCTGGCGCCGCTAATCAATAGATGCGTGCGGCGCCCTCAGGGCGTGAATTAAAGCGTTTGTACTCCCACTGGTACTGCTCGGGTAATTCACGCACACAACGCTCAACAGAGCGGTTCATAGCCTCTGTTGCCAGCAGGGCGTCCTTCAGCGAAATATCTGCTTCGGCTTCACTGAAGTAAATATCAAATCCTGTAGCCCCCTCCAAACGCTTGGCATAACCACAAACCACTTTAGCTCCCGTCTGTGCGGCTAACTGTGGCAGTAGCGTCATGGTCAGGGCAGGGGTGCCAAAAAAGTCTGCAAATATCCCGCTGCCAACATCGGGTTCCTGATCTGGCAGTATCCCAACCATTTCACTTCGTCTAAGCGCTTTCATAACTTTACGTACGCCTTGTACATTTGCAGGGGCCATGTCTGTTCCCAAACGCGCACGCATGCGTTTAATCAGACTATCCATCTGTTTCTGTCGCGGAGGCTTGTACATGGCGGTAAAGGTATAGCGGTTGGATAAATACAGATTCAGGATTTCCCAATTTCCCAAATGCGGTGCAATCAGGATCACACCTTTTCCCTGGTTGATTCCTTCGGTGATCAACGCTTCATTGTGCACAGTGCGAATTATTTTCAATGTACGTTGAACCGGCCAAAGCCAGGACATGCCCATTTCAGCAATTGACTGCCCAGTCTGCTCAAGACTTTGCAGGGTTAATTCCTGCCGTTGTTGGTCGGAAAGCTCCGGAAAACAGGTAAGTAAATTAACCTGCGTAGTACGATATATTCGACTACTATCACCTTGCCGATAGAAATACCGCCCTAGACGTTTTCCTAACCCTTGCGCCCAGCGCAACGGCAATAGGGCGGTAAGCCCGAGCGCCAAAATAGCCAGTATGCCCTTAATCGTTTTCATAGCCACTCCAACCAGATTTTTCACTTATTATACCCATCTTGCTTCAACACCTATCAAGTTTCTCTGATGGGATCACGCCCTAAAGAGCTTGTTCATGTATAATTATGGGTTTGTTTTGATCCTATCAACAGTTAAGGTGATTCACGTGACTGATAAGGCTACTACAGACGTTAGCACATTTCAGGGCCTGATCCTCGCCCTGCAGCAGTACTGGGGTGAACAGGGTTGTGTTATCGTACAACCTCTTGATCTCGAGGTCGGGGCAGGGACTTTCCATCCGGCGACGTTCTTGCGTTCTATCGGTCCGGAGTCCTGGCGCTCGGCATATGTACAACCCAGCCGCCGTCCAACTGATGGCCGCTATGGTGAAAACCCCAATCGCCTGCAACATTATTATCAATTCCAGGTGGTTCTTAAACCCTCACCTGATAATCTTCAGGAGCTCTTTCTAGGCTCATTCAAGCATATCGGCATTGATCCGTTGATCCATGATATCCGTTTTGTTGAAGATAACTGGGAATCACCAACACTGGGCGCTTGGGGTCTTGGCTGGGAGATCTGGCTGAATGGCATGGAGGTAACCCAGTTCACCTATTTCCAACAGGCCGGCGGTCTTGAGTGCTACCCGGTTACTGGCGAGTTGACCTATGGCCTCGAGCGCATCGCTATGTACCTTCAGGGCGTCGATAGCGTCTATGATCTAGTATGGGCCAAGCAACCAGATGGTAGCGTAGTAACCTACGGTGACGTGTTCCATCAGAACGAGGTCGAGATGTCGACCTACAACTTTGAGCACGCAGATGTTCCGACGCTGTTCAGCAACTTCGATCATTACGAGCGCGAGTGTAATAAACTGCTTGAAGCATCGTTACCGCTGCCTGCTTATGAGATGGTACTTAAAGCATCCCATACATTTAATCTGCTGGATTCGCGTCACGCTATATCTGTGACAGAACGGCAGCGCTTCATTCTCAGAGTAAGAACCTTGGCACGACTGGTAGCACATGCCTATTTCAACAAGCGCAAAGCCCTTGGATTCCCACTTGCACCGGAGCCAATTCGCCAAGAAGTTTTAGCTGCCAGCGAGGAGAAACACTAATGTCTGCACAGGATTTTCTGGTAGAAATTGGTACAGAAGAACTACCACCTACCTCTTTAAAAACACTTGCCAACGCATTTTTAGGCGGTATAGAGACTGGCTTGCAACAAGCAGGATTAAGCTATGACAGTGCCTGCTATTTTGCCGCACCGCGTCGATTGGCCGTTAAGGTTACGGCTTTAGCCGAACGTCAACCTGATCGTGAATTTGAAAAACGCGGCCCAGCCACTCAAGCACCAGCTAAAGCCGTTGAAGGCTTTGCCCGCTCTTGTGGCGTGACTGTTGAAGACCTGATTCAGACCGAAGTAGGCAAGGGCAGCTACTTTGTTCATCGAGGTATTGAGGCAGGTAAATCAGCCCAGGAACTACTGCCTGAAATAGTAGCCGAATCCCTCAACAATTTACCGATTCCAAAACGCATGCGCTGGGGTAGCAGTCGGACTGAGTTTGTACGGCCCGTCCACTGGTTAGTTATGCTCTTTGGCGAATACGTTATTCCCTGTGAAATTTTAGGCCTGAAATCTGGTCGTAAATCACGTGGCCATCGCTTTCATTATCCACATGATATTGAGCTATTATCACCCAGCGACTATCAGCCTAAACTGCTGGCACCGGGCAAAGTGATTGTCGATTTCGCTCAGCGCATGGAAAAAATTCGTGACCAGGTATTAGCCGAAGCACGGAAAGTAAATGCTGAAGTGGTTATTGATGAAGACCTGCTGGAAGAGGTTTGTGCTCTTAACGAATGGCCAGTAGCTTTAACTGGTCGATTCGAGGAACGCTTTCTTGAGGTACCTTCTGAGGCACTAATCTCTTCAATGAAGAGCAATCAGAAATATTTCCATCTGATTAGTACCGAAGGCAAACTACTGCCGTATTTTATTACAGTAGCTAATATAGAATCGCTCGACCCAGCGCAGATCGTTTCAGGTAATGAAAAGGTTATTCGGCCACGCCTGGCAGATGCAGCATTTTTCTTTGAGCAAGATCGTCAGTCTTCCTTGGCTTCCCGCACCGACAAACTCAAGAGCATTGTGTTTCAGCACGACCTCGGCACTCTGCATGACAAGACTAAACGTGTCTGCAAACTTGCCAGCAGCATTGCTCGCCTGATTGATGGTAATCCTGAGTTTGCCGAACGTGCGGCCTCACTGTGCAAGTGTGACTTGATGACTAACATGGTATTTGAATTCACCGAGCTTCAAGGCTTGATGGGTTATTACTATGCTAAGCACGATGGTGAAGAAGACGAAGTTGCTCTGGCGCTTAACGAGCAATATATGCCACGCTTTTCTGGGGATGAACTTCCCAGCACCAAGACGGGCATGGCTTTGGCTTTAGCAGACCGCATTGATACCATTACGGGGCTTTTTGCTATCAACCAACCACCCACAGGCTCCAAGGATCCTTTCGCACTACGTCGCCAATCATTGGGCGTACTGCGCATTATTATTGAGCACTCTCTGGATCTCGACCTGGCACAACTGGTTCAACTTGCTGCTTCTAACTACCCTGATCTTCCAGGCAGCGCTGATGTATCAGACCGCGTGATCGACTTTATGCTGGAGCGCCTACGGGCCTGGTATGAAGAGAAGGGCGTTTCTGTATCTGTTTATCAAGCAGTACATGCACTAAGACCGACACGGCCGCTTGATTTCAATAAACGTGTTATTGCCGTTTCCAACTTCGCGCAATTGCCTGAAGCCCAAGAGCTTGCCGCCGCAAACAAACGTGTAGCCAATATTTTGGCAAAGCAGATCACTGCTGATTCTTCTGGAGTTGTGGACTCGACACTTCTTACTGAAGATGCTGAAAAAGATTTGGCTGCAGCTGTTTCAGTACTAAGCAAGCAGACCCAACCCTTGTTTGCTCAAGGCAAGTACCCGGAAGCCATGACTTTGCTTGCGGCATTGAATCCTCAAGTAAACCGCTTCTTTGATGAAGTGATGGTTATGGCTGAGGATGATGCTACCAGACACAACCGTTTAGCATTGCTTGCGCAGCTTCGCGAATTGTTTCTTGGCACTGCAGATATTTCGCTACTCTAGCCAGCGCTCTAACGATTCCTAAAAACCCTGCTTGCAGGGTTTTTTATTGCCTGGATGTTTCACGTGGAACACCGGTAAAGGAAGTATGAGTAGTTTGTTTCATATGAAATGCAGCCAGAGAAAGTATAGCTAACTTGTTTCACATGAAACAAAGTCATAAAAAACAGGGGAGGTTAACTAATAGCAAATCCTGCACATACACCCACGGTATATCCACCAAGGACTTCGTTTGTGCAGAAAAACACAGGAACAATTTATGCCAGCACATGCGCTCATGGCATATCGCGCCAAGAATGGCACTTATACAGAAAACGCAGGAGCGGTTTTCTGCACGTACATCCTGTACATGCACCACTCCTGCGCATCCATGCGCTCGTGGTATACCGTACATCCTGTACATAAAAAAGGAGGCCTAGGCCTCCTGATGTTATGTGCTGCTAACGATCAAACATCAAGGTTAGAAACATTCAACGCATTCAGTTCGATGAATGCACGACGCGGTTCGACATCATCGCCCATCAGGGTAGAGAAGAGTTTGTCAGCGCCAATCACATCATCGATGGTAACTTGAAGCATACGGCGGGCGTCAGGGTCCATGGTAGTTTCCCATAGCTGATCCGGGTTCATTTCACCCAGACCTTTGTAGCGCTGTACATTATTACCACGACGGGAAATATCCAGCAACCAGGTAATACCATCCCCCAGATTACGCAAGGGGTAGACGCGCTCTCCGCGCTGAAGGTAAGCACCTTCTTCCAGCAAACCCTGTAACTCCTCACCCAGCTCAGCAATGGATTGATAATCACGTGAACGGAAGAACTCCTGATCAAAGCGATAGGTAATATCATTGCCGTGCTGGGTGAACATCACTACCGGGATAAACTGACTGTGTTCACGATCTTCGGCTACTGAACAGCTGTACCAGGATGAGGAAGAACTCACATGATCTGAAAGGTAGACGGATAACTGCTCAACCCAGGTAGAAACCGCTTCTTTATTATAAAGCGAATCAACGTCCAGTTTTTTCAGATACATCAACTGACCCAAAACAGAGCGTGGGTATACACGGCTAATTCGGTCAATCAATGATTCAACATGACGATAGCGTGAGATCAGCTTTTCTAGCGCCGCACCTGAAATTGGCGGTGCATCAGCCGTTGGAAACAATTGCGTACCGTCCAACGCACCCTGTAGCAAGTACTGCTCCAGGGCAGCTTCATCTTTAAGATATTGCTCTTGCTTACCTTTACGCACTTTGTACAGCGGCGGCTGAGCAATATACACATGGCCACGCTCAATCAACTCAGGCATCTGACGGTAGAAGAAGGTCAGTAGCAGAGTACGGATGTGCGAGCCATCCACATCGGCATCGGTCATGATAATAATGGAGTGATAACGCAATTTATCCGGATTGAATTCATCCCGACCAATACCGCAACCCAAGGCCGTAATCAGGGTACCAACCTCAGCCGAGGTGAGCATCTTATCAAAACGGGCTTTTTCAACATTAAGAATCTTACCCTTGAGCGGTAAAATAGCCTGGGTACGACGATCACGTCCCTGCTTGGCAGAACCACCGGCCGAATCACCCTCCACCAGGTAGATTTCTGACAGCGCCGGATCTTTTTCCTGACAGTCAGCCAACTTGCCTGGCAAGCCTGCAACATCCAGCGCCCCTTTACGACGAGTCATCTCACGTGCTTTACGCGCGGCTTCACGCGCACGGGCCGCATCAATCATTTTGGAGACAATCGCTTTGGCATCCTGCGGATTCTCGAGCAGATAGTCCGACAGGTTTTGAGCCATCATTTGCTCAACAGCCAACTTCACTTCAGATGAGACTAATTTGTCTTTGGTCTGAGAAGAGAACTTAGGATCAGGCACTTTGACAGAAATAATAGCGTTTAGCCCCTCACGGGAATCATCCCCAGTGGTAGCGACCTTACCATTTTTATTCAGCTGTTCATTATCTATGTAGTTATTCAGACAGCGAGTCAGGGAGGCGCGAAAACCTGAAAGGTGCGTACCGCCGTCACGCTGTGGAATATTATTGGCGAAACAGTGAATGCTTTCCTGATAGCTGTCGTTCCACTGCATGGCAACTTCAACACCCACACCATTCTCATGCATGGCATTAAAGTGAAAAATGGAGTTAACAGTGGTTTTACTCTGGTTCAAGTAGGCAACAAATGAAGCCAGACCTCCTTCATACTCGAACACCTCTTCACGACCAGCACGCTCATCCTTAAGACGGATACGCACACCTGAGTTAAGGAAAGAGAGTTCACGCAAGCGCTTGGCCAGCAGGTCAAAATGAAAATGAATATTGGTGAAAGTATCTTCTGAAGGTTTGAATCGAACGATAGTGCCGGTCGAGTCGGTTTCACCCACAACTTTCAGCGGAGCAACCGGAACACCATGACGGTAAACCTGCTCATGCACCTTACCGTCACGACGGATAGTCAGAGTCAGCTCACTGGAAAGGGCATTAACAACCGACACACCCACACCATGCAAGCCACCCGAAACCTTGTAAGTGTTATCGTCGAACTTACCACCAGCATGTAATACAGTCATGATGACTTCAGCCGCCGAGACGCCTTCCTCTTCATGAATATCGGTTGGCACACCACGACCGTTATCAAATACCGTGACGCTTTCATCAGGATGAATAGTAACCGCAACTTCTGAGCAATAACCCGCCAGCGCTTCGTCAATACCGTTATCTACAAGTTCAAATACCATATGATGCAGACCACTGCCATCATCGGTATCGCCTATGTACATACCAGGACGTTTTCTGACGGCATCGAGTCCTTTCAGAACTTTGATACTCGATGAATCATAACTATGGTTTTCACCACTCATTTTACACTCCTAGCGTCACCGGCTGAGTAAGCGGCCGGCATCCAGATGAAATAGCGCCAGATCAGTATCCGGCGACCAAAATTCGGTTAATGTGTCTGGGTCGACACAGGTGATGAAGCATTGATCCTGGCTCTGCTCAAGAAATTGGCAGAACAATCGGGCATGCGGTTCATCCAGTTCAGAGGGCAGGTCATCAATCAGATAGATACAAGGCCGATCAGCTTTTTGCCGAAACACTTGCCCTTGCGCCAGGCGTAAAGCACTGACGACGAGTTTTTTCTGACCCCGTGAGAGACGATCGGCAGCATTAACTCCATCGCAACGAAAGCGCAGATCGGCACGTTGAGGTCCGGACAGGGTAAAACCTTGAGCTGACTCTCTAACAAATTGATCCGCCAAAACAGCCGTTAGATCTCGCTTACTATCCCAGCCGGGATAAAACTTCAGATCAACATCAACATCGCCTAACAGCACCGCAAGAATCGCTTTGAACTCCGGTAACAACCTGGCAATGTAAGCCTGCCGATGACGGGTTAACTGCTCGCCGTAGCTTACAAACTCACGATCCCAGACCTGCATCTGGAACCTGTCGATTTTACCATATTTCAATAAAGAATTTCTTTGTTTCAGTGCACGCTTAAAACCACGCCACAGCGTTATAAACGCCGGGTCAGCATGAAACCCTCCCCAGTCAACAAATTGCCGCCGAACAGAAGGAGAGCCGTCCAGCAATTCAAAGGTACCACTATAAAGCACCTGAACTGGCAAGAGGCTGGCAAGCTCAGCAGAATCCAGTGAGCGGCCATCAAAACGCACCCTGACATCACCTTCAAGCGTGCGCTCCACGCCGAGCGGCAAGGGGTGGGTAGATGACTCAACACGAGAAAAGACCAAAGCGGATGACTCACCCTGGGTAACCAGATGACGCAGTTCATTGCTACGAAAAGAACGGGTTGTGGATAAAAAATGAATCGCTTCCAGAATACTGGTTTTACCACTGCCATTCTGGCCCGAGATAATATTGATCCGAGACGCCGGAGAAAAACTCGGGGCCTGAAGATTGCGAATTCTGGAAATCTGTAACTCAGAGATAGGCATGAATTGAAAGCAGGAGAGAGGCTAGCTCCCCCCGACCCGATCACATACGCATCGGCATGACGACATAAACAGCGTCATTTTCATCATAGCCTTGCACCAACGCACTGGAGTTTGCATCCGAGAGAATCAGGCGCACAACATCAGAATTAAGAATAGAGAGAACGTCTAACAGATAGTTGACGTTAAAGCCGATCTCCAAATCCTGACCCTCATAATCAATAGCCAGTGTCTCTTCAGCTTCTTCCTGCTCCGGGTTATTGGCAGTGACCTTCAACAAACCATTAGACAGGTTCAGACGCACTCCACGGTATTTTTCATTCGAGAGTATGGCAATGCGGGTAAACACCTGACGAAGTTCTTGTCGGTCACCCAACAAGACCTTATCACCATTGCGAGGAATGACGCGATTGTAATCAGGAAACTTACCATCGACCAGTTTGGAGGTAAAAGTAAAATCACCTACGACGGCGCGAATATGGCTCGACCCTATCACCAGCGTAACCGGTGCATCACCACCTTGAAGCAAGCGAGCAAGTTCCAGAATACCTTTACGCGGTACTATAATCTGGTGCTCCAAGCCGGACTCAGCTTCGACCGGAGTCAGACAGGTTGCCAGACGATGACCATCCGTCGATACGGCACGCAAGCAGGCATCGCGCACTTCCAGCAACATACCATTGAGGTAATAACGCACATCCTGCTGCGCCATGGAAAAGCCGGTTTTCTCAATCAACTGACGCAACGCAGACTGAGGCAAGGAGATGGTCATCGCCTCAGGGCTATCTTCGACATTAGGGAAATCTGCTGCGGGTAGCGTCGCCAGCGAGAAACGGCTACGGCCAGCTTTAATGCGGGCTTTTTCATCAGTGACGCTGATTTCGACCAGCGCATCATCTGAAAGAGACTTACAGATATCCATTAATTTACGCGCCGGTACAGTTACCGAGCCAGGTTCGGACAGTTCCTGCAGCGGAATACGCGCAACCAGTTCGACTTCAAGATCGGTACCGGTCAGGGACAGCATACCCTCCTCAGCAACCAGAAGAATATTGGAGAGTACCGGCATGGTCTGACGGCGTTCAACTACACCAGCCACCAACTGCAAGGGTCTGATCAGTGCTTCTCTGGAAATGACGAATCTCATGGCTTCATTCCTTGGTCAGGATCTGAGCGCTACGCCGTCAGATGACGCAGCAGGTTTTTATAATCTTCACTAATGTCGTTGTTGCTTTCGCGAAGCTCCTTTATTTTACGACACGCATGAAGAACCGTCGTATGATCTCTACCACCAAAAGCGCTGCCAATTTCAGGCAGGCTATGATTGGTCAGTTCCTTCGATAATGACATAGCCATCTGCCGTGGTCGAGCAACAGAACGACTACGACGCTTCGAAAGAAGATCATTGATCTTAATTTTATAGTAATCTGCGACAACTCGCTGAATATTATCAATACTAACCTGCTTATCCTGCAGGGCAAGCAGATCTTTCAGCGATTCTTTAATAAAAGGTGTATTTATCTCACTACCAGTGAAGTGAGCATTCGCTATCACGCGCTTCAGTGCACCTTCAAGCTCCCGCACGTTGGAACGAATTTTCTGTGCCAGGAAAAAGGCTGAATCATCCGGTAACTGGATACGCGCTTCCTCGGCTTTTTTCATCAATATAGCTACACGTGTTTCGAGTTCAGGAGGCTCAATCGGCACTGTCAGCCCCCAACCAAAGCGCGACTTCAGGCGCTCCTCAACACCAGAAATTTCCTTGGGATAGCGATCACTGGTCAGGATCAGTTGCTGGCCACCTTCAAGCAGCGCGTTAAAAGTATGAAAGAACTCTTCCTGAGAGCGCTCCTTACCCGCAAAAAACTGAATATCATCGATCAACAGCGCATCAACAGAACGGTAGTAGCGTTTGAAATCATTAATAGCATTTAGCTGCAGCGCTTTAACCATATCGGCTACAAAGCGCTCTGAGTGTAGATAGACTATCCGCGCATTGGGATTACGCTTGAGCATCTCGCAACCCACAGCATGCATCAAATGCGTTTTACCCAGGCCAACCCCCCCATAAATAAATAACGGATTGTAACCGCCACCCGGATTGTCGGCCACCTGCTGAGCAGCCGCAAGGGCTAACTGGTTGGACTTACCCTGGACGAAAGCGTGAAAAGTAAATGCAGGATTCAAATTCGATTGATGCTTGACCCCACCTTCAACATCGACCTTGCGCGAGGAACGCCGGCGAGGCTCATCAGTGGGCAAGGAGGGCTCTCTGGATGTATCCTGCAACGCTAGCCCCACCTGCTGAGGCGGGGTGGCATCGAGGGCAGGCAGGTAATTTGCCTCGCCAGTCACGGCCTCAGCAACCGGACCTGCGGATGGTGCATCCGATTGCAGGCGCACAACCTGCTCAGGTTGTCGTTGCTCAGGTTCAGCTTGAACGACTGGCGGAGCGTGAGCCGACAAAAAACCGGTTTCGCCATTAGCCGCCCTTGGTTTAGCGGTAATATCTATACTGACGTCAGCGCTGAGATTGCCACTGACATTAATAAAAGTCTGGCGAATATGGTTAAGGTACTTATCAGTCACCCAATCTTTGACAAAACGATTAGGTGCAGTCAGGATCAGGCGATCAACTGTGCAATCAGCCAGACGCAGCGGACGTATCCATGTGTTGAACTGCTGCGACGGGAACTCCTCCCTGAGACCGGATAAACACCGCTCCCATAACGCTTCTGACAT